>NZ_CP041406.1:676353-1352706 GCF_014905135.1 Sulfurimonas paralvinellae | reverse complement strand
TTTCCAGTCTATAAAAGCTTAGAAAAAGTTGTTGCAGATCCGAAAGATTTCACCATAGCACTCTTTGATAAAATTGGTGTATATCTTACAAAAGAAGACTGGAAAGAGTTTGACGATATTAAAAAAGAGATTCGTAAGAATATTAAATCTCTTTTGAGAAGTGCCAATATTGATAAAGAGCAATTAAAAACTCTTCCAATAACTATTTTAGATATTTTAGAGAATCAATGAAAATACAATACGGTACACAGACAATTCATTGTATAGTGCAAAGAAATGCAAGGATTAAGAATACATATATTACTGTTGAAAGAGATCAAAAGGTTCTTGTAAAAGTGCCTAAAGATATGCCTGACAATAAAATACAAGTGTTAGTTAAATCCAAAGCAAAATGGATTATGAAAAAGATTAAAGAGGTTGGAAGATCAGTTGATTATGGTGATATAGTTACAGGGTCACGACTTTTTTATCTTGGAAAAAGTTATTATGTTGAGATTTTAAAAGAAGAATCTCGTAAAGATATAAGAGTTGTTTTTAATCATTCAAAATTTAAAATTTATACACCGCCTGAAGTCGATCAAATAGAATTGAATCAAGCTATTGATAGATTTTATAAAATAAAAGCAGAAAAAAAAGTTTTAAAGCTTCTTAGAGCACATAGTAATCGAATGAAACTATATCCAGAATATGTAGGATTTAGAAAAAGTGCAAAAAGGTGGGGAAGTTGCTCAGAACGAAATAGAATAACTTTTAATACCGAGATTATTAAATTACCTTCTGAATTGATTGAATATATTGTACTGCATGAAATGGTACATATTGTGTACAAAAATCATTCTAAAGCATTTTGGAAGTTAGTAAGAGCTTATATGTATGACTATGAAAAAATAGAAGAAAAACTTACAGAATTTGAACGAAAATTATAAGAAAATATGGTGCCACGGGTGCCATTTTGGTGCCAAATATTTTACAAAAATTGACGAAATCGGTTTAAGGTTCAGTTTTTTTTAAGAATTCTAGCCCCTATATTAGGGATTTTGACGTTTTTTGTTCAAAAAATAGGGGTGTTAGGAGGATTCGAATCTCTCCTCGTCCACCACTTGAAGATTTTTATTTCCCCTAAAAACTTATACACTTCCATTCTATCTTGTACTTGAGTACAATATTTTCTTTTTTAAAAATCTAGTAATATTACTCTATAATAAAAATTTTAGGAGTAAGTTATGGCTCAGATTATCGCATCGGTTTCAAGTGTTAATGGTGTTTTTTATGTGAAGCATCCTGATGGTTCACAAGTACAATTGCATGAGGGTGATAAAATTTATGAGGGTGATATTGTTATAGGTGAAGCTTCAAATAATCCTATGAATAATATCATTATTTCTATGCAAGACGGCAGTGAAATGATTATGCTAGCCGATGAGGAACAGCTTTTTGATGCTTCTTTAACACAGGAAGCATTTTCAGCTGATGAAACTGTTACTGACATAAGTGCTGTAACTGCCTTAGCAGAAATGGAATCTGGAGAAGATAATACTACTGATGATATTGTGCAGCCTGATGATATGGAGACAGCAGCAGGGGATGATTCCGGTTCTGCCTCTTCTGATTCAAGTTATACTCCTGACTTTCAAGAAATAAATACAGACTTTCTCGATCAAGATATTACAACAAAATTAAGAGATATAGATACAGTATCCAATGCAAATGAACAGCCTGATCAGGTACAAAGAGTAGTTATTCCTGCAACTGAAGAGTCTTCTGCAATAGAAAATACAACTCCTGAAATCATTAACAGCAGTGATATAATAGTAAATGAAGATAATTTAGAAGGTTTCCGTGGTTTCGGTGCAACATGGGCAGGTGATGTTTATTCTATTATTACACAGGCAGAGATGCTCAACCACTTAAACATTCATGACAGTGACAGTTCCCATTTTACAGTAGCATTGGCGCATACTGACGGTGGTAATAATTATTTTAAAGCTCCGAGCGCTACAGATGCAGTTTTTAGTAATCCTACAACGAATCATTATGATGAGACGGTTGTTCAGGTTACACAGGAATTTTTAGATCTGTATCCACAAATTGATGCACAGGTTGGTGACTTTTACTTTGATAATGTCGAATTTGATAAGCTAGGCGAGGGTGATATTGCAAATATTACTTTTGCTGTTGAAGTTTCTGATGGAGAGCATGTAAGTGAACCAAAAACTGTGGAAATAAGAGTGATCGGTTCAAATGACGCTCCTACAATAGATATAGTAGATATTACAGCAACTGAAGATATAGCTCAGGTAATCGCAAATGCTTCAGATATTGATGGAACAATAGATACAAGTTCCATGTCTGCAGAACATGGTAGATTGACACTGCAAGACAATGGCGACATTTTATATACTCCAGATCATAACTTTAATGGTACTGATAATATTTCCATATCTATTACCGATAATTCTGGAGCGACAACTACGCAAAACTTTACAGTCAATGTTGCAAGTGTCAATGACGTACCAACGCTTACAGTTTCACCAGTAGAATCCATAGTAGAAGATAGTGTGAGTGCGGGAACTATAATAGCCACAACAGCAGTTGATGATGTTGAAGGTGATACTACGTTATTAGAGATAAGTGATACTGAGCATTATATGATTAATGATAATGGTGATATCGCATTGACGGCTAAAGGTGCTGCCGTTGTTAATGTGGGTCAAGATTTGCCGGATTATAGTGTAACAGTGCATGAAGTAACAGATACTACTGCGAGTTCAGTAACCCTAAGCGATACAAATACATCAAACATTACAATAGCTGATTCACCAACGCTGAACTTAAACGGTAAAGAAAATTTTGAACTCTCCTTAGCAGTTACGCCAGATGGCATGCAGGGAAATTATGACATCATTTTCAATAAAGAAAGTACAGTAGAATTGGCCTTTACAAATGATGGACATCTGCAGTTTGCAATGAGAACAACTGACGAAGGTTGGGTATGGCATAAAACAGATGTTGAATATAATGCGGATGCTCTTAATAACATTACGTTCAAATATGACGGAGAACATGTCACAATAACCAATACAGGTGAAGACGGTGTAACGGATACATATGTACAAAATTATACAGGTTCTATCATAGATTACGGTAATGATTTGATGATTGGTAACCGTCCTTATGGGAACGGAAAATATTCAATGGATGGAGATGTCGATAATATTGCCGTCACTATAGATGGGAAAGAGGCATTGCATTTGGATTTTCAAGGGCAAAATCCATTGGCAGATAGTTCTGGTAACGGTAATGATGCTGTTCTTGGTGCGGGTGTGGAAATCCATAGAACATTTGAAGGTGAGGGTGTAAGTGTTGATGTTATGCCTGTAGCGACAACAGATGTTAATGATGCACCAATTGCAGTTGATGAGATTGCTAATAATTCCATTACTCTAAGCGATACAAATACATCAAACATTACAATAGCTGATTCACCAACGCTGAACTTAAACGGTAAAGAAAATTTTGAACTCTCCTTAGCAGTTACGCCAGATGGCATGCAGGGAAATTATGACATCATTTTCAATAAAGAAAGTACAGTAGAATTGGCCTTTACAAATGATGGACATCTGCAGTTTGCAATGAGAACAACTGACGAAGGTTGGGTATGGCATAAAACAGATGTTGAATATAATGCGGATGCTCTTAATAACATTACGTTCAAATATGACGGAGAACATGTCACAATAACCAATACAGGTGAAGACGGTGTAACGGATACATATGTACAAAATTATACAGGTTCTATCATAGATTACGGTAATGATTTGATGATTGGTAACCGTCCTTATGGGAACGGAAAATATTCAATGGATGGAGATGTCGATAATATTGCCGTCACTATAGATGGGAAAGAGGCATTGCATTTGGATTTTCAAGGGCAAAATCCATTGGCAGATAGTTCTGGTAACGGTAATGATGCTGTTCTTGGTGCGAGTGCAGTGCTTCATGAAGGTGAAGGTATTGTGACCGATGAAGATCACTCAGTAACTATTGATGCTCTTGCCAATGACACGGATGAAGAGGGTGATGCTTTAAGTATTACAGAGATTCAAGGCCAGGATGTAAGTGCAGGACAAACTGTAAATATAATGTCTACAGATGGAAGTGATATGCTTCTTGGCACCGCTGCTGTTGTCTCTGGAAAAATAAACTTTACTCCAAGTGAAACGCTCCAGCAGATGAATAAAGGTGAAAATCAGGATGTGACTTTTAACTATACTGTAAGTGATGGAAAGGGCGGAGAAGATACGGCAAATATTACTGTGAATGTTACAGGGTCTGATGATGCAGTTGTTCAAAATAATTATAATGTTGGTGATGGAAATAGATGGCATAATACAACAAATGATTTGTCCGGTGAAGATTTAACAGGATATACAAATGTTGTTGGTAATGTTTCAAACGATACAATCATAGGAAACGAAGCAGTACATAACTATGACGGCGGAAGCGGAAATGATAATATCACAGGAACAAGTGGTGATGATACTATTGTCGGTGGAGCAGGCTGGGATACACTCAAAGGTGGAGCCGGCGATGATACATTCAGAGTAAATGGAACTAATAACGGTCAAGATACAATCATCGGCGGTGAAGGTAATGATACAATTTTAGGTGGTGACGCCGATGATACAATCGGACTTAAAAACTTCGAAGCAGGTGCAGTTGAAAACATAGATGGCGGCGCAGGAACGAATACTATCCAGGTAGGTGATGGAAATAGATGGCACAATACATCATCAGACTTCAGCGAGACAAATATCAGCAATGTAGATGCAATCAAAGGAACAGCTTCAAACGATACAATCATAGGAAACGAAGCAGTACATAACTATGACGGCGGAAGCGGAAATGATAATATCACAGGAACAAGTGGTGATGATACTATTGTCGGTGGAGCAGGCTGGGATACACTCAAAGGTGGAGCCGGCGATGATACATTCAGAGTAAATGGAACTAATAACGGTCAAGATACAATCATCGGCGGTGAAGGTAATGATACAATTTTAGGTGGTGACGCCGATGATACAATCGGACTTAAAAACTTCGAAGCAGGTGCAGTTGAAAACATAGATGGCGGCGCAGGAACGAATACTATCCAGGTAGGTGATGGAAATAGATGGCACAATACATCATCAGACTTCAGCGAGACAAATATCAGCAATGTAGATGCAATCAAAGGAACAGCTTCAAACGATACAATCATAGGAAACGAAGCAGTACATAACTATGACGGCGGAAGCGGAAATGATAATATCACAGGAACAAGTGGTGATGATACTATTGTCGGTGGAGCAGGCTGGGATACACTCAAAGGTGGAGCCGGCGATGATACATTCAGAGTAAATGGAACTAATAACGGTCAAGATACAATCATCGGCGGTGAAGGTAATGATACAATTTTAGGTGGTGACGCCGATGATACAATCGGACTTAAAAACTTCGAAGCAGGTGCAGTTGAAAACATAGATGGCGGCGCAGGAACGAATACTATCCAGGTAGGTGATGGAAATAGATGGCACAATACATCATCAGACTTCAGCGAGACAAATATCAGCAATGTAGATGCAATCAAAGGAACAGCTTCAAACGATACAATCATAGGAAACGAAGCAGTACATAACTATGACGGCGGAAGCGGAAATGATAATATCACAGGAACAAGTGGTGATGATACTATTGTCGGTGGAGCAGGCTGGGATACACTCAAAGGTGGAGCCGGCGATGATACATTCAGAGTAAATGGAACTAATAACGGTCAAGATACAATCATCGGCGGTGAAGGTAATGATACAATTTTAGGTGGTGACGCCGATGATACAATCGGACTTAAAAACTTCGAAGCAGGTGCAGTTGAAAACATAGATGGCGGCGCAGGAACGAATACTATCCAGGTAGGTGATGGAAATAGATGGCACAATACATCATCAGACTTCAGCGAGACAAATATCAGCAATGTAGATGCAATCAAAGGAACAGCTTCAAACGATACAATCATAGGAAACGAAGCAGTACATAACTATGACGGCGGAAGCGGAAATGATAATATCACAGGAACAAGTGGTGATGACACTATTGTCGGTGGAGCAGGCTCAGACAGAATAAATGCCGGTGCAGGCGATGATACTATAGTCTTAGATATACATGATGCAATGATAAACGGTGGAGAAGGTTTGGATACCTTGATTGCTAGTAAAGATATGAGTATAGATTTGAGTGCACTTAGTGATAGTATTTCCAATATAGAAACAATTAATCTAGATGAAGGAAGTCAAAACATCACTTCATTACATGTTGAAGATGTTTTGGATATGACTGATAGTGATAATATTTTGCGTATTGATGGAACAGAGGAAGATTCTGTTGCTTTAAATACGAAAGGCGATGACGCTGAATGGAAATTAGGTGATTTTCAGACTACTGATGAAACAACAGGTGAGACATATGATGTCTATGAACATCAAAATGATGATGGTTCAATGGTAACAATAGAAATTGATACTCATATACAGGTAGATGAAAGCTAATAGAACGAAAAAGTTCTATTGCTTTAACAAAAGTACTAAGGAAAGACGGTCATTGACATGAAGTTTTTGAAAGATGGAACCGATATGTGCTTTGACGGTACGAATGGTAATGTCAAGCTTATTGGCAATCGCTTCGTTTGTCAGTCCTTCAAGTATAAGTAGCGTAACCTCTTGTTCTTTATCTGTCAGTTTATTATGAAGCATAGACTGAGCTTCTGACGTGAGCGTGTTTAGTTTGGAGAGTTGGGCTGTCAATTCTGGATAACTCCAGACCTTGCCACTGCTTACAGTTTTGAGCATTTGTCTGAAGTGATTCTCTAACATTCTGGTATTTCCATAGGCTTTTACCCCATGTAAGATCAAATTTTTTCCGATTAGAACTTCAGGTATTTTTTCAAGTACGATGAGTTGTTTGGGTAAAGTGTTCGCTGTGAGCATTTTATTGATTCCTGACGCAATAGTGTCATAGTCTGCAATAATTATAAACTCATCGAGATTTCCGCTTGTGACCTCACGCAGAGACTCCTCATCATATGCCGTGAGAACTTTTGTGTTCTGTAGTTTGTTTTTCCATTCTGAGATTAGGTTTTCATTTTCGCTTAACAGTACTGTTTTCATCTTATTTCTCACTAAATACATATTGTTTTGATTTGAGTATAGGTTTTAAGATGTATTGCATTACTGTCTTTTTACCTGTTACGATGTCAACACTTGCTGTCATTCCCGGGATAATGTTAAGTGGATGCTCTTTTGTTCCAAGATAGTTTTTTTCTGTTTCAACGTTGATAAGATAAAAAGTTTTTCCTTCTTTATCAGTGATGGTGTCAGGTGAGATATTGACAACTTTTCCCTTGAGCCCGCCATGAATAGAAAAATCATAAGCCGAAATCTTCACCATTGCTTCTGCCCCAGGGTGAATGAATGCGATATCTTTTGGTTTTATCTTTATCTCTAAGTATAACTTTTCATTGATAGGAACGATTTCGACAAGATCGGCCCCCGGCTTAACGACACCACCGATGGTATGAACAAAAAGTTTTTGGACAATACCATCTACCGGAGACTTGACCATCGTTCTGTCTACTTGATCGTTAAATGCAATTTGTTGTGTTTTTAATCGGGCTATCTCTGCCGTTGTTTTGTTGAGTTCTTCTTTTGCTTTGGATAGGAAGGTCTGTTTGGCTTCTATACGTTTATTGCGGTACTCTTTTATAGCTGATCTAAGACGTGGTAGAGAGAGTTTTGCCCCTTCTATCTGATTTTCGATACCATTGGCCTCTCGTTTTAGTTTTAAAAAATCCACTCTTGATTTTACACCTTCTTTGACCATCGGCTCTGTCATAGAGATCTCTTCTGTGACATAGGTAAGTGATTTTTGCAAAGATTTTATTTTTGCTTTTGCCTCTGTTAACTCTTGTTTTTTTTGTTCTATTTGTTGAATAAGTCCATTGTCTTGGGCTTTAAATTCCAACATATCAGAGTTGTAGAGATCACGAGCAAGTGCTATTTGCTCTTGCAGTTCTTTATCATCAGTTTTAATACTTTTAAAAGGAAGACCATTGGCTTCGGCAGAGAGACGTAGTTTTTTTGCAAGAAGTTCTTTATATTTCATTTCATTGGTTTGACTGCTGGAGATGTTTTTAAGATTTTTTATCTTGAGTAACACTTCACCTTTCTTGACACGTTCACCTTCATGAACCAAAATTGCTTCGACAATCCCACCTTCAAGGTTCTGGATGATCTGGTTTTGTCCATAAGGAATGACTTTTCCCTGTCCTCGTGTTATCTCATCGATCTCTGCAAAAGATGCCCAGATAATGAAAGCTAGAATAGTGATAAGCCAGAGTTTGATGACTTTGCTCATGCGTGAGGGAGACTGTTCAAGTACCGCTGCACTCAGCGAGTTCATAAACTCATACTCTTTTTGTGTGTATTCTGTATTGTTTTTACGCTTCATTTTTTTTGCCTCCGCCCTGGAGTTTTAAAATGGCCTGTTCTTTGACGTCATCAATGACAACACGTCCTTCGTTCATTATGATAACTCTGTCAACTATCTTTAAAAGGGTCATTTTCTGGGTAACTATAATCGCAGTTTTATTTTTTAGCGCTTTTTCAAGATTATTGAGCAGATTTGCTTCTGTGACCTGGTCCATAGCATTTGTCGGCTCATCCATAAGCAAGATTGGAGCATCAAGTAAAAATGCTCGAGCAACACCTATGCTTTGACGCTGTCCTCCGGAGAGTCCGTGTCCGCGTTCACCTACAGGCATCTCATACCCTTTTGGATGTTTTTTGACAAATTCATCTGTACCGCTTATTTTCGAAGCCTGCAGCATAGCACCGTCACTTGCGTGAGAGGCTTTAAATGTGATGTTGTCTTTAACGGTTCCTCTAAAGAGGATGACATCTTGTGAGACATAGCCGATGTTTTTACGCAGGTCTGCAGGATCTATTTGGGCAATGTCGATGCCGTCTATGAGGATCTGTCCTGAATCGGGTTCATAAAGTCCAAGGATGAGTTTTTCTATAGTACTTTTACCTGAACCGATACGACCGATGATTGCGACATGTTCATGTTGATGAATAACAAAAGAGACATTTTTAAGAGCAGGTACACTTGACCCAGGATAGGTAAAAGTGACGTCTCTAAACTCAATATGTCCGCTAAAAGCCGGCTTCTCAAGAAACTGTTTGCCTTCTGGTCTTTCACTTGGTTTTGAGATGATCTCGTTGAGCATATCATAGGATGTTTTTGCATCTTGAAAGTTTGTTATAAGTCCGGCAACCTGACCCATCGGTGCGAGTGTTCTTCCTGTAAGGATAACTACAGCGATAAGACCACCCAGAGAAAGTTCAAAATCCTGAATTTTGTAAACACCATAGACAATGATCATGACAGTATTGAGTTGAATAAGCAGCTGCGTGATCGTTGGAATAGAAGCTGATAAAAGTCGTGAACGCAGACTTTTTCCTGCGATCTCTCCTGTCGCTTCTTCCCATTTCCATTGTGTTTGATTTAATGCGCCGAGTGTTTTCAGTGTTTCAAGGTTGTTGAGTGATTCTATGAGAATGGAGCTTTTTTTAGCCGCTGCTTCATGTGTAGATTCTATACTCTCACGCAGAGGATTTTTTATTAAAAAAGCGTAGATCAAAATAAGTCCCATCGTAACCATAGGAATGAGTACAATCGTTCCGCCGATGTATGCAATGACCGCTAAAAAAATAACGGCAAAAGGAAGGTCTATCACTGCTGCCATTGTTGCATTTGTCAAAAAGCCTCGGATATTGTCAAAATCTTTGATGCTGTTTGCAAAAGAACCCACAGAAGCAGGTATATGAGCCATTTTTAAAGAGAGTACTTTTTCAAAGATGATAGAGGACATGATAATGTCACTTTTCTTGGCTGCAACTTCCAAAAGATAGGTACGTGAAAATTTTGCAAAAGTATCAATGACATAGACGATGACAACACCAATGGCAAATACCCAGAGTGTTTCAATGGCATTGTTTGGTACGACCCTGTCATATACATTCATGGTAAAAAGCGGAGCGGCAAGAACAAAAATGTTGACAAGTAATGAGGCGTAGAGTACATCTTTATAGATTCCAATGGAGAGCTTAAGTGTGTCCCAGAACCAGTGTTTTTGGTGTGTCTGGAGTGTCTTTTTTTCATCATCTTCAGCTGTAAAAGCTTTTTTTATCATAAAACCGTAGCCCATGTACTCATCGGCAAGGTCTTGTGTATCAACCCACTGTTCTATTGGCTCTTCTGCAGGCATTATGATCTTTGCCTGTTTTCTGTCATCTGAGAATTTTTCCAAGATACAGGCTCCCTGATTGGAGAGCAAAATTATCATCGGAAGCTGCAGATTAGATATCTGCTGCAAAGGTCGTTGAATGAGAGAAGACTTTAGCCCGGCACGTGCTGCTGCACGGGAGAAAAGGCCTTTTGCATTATTTATAGAAAAAAGCTCCGGTGCTTCTGCTCCCGGTTCTATAGGCAGACCCGCTGTCAATGCCTCTGCTGAAAAAGGTTTATGATACTTTTTTGTAAAAAGAACAAGGGAGTCAAGAAGTGCATCCATTCTAAAGTTGTCAGTATTTGCAATCAGCATTATTTCTCTCCTGAGAGATCAACTTTTGAATAGACAACTTTATTATCTTGCATAATGCTTGTTACGAGTACACCCATAGTATTGAGGATTTTATATTTAGCATTGAGTATGCTGTATTGTGTCGTAATGATTTGTGCTTTTGATCGGATGAAATCATTTTGTGCCGAGAGCAAGTCAAGTAGAGAACGACGTCCCAGATCATACTCCTTTGAGTAAAGAATAAGTGTCTTATTTGAAAATTTCTTATACTCTTGAAGATGAATCAGCTGCTCTTGTAGTTTTTCTTGAGCTGCCCAGGAGAGTTTGAGACTCTGAACGATTTCACGTTTGACGCTGCGTTTGTTTTCAAACTGTTGTTGTATCTGTGAGTAACTTTTTTCTATGCTGCTTTGATCACTGAAACCGTTAAAGATGTTGTATGAGAGGTAGGCCATGGCACGGAATTCATCATCTTTTCCTTTGATGCCGCTCACGTTGTGATTGTATGCTTGTGAGATATCAAGGTCGATTTTAGGATAATACTTCGCTTTATTCTCTTTGTTCGTTGCTTTTGCAACCTTAAGATTGTATTCATTGGCGAGGAGTGACGGATTATGCTTAAAGGCAAAGGCAAGTGCTTCTTCCTGCGATTGGGGAAAGTTGACATTATCAAGGTTTGGTTTTTGCATCGCTGAAGCATCGAGCGTATGCCCTAAAACTTTTTCCAGGTTATAAGAAGCATTTAGAAGTGTATTTTCTTGAACGACAAGATTTGATTTTGCCAGAGCAAGTGATGATTCTATCTTTTTAACTTCAGAGAGTGTTGTCAGACCGGCTTTATATAGTTTTTTAACTTTATTGAATATCTCTTGATCAATGGCTACATTTTCCTGCGCTGTTTTTAAAAGTTCTTCGTTCTTCATGGCTTCAAGATAGGTATTTACCAGTTCAGAAGATGTGGCATTTACTTTTTCTACATAGCTGTATGCAGCAGCGACTGCTCTGTATTCTTGTCCTTCAACTAAAGCCGTTGTGCCAAAACCGTTAAAAATATTTTGTGTATAGTTCAAAGAAGTTTCGTATGCAGAATAATCTGTTGTCGTATATTGGCGTTCGATCTTCTCTTGTCCTGCTCCGAGTTTGAGATCGAGTGATGGATAGTAACCTGATTTTGCATTGGTAATATCCTGTTTTGTCGCATTGTAGTTTTGCAGTCGTTCTTGAATAGTGGGATTTGTCTGTAAAACTTCTTCTAAGCTCTCTTGCAGTGTCTGAGAATAACTTACGCAAGTAAGAAATGATAGTGCAATAATATTTTTTAACATCCATAAACCTTTTATAAAAAAATATAATAATTGATATTGAACGATTATACCGAATATACATCGGTAATATCAATAAAAACCTTTAAAATCAGAATCTTTCTTATGTTATAATCACATAACAATTACAAAAGTAAGCAAAGAGAGATATGCGTTCATCTGAAGTAGAAAAATTATTAAATAATAAAGACAAGTTATTGACACAGATTTACTTTGATTTGCAGGAGTATTTTGAGTCTAAATATGGCAAAGATACGGTTGTCTTTATGGAAATTGGCACTTTTTTTGAGGTCTATGAAGTAAACAATGATGAAGCCCAGATTGGTAAGGCAAAAGAGATTGCCGAACTTTTAAATATTCAGCTGACAAAGAAAAACAAGAACATCATTGAAAATTCCGATAAAAACCCTCTTTTAGCCGGTGTACCCGCTGTCAGTTTTGAACGCTATCTCAGCCGTTTGATATCTGAACAAAAATATACGGTCATTGTCGTGAAACAAAAGGGCAATCCTCCCAAAATCAGCCGCTATATCTCTCAAATAGTCTCTCCTGGAACAAATTTTGACCACATCGTCGATAATGATGACAACTACATCGTCTCGATTTTAGTGGATAAATACAGAGATATCTACAGTGTCGGTTACTCCGCCATCGATGTCACAACAGGAAAGACATGGCTCTATGAAACACATGGAACGAGTGAAGACCCTTCATATGCTTTGGATGAAGTGTTCAATCTCTTGAATGTTTATAGAACGAGTGAAGTTGTGATGACCTTTTTAGACGGCATTGAAAACCAAAAACATGTGATGCAGTATCTTGAGATACCAGAACACTATCACTACTCTGTCAACAACGCTCGTCCAAAGATAGAGTTTCAAAATGAGCTCTTTAAAGAGGTCTATCAGATACAGTCACTTCTTTCACCCATAGAACATCTCGATCTTGAACGCAATCCTATGATAACGGAATCTTTGGCGATTCTTATCAATTTTGTCATAGAACATGATTATCATATTGTCCAAAAGATGTCACTGCCACGTATCATAGATAACCGTCGTTTTATGTACCTTGGCAATAATGCATTAGAGCAGATGGGAATTATTTCAAAAGACAGACGTGAATTTACACTGCTGAAGATGCTGGACAAAAGCTCCACAGCGATCGGACGCCGCCTTTTAAAAGAGCGCCTGCTTAATCCTATTATGGAGCGTGAGGAGCTTGAACGCCGTTACAACTTAATAGAAAAAGTATCTTCTCACGTGAGATATCTTGATGAGATGATGCGCGGAATTTATGACTTGGAACGTCTCTCACGCAGACTAAGCCTTGCCCGCCTGCATCCTTTTGAGATGAATCATCTTTATGATTCGATGCAGAGTGTTAAAGAGTTGATGCGCTACGTTAAAAAACACAAGATCCAAAAGACACCTTTTCATGAGAGTGAGGTCGATGAGTTTCTGCGTGAGATTCAAAAGAGCATCGATCTTGATGTCTCACGCAGATTTACAAACAACACGGTCGATGAGAACTTTTTGATGAGCGGTGTGGATGAGTCCATCGATACCCTTGTCAAAGAGAATGCCGTGATGCTCATAGCCTTTGAAGATATTATGAAAAAGATAGAAACGCTGCTTGAAAATGCCGGAGCCAACAGTGCGGCTAAAGTCGTCTCTTTGGGACTTTTGGAAAAAGAGGGATATTATATCTCTTTGAGTAAGAATCGCTACGCTCTCATTGAAAATACTTTTAAAAAAGATGAGGAGTTCAGCAAGTTTACAGTGAAAAAATTGACGAATTCCGTGAAAATCACCTCTGCATTTACCGATGATCTCTCAGATAGGATTATGAAAAACCGCCGTAAGATCGTTACTCTTGTCAAAGAGCGTTATATTCAGCTGCAAAATCTTTTTGAACGCCGTTATTCTTTGCTCTTTAGCAGAGTCATTGCCTATGTTGCCGATTTGGATGTCGGCGTGAGTTCATCGAAGATCGCACAGGAGTACAAACACTCCCGCCCTATGATCGTAGAAGCTAAAGGGGATGAGAACTTTATGCAGATCATGCAGCTGCGCCATCCGCTCATTGAGGTGCAGGAGCGCGGCGGCATCTATGTGCCAAATGACATTGTGATGGGAAATCGCGACTATCTCGATTTGCCGCATCCGACAACTGTAATGCTCGATGTAAGTGTGCATGATGGACATGACATTAACGGTGTGCTGCTTTACGGCATCAACTCAAGTGGAAAATCTTCACTGATGAAAAGTATCGGCATCGCTGTTTTAATGGCTCAGTCAGGTTTCTTTGTCAGTGCCGCTGTTATGAAGTTCAGCATCTTTGATTCGCTCTTTACGCGAATCGTCTCCAAAGACAATCTTGCCAAGGGGCTCTCAACTTTTGCCGTTGAGATGCTTGAACTCAAAAACATCTTTAATCGTTCCACTGTACGCTCTTTGGTTCTGGGTGATGAGATAAGCCACGGAACGGAGACACTCTCAGGTGTAGCAATCGTGGCAAGTGCCATTAAAAAGCTCTCAGATGTCCGCTGTCTTTTTCTTTTTGCAACACACCTGCATCAGCTCTCGACCATGCCGGAGATCACGCAGCTTAATAATGTTGTCGATTTGCATCTCAGTGTCGAGTATGACGAAGAGTCGGACAAACTGGTCTTCAATCGTGTGCTGCAGGCTGGAAGCGGTAGCAGTATTTATGGGCTTGAATTTGCAAAATCACTCCATATGGACAGTGAGTTCTTGGAAATAGCCAATACGATTAGAAAAAGACTTGCCAACGATTTTGATGAGCTTGAACTGCTCGTGAAAAAGAAAAAATCGAAGTATAACAAGGAATTGTATTTGACGAAGTGTGTCATTTGCGGTGCTGTAGCTGAAGATGTGCATCATATCTCTCATCAATCACTTGCGGATAAGGCCGGTTTTATCGGGCATTTTCACAAAGACAATAAACACAATCTTGTACCGCTTTGTAAAGAGCACCATAAAGAGATACATGACGGTAAACTGCATGTAAACGGTTTTATCATGACAAGTAAAGGTTTGGAGCTGCAGTTTGAAGAGCAGATGAGTAAACCTGAAGTTAAAAAGATACAAGAGCCGGAGATAAATGAAAATGTAGAAGTGAAAAAGCAAGAAGATGACGAGCCAAAAGGCTTCGTCTTGGATGATTGGTAGGCTTAAGCTAGAAGTGCTTTCACGTAAGTGCTTATACGTTTACCGTCAGCTCTTCCGGCAAGCTCTTTAGAAGCTGCACCCATTACTTTTCCCATATCTTTAGGAGAAGTTGCACCTACTTTTTCTATGATGCTTTTAAGCTCAGATTCCAACTCTTCATCTGTGAGTTGTTTTGGAAGATAAACTTCATAGTACGCTATCTCATCAAGCTCTGTCTGCATTAAATCATCACGGCCTGCATCTTTGTACTGGCTGGCTGCATCGTTTCTGCGTTTAATCTGTGTCTGAATGATCTTGATGACATCTTCGTCGCTGAGATCTTTTCTCTCATCGACCTCTATCTGTTTAAATGCCGATGTTAAAAGACGCAGGGCATCTCTTTTTTTTGTATCTTTTGCTTTCATTGCCTCTTTGACATCGTTGTTTATTGTATCTCGTAAACTCATTTGTAATTATCCTTATATATGGAACTGAAATTGCTAGAATTATACATTAATTAAGTTACTAAAGAGTTTTAATGCAAAATAAATTACTAATACCTTTGTCTTTTATCCTAATTACATATATTTTTTCCGGATGTACTGCAAAGTTGACCGATCCGGAGATAGATTTTGAACCGCCTGCTTATGTTGAGCAGATGCCGCCAAAAGAGGAAAAACAGGACTTTGCATCGACAGGTAGCCTTTTTGGAAAAGGGGATAATCCGCTCTTTTCAGACCACAAGGCGATGCATGTCAATGATATTGTTACCGTTGTTATTGCTGAAACTGCAAAAAGCTCCAACACCGGAACGAAGCAGCTCAGTGAGAGTGATTCTTCAACATTGGGTGGTGGTATCTTCTCAACTGCGGGAGCAGGGAATGACAGGGTAAAAAGCGGTATAAGTAAAGTAAACGGATACAGTGACATAGGTTTCACCGGAAAATCGGATTCTGCGTATAAAGGTAAAGGCAGTGCAACGAAAGATGCTAGCTTTACCACGACTATTTCTGCTAGAATAGTAAAAGTGCTTCAAAATGGGAACTATTTTATTTCCGGAAAACGTGAGATACTTGTTGATGATCAAAAGCAGATCATACAGATAACAGGTGTTATTCGTCCGTATGACATCGATCAGTACAATAAAATAAGCTCTACACAGGTAAGTGATGCGAAGATACTCTATAAAACAGAGGGAGATATGGACCGTGCAACGAAACAAGGATGGGGTACAAAACTTATTCAGTCAGTTTGGCCGTTTTAATTTACTGCTGCTACTGAGTGTTACACTTTTATCAGCAGGTAGTTTTGAGAATTTTAAGAGGGTTCAGTCAGCATCTTTTTCAAAGTATAAAGATGAGAGGGACAATGCTTTTAATGACTATTTAAAAGCCGAGTGGCAGGAGTATAAGGCATATATAACAGCTCCATTATATAAAGAGCCCAAACCTAAATCCATAACACCGCTGCAGGAAAAGAAAGCACCCAATGTTGGTCCTATTGTGCAGATAAGAGTACCAAAAGCAAAACAACTCCCAAAAAAAGAGACTATCAAGCAAACCCAAAAGAAAGATGTTAATTTTGATTTTTTTGGAACTTCAGTAGGTTTCAGCATAGATAAAAAGATATATCATGCAAAATTTTACCCTGAAAATCAAGCTGGAATAGCGAACTTCTTTTCTATGTTGGCTTCTAGTCGTTATGATACAACACTGAGTGAAATAAAAAGCTGTAAAAAGAATCTTGCTTTAAATGACTGGGGTGTCAACCTGCTTGTTTCAAAGTTGGCTCAAACTCTTTACAATGACAGAAACGAAGCCAATATCTATGCCTGGTTTCTCCTTAGCAAATTAGGCTACAGTGTTAAAATAGCATTGACAGATAACAATGATATTTTTTTACTGCACTATTCAAAAGAGATTATATATGCAACACCGCGTTATAAATTCAGCGGCAGATACTACTATATGATATTGCAGTACAATAAAAAGGACATCGGCAATATCTATACATACGAGCAGGATTATCCCGATGCTGACAAAGCACTTGATTTTACTATGGAAAAGTTGCCTTTACTGCGTGAGCAAAGTCAAACAAGAGAGCTTGCGTTTAAAGAGTACGGCAAAGAGTACAGGACATCCTTTTCATACAATAAGAACATAATCGATTTTATGAACAGTTACCCGCAGGTTGATTATAAAGTATATTTTAATGCGCCTATGGAGATAACTACCTACAGGGATATTGCGAAAGATATCAAAAGATATACAGACGGCAAAAAGATAAGTGAAGCGATGAACATTGTGCTTCGTTTTGTTCAAAAAGCGTTTGTGTATGAGCGGGATGAAGAACAGTTTGGGCATGAAAAGGTGATGTTTGCCGAGGAGACTTTGGTCAACAAAGCTTCTGACTGTGAGGATAGAGCTGTATTGTTTGCCTATTTGATTAAAAAGCTTTTTGGTGTGCGTGTTGTCGGTGTGAAGTACAGCGACCATATGAGTACGGCACTCTACATTCCTATGCGGGGTGACAGTGTGAAAGTGGGCTCACGAAGGTATGTAATGGCTGATCCGACCTATATCAATGCAAATATCGGTCAGGAAATCCCAAAATACAGAAATATTCAACCGGAATCTTTTATCAGACTTAAGAGTGAATAAATAAAAATAAGATAAAATGAATCTATGAGTTTTCAGCTAGAGAAAAGAGATTGGGATTTTTATAAAGACCAATTAACTGGGTTAGATAATCATTTTGCTTTACTTGAATATATAAAACTCAATAGTCGTCTTAATATCTTTGTTGTCAATATAGATAATTTTAACAATATCAACAGTACTTATGGTTATGTTGTCGGTGATGAAATATTGACTGAAATTGCAAAATATTTAACATTGTTAAAGCCGCAAAATGCGCAACTATTTCGTTTTGACGGTGACGAGTTCGTTTTTATAGTAAATGATTTTTTTAACTTTAGAGAGCTTAAAGATTTTTCAGAATCTGTTATCTCTTTTTTTAATCAGACAGAAATTGAACTTGATCATGATAATATTATCATAAAGATTTCAGTCACAATCGGTGTTGCTATGGGTAATGGTATTATAACACTCAATCACGCAGCTGCAGCAGTGCATGAAGCAAGACTCTATAAAAAAAGTTCCTATAAAATCTTTGAAACGAAATCAGGATATGCAAAAAAACAGCAGGAAAATATTTATTGGGTTAACAAGATCCGTAGTGCTATAGAAGATGAAAAACTACTTGGTTTTTTTCAGCCTATTCGTAATAATAAAACGAAGAAAATTGAAAAGTATGAATGTCTTGCAAGGATTAATGATGGGAATAATTTAGCTTCACCCATACGTTTTATGGAAGCATGTCGTATAACAGGGACATTGTCATTAGTCACTCGTCGAATTGTTGCAAATGCATTTAAGGTCTTTCATTCAACCGATTATGAATTTTCTATCAATATTACATCCAATGATATAAATTTAGGCTATCTTGAAGAGTTTTTGATGCTTCATGTTCAAAAGTACAATATTGATCCATCGAGAGTTGTTCTGGAATTATTGGAAGATATTGTTACATTAACAGAATCAAATATGTTGGAGCAGATTAGATCATTACGTAAGAGAGGATTTAAAATAGCTTTGGATGACTTTGGTATGGAAAATTCTAATTTTTCCAGACTTTTAGAACTGCACCCGGATTATCTGAAAATTGATGGTATATTCATTAAGGATATTCTGGAAAATGAGAAGAGCCTCTTAATTGTTGAAACAATTGTAGAGTTTTGCAAAAAGAGTGGTATTAAGGTCATTGCAGAGTATGTCCATAATGAAGCAACCCTTCAAAAGATTGAAGAGTTGGGAATAGACTACTCTCAAGGTTACTTTATAGGAGAGCCTAAAGAAATTCTATCTAATAGTCAATAGCAACCTTGTAGGTAGGATCGTCTTCTTCATAGGTACAATGCGGTCCTGCTTTTTTCATAATTCTTTTACAGTCTTCACTGAGATGTCGCAAGAGAAGATTTTTACCGGCTTGTTCATATTTTTTCACTATTGTATCAATAGCTTCAACACCGGAGAAGTCCATAACACGTGCATTTCTAAAATCGATGACAACTTTTGGAGGGTCGTTTTTGACATCGAAATTGTCTGAAAATGTCGTAGCACTTCCGAAGAAAAGCGGCCCTTCGAGTTCATAGACCTTTGTTCCATCCTCTTCTACATATGTTTTTGCCCAGATACGGGCATGTTTCCATGCAAAGACGAGTGCAGAGATGATAACACCGATGATGACAGCAACTGCCAAATCTTCAACAACCGTAATGATAGTTACGACAATCATTACAAAGACGTCGGATTTTGGCATATGCTTGAGATGTGAAAAACTCGACCACTCAAATGTACCGATACTCACCATGAACATGATACCGACAAGTACACCGACAGGAATGGTGTTGAGTACATCTGTTAATGAAATAACAAGTATGATCAGCCCGACGGCTGCGGTAAAAGATGAAAGACGACCGAGACCGCCTGATGTGAAGTTGATGATAGACTGACCGATCATCGCACAGCCTGCCATTCCTCCGAAGAATCCACTGGCAACATTACCGCATCCAAGAGCGATACACTCCTGATTACCACTGCCGCGTGTGCCGCTCATCTCATCGAGAACTGCCAAGGTAAGCAGCGACTCTATAAGACCGACAAGTGCCATGATAATGGCATATGGAAGTACCATGATGATCGCATCAAGAGAAAAAAGCGTATCCGGGATGATGAGGTGCGGTAGTTTTCCTTTGAATTCTGAGAGATCGGCTAACGCGCCAACGGTCAAAGTGTCTATTTTCATAAAGTATACTATGAGTGTTAAAACGACGATGGCAACAAGTCCTGATGGAATCGCTTTTGTAAATTTAGGCAGAAAGTACATAATGAGCATAGTGATGGCAACGATGATATACATACTCATGCCTTGCCCGTTGAAGAACTTGAACTGTGCCATGGCAATGACAATGGCAAGTCCGTTTACAAATCCATACAGCGCAGGCTGCGGTACGAGACGAATGAACTTACCAAATTTTAAAACACCCACGAGGATCTGAATGACACCGGCCATGATAGTTGCCAAAAGAACATAGTTGAGCATATGGATATAGAGTTCATCCCCACTCATGCCAAGTGCTGTAAGTTTTGCATTTGCTTCCAATACAAGTCCGACGATGACAACGGCGACACTTCCTGTAGCGCCTGAAATCATCCCAGGTTTTCCACCGATGATGGCAGTGATAAGTCCAAGAATAAAAGCGGTGTAGAGCCCTACGATAGGGCTGACACCGGCGATGAAACTAAATGCTATGGCTTCAGGAACAAGTGCCACGGCAACAACGAGTCCTGAGAGGATGTCATTTTTGATGTTTGGTGATGTATATTTTCTTATGTCGAACAATCTATGCCTTTAGGGAGCTTAGCTGCTCAAGCACTTTTGTCTGTTTTGCCTCTGCTTCTGCAAGTGCTTCACGATTTTTCTCCAAAACATCTGCAGGAGCATTGGCAACGAAACGTTCATTACTCAGCATACCGTTAAGTTTTCCTATCTCTTTTTCAAGTTTCTCTGACTGTTTTGTCAACTTGTTGATAATAGGTGTGAGATCAATTGAGTCTGTTGGAATGAATGTTTCACATTTATCAGCGATGTCACTTACCGCATTTTCAACCTTTTGTTCTGTAAATGCAACATTTTCAACTTTTGCAAGTTTTGCAATAAATGGCAGCATCATCTCTTTGTCTTTATCACTGAGACCATCGATCTTAACATAGGCTTTTTCTATCTTTTGGTTTGCCATGTCGACAAGTACTTTGGCGCGGCGTATGGAAATGATGGCATCCATGATGATCTCAAATTTTGCTTCTTCTTTACGTCTTTTTACCTTGTGAGGGAATTTTTTTATCATAATGGAGTCACCATCTTCAAGCGTAGTGCCGCTGAGTTGGTGGTAAAGATGCTCTGTAATAAACGGCATAAACGGATGAAGCAGCTTCATTGCCTCTTTAAAGATAGCGCCAAGTTCGACTATAGCGCCTTTATCGGCTTTAGAGAGTTCGATACCCCAGTCGCAGAACTCATTCCATAAAAAGCGGTACATAGTAAGTGCCGCATCGTTGAACTTATACTCTTCAAGATAGTCGCGTACCTCTTGTGTCGCAAGGTTCAGTCGGCTCATCATGTAACGTCCCAAGTCAGTCTCTATGCAAAAACCGCTCATGTCAGGGAAAGTCTCCACATTCATCTGTAAAAATTTTGCAGCATTGACAAGTTTGTTCGTAAAGTTACGGTTTTGCTCAAGCTTATCTGTACTCATTCTGATGTCACGTCCCTGTGCCGCAGAGATTGCAAGGGTAAAACGTAAAATATCCGCTGAGTATTTGTTGACCATGTCAAGCGGGTCGATGACATTGCCGCGGGATTTACTCATCTTGTTACCGTGTTCATCACGCACAAGAGCATGGAGATAGATATGGTTAAACGGAAGTTCACCGATGAAGTGCTCACCCATCATCATCATACGCGCAACCCAGAAGAAAAGGATGTCAAAACCTGTAATGAGGAGTGTGTTTGGATAGAACTCTTTCATGTCATTTGATTCGAAGAGTTTGTCCATCGCTGTATCGCCATTACCCCAGCCAAGTGTTGAAAACGGCCAAAGCGCAGAACTAAACCATGTATCAAGAACATCAGGATCTTGCGTGAGGTTCTTTGAAGCACATTTTGGACACGACTCCGGATGGTCTTCCTGAGAAGCGAACTCATGACCGCAGTCATCACAATAAAATACAGGTATCTGGTGTCCCCACCAAAGCTGGCGTGAGACACACCAGTCACGCAGTTCGCCCATCCATGAATTATAAGAGTTGATCCAGTGCGGCGGGAAGAATTTTGCTTCACCTTCATTTGTCTTTTCAATGGACTTGTCAGCCACTTCTTTACGAACGAACCACTGTTTTGAGATATACGGCTCGACGACGTTTTTACAGCGGTAACAGTGTCCTACCTGGTGTTTGTGGTCTTCTATCTTGACGATATAGCCTTCTTCTTCAAGACGCTTTACAATAGGCTCTCTCGCTTCAAGTCGCTCCATACCTTTGAATTCGCCGGCATAGTCGTTGAGTATTCCTTTTTCGTCAAATACGGTGATAAACTCAAGGTCGTGGCGTTTGCCGACTTCGTAGTCGTTTTGGTCATGTGCAGGCGTGACTTTTACAACACCTGTTCCAAATTCCATATCGACATAGTCGTCTGCAATGATCTTTATCTTTTTGTCAAGGAGTGGAAGCAGGACCTCTTTTCCAATGATGTCTTTGTAGCGTTCATCATCAGGGTGAACCATTACTGCCGTATCTCCAAAATATGTTTCAGGTCTTGTCGTTGCCACTTCTATGCTGCCGCTGCCATCTGCAAAATGGTAAAGCATATGGTAGAACTTGCCGTCTTCTTCTTCGTGTTCCACTTCGATGTCAGAGAGTGCGCCGTCATGTGTACACCAGTTTACCATATAGTTGCCGCGAACGATAAGCCCTTCATTGTAGAGGTGTACAAAAGCCTCTTTGACAGATTTTTGAAGTCCTTCATCCATTGTAAAACGTTCACGTTCCCATGCAGGTGATACGCCCATTTTACGAAGCTGCTCTGTCATGATGCCTGCAGACTCTTCTTTCCATTTCCATGCACGTTCTAAAAATGCTTCACGGCCGATAGCCTCTTTTGTCGTTCCTTCTGCTAAAAGCTGCTTCTCAACGACGTTTTGTGTAGCGATTCCGGCGTGGTCAGTTCCCGGCTGCCAGAGTGTTTTATACCCATCCATTCGTTTGTAACGTGTGATGATGTCTTGGAGTGTAAAAGTAAGTGCGTGACCGATATGCAGACGTCCTGTAACGTTTGGCGGCGGCATCATGATGGCAAAATTTTTGCCTTCTTCTTGGATAGCCTTGTTGCCATCTACTTCGAAGTATTTTCTATCTTCCCAAATTTTATAGTATCTGTTTTCAGTTTCTTGTGGATTGTATTTGTTTTCTGACATATAATCGCCTTAAATGAAGTTTTTGAGTCTTACTTAAAATTTCGCGATTATATCCAAAAAGAGGTGAGAATTTGCTTATAAGGCATCTCTTAGATGCCTGTGATTCTCTTTTTTATATTGATTTTATCATTGTACATGCTTTTGTCGGCATCTTCGAGGACTTTTGCAAGTTTATTACCACTTTTAAAGCTGGCAACACCAAAAGAAAAACTAAGTGTAAACATCTCTTCATGGGCTTTGAGTTTTTTGGATAAGACACTCTCTCTTGTTCTATCCAATAGTTCTCTAGTATGTTCAATTGAACTGTTTTTCGGAAAAAGAATAATAAATTCATCGCCGCCGTATCGAATGACATTTTTGTTGATGCTTTTTAGTCTGTTAGCTATAAAAATAAGCACTTTATCTCCGATGACATGACCATATGTGTCATTGATGAGTTTAAAATAATTTAAGTCGATCATTGCTAAAACACCTTCTTGGTTGAAAGACTCCTTGTCTGTTTGCATACAATTGTCATGAAGCCATTTTCGATTATATACATGTGTTAATTCATCTTTATAAACGGATTCACGTAGTTTTTCCACTTCAAGTCGCAGTGCTTCTGTTTCGTGTAGCACCTCATTAAGCAGTGTGTCATTTTTATCTTTGATCGCATTGATGGCTTTTTTTGTATTTTTGCTTAAGCGATTTGCATTTTCTGATGTTTTTGTCTGCAGCTCAGTTAAAAAAGAGCACTCATCTTTAAGAATATTGTGTGAAATTTCTTCCTCATTTTCAAGAGACAGGTCATGTTTGTCGGCAAACTTGGAAAAGACGGAAGCATAAATAGTAGGAGTTACTATTTCCATGGGTTCGGTACTTTCTCTTGTCTCATTAGTGATGATTTTAAAAATTGCATTGTCTTTTTCCACTTTGATCCTTTGAAAGATTTGAGTGTATTTTAGCCTCTTTGTCATTAAAGCTATGTGAATTATCAATTTTTAATACTCGGTGGGTATAATTCCGAATGCCTTTAAGCCGTTTAAATGAAGAACAGCATGCCGCTGCAACTTCAAAAGCCAATCAAAATCTTATTATCGCTTCTGCAGGGACCGGAAAGACATCGACGATAGTCGGCAGAATCGCACACCTGCTGAACTCCGGTGTACAGCCTCAAGAGATACTGCTGCTGACTTTTACAAATAAAGCAGCAGCTGAGATGGTGGCACGCATTGGGGAGTATTTTGGCGGGGATGTTGCAAAAAAGATAGATGCGGGAACTTTTCATGCAGTGAGCTATCGCTGGCTGAAAAAACGGGACAAACGGGTTGTGCTTAAACAGCAACGTGAGTTGAAAACTCTTTTTCGCTCTGTATTTGAAAAACGTTCTTTTATGCATATAGATGCTGATGTACAGGCTTATGGCGGTAACTATCTCTATGATCTCTACTCCTACTATCAAAATACCGAGTTGGAAAAGAATTTTGAACAGTGGCTTATAGAAAACTATCCCGAACATGAACTTTTTGCCATGATATACGCTGATGTCGTCGATGAGTTCGAAGCGCTCAAGCGTGAGTATGGTTTTTTGAATTTCAATGACCTGCTTTTAGAGTTTCGAAAGATGGCAAAAGAGAGTGATCTTGGTTATAAAGAGGTACTTGTAGATGAGTACCAAGATACCAATGCATTGCAGGGCACGTTGATAGATGCGATGAATCCGCCTTCACTCTTTTGCGTGGGGGATTATGATCAGTCTATTTATGCTTTTAACGGTGCAGATATTACCATCATAGGCTCTTTTACGAAGAAGTATCCTGCTGCAGTTGTCCATACCTTGACAAAAAATTACCGTTCTTCTCGACCTATTTTGTCGTTGGCAAACAAAGTAATAGAGATAAATGAGAGAATCTATCCTAAAAAACTCGAGGTTACACGTGATTATGATGCACATCTTCCGAAGCTTTTGGCATTTGATGAACTTTTTGATCAGTATCATGGAGTGGCTGACAAGATCTCGCAAAGTGCTACGCCGCGTGAGGAGATCGCTGTCATCTTCCGTAACAACTCTTCAGCAGATGGTATTGAAGTAGGGCTGCGTGAGCTTGGTATAGCCTGCAAGCGAAAAGGTGGAACGAGCTTCTTTGATTCGCGTGAGGTGAAGGCAGTACTTGACCTTTACACGCTGCTTGTCAATGAAGCGGATATGATGGCCTTTATTCACCTCTTTGAGTTTGCCCGCGGCATTGGAAGTGCTATGGCAAAAGAGCTCTATATTGCCTTGAAATCTCTTGGGCAGGGGAGTATGTTCTATGGACTCTATGCACCTGATGAAAGTGTGAAGAATCCTTTTGAAAAACGAAAGCTCAACCATCAACTGGGGCTTTTCGATGACTTTTTGGAACTCGGTGCCGTGGGTAAATATGCCAAACTCGGATTTGAAGCGAAGTTTATGAAAAACCCTGTGCTTAAACATCCGAAACTGACAAAAGAATCCGCAACATTTTTGCATAATTTCTATCTGCTCTTTCGTGATTTAAAAGGCATTAAGCAGCCGAGAACTATTGTTCGTAAAATCGTTGATTCTCAGCTTTTTAAATATATTGGTGATTATCTTTCGACAAAACGTGCGACACTCAAAGACGGGAGCATTGATGAGAAGCAAAAAGAGGAGTCCAATATCCGCATCAACAGAAAGATGCTGCTGTTGCAGGAGTTGGCAAAACCATATAACGAGCATGACAGGTTCTTAAATGCGATGATACTCGGCTCTTCTGACCTCACGCAGGGCGAGGGTGTGAACCTTTTAAGTGTTCACGCAAGTAAAGGGCTTGAATATAAAGAGGTCTATGTTGTTGACTTGATGGACGGAAGATTTCCAAACCGCAAGCTGATGCAGCGCGGAGGCAGTCTTGATGAAGAGAGACGCCTCTTTTATGTTGCGGTGACACGTGCAAAAGATATTCTCTACCTAAGCTATGCCAAGTATGACAAGATAAAAAAACAGAACTTCCTGCCAAGCCAGTTTCTCTATGAAGCTGGACTTGTTGCAAAAGATGAGAATTACCGCGCCCTTGTTATGAAAGAGGCGGACAAAGAAGAAGACTAAGAGATGTTCTCTTAATCCTCCGCTCTTAATTTTCTGACTTCAATAAAATAACTGTGTCCCAAATAGATGACATAAAATACAGATGCAAAGAAGATAACAAAAGGGATGAGTGAAAGCAGATAGAGTCCCAGTGTTTTGAGTCTGAGTGTTGAACCGTAAAAAAAACGGATCTTCATATCTTCTTCTTTTGTACAGATGTTCGAGCTGACATCGTAGGTCATCATTTTATGAAAGAAGTAATACAGCGGAAAGTTAAAAGCGATGACATTTACTACGGGAATGAAATAAAGTGGAATAAAGAGAAAAAAGAGCGCTATCATGATGAGTACCCATTTGAGTGTAAAAAAGATACTCTCAAAGGCGTTTGAATAGCCTATCAACTCTACATCCTGATAGTGTCGAAACTGTATCTCACGCAGAATATTATGCGTTAAAAAACCAATGACGATCAAAGCCACAAATATAGAAGCGTAGAGTGTTAAAAAACCGCCGATCGTGTAGATAAAAAAGGTTGCTATCCAGGAAGTGAGTGCGGAGCTCATGAGAAACTTCATTATTGCCGTGCCTGCTAAGGTCGCCTGAAAACTCTCAGTATGCGGCACACCGTTTTGTATTGTCGTCTGTGTTGTCTGTACGTCCATCGTTGTCATTTGGTCGATGCCAAGTCCTGCAACGATGAAAAAGAGAATGTAGAGCACTATCATCGAGATGATAAAAGGCATGATAGAGTAGGTGATCATCTTCTTCGTAAAGAGATCTTTAATGCTTAGACTGAGTATGCTTGTTTCGTTGTCCATTTATATGTTTTCCTCTATAAGTTGAAATGCCTGCTGCATATCTTCATCGTTCATTTTTCCTGCTTTGTAAAAAATCACTTTGCCGCTTTTGTCAAAGATGATGATGTCGGAGTTGTCATCGGCAATATCCCACTCATTGACGAGAACTTTGTTTTTGTCTTTGACATAGATGGTTTTTGGAAACTCTTTTTGCTTGCCTTTTAAGATAGACTCGATGATGAAGTTTGGCTTCCATGTCGCAGCTAGATTGATAACGGCAAGACTGCCGAAGTCGCCTTTTTTCCTGTACTCTTTGGCTTTGAGTGCTTGCGAAAAATCTTCATTGAGATCTTTTTCATCGGGATCGACGTAGAACATTACATAGACTTTTTCTTTAAGCATATTGGAGTTCCATGGGGAACCGTCTTTGACAAGCCCGCCGTTCTCTTTCTCTATGACGACCTCTTTTGGTTTCTCTCCAACATTCAGTGCAAAGAGATTTGCAACGGCCATGAGGGCTATGAGTGTTACTTTTATTTTCATTTTTTACTCCACAGTTTTTGATTGAGTTTCAACTCTTCTACAATGCCGATGGCAAGGTGCAGGGTTGCTAAGTACTGCATTGCTATTTTATAGTTTAAAAGTGAACGAAAAACAGCCGGCTCGAACATATCGTCGTTATATTCGATGGCCATATAGATTTTTCCGCGGATGAAAGAGACATATAGCGGGTGTTTTGAACGTTTTTTGTAGTTTAAAAGTTTTTGCATCAATGTATGCGTGAGGATGTATCGCGCTTCTACCTGATCTGTCCCGTAGACGACGAATGCTTTTTCAAATTCTGGCGAGTCCATTTTGACAAGCTGCTTACGTGAGAAGTTATTTGTCTGCAGCCATGAGCCGATGAGGTCTCCAAAAGTAGACTGGGCGTAGTCGGGTAGTATGACAGTTTCTCCATGAAATGTTTTATGAAAATCCGAGATAATAAACAGTCCTTGAAAGATTGTCGTCCATGACTCTCTGCCTTTAGAATCTTTATGACGTTTCTCTGCGTGAAAGTCGGAAAATGCAATATCGATTCCATCTATTTTGCCACGAACATAGTCATTTCCGCTCACACGGTCAGGTCGGGAGGTAAAGAGTTTTGAGCGGTTGAAATTTGCAACAGGAACATGGAGTTCAGGAAGATAGTCAAGATTTTCATCTATTTCGTGAATAAGCGGTGCTATAACCCTTTGTTTGAAATCACTGGTATAGTCACTAACTAAAAAACGATAGAGCCAGCCAAAACCTGCAAGTGCAAAAACACCCATAAAAAAGAGCATATCAATATCAACATATTTATAAATTGAGAGTGCGATAAGGGCAACAGCGATGATATAGACACTCGCAAAGCTGATGACTCTTTGTTTGAGTGCTTTTCTGTCTTCCTCCAGCTCCTGAAGTACAGGGTAGAGGGTTTTGTAGTAGAAGTCTGTAAGTTCGCTGATAGTTTTCATTATTTAGAAAACAACTCACCTACATTGACATTTTTTCTCTCATCTTCTGTGATCTCAAAGACATCTTTTTCTTTGTAACCCATCATAGATGCCATGATATTTGTCGGAATCATCTCTAACGCATTGTTGTAATCTGTAACGGCCTGGTTATAAGCACGTCTGGCTGCCGCTATCTGCTCTTCTACTTCATTTAAAGAGCGCTGCAGGTGCATTACATTTTCATTGGCTTTTAAGTCAGGATAGTTCTCAACGGCTATCATAATGGAACCGAGTGCTTTTGTGATTTTTGCATCGAGGTTCATCTTCTGTTTATCGGAGATATTCGGTCTGTTGGCTTCACTTCTGAGCTTTGTCACCTCTTCAAGAAGAGACTTTTCATGATCCATATATTTTGAAACCGAAGCGACAAGATTCGGGATGAGGTCGTAGCGTTTTTTAAGCTGTGTATCAACAGATGCGAAGATATTTTCAACCTGATTTTTCTTTGCAACAAGAGAGTTGTACATCAAAACGAGAATGATTGCCAGTACTATGAGAATAATAAGAGGTGTTGACATTGTTAACCTTTATTTGTTTTATTTATTATAGCAGATTATTTTTTGATTATATCTTGCGCGGCCAAATAAGCAGATGCCCATGCAAAAGCGAAGTTGTAGCCGCCGCGTCTGCCGACGATATCGAGCACTTCTCCTGTAAAGTAAAGATTCTTTTGTTTGAGTGATTCCATGGTTTTTGGATTGACTTCATTGGTGTCAATGCCACCGCCGCTGACCTCTGCGTGACGAAAACCATGCGTCTCTTCGATTTCAAATCGCCAGTTATTCACACAGTTGGCAATTTTTTTGGCTGTTTTTGTATTAATATCTTTGGCTTTAGTTGCGTGAGGAAATTTTAAAAAGTCTAAAATAGTTGCAGCGATTTTCAATGGCAGAAGACCGACTAAAATATCCAAAAGTGTAAAGTGCGGCAGTTCTTTTGTAAGAGTGGATACATGACTTGCGATCTGCTGCTGCGTGAGGCTTGGAAGCAGATTAAGTGAAACAGCAACATGAGAAAATTCCAACAGTGCTTTGGATGCTGCCTGCGAGATATCTAAAATGGCAAAACCGGAGATACCGTAGTTCGTAAAGAGGATGTCGCCTTTGGCACTGAGTTCTTTTTGATAGTTGATAAAGAGTGTGACTTCTCCATCAACTTTGGCACCTGCCATTTTATGAATAAACTTGGAATCAATCTCTAGCTGGACAAGGGAAGGATAAGCAGGGATGATGTTGTGTCCAAACTCACGTGCAAACTCCTCTCCGTCACTGTTACCGCCAAGATGTGAAGCCGCACGTGAGCCGGTAGCGACTATGAGGGCATCGTATTTTGTTATAAACTCTTTAATGGAGTTTATCTTGGCATTGGTATGAAAGATGACACCAAGACTCTTTGCATACTCTTCAAATATCTTAGCGACACTTTTGGCCTCGTTTGAGAGTGGATAGGCTCTGCCGTCTTCTTTAACATCAAGCAAAAGCCCTATGGAAGCGGCAAATTTCTCAAATGCTTTAAATCCAAACTCACGCAGAGCGTACTCAACAAAAGCAGGGTTTTGGGAAAAATAGTCATTGTGTGAGAGGTTTGCGTTGGTAATATTACAACGGCCGTTTCCCGAGACCAGAATCTTTTTGGCAAGTTTGTTGTTCTGCTCAAAAAGTGAAACTTCCAAACCTGCACGGGCACAGAGTATGGCACTCATAAGTCCCGAAGCACCTCCGCCGATAACAGCTATATGCTTCGCCATTAGAGATAGACCACTTTCGCACCAAATCCACCCATATGCTGTGGCGCGTCATCGAAACCTTTTACTCTCGGGTGTGTTTTTAGAAACTCTTTGACGGCATAGGAGAGTTTTCCTGTACCGATACCGTGATAAACAAGTACTTCATCCCAGCCGTTGATGAGGGCATCGTTTAAGAACTTATCAAGCACTTCTGTGGCTTCATCGGCTCGCATGCCATGCAGATCACATTTCAGCCCTGCTTTTTTTGTGACATTGAGGTTGACATTCGTTTGTGGTTTTGGCTTGACGATCTTCGTGTGTTTGAGATGTTTTGTTTTGACACGGACCTTCATACTGTTTGCTTCGATGATAGCTTCGTCTTTGCCTTTCATAGAGACGATTACACCGCTTTGTGAGTGGTATTTTACTTCATCGCCGACATTGAAGGCTACGTCTTGTTTGATATGCTCTTTTTGTTCACGCGGCAGTTTTTTATTGGCTTTGTTCATGGCACGGTGAATGGCTTTTGTGTCACCCTCACGTGCTGCTTTTTTCGCCTCATTTATGGCAAGGTCGTACTCACGTTTAAGTTCTGCTTTCTGACGTTGGAGCTCTTTTTGCAGTTCATCTTTCTGCTCTTTTAAAGCACGCTCTTTTTTTTGCAGCTCTTCGAGTTTTTCATCAACCGCTTTATGCTTCTGTTTGAGTTCACGTTCAAGCTGACTTCCACGTTCAATAAGCAATGAGAGTTTTTCAGAATTATCTCCGTAGACTTTTTTGGCTTCGTTTACGAGTTTGTTGGCAATGCCGTAGCGTGATGCCGTTTCAAAGGCATAGCTTTTCCCAATGATTCCCTGCATGAACTCATAGGTTGGACGGCGAGCCTCTTCATCATACACGGCAGCCATCAACTCCACATCGTCACGGTCTGCCATAAGGGCGGCGAGACGTTTATGGTGGGTTGTAACGACGACTTTTTGTCCGCGATTTATCAAGTCGTCAAGTATTACCTTAAAAAGTGCCGCTGCTTCATCTGAGTCTGTTCCGAGTTCTATCTCATCGACACCGACAAGGGCAGAGCGGTATTCAAAGATACGTGAGAACTGCTGCATACGTCCTGCAAAAGTCGAGATGTCATTTTTTACATTTTGTGGATCATCGATGATGGCTTCGATAGCTTTGAAATTTCCTATATGCGATTTGTTGTCATTGAGCTTCATTGGGATGATGTATTTTGCCATAAAAGCAGATGCTAGAATTGATTTGAGAAGCATCGTCTTACCACCGGCATTGACACCTGTTATCATCAAAATATTTTTTGAAAAATCAACGCTGATAGGCTTGGCATTATGCAGAGCAGGGTGGATAAAATCTTTTAGAAGAATCTTGGAGTCTTTTTGACTCTTGACAAGCTGCATGTTCTTGCTCTTTGCAAACAAAACACGTGCCTGATAGTTGTCGAACTTTGTAAACTCTTTGTCGATGAAGTTTATAAAAGGCAGAAGCTCACTTAGTTTTGCAGAGAACTCTTTTGCATAACTGTAAAAGATAGCTTCACGCTCCTGCTCGATGTAGCGGATCTTCTCTTTTGTCTTTAAGATCGCATCAGGTGCAACATAGAAAAAGCCGCCGCTGCTGCGTCCGACAACGGCACCTTTGAGGACATGGTTAAAACCGCCGCGAACAAGCAGACACTCTTCATTGTTGATGTAGTGCACCTGTGTGTCGATGAGATAGCCGGCAAGTTTCGAGCTGTTCATCATACGTTTGAGTGCGCCGCTCATCTCATTTTTGTACTCTTTTATTCTTTGTGAGAGTCCAAAGAGCGTCTCATCGAGATTCTCTTCAAATTTTCCGTCATGGGTAAAGTATTTCTCTATCTCGGTAAAGCTCTCAGGAGTGACAATTTTCTCCATCCACTCGCCGATGAGCCCTTCAAGCTCACGATTTTTAAAGTAGCGAAAATAGCGCACAACTTTGACAAGTTCAAATATCTGTTCAAAATTAAGAACACCATGTTTTTTCAGATGCAGTTTTATCTCTGTAAAATCTGCAACCTTCGGTGGTGCGTTGAACTCAAGTGCATCGAGCGCTTTAATGTAGCGAAAATGCAGTTCCTGATCACCTTCGATGTAGAGAGAATGACTGCGTGAGAAGAATGATTCAAATTCACTAATGTGCTGCGTGAGGTCAAGCTGCGTGATGAGCTTTGTGATCTTGTTCTGTTTTGGATCTACTGACATGTAAAGGCGTCTATCATCTCTGCATAGTGCGGAGTGTTTTTCTTTCCTATAAAAGTGTAGGTACCAACACTCAGTGAGTAGTTCGATGCATTGACATCTCTGTTGCCGCAGCGAATTGTTTTTCCCTGTTCATACTTTATGACGATCTCAAGCATCTTCTCTCTTTGAGCATCCTGGTATTTATTGTATGCAACGGCACTCAAAATCAGTATCAGTATGATAATAGCAGCACTGATTTTTTGTTTTGTGCTGAGTTCAGTAAAGTAGTGCATGGCAAGGGTCAACAGTCCTACAATTATGAGTCCGTAGATATATGCCACTAACTCGCACCCCGTATCTGGTAGGTAATATCTCCGGCACCAAAGCCGATGATAAGTCCTTTATCAAGTGTTTCAAGATCCTCTTTGTCTTTAATGACCGTGATAGTGTTGTTGGCTCGCTTGATAGAGTCTGCCATCGTAAGGTTATACTCTTTAAACTTCTCTTGAAAGTCGATCTCACGTGGTGCTTCGCCGGCTGCCCAGACAGGGAGAATGATAAGTTCCGCCGCACCTTCAAAACACTTGATGAACTCTTCAAGATTATCGATAGTTCGAGAGTATTTATGCGGCTGCCAAATAGCGGTGATCTTATCGAAACCTTTGAGCTGGGCATACTCTTTGACAGATTCAAATGTCGCTTTTATCTCTGTAGGATGATGGCCGTAATCATCAATGATAACACTGTCGTTTTCAAGCGAGATGATGTCAAAACGTTTTTTAATGCCTTTGAAAGTAAGCAGTTTTTGACGAATCGTTTCTATATCCATTGACTCCTGAGCTGCAAGTATTGCAAGTGCTGCATCAAGGGCAATATGCTTCCCAAAGCCCCATACATCAAAACTGCCAAGGTCACGAAGAGTAAAACGTGTATGCGGTTCATTATTGAGAAGAACATACTCTATGTTTTGAATATCTTGTGAAGGATAGAGCCATTGTGCGTCGATCTCATCTTTGAGTGTTGCCAAAAATGGATCTTCTGCATTGAGCACTCTGTGTTTCGCTGACTTTATAAATGTCTTGTAAGAGTCGTAAAAACGTTCATAGTTGTAGTCATAGTATTCCATATGCTCAGGTTCGGCATTGATAACGATAGCACAGTGCGGATTTGAGTTTAAAAAACTACCGTCGGATTCATCAGCTTCAAATATCATCATATCACTATTTTCATCATAACGTACATTTGATCCGAAGGCTTTGGATTCTGCACCGATTATTGCTGAACCGTCCATGATGGAAGTGAGGATGGCAGTTGTCGTACTTTTACCGTGAGCACCGGCAACAGAGTATACTTTTTGATCATCTAAGATCTTGAGCAGTGCTTCACGGCGAGCAAGCACTTCGATGCCTTTTTCTTTTGCCGCTACGATTTCAGGATTGTCAGGACGAATGATGGCTGAATGCACTACTAAATCCTGATCTGTGATGGCAGAAGCTGCGTGAGGAACAGTGACATCAATGCCTTGATTACGCATTTTTTTGGTAATAACGGTCTCTTTTATATCTGAACCGCTTACGGTATGACCTTTGTACTGCATGTATTGTGCAAGCCCGGAGATGCCGATACCACCGATGCCAATAAAGTGAATTTTCATACCGTTATTCCTCTGTGCTTTTGTTATTATCTAGCAACTCTTGTGCCTCTTTTGTAAAGCGAGACACATAAAAAGTGCCGGTATTTTCAGTCTCCTGCAAGTCTGCAAGCTTTTCTAAAAAATCGTCCAACGCAAGATTCTCTGAAGCAGCTGAGCGATGGATTTTCATAGCATCTGAAAACTTCTCGTCATTGCTGAGGCCTCCAAGCACTTCAAAAAGAGCGGCAGCATCACTTGGTTTTCCTGCTGAGTAGTGTTCCATTGCGTATTCATAGAGGGCACGCAGTGTTGCAAAATCCTGTACTTCATTCATATCCATAACGCGGTGTGCCTCAAGTGTCTCTGTCAGCTTTTCAAGCGCGAGATCGAGAATGTTTGCGTAGTATCCGTGGAGTGTCTCTTCATCGAAGAGTTCATGGGTTTGCTGCTCAAGAATATAGAGTGATGCGATATCGGCCTCTTTATGAGCCTCTAAAATTTTAGCTTTGAGATCTTCTTTATTCACCTAAACACTCCTTTATGCGCGTTAATGCTTCTTTGGTCTTTTCTACACTCTCAACAAGAGCGATCCGTACATACCCGATTCCAGGATTTTTCCCCTCAGAATTTTTACGGGCAAGATACTCTCCGGGCAGTACTTTGACATTGTACTCTTTGTAGAGTTTTTTCGTAAATGCAAGTGCATCGCCGACATGAAGCCATAGATAGAAAGTGGCTTCAGGGATCTCTACTCCAAGTATCTCTTGTGCTACGTGGAAATTTTCCTGATATATTTTGCGTGAGGCAGCGACATGGGCTTCATCACTCCATGCGGCGGCAGCAGTTGCCTGCAGCGGCAACGGTGAAGCACAACCGACATAGGTACGGTACTTCATATATTCTTTTAATATCTTTGCATCACCCGCGATAAATCCGGAACGTAGTCCCGGCGCAGAGGAGCGTTTGGAGATGGAGTTTATTACAAGGGTATTTTTAAAATCTTCATTGCCGACATGTTTTGCCGCTTCAAGCAGAGAAGGTACAGGCTTGTCTGTGTAAATTTCACTGTAGCATTCGTCATTTAAAAGAATAAAGTCATATTTCAGTGCCAGCTTTACCCACGTACCGAGTTCATCAAGAGAAAGTGATGCTGTTGTGGGGTTGTTTGGAAAATTAATGATGACGAGGTTACAGCTTTTTAACTCATCTTCATTGATTTGTGGTTTAAAGTTGTTCTGTGCATCGAGATTGAGATGAATGACTTTGGAGCGAGTGGCAATGGCTGCACCTTCATAGATCTGATAAAAAGGATTTGTATATGCCATGACAGGATTTTCTTTTTCAAAAAGCAGAAATTGCGGGAAATTGAAAAGTACTTCACGCGTTCCAAAAGTAGGAATGATCTCAGCATCGGTAAGTGAGATATGAAAACGTCTCTGCATAAAACCGCGCATAGCCTCACGCAGCTCGGTTTCACCTGTTGTTTTAGGGTATTTCTTTAGCAGTGCCGTATTGTCGCAGAGTGTTTTTTGTATAAAGTCCGGTGTCTCGAACTGCGGCTCACCAATAGTTAAAACAGAGGGGGTATAGTTTTTATTTGGTATAATGTCTTTTAGTAGGTCATTTAGTTTTTCAAATGGATATGGCTCAAAATGCATGTTTTTCACTTTATTAAATTAGTGCAATTATATCGAAAAACTATTTATCGATTATTAGTATTATCAATTTAGGACTGCATATGAAAATAGGACTGAGCATCGTTATAATTATCTTGGCAGTGTTGAGTACACTTTGGCAGTTAGATGCGGAGGCGATGACAATGCTTGACGCTTCATTTGACAGAGCTATGGTGGCATTTGGACTTGCAAAAGCCCTCAATGCTGTTATCTCGTTAATTCAAGGTACAGAACTTTCACTTACGCCTGTCGGTATAGGGCTTAATTTTAGTGTGGGTGAGGTTTTAGATCCTTTCAATGATATTGTCGAGCGTTTTTCCTGGGTAATGCTCTTATCATCGGTAGCTCTTGGCATTGAAAAACTACTTTTGATCTTTAGCTCAAAACTTTTTTTACAGATTGCTTTAAGTCTCAGTGGTGTGCTGACTTTATCTTTTTTATGGATAAAAAAACTAAAAAACAGCCTCTTTTTGGCATATAGCTTGAAAATCTTTTTGTTTCTACTTGTCATCCGGTTTGCCGCGGTTGTATTTGTTTACTCTTCGCAAATACTTTATGATTCTTTACTGCAAAATGAATATGTGCATGCAACGAAGGTAATAACAAAGACAAAGACAGAACTTGAAGCGATAGAAACAAAGAACAAATCGATACTTCAGCAGAAAAAAGAGCAGGGTTTTCTTGATTCTCTTGGCAGTAAATATGATAGTGTCGTTGAAAGTCTTAATCTTTCAAAACAGCTTGATAGTTTAGAAAAGAGTATCGATGATGCAACACGTAATATAATTTCGCTCATTACTGTTTTTGTAGTGCAAACTGTGCTTTTTCCTCTTTTGTTTTTATGGTTTATAATTGCAGTGATCCGCTGGATATTCGGATATGAAAATGATAAACTGATCAAATATATCATCTACTAAATAAAATATTGCTATTATATTCTCTTACATTTAGAGTAGGTGATTTTCAACCCTTTTATTTAGGAGAATAGATGAAAAAGATAATTATTGTTTTATGTGTGCTGCTTTCTTCTGCAAGTTATGCAGTAGAATATGATTTGAGTGTAGGTGTCCATGATTTTATTGTACAGGATATTAAGAATGATGTGCCGCAAGATGGTTTGCCAAAGGGGACATCACATACATTAGGCTTAAACACTGCTATTTACGTTAAACATGTAACACAAAATGGCATAAGCTTGGCAGCAAAGATCGAAGCTTTTATCGACAGAGACAAGGATCATCTTGATCCAGATCATTATTCTGTTTGGTTTGATGCTTTTGTAAAGGCCAATGGTCCTATGTATACAATCAATGAAAAAAACAGATTGAACTGGCATTTATTGATGGATAACAGACAAAATACTGTAAGTTCGGTAGAAAGAGAAGTCCGACAACATGTAGGTGTTGGATATCTCTTTGACAATAATCATTTGAGTTTTGGAGCAAATCTTTATTTTGGGTTTTATTATATAGAGTTTGATGATGATGTTCCTGTGAGTAGAGGATATGAAAGACAAGACCTTGATGACGGTGAATCTTCAAGTATCGTTGAATTTACAGGAAAATATGCAATAAATAAAGATTTTGTTTTAACTATAGGCGCAAAACAGTATAGTGCAAATACTGGTTTTGAGAAACTTGAACAAGACTATGAATTCCATGCAGAGTATGGAGATGGTTCATTTCTTAGTGAAGGTGCTAAGCTGAATCTTAAAGTGAAGTATGTAAAGTATGATCTATCAAGATTTTATAGACCTGATATAGGTGTATCGGTTCTTCCATTTGATAATGATATGATCGTTCAGGCTTATATAACTGTGCCGATTCAGTTTTAAAAAAAGAGTATCTCATAATATGTTTTTTAAATTTTGATATAATCATTATATAAAAAATACGAGGAATAATTATGAAAAAAATAGCTTTATCTGCCATTGTGGCACTTATTTTAATAGGATGTGGTGATAATCAATCAAAGACACAACAAGAAGTGAAAAGTACAACACCTGTAGAAAAAGTAGCTGTTGCAGAAAAACCGGCAGTACCAAAAATAGAACAAACAGCTGCTACTCAAGAAAAAGTTACGCCAACAGTAACAGCTCCTGCAGTGACTAAAACTGAAGAAGCATCAAAAGAAGCAGCTGTCACAGTCGCATCTACTGCACCGGATGGAGCGAAACTCTTTACAGCATGTGCAGGTTGTCACGGTACAAAAGCTGAGAAAAAAGCACTTGGTAAATCACAAATAATTGCAGGTTGGAATGCGACTAAGACAGAAAATGCACTAAAAGGCTATCAAGACGGTACATATGGCGGTGCAATGAAAGCAGTGATGCAAGGGCAGGCTTCAAAACTAAGCGATGCTGACATAAAAGCACTGGCTGAGTATATTTCAAAACTTTAGCATTAAGTTTTCTTTAGCTTTGCGTTACGAGGATAAGTATTGATGCTATATTCAAGTAACAGTGGTACAATTTTGAAAATTTATGCTTAGGAATATAGAGATGAAAGTCATTGTAAATGGAGAAACAAGGGAGTTTGCAGAGAAAACGACACTTCAAGAAATCCTTCAAAAATTATCACTTGAAGGAAAAGTCATGGCTGCTGCTGTGAATATGAATATCATCAAACAAGATTCCTGGAACAATTATATCATCCATGACGGAGATAAGCTAGAACTCCTTGACTTTGTCGGCGGAGGTTGATGTCTCCAATGTGACAACGGCTATTGCAAATTCTCCGTCATGAGTAATGGAGAGGGCAACTTGTGTGATGTCGAATTTTTGGATTATCCTGCGTGAGAGAGCAATTTTTGGGGCACCTTGTTTGTCTTTATATATTTTAATGTCATGAAAAGAGCAGTCAGCACCTATTCCCGTACCCAATGCTTTTGAAAAAGCTTCTTTTGCAGCCCAGAATCCAGAGGCAGTAGTACCATTTTTTACAAGTTCTATCTCTTTTTCGCATAAAAACCGAAGAAGCGCTTTCTTGCCAAACTTCTTTAACAAGCGTTCCATGCGAGGAACACTTATCAAGTCAATACCAATCATCTACTGAATAACAAACTCAGTAAAATAGATGCCTTTTATTCTACCATCTGTAAGCATGGCATTCAAAGTATCCATAATCTGCTCGGAAACTTTTTGTTTCCCTTTCTTTGATGATATTTCTTCTAATGTTTTGGAAGAGAGTATGCGAATGATTCTGTCTCGAAGTACCGGGGCTTTTGCATCGAGTTCCATACTTAACTCTTCGCCTTCGAGTTCAAGGGACATAGTAACTTTCAGATATCTTCTTCCCGAATCACTTTTTAAATTTACCGTAAATGTGTCTAATGGATAAAGCGTACCGATCTGGTCAAGTGTTCTTGTGTCTTCAAGTGCACTTGAAGCACTTCTTCGGCTCTGTTTTGATACAGTTTTCTCTTTTGCCTGTGGAGCAGATGTAGCGTCTACAGCCTCGTCATCACCACTCATAAGAAGTACTGCTACTACAGCGCCTATGATAATGATAAGTATCAGAACAACAATGATGATTATCATCAGTAAATTACTTGATTTTTTCTCTTTGGGTGCAGATTCTTCTTCTGTTGTCTCTTCTTCAGCCATATTTCTTCCTTGAAATTATAAAATTATAATAGTTTTGTTAGTATATCGAAAATTATGAAAAATTATTTAGTATTTTTTTTGCTAATTTTGTAAAACCAACTCTTTGAGTGGTAAAAACTCATAAGTATCAGCATTGTAATACTCAATTTTACCTGTTTCTATGTCATAACACCATCCATGTATGTGCAAAGAACCATCTTCAAAATATTTTTTGACACTTGGATACGTTAGTATATTGTCAATTTGATTGATAACTGAGAGTTTTTCGGTCAAACGCAGCAGTTCATCTTTAGGTGCATTGGCACCAAGACTTAATATCGCTGATTTTTTTGCATTTTCACCAAGTTCAAGCCATTTTTTTGTATGAATAAGAGATTTATCTTCAATAGCTTCAAAGAGATGTTCGCAAGCACCGCAGTGTGTATGCCCACAGATAATGATCTCCTGTACCTTCAAAACACTCACTGCATACTCAATGCCTGATGCCGTTGCATGAAAATCTTCATCGGGTTTATAGGGAGGTACAAGATTGCCAACATTGCGGATGACAAAAAGATCACCGGGATTGGTTTGGAGCATCATGTCCGGAATGACACGCGAATCAGAACAGCCGATAAAAAGGGCTTTTGGTGATTGACCGCTTTTTACGAGTTCAAGAAGGGACTCTTTGTTCTTTTTAAAGTATGTTCGAAAGAGTTCATTGCCTTTTGCATACTCTTGAAGATTCACTATCCGTCCTTATGAACAGCAGGTGATATGTAAAGACTTCATGATGTCTTCAAAAATATCTCCGGTCTCACGGTCAGAATCATGATACTCAATGACCAATACCTCTTTTTTGCCATTGGCAACTTTTGTCGTATACATCTCTTCAGGTTTTCTATCGTATTTTGCCAAGATGGAATCTACATGTTCATTTACACACTCTTTTTCTTCAGGTGTTTCATAAGCAATAGCCAATCTTGCAAATCTCTCTTCACTTCTAAATTCAGTATCAATCATTTTTTACCTTCAAAAATTTTATTTGGGTATTATACAACCATTCTGAAAAAAAAGAACTTATTATTGCTTATTTTAATACCACTCCAGTAATTTTGTTACTTCATCGACAATGTATGTTTTCATTGCACTCTTTTCAAGCGGTTTTTTTGCAACGAGCGCTTTATTGATATTCTGCATTTTTGCTTCTTTGAGACGCGTATCAAGTCCGTAAACTTCTCGGACATCACCTACAAGGGAGACTTCGCCGATAAAGACCGTCTCTTTAGAGATGGCACGGTCACGAAAACTGCTTATAATTGCTGCAAGTATTGCCAAATCGGCTGCAGTTTCAGTTACTTTGATACCACCTGTTATATTAATGAAGACATCATAGCCTGAGAGAGGAATCTCTAACTTGCGTTCCAAGAGAGCTAAAAGCATATTAAGGCGGTTGTTGTCAAAACCGGTTGCCTGACGCTTTGCATTGGGTGTGTGTGATTCAGAAACAAGAGCCTGAACTTCAAGAATAATAGGACGGCTTCCTTCCATAACGACTGTAAGTGCAGAACCGCTCTGCTGAGAATTACGATTGAAAAATCGTGAAGCAATGTCGGTAGCACTGACAAGCCCTTGGGCTTTCATCTCAAAAACACCAATCTCACTTGTCGCTCCAAAACGGTTTTTAAAACCTCTGAGTATTCGAAGCTCTTGCGAGGAATCTCCCTCAAAATATAAAACAGTATCGACCATATGTTCTAATACTCTAGGACCGGCGATAGAGCCTTCTTTTGTTATGTGACCGATGATGAAAATTGCCAGATCCTTCTCTTTTGCTATGCGCATTAGTTCAAACGTGATCTGGCGTACCTGTGTGACCGAGCCGGGTGCTGAAGTGATATTTTCTGAGTAGATGGTCTGGATGGAATCGATGATGAGAAAATCATACTCTCTGTGTTCAAGTTCAACAAGAATCTGCTCAAGGCGTATCTCACTTAAGAGATAGAGAGAATCATGATTTGATTTAAGACGATTGGCACGAAGCTTTATCTGGGAAGTGGACTCTTCTCCAGTTACATAAAGTACATCTTTATCACTTGAGGCAATATTGGAGCCGACTTTAAGAAGCAGGGTGGACTTTCCGACACCGGGACTCCCTCCTATGAGCGTAAGAGAACCGGGAACTATGCCGCCTCCTAAAACATTATCGAGTTCAGTGTCAAGTGAAGAAAATCGGTAAATTTCCTCTTCAATAACTTTATTGATACTGATAGCTTTTGCAGAAGTGCTGGATGTTGATTTTGTCTGTTTGATGACTTCCTGCTGTTGTTCACTCAGCTCGACAAAACTGTCCCACGCACCACAGTTGGTGCATTTTCCCATCCATTTCGGAGTGGTAAGTCCACAGTGCTGGCATTCAAAGAGTATTTTTTTCTTAGCCATTGTCAAAGCCTTTTGGAAGTTTTAAAAAAATTATAGGAAAAATTGAAAGAAAAAGTATAAAATATGACAAATTGTCAGATTTTATACTTTTATATTGGAGGTGTTAAGAAGTTTATATTCTTATTTACGGTAAAACGTCTAAACCAATAACCAAGCCCGCTGCTAAAGTATAGCCTTTTGGTCCATCAATTGTTGAGTCCTCATATTCAAAGATGAAAGCAAGATTTTCTTTCAGTTCATACTCAAAACCAGCACCATACAAGAATCCTGTATCACTTTTATCAACACCGAGAGTATTGATTTTTTCTTTTTCATATTCATAACCGGCCTTTGCAAAAATGGCAAATGGCTCATTGAGGTGATATGCATAGAGCAGATCAAAAGAGAAACTATGATATTTACCAGTTGCATGAGTCTCTTCAGTAGGTGTTGTTTCTGTGACATCGAGCTCTGTGTAGGCATAGTCTATTTCAAAGTTTACACCCGTACCTGTTCTGTATCCAAGGTCAATACCGAAACCTTTTCCATTTTTACCCTTAACACTTGCTTCACCCTCTTGGATCGTATCACCGTTAGTCATAAGTCCTTTTGCAACAACATATACTTTCTCTTCTTTATGGTGAAAAGTCTCTTTGTTTTCATTTGTATTAGCAACTTCTTCATTTGCCAAAGCAGCACTTGCAGATAATATACTTGCAAGTGTTAATGCACTTAGTTGTTTTGTCATAAATATCCTTGTTGTTAGTTTTGAAGATGCAATTTTATCATATCTGCAAAAGAATTATTATTTTTCTTGATCAAAAATCGCATCGAGAAGACTATCGACAAATTCGTATTTGTCAAATGGTGTGAGATTCTCTGGCTGTTCTCCGGTTCCGACAAATAAAATCGGCAGTTCAAGTGCATAAGCGATAGAGAAGATACTGCCTCCCTTCGCTGTACCGTCAAGTTTTGTAATGATTATGCCGTCAATGCCTATCATGTCATGAAAAGCTTTTGCCTGTGAAATGGCAGAATTTCCTTGTGTGCCGTCAATAATAAGGATAGTTCTATGTGGTGCCCCTGCGTGAGCTTTGTCGCAGATTCGATTTATCTTTTTAAGCTCATTTGCAAGATTTGTCTGTGTATGTAGACGGCCAGCCGTATCAATGATGACATTGTCAAAGCCCTTTGCTTTTGCCGAGTCAATGACATCGTAGGCAACGGCAGAAGAGTCATGTCCCTGTTTTGATGCAACAATGGGAATATCGAGTCTTTTTGCCCAGAGAGTAAGCTGCTCAATAGCTGCCGCACGGAAAGTATCTCCTGCACCGAGAATGACTTTTTTGCCTTCATTCTTGTATCTTTGAGCGAGTTTTGCGATGGTCGTTGTCTTGCCGGCACCGTTTACACCGACAATCAGTTCAACGAAAGGCGGTGTATATTGAGGCTCTTTATACTCTGCATAGCGAAGCGTTGCTAAGAGTTTTGAGCGCAGTATCTCTCTCGTGATTTTATCCTGATATATCTCGCGCAGTATGATCTCTACAAGCTCATATTCTACGTCCGCTTCAAGAAGGATGTCCTCGATTTCATCTTTGGTAAAAGAGATCTTTCTCTTTGGAGCAACGGTTTTAATCGCATCAACGGTTTTGTTGAGAGACTTTTTTATAAATCCAAACATCTAAATTTCCAAAGCTCGTTTGATATCGCTCTCTATGAACTCTTCTTCTACAGCACCTTGATAGTATTTTACAAGTTTCCCATCTTTATAAATAACAAGAAGAGGAATGCCGAAATTTCTTCCAAGTTGTAGTTTTTGTGCTATTTCATCGATTAAGCGACTGTTTTCAGAAGAGTTTACCAGTGGGTATTGGGCGTTGAATTTTTTGCGAAAGGTTTCCAGTTTTGTGTTAGGAACATTCTCTTCAACCGTTACACCGATAATTTTGATCTGATCTTTGTATTTTTTTTGTAAAGAGCTAAGGTGTGTCGCTTCAGCTTGACATGGTGGACACCAGGTTGCGAAGATATCAAGAATGAGAATTTTTGCTTTAGAATTCTCAAGCGTATATCCTTCATTGTCTTTTTTAAGTACATACTGTTTCATGTCGGTTGCAGTAAGGACTATCTCATTTTTAGCAAGAAGGGCATTGGCATCTTCTTGTTCTTTTTTTTCTGAAGAGCAGGCACTAAAGAGGAGTGAAAATGCAAGTAAAGATGATAAAAGAATTGTTTTTGACATGGATATTTAACCTTAATTTATGTAAAATGTGCGAAATTATATCCATAAAGATTTTATATGCCTCTTACAAAAAGCCAATTTCGTGAAAAATGTCTGAAAAAATTATCATCCAGCGGTCATATCCGAAAAAATTACAGCACTTATCTTCTTAATCGTTCGTTACTTAGGGAATTAAGTGCTAAAAAGAGAAAAAACATATTGTTTTACTATCCGTTACAAAATGAAGCAGACATCCGAAAAGTTTTGCAGAAAATGAGAAAAAAACATAATGTTTTTGTGCCGTTTATGGTGGGTAAAAGTTTTAAGATGGTACCATTTAGATTACCGCTTAAGAAAAAAAAGTTTGGTATTTTAGAAGCGGGAAATACATTAAGAGATATTAAAAAAATTGATATAGCCATAGTACCTGTAGTTGGGGTTGATGGTAATTTGCAAAGAATTGGGTTTGGAAAAGGAATGTATGATCGTTTCTTTGAAAAATTACAAAAGAGACCATATACTATTTTTATTCAGCCGGAACTTTGTTACACAAAAGAGAAAATATGTGACGCATACGACGTTACAGGTGATATGTTGTTAACACCAACGAAAAGAATTATGAATAAGGCTATAAAAAAGAGGAAGTAAAAGATGTTAAACGAGATACTACTGGGTGGCGGTATAGCCACTGTCAGTGGAGTCGTTGGTTTTTTCATCTCTAAAAAGATTACGGGCGCAAATTTCGATATATATCTGGAACAGGCCCAAGCCAAAGCGAAAGCGATAGAAAACGAGGCGCAGACCCTTTTAGAGCGTGCTCAGTTGAAGTCACGCGAGATCGAGCTGGAGGCTAAAAAAGAGTTTGACAGTGCAAAAGCGAGAGCCAAAGCGGATCTGCATCAAAGAGAAGATGCTCTTATACGAAAAGAGCAGAGCTTTTTAAGAGAGAAGCAAGAAGAAGAGACAAAGATTCAGCTTAAGCAGCAAGCACTGCAGGCACAAAAGATCAATTTAGAGAGAAATGAAAAATCACTGGCTCTATTGAAAGAGCGATATGAACAGAAAATTGATGAAGCCCTGCATGCCATAGAACATTGTGCAGGTATGACGCAGGATGAAGCGAAGAAGATGCTTCTTGAAATGGTGGAAGAAAAATCTCGCGGAGAGATAGCTCACATCGTAAGACGTTATGAGAATGAGGCAAAGGAAGAGAGCGAAAGAAAAGCGAACTTCATTTTAGCACAGGCTACGAGCCGTTTTGCAGGAGAGTTTGCAAGTGAACGCCTTACAAATCTTGTTCATTTGGACAATGATGAACTTAAAGGGCGTATCATCGGTAAAGAGGGACGTAATATCAAAGCGCTCGAGACACTTTTGGGCGTTGATATCATCATTGATGATACACCAAATGCCATTGTTGTCAGTAGTTTCAATCTTTATCGCCGCGCGATAGCTACGAAGACACTGCAGCTGCTTATAGAGGATGGAAGAATTCAGCCGGCGCGGATTGAAGAGATATTTAAAAAAGTATCTGATGAATTTGAGTCGAAGATCTTAAGTGAAGGTGAAGAGCTGGTCGCTGAACTCAATGTCGGCGTTATGCATCCAGAACTTATGAAGCTCCTTGGCCGTTTGCGTTACCGTGCTTCATATGGACAAAATGCGTTGGCACATACATTGGAGGTCGCTCATTTAGCCGGTATTATGGCTGCAGAGATGGGTGGTGATCCTATCTTGGCAAAAAGGGCAGGTTTATTGCATGACATCGGTAAGGCTCTCACGCATGATGTAGATGGTAACCATGTTGATTTAGGTGCAGAGATTTGTCGTCGTTATAATGAAGATGAAGTTGTCATCAATGCCATCTATGCACATCATGGACAGCAGGAGATCCATTCTGTAGAATGCGGTGCAGTCTGTGCCGCTGATGCCCTTTCAGCAGCTCGTCCTGGTGCACGTAGAGAAGTGCTGGAAAGCTTTTTGAAACGCGTCACGGAGATAGAAGATATAGCTTCGGCACATAGTGGTGTAAAACAGGCTTATGCCATCAATGCAGGTCGTGAGGTGAGAGTCATTGTCAATGCGACAATGGTCAATGATGATGAATCGGTTTTAATTGCAAGAGAGATTGCAAAAGAGATTGAAGATCGTGTACAGTATCCGGGTGAGATTAAAGTGAATGTTATCCGTGAGAGTAGAGCGATAGAGTTTGCGAAGTAGATTATACTTCGCAAAATAAACTATTTTTTAATTGTAACAACTACTGCACCACGAAGATCGCCCATTTTATATCCCATTGCTTTGTCAATCGGATAATTTGTTTGAATGGCTCTTTTGAGATCAGTATCTTTAACATCTCCGTGACATTTTAGACATACCTGCTTGTTGATGATTATAGGTTTATAGTACTTATATGTATGTTCATCGACTTTTTCGATAAGATGTTTAGGAAGAACAACATTGGCATTTTTTAATTTTGCAAGTGCCTCTAAGACGTTTGCTTCATTGCCTTGTGGCTCATTTGCAGGATTTCTAAACTTCATGCTGATTCTTTTTACATTGACACCCTTTGGCAGTTTTGTATTCACTTTTTCCGTAAGGTTATAAGCCTCTTTTGAACAAAAATCCAAAGCTTTTATAGGACCGCCTGCTTTCATGTTCTTCTTCATGTTTTTACCGAGTGTCTGCATAAGCATTTTTGAACTTTTCTGTCCTGTTTTTACGATCTCTTTAAACTTCGCATCTCTATTTTTCTGTGGGGCTGCTGCGAGTAGAGAGGCTGTAAGGCCAACAAGTGTCATTACTTTTAAAATCTTCATAAATTCCTCCGAATTGTTAATGTAATAAAGGAATTGTAGCAAGACTTAGGATAATTTAATGCAAATTAAACTATAATTCCCTAAATTTTTTAAAGACAAGGGAGCACGCCTATGGGTGAAATGTTTACTTTTTTCGGGCTTATTTCAGAAAATCATGATTTTCTTTTTCTTTCACACATGATTTTATCAGCATTGATCGCAGTTGTACTTGCAAAAGTTGCGATGTCAAATTTACAGCTTGTACCAAAAGGTACACAAAACCTTATGGAAGCATACGTTAATGGTGTTTTAGAAATGGGAACAGACGTTATGGGTAAAGCACATGCTCGTAAATATGTTGCTTTAGTCGCGACAATAGGTCTATTTGTATTTATTGCAAACTTCATAGGTATTATCCCAGGTTTTGAAGCTCCTTCTGCTGACTTGAATATGACACTTACTTTAGCACTTTCTGTATTTGTATACTATAACTATGTTGGTATTAAAACACACGGTATTGTTAAATATTTTGCGCACTTTACAGGTCCTGTTTGGTGGCTTGCATGGTTGATGTTCCCTGTTGAGATCGTTTCTCACTTCTCACGTATCATCTCGCTTAGTTTCCGTCTATTTGGTAATATCAAAGGTGATGATATGTTCTTGGCGGTAATTTTAATGCTTGTTCCATGGGTTATGCCGTTGATTCCTTTTGGTCTTTTAACATTTGGTGCATTCTTGCAGGCATTTATCTTTATGATGCTAACATATGTTTACCTTGCCGGTGCAATTGTTGTAGAAGAGCACTAAAACTTTCTGATGCAAAAAGATGTCTATGAGAGAATCATAAGCTTTTTGCTTGGAGCATCATGGGCGATTGTCCTCTTCGGTGCTCTTATAACATTTAAACTCTTTATTTCGCTTGGCTTGGCTTTGGCGATTTTTCTCACACTTCTTTATATCATGATTTCACTCTTTTTGATCTTAGCTCTTGATGCATTTTTAGTGAATAAAAAACGTTTGCAAGAAGCTATCAAACAGACGAAACTTCTTGAAAAAATTTACGCAAAACATACTAAATAGATACTAAAATCTAAAATTCAAAGCAATGTGAACCTGTTTATAGTCTTCAGTGTTATTATATCTCTGCGGTGTTTTTTCAAACGAAAATAACGAACTTACATAAGAAAAGATAAAAGAAAAATCATTCTTCTTTTGCGGTTCTATTGATAGCGATATTTTTGAGAGTGTACTCTCATAGATATCAATCGTGTTAAAATCAACAGAAACTTTGTCATTTGCTACAACTTGTGTCGATAGCAGAAGATAGAGTAGGGTTTGCAGTAAATATTTCATAATATTCTCCATCCAACGATCTACGAAATCATTGTGTTTGATATTATGATAGATATAGAAAAAAATGCAGGGTATAAATACATTTGGTAGTCTGGCGATCTTTTTACAAAGACCCATAACTTTCCGTGCTTACTTCACAGTAAGGTTGGCTTTTCTTATATTTATCAATGTGATAATTATATCACATTTTTCTTTCTTTTGCAAACTGCCTTGTTATAACGTATTTTAAAGCATAGATTGGCTAAAATAGAATAATTTATTTTTATTTTATCTAAGGAAAACTATGTTTGAAGTAGTTATCGGACTTGAGGTCCATGTACAGTTAAACACAAAATCAAAACTTTTTTGCTCGTGTGCTACGAGTTTTAATCATAAACAAAATTCAAATACTTGTCCTACATGTTTAGCACTTCCAGGTGCCCTGCCTGTCCTTAACAAAGAGGTGGTTCATAAGTCCATTATGCTCGGTACCGCTCTTGAAGCGACGATAAACCGTGTTTCATATTTTGATAGAAAGTCTTACTTTTATCCGGATTCTCCCTCAGCTTATCAGATTACACAACTCTACACTCCGATAGTTGAACATGGAAAACTGCAAATAGATTTCGAAGATGGATCCAATAAAATAATCCGTGTGAATCGCGCTCATATAGAAGCAGATGCGGGAAAAAATATACATGAAGGTGATATCTCGAAAGTGGATCTTAACCGTGCAGGTACACCGCTGCTCGAAATTGTAAGTGAACCTGATATGCGAAGTGCTGAAGAAGCGATTTTGTACCTGAAAAAGCTACACTCTATCATTCGTTACATAGATATCGGTGATGCAAATATGCAAGAGGGGTCTTTCCGTGTCGATGTAAATGTTTCCATCCGTCCAAAAGGCGATGAAAATCTCTATACTCGTGTTGAAATTAAAAATATAAACTCTTTTAAATTTATTCAAAAAGCGATTGAGGTAGAGGTTTCCCGTCAAGTCGAAGCATGGGAAGATGGCACTTATGATGAAGAGATTGTTCAAGAGACGCGTCTTTTTGATCAAGTCAAACAAGAAACCCGTTCTATGCGAGGTAAAGAAGAAGCGGCAGATTATAGATATTTTCCAGAGCCGGATCTCCTTAAATGTGTCGTTACCGATGAAATGATGGAGCAGTATTCACAGATTCCGGAACTTCCGGATGAGAAGAAAGATCGCTTTTTGAATGAGTACGGTATGAGTGAGTACAATGCGATGGTCATTACATCTTCTGTAGAGATGGCGAATTTCTTTGAGACAATGATGAATGAAGAGGGTGTGACTGCCAAGACGGCTGCATCTTTGTTGATGGTTGAGCTGCTTGGCCGCCTTAAAGGAGAGATGACTATTAACAACTCTCCGGTAGATGCAGATAAACTCGGATTTCTTGCTAAACGAATCGATGACAAGACCATTTCAGGTAAAGCTGCCAAAGAGGTACTTGACTATCTTATGGAAAATGAAGATGCTGATGTCGATGCTGCTATTGAGAAGCTTGGACTCAAACAGATGACAGACACAGGTGCCATTGAAACAATGTGTGACGAGATCATCAGTGCAAATCAAGATAAAGTTGAGCAATATAAAGCCGGAAAAGAAAAACTCTTTGGGTTCTTTGTCGGGCAAGTTATGAAAGCATCCAAAGGAAGTGCGAATCCACAGGCCGTGAATGAGATCCTCAAAGCTAAATTAGGATAGTTCGTAATGTTAAAGCGCTGGATAATCAATTTTGCCTATTATCTCGATACATCAAAATCGTATCAAAAACGCAAGCGCTTTTTTTATAATATTTTAGAAGATGATAAAAATAAATATAAAAAATATATAGATATTTTTATGGCGATTCTTATTTTTATCAGTGTTGGTGTACTTATTCGTGAAGTGAAACACCATGTAGATGATCATTTGATGTTCTTTAGCAACTATGTCATCTCTTTTATCTTTTTAATTGAATATCTGCTTCGATTTTGGGTAAGCAGCAGTGTGAGCAAGATCATTGTCGCCCGAGCGGAACACGATACCTTTTTACACCGTGAAGTAAACCTTTATAAGGCATTTCGTGATGTTGTTAAAGTCAAACTGGCCTATATGCTTTCACCTATGGCGCTCATTGATCTCTTTGCAATTTTGCCTTTTTATCATGAGCTGCGTCTTTTACGCCTTTTTATTCTTTTTCGTGTCTTTAAACTCTTTCGATATGCAAAAAGTCTGCAAACCCTCTCCTCTGTTTTAGCGACTAAGAAGTTTGAATTTCTTACACTTGGTATCTTTGCAGCAGTTGTCATTTTTATATCTTCCGTACTTATCTATGTTATGGAAGGAAATAACCCAGCATCACCGATAGATACACTTTATGAGGCTATCTACTGGGCAATCGTTACGATCTCTACTGTTGGGTACGGTGATATGACTCCTGTCACTCATGAAGGGCGTTTTGTCGCGATGCTTGTCATTATTGCCGGTATCTCTGTTTTGGCTTTTACTACATCTCTTTTTGTTTCGGCTTTTACAGAAAAACTCGATGAGATTCGTGAGATGAAGACTATTGAGGATGTCTCAAAACTAAAGAAATTCTATCTTATTTGCGGGTATGAACATGTTGCGCGTGAGGTTGCAAGAAAGCTTTCAAGTCACAGAAATGACATTATAGTAATGGATGAAGATGAACAGAGAGTGGCACAGGCTAAAAAAGATGGTTTTACGACGCTTCATTATAATCCAGGCCGGATAGAGAGTTATGAAAAGCTTGGAATAGATATTGAGAAACAGGTTAAGGCAATTCTCTGTTTGCGTGAGAATGACATTGAGAATGTTTATGCCGCATTGACTATTCGTTCTATCAATAAAGAGGTCTTTATTCTTTCATTGCTGATGAGCGATGCCAATAAGAAAAAAATGACTTTTGCAGGTATAAACCTGACTGTATATCCTCAGGAACTTGTCGGTCTTATAACAAAAGAACTTGTTGGTAAGCCGGTTGCTTTTGAGGTGATTCATGAATTAAGAAGTGAAAATGCAGATGTGAAGATAGATGAACTCGGAGTGACAGAACGTATTGTAGAATATTTTCCGACAGTTGGAGATCTTGGAAACAAAGATTTTCGGGTCGTTCTTTTAGGTATTTATAAGCAAAGCAGTGACAGATTTTATTTTAATCCTCTCGATGATATGCTTCTTGAAGTAGGGGATTATCTTTTAGTTGTAGGATATCAGGTGTTTATTCTAGAATTTGAGAAATATCTGCATACAAAGATAAAGGCTAGTAATGAGTAAAGCAACGGCACTTATTTTTGGACATAATAAATATGCGCATGAAATTATTGCAAATGTAAAAGATAAATATGCGCATGTAAAAGTTTTCTCTTTACATGAAGAAGATCTTCAAGAGAGTGAGATAGAGCTTGAACTTTTCGATCTGAGTGATGAGTGGGTTGAGATGAAACAAGGTGTTGACATGGAAAATTCAATTGCCTTCTGTGTTCTGGAAGATATTGCAGAAAATATCTTTTTGACCATCTCTCTGCGTGCCAATTTTAAAGATTTGACGATCATTGCGCTTGCTTCAAATAGTGAGAGTGCGAACAAGCTCAAGATGGCAGGGGCAAGTAAGGTGATTCCTCTTGTTGAAACGACGTCGGATATCATCACAAATATGCTTGAAAAGCCGATTGCAAACAAGGTCTTGCACAGTATCTTATATGAAGAGAGTGATCTGAAGATTGCACAGATAAAAATAGGCGAAGGCAGCCATTTCAAAGATGAAGAACTCAGTAGTATAGACTGGACGAGATATAATGGTATCATTGTGTTATCTGTTATGCGAAAAGACAAAAAAAGCGAATTTATCTACTCTTCTAAAGCCAAGCGCCACATTATAGAAGAGGGTGATATTCTTGTTGTTGTAGGATATGAGACAGATATTGCCGAGTTTGAAAATAAAATAGGGAGTAAGCGATATGTCAATTGGAGTCATTGGAGCTGGTAAGTGGGGGTCTGCACTTCATTTTGCGTTGAGCGAAAATCATGATGTGCTGATTACTTCGAGAACACCCAGAGCGATCAAAAATTTTGTTACACTGGAAGAGATCCTTGCGTGTGAATATCTTGTTATAAGTGTTCCTGCTCAACAGGTTGCAAGATGGCTTCAAGAGAATTTTGTCTTTAGGGGTCAAAAAGTTCTTGTGGCTTCTAAGGGTATTGAAGCCTCAAGCGGCAGGTTTTTAAATGAGATCTATTCAGAATATATTCCTGATGAAAATATAGCTTTTCTCTCAGGTCCATCCTTTGCGGTAGAAGTGATACAGTCACTGCCAACAGCATTGGTGATAAATGCGAAGAATGAAACGATAGCAAAAGAGTTCGCAGCCTTTTTCCCTTCTTTTATTAAGACCTATATCTCTGAAGATGTTGTTGGTGCAGAGATTGCCGGAGCGTATAAGAATGTCATCGCGATTGCAGCAGGAATATGTTCAGGACTTGAACTTGGCAATAATGCGGCCGCGGCACTTATCTCACGTGGACTTGTCGAGATGGAGCGCTTTGGCAGTGTGTATGGTGCTCAAAAAGATACCTTTTTAGGTCTCAGCGGTGCAGGTGATCTGTTTTTGACCGCATCTTCAACGATGAGCAGGAATTTTCGTGTTGGACTCGGTTTGGCAAAAGGGCTCACGCAGGAGGAGATCTTAGAAGACCTTGGCGAAGTTGCCGAAGGAATCGGGACAGCGTATGCCTTGAGAGATATTGCACAAAAGAATGAACTCTATCTTCCCATCGCAACCGAAGTCTATGCGATGCTGGAAGGAAAAAGCCCACAGGAATCTCTTCGAGATCTTTTGACGAACTGAAAAAGGAGCATGAATGCATGAGCATAAAGAGCAGTTGTTAAAAATAGCCATAGCACTTGGCATAGGCTTTGGAATCTATATGATTGGACTCTCGTTTTTTGATGAGACACAAAGCCGACTGCTTGGAATTATTGCATTTTTAGTGACTTTATGGACAAATGAAGCACTTCATTTAGGTGTTATCTCTTTGCTTCCTATCATTCTGTTTCCGGCTTTTGGTATCATCTCTACAAAAGCAACGACTCTCAACTATGCTCATCCGATTATCTATCTTTTTTTAGGCGGTTTTTTACTTGCAATCGCTGTTGAAAAAACCAAGCTGCATATTTTTATAGCTGACAAAATACTTGGATTTTTTCCTGCAACACCACGTGGAATGATATTTTCACTGGCTCTTACTTCAGCACTTCTAAGCTCTATTTTATCCAATACGACAACGACGCTGTTACTCATTACTATTGCTATTTTCATTACCGAAAATACAAAATTGAAGATGCGTTTTGCATTGGCCATTGCCTACGGTGCAAGTGTCGGTGGAATTTTAACGCCCATTGGAACGCCGCCGAATCTAATTCTTTTGGGAATCATGCAAGAGCAGGGTATGGCGCTTATTCCATTTTTTCAATGGATGTGGATGGTGGCGCCGCTTGTATTTGTCATGCTTGTGAGTGTCAGTATGCTGCTGAGCATTGGTGTCGGTGATATAGTAATTCAAAGAGAGATTAAGATAAAGGGACTTGAAAGTTCACAAAAAAAAGTTCTTTTCTTGCTGGGTGCTTTGATTGTACTCTTGTTGGTTAATGCTCCTATGAAGCCTTTTTGGAATGGGTTGGGACTGAGCGAAAGCGGTATATTGCTTGCCTTTGGACTTGTTTTGTTCATGCCGCCGTTTGGTATTTTACAATGGAGTGAAGATAGTAAAAAAGTTCCTTTTGCCATTATGTTCTTGTTCGGTGCCGGCTTTTCCATTGCCAAAGCATTTTCTCAAACCGGATTGGCTGATGAACTTGCATCGTATCTGTTGAGTATGACATCTATGACGCCTCTGTTCTTACTCTTGAGTGTTGCACTGCTTATCACGTTTACAACTGAGATAACTTCAAATACAGCATTGACATCTATCATGCTGCCTGTTATTTATTCGGTTGCGCAGCAGTCCGGTATCAATGCAACACTCTTTATGATGGTGGCAACTGTTTGTGCATCGTATGCTTTTATGCTGCCGATAGCAACACCGCCAAATGCCATTGCAATGAGCAGTGGAGTGGTCAATGTACGGGATATGATTCGTTATGGGATCGTTTTAAATCTTTTAGGTGTCTTTTTTATTGTAATGATTGCAAAATATTTTTGGACAGGGATACTTTCTTAATCTTCGTTGTTTGTTTTTCTTCTTTTATAAAAAGTATAAAAATCTTTCAAAATAAGAAAGAGACAGTATAGCCACAAAGCGTTAAGAAAATAATTGTTTTGCATACCGTGAAAATAGAGAAATGGAAATCCTATGACATAGGGCCATTTGAAAAAGTAAAAAAACAGAATGCCTGCGCCGTATAATTCTTTCATGTCACAATCTTAACCAACTTTAACGAAAAACTCGATAAAATTTTGAAATTTTTTAAGGATATAGCATGGTAGTTCATATAGTAATGTTTAAGTTCAAGGAAGAAAATAAGGTTTTAAATATAGCAAAAGTTCAGGATAAACTTGAAAAACTTGAAAGTAAGATAGATGTCCTCAAAACAATGGAAGTCGGTATCAACTTCAATGAATCTGAGCGGGCAATGGATCTTTCACTCTACTCAACTTTTGAGAGTGAAGAGGATCTTAAGGCCTATGCTGTTCATGAAGAGCATTTAAAAGTTGTTGAACTCATCAAAGAGGTGACCGTAGAATCAAAAGTGGTTGACTATATCTTAGACTACCCTGTTGAATAGAGTTGTTTGTCTGACGATAAAATAAAATAAAAAGTAGACTTAAATCGTCAAACTACTTTAAAACCGCTTAGTTGTTTTAGTTAGTTGTGTGTTACCATTCCATAAAATTATTTATAAGGATAAAATATGGAACCAAGTAACGAAACGATAAGTGATTATGACACGCTCAAAGGCGAAAAGAAGAAAATAGTTTGGGCTGTCATCATCGTAGGCCTTTTAATTGGTGTTGGTTTTACCGTAGCATCAAAAGTTTTCAATGCTAAAAATGAAACTATAAAAGTAAAAGAAGAATTTGTAACTATGCCTTATGGTACACATGAGATGCCGGTAAAATAGCATGGTTGAAAATTCTCACTTCAAGAAGGGTGCATAAATGTTAATGACCATTGTGGGTATCTATACACTTTATGTAGCTGTCTCTATTTACACAAGTGTAATGCAGATCGGCTATATAAACATTACAAAAAGAAAGACTCCGGTACTTTTAAGTGCAAGCGATTTTTTAAAAGCCGGTAATTATGCCGTAGCAAAAGAGAAACTTGCAATTGTCAATACATTTGTAGACTATCTTGTTTTTATCGCATGGATTGACGTTGGTATTAAAGCGCTTGAACATCAATTTTATCTGCTTGAAGATGAAGCGATGAAAAATATTGCGATCGTTATGGGATTTGTAATTATCAACTACATCATTTCTCTTCCTTTTTCATACTATGAAAAATTTGTCATCGATACAAAGTTCGGCTTCAATAAATCGTCAATCGGACAATGGATTAAAGACACGCTTATCTCTTTTGTTATGATGCTTATCCTTGGCTCTTTGGTTGTCTGGGGTATTTATGAGATAATGACGAACTTTACACTCTGGTGGCTTTGGAGTTTTCTCTTTATCTTTGCTATTGTCATTGGTATAAATATGCTCTACCCGACATTTCGTGCAATGTTCTTTGATAAGCTTAAACCGCTTGAAGATGAAGAACTTGACAGTGAGATCAAAAGATTGATGGATGCGACAGGTTTTGTAAGTTCGGGTGTATTCATCTCTGATGCAAGTAAGCGTGATGCAAGACTCAATGCCTATTTTGGAGGCTTTGGAAAAACAAAGCGTGTCGTACTGTTCGATACTTTGTTGGAGAAATTGACAACAAAAGAGCTTTTAGCAGTTTTAGGACATGAGCTGGGGCATTTCGCTCATGGTGATATCTATAAGAATATTGCCCTTGTAGGCGGTATGCTGTTTGTGATGTTCGCACTCTTTGGAAATCTTCCTGACTCTTTGTATATGGAAATGGGACTTTCACGTGAGCCGTATGTGGTTATGATTCTTTTGATGCTTTTTATGCCTGTGCTTGGCTTTATCATGATGCCGATTATGGGAATAGTGAGTCGTCATAATGAGTATGAAGCAGATAAAACAGGAAGTGAGCTCGGTGGTGCTGCAGGTGCGATAGAACTTGCCAACGCATTAAAGAAACTTGTAACGGAGAACAAAAGCTTTCCACTTTCACATCCGCTTTATATTTTCTTTCATTACACACATCCGCCTGTTATAGAGAGACTCAAAGAGCTTGGTGTTGATATTGGGTATGTTGATGAAAGTGGATTAGCAGGTAAATGCGAAGCAGATATATAGTAAGTGATCTGCTGCGTGAGGCAACTGAGAAGATCACGCAGCACTCCATTGAACGAGCTTTGCGTGAGGCACAGCTTCTTTTTATGGCTTTTTTTGAAAAAGATGAACTCTGGCTTATATCACATCAAAAAGATGAAATTGAAGTAGATGAAAGTTTTTTTCACTGGGTAGAGAGAAGATGTGCGAGTGAGCCTTTTGAATACATCGTCAATCGTGTGAGTTTTTACTCCGAAGAGTTCTATATTGACGAAGGGGCATTGATCCCTCGTCCTGAGACAGAAATACTCATCGATGAGATTGAGAAAAACATTGCAGATAAAACTGCCAAGATAACATTTGTCGAGGTGGGTGTCGGCAGCGGTATCATTTCAATCATGCTTGCAAAGAAATTTCCAAATGCGATGATTATCGCTGTCGATATATCGCCAAAAGCATTGGCTGTTGCACATAAAAATATTGAAAAATTTGCACTACAGGAGAGAATTGAGCTGCGTGAGGGTTCTTTACTAGAGCCAATTAGCGAAACCATTGATTATCTGGTCTCAAATCCTCCTTATATTGCAAATGATGCTCCATTGGCATCAAATCTCTCCTACGAGCCACAAAACGCTCTTTTTGGTGGGGAAGTCGGTGATGAGATCATTCAGCAACTGCTTGATGAAGTCTTAAAGCAAAAGATTAGATTTTTTAGTTGTGAGATGGGTTATGACCAAAAGAGTAAAATACAGAATTATTTAAAAGATAAAGAATTTTCAAGCCTCGAATTTTATAAAGATTATGCATCATTTGACAGAGGCTTTACACTAAAGGTATAAAATTGTTAAAAAGAAATATATATTTGGATTTTAGTTATTTGTTGATTGTGGCAGCGAGTTTAGGGGCTGTGCTTGTTCTTGGTGCCATTGTAGCACCTGTTATTTTTCATAGTGACAAATACCTTGTAGGGATGTTGATAGATCATTATAACATGGGTATGATTATGGGAGAGATTTTTCGTAGATTTGCTTACTGGGCATATTTTTTGGCAGCATACATCGCTTTTTATGAAGCTTATATGTATAAGATGGGACAGCGTGACGCTATTGTTTTTGGCGCAGCGGTAACTGCAATATTTTCTTCACTCATGTTCGCAGCGGTTTATGTACCAAAAATTCTTTCAATGCAGTTAATGGGAAAAGAAGCTACACAAAGTGATACTTTTGAAAATATCCATATAGCCAGTGAGATAGATTTTAAACTTTTAGCGGTTGCCCTTGTAGTGCTTTTTATCAGAAGGTTAATGCTTCTGCGTATTGACTAGCACAATATTAACACTTTTTTAACACTTTCTTGGGTATCATAATTTTAAAAATAAGGTGCTCTTTTTATGTCTTTTTTTAAACTATTTTTCCTATTTGCTTTTTTTCTTCTAACAAATCTTTTTGCCTATCCAAACTACTCTTCTGCTATAAAAGAGAAGAAAATATATCCGATGGGTAAAAAGATTTTTGAAAAAAAATGCTCTACTGTTAATCTCACGCAATACAGCACCTATAATGAGCTATTTCACAGTATAGAGAAAAAGCAGGAGTGCTCTCAACTAAAACCGGCTTATCAAGAAGCGCTTGCTCTTTATCTCTGGGATGTTAAAAGAGAAAAAAAAGTTACAAAAAAATATCCTGTAATTCATGTATCTCATGATGAGAAGTGTCCAGTATGTGGGATGTTTTTATACAAATATCCAAAATGGGTAAGTATGATAGCGTATAAAGATGGCAAGAAACTCTATTTTGACGGTATGAAAGATTTGATGAAGTATTATTTTGAACACAATAAAAATATTAAAGAGATGCTCACGCAATCTTACTATACACAAGAGACCGTGAATGTTAAAGATGCTTATTTTGTCCTTGGTAGTGATGTGTATGGCCCTATGGGCAATGAACTTATTGCTTTTAAAGATAAAAAAAGAGCAGAGAATTTTCTGCTTGATCATCGCGGTAAAAAAATTGTCAAATTTGATGATATAACAGCAGATATGGTATATAAACTCGATGAGTAAGATAAACTTTTATCTATTAGAGTATGCCTATGCATATATTTTACGCTATAAGAGTAAAAATTTCTTTATAGTTACGGTATTTACACTTTTAGTAGCACTGCTCTCAAGCCTTTTTTTTACGACAAGTTCCATAGAGTATGAACTGCGTGAGCGTATAAAAAATCAGCCCGATATTCTTGTACAAAACTATCAGGCCGGAAAACCTGCTGCCATTGATGCCGGTCTGCTTGACAAACTTTTGGAAATTGATGGAATAAGTTCCGGAAGAACAAGAGTTGAGGGAACGTACTACTTTAGAGCCAAAGATAAAAACTTTTATATAGTGGGTGTGGATCCTTTTGAAACACAGAGTGATCCTTTCATCCAAAAACTACTTGAAAAACATGACATCAATGAATCTTCTATGTTGGTGAGCATAAATGTAAAAAAGGCAATGAAACAGGCCTATTATAAGGAATATTTTAACTTTGTGAAGCCTGATGGAGAACTCTTAAAAGTGTCTCTTGCAGATAGTTTTGATGTCTCTAAGCGTGTAGAACTGCAAAATTTGATACTCATGCAAAAAGAGACAGCTCAGAAGATTTTTGGTTATCATAAAAATCAGGTAACAGATATTGCTTTGAGCGTTGCTAATAAAAATGAACTCGATTTCATCGCTTCAAAGATTCGTCTGCTGTTGCCAAATGCAAAGGTAGTATCCAAAAATGATTTAAGCGTAAAGTATGAGAAACTCTTTGATTATGACAATGGTGTTTTCCTTTCACTCTTTATTATAGCTCTTTTTACATTCTTTGTTATCGTGTATGATAAAGCCAATGGTTTGAGTTCAGAAGAGAAACGGGAGATAGGGATTCTAAAAGCTTTAGGCTGGCGAGTGGAAGATGTATTGCATGCAAAATTCTATGAAGCATCACTACTTTCTCTTTTCTCTTTTATTTTAGGTGTTGCGTTGGCTTATATATATGTCTTTTTGTTAAAAGCACCATTGCTTGGATCAATATTTACCCATGAAAATCTTTTGGATATCAACTCCTTTACGCTGAATGTGCATATTGATATGTCATATATCTTGCTGATCTTTTTACTCTCTGTACCGGTATATATTGCCGCAACCTTGATACCGTCTTGGAGAGTAGCGACTTTAGACGCTGATGAGGTGATGCGATGATCCGACTGAAAAATATTACAAAGATATATGATGGCAATGTTCATGCACTTAACAATATCAATCTGACTTTTAAAGAGGGTGAGTTAGTCATTTTAAAAGGTATGAGCGGCAGTGGAAAGAGTACTATCCTCTCTTTGATCGCAGGTTTGTCAAAGCCGACTGAAGGAGAGGTGTTTGTTGACAGTAAAAAGATATCGAAACTGCCTGATCATTTTGCGGCAACTTATCGACGTGATAACATCGGTATAGTTTTTCAAAAGTACAATCTCATCCCGACACTCTCAGTTAAAGAGAATGTTCTGCTTCCACTCTTCCCTTTAAATCTTCCGCGTGAGCTTATGGATCAAAAAGCAGCTGCCGTGCTTGGTAAATTTCATATTGAACAAAAAATTGACATGATGGTTAAAAATCTTTCAGGCGGGGAGCAGCAGCGTGTTGCCATTGCCAGAGCAAATATAAATGATCCTAAAATTATTTTAGCCGATGAACCAACGGCAAACCTCGATGAGAAGCTCTCTTTGGAGTTTATAGAGATGCTGCGTGATCTTAAATCAAAAAAGAGAACCATTGTTGTGGCAACACATGATCCACTTTTTTTCGATCTTGATTTTGTAGATACAATCGTAAACATTGAACACGGAAATCTCCTGTAATGCTCTTAACACCGGAAATCATCACGCTATACATTATAAATGCTTTGTTTGTGATTTTTGCAACCATAGCATTTGTAAACGCCGTGAAAATAGTACGCAGTTATGATACTAATGCAACGACATCTTATCAGTATGAGCTTGAAAAGAAAAGCTATCTCTCGGCAACCATCATCAAATTTATTTTCTATGTCAAAGTACCTCTTTTTATCTTTTTTGTTTATACTCTCAATAATATAGCTACCTTGCTTCCAGGAGCTATGTGTGCAGCCGGTGTTGTCAGTGCGACAACTTACGGTACGCCGCTGCTTTTGTTAAAGATACTCAATTTGTATGTTTTCGCTTTTTGGATAGTGCTCAATGATGAAGATATGAAGTATGAAAATCAACCCTATCTTAAAAAGAAATTTTGGCTCTTTTGTGTAGCTTATTTTTTACTTTTAGCAGAGATCGTTATAGAGAGCATGATGTATGGTGCTTTGGATGTAAATAGTGTTGTTGATTGTTGCGGAGCTATTTTTTCAACGACATCAGCAACTTATATGGCAGAGGTTCTAGGTGCTTCTCATTCACTACTGCTCTCTTTTTTTTATGGAACTTTTGTGCTGCTTGTTCTATTTTACCTGCTAAAAAACAGATATTTTTATGCCATAACCAATGTTTTTTATCTCATTATGGCAATCATCACACTGATTGCTTTCTTTGGCACTTATATCTATGAATTACCGACACATCACTGTCCGTTTTGTCTTCTGCAGCGAGATTATAACTACATCGGCTATTTTCTTTATATCATCTTATTTGTAGGAACATTTTTTGGTATAGCTCTTGGGTTGATAGAGTTTAAAAAAGAGGAGCAGTTAAAACGTTTTCGTCTTTCTCTTTTTTACAATACGCTCTATATGCTCATTGTGACATACTATCCACTCAGCTACTATCTCAAAAATGGTGTTTGGCTTAAATAGTATCTTTTTTATTGCCGAATTTGTTTTGCATCCACTCAGAAGGGGATTGGTACTTCTCTCGTATACTCTCTTCGTCAAATGGGTATTCATAGTTATTGCAGTATTCTAAAATAGTCTTATAGGCATCATTTATCTTCATACTCATTTTAGTTGCTTTGTCGACATCATTCGGATGTTTGTCGGGATGCCATTTTTTCATAAGGTCTTTATAACGATTTTTGATTTCTTTAATGGAGGACTTTTCACGAAGACCAAGGAGTGATTTGGCCTTCATGATTTTTTCAAAGGAAGTGGACAAGGTTAGTCTTGCTGTTGTCGCATATATGCTGGAATATCTAGGTAGTCACTGTCTAAATCACCACCGACAACAAGACGAGGGCGGACTTTTACCTGCGGTGCTACAGGCTCTTCAGGTACAAAGTCATCATTGTTGGCAAGGTCTTTTTCAAAACCGGTTGCTACGATCGTGATTTTTACATAGTTCTCATTGAGTGAGGCATCTGTCGACGTTCCCCAGATAACTTCTGCATCATCATGTGCACTTTCATGAACGACTTCCATCGCTTCTGCAAGTTCCATCATAGGAAAGTCAGGATGCATACTGAAGTGAACAAGTACACCCATCGCGCCGTTAATGGACATATTGTCAAGAAGTGGAGACTCAATAGCCGCTTTAATAGCTTCATAGGCAGCATTTTCGCCTTCATGCTCACCAACACCCATAAGTGCCATACCTTTATGGCTCATAACAGTTTGCAAGTCGGCAAAGTCAAGGTTAATGTCATTTTCACCGCTTGAGAGAATGACACCTGAAGTTCCGCTGACTGCCTGTGCAAGAACAGAATCAACGATCTTAAAGCTCTCTTTGAGTCCCAGTTTTCTGTCAATGATAGAAAGGAGTTTGTCATTTGGAATTACGACGATGGAATCACTCTCTTTTTTCAACTCTTCAAGACCTGTTTCAGCAAGTTTAAGACGTTTACGTCCTTCGAACATGAAAGGTTTTGTGACAATGGAAATAGTAAGTGCTCCGACTTCTTTTGCTATTTGCGCAACAACAGGAGCCGCACCGGTACCTGTTCCTCCACCAAGGCCGGCAGAGATAAATACGATATCGGCACCTTCTAATGCAGAACGAATATCATCATAGTTCTCTAATGCAGAATCTTTACCGATGTTTGGCTTCATTCCTGCACCAAGTCCCTTTGTGAGTTTCGCACCGATCTGGATCTTTGTGGCAGCATTCGTTTCACTGAGTACCTGTGCATCAGTATTGACAAGCATCATCTCAATACCGCTGACACCTTCGTTTATCATGTGCCCGATCATATTACCGCCGCCGCCGCCGACGCCTACTGCTATGATTCGTGCACCATTAGGGTTTACTGTCTCTTCAATTACAAACGGTTCCATATTTCACTCCTTTAAAATAACTGGGTTGCCCAATTCCAAAATTTGCTGAGGCTTCCTGCTTCATCACTCTTTTTAGCCTGTGCTGCTTCGAGATTGATCATCTTCGATTCTTGCTCTTCTGTTTTTTGTGCAAGTGGTGCAGTAAGGTTTTCACTTGTATCTGAAAGGTCGACATGTGTGCTTTGTGTCGGTTTTTCATTTGTATGGCGTACTCTTTTGTTTACATCGATTTCATACGGCGTATAAGGAACAGCTGCATACATTATTAAGCCAATGGCACTTGAATATTCAGGTTCTCTGAGTGTGTCAAAAAGTCCATTCATCTCACGTGGTTTTGCCAAACGCACAGGCATAGAACCAAAAGTGGCAATTGCCAGATCTCTAATGCCTTCCATCTTTGAAAAACCACCCGTAAGAACAACGCCAGCACCGATTTGATCTTTTAAACCGCTTTTTTCTATGAATTGTGCAAGAATCATTAGTGTTTCCTCAACACGAGCGAAGATGACATTGTGGACCACTTCTAGTGAAACTTCATGTGTTGTATCTTCATCGCCGATTACAGGAAGTTCTATAAGGTCATTACTTGGAGTAAGTAAAGAGCCGTATGTCAGTTTGACTTTATCGGCAACATTAAGCGGTGTATGAAGCGCCATAGAGAGATCGCTTGTCACATGATTCGAACCGACACCAAGGTATTCATTATATCGGATAGAGTTTCCTGAATAGATAGCAATATTGCTCGTATTACCACCCATATCAATGACAGCAGCACCAAGTTCTCTTTCATCTTCGTTGAGTGTTGCGATGGCAGAAGCATAAGAGTTGAGTACAATATTTTCAACATCGACTCCTGCACCTTTGACCGCTTTTTTAAGATTGTTGAGATTTGATTTTTGTGTTGTTATGATGTGTGTTTCAACTTCAAGACGTGAGGCATTCATTCCTAGCGGATCTTCGATGTAGTCCTGGTCGTCTACTTTGAAGTTAAATGGAAGGGCATGCAGTACTTCATACTCATTTGGAATATTTGCATTATATAAAGAGGTGTGCATGACACGTTTGATCTCTTCAAAAGATATCTCTTTTGATTGAATGTTCACAATACCATTTGAGTTTAGACTTTTTGTGTAAGCTCCTGAGATGGAGACAATTGCACTCGTGATCGTTGAACCTGAAACTCGTTTGGCATCTTCAACAGCTATTTTAATGCTTCGTGCAGCGAGTTCTATGTTTGTAATGCTTCCTTTTTTGAGACCCTGTGCTTTTGTCGTGCCGGCTCCCGTGATAGAGATACTGTTATCATCAGCTATCTCAGCGGTAACAGCACAAATTTTTGTTGAGCCAATGTCGATGGCTAAAACAGTTCTACTCAATTTAGAGTCCTTGGATAAATATCTCAGTTTGGTACTTGTTTTGAAGTGTTTTCATTAAACCTTCACTAAACAATGTACTTTTTAATCGGGTGATAACATCACTTCCGTTACTATTCTTGTTATTAAGCAGTTTTTGTTCCAAAATGTTGAACAAAACAATTTTTCCGTCTTTCAATGTTATAAAAGCTTTCTTTTTATCAGTAGTAAAAAGTTTCTGTAAAAACTCACCTGCTTCATTCTTAGTAAGACCATTGATTTTGTCCACTGAACTAACAGTAATAAAATCGGTAGTTTGCCCAATAAATGTATCTACAGAGCTGTTTGCTAACGCAAAAAGCTTCTCTTTTCTCTTTTGTGCAAGATAGAGTGGTAAAACTTCTGCTTTTGCCGCTTCATATGACTTCGGCATTGCAGGGTTTGTTTTAACTAACTCAATTATATAGTAAGTATCGTTCACAAGAACAGGTTTTGCATAAGGCTTTGTTGCAGAAAGCGTTGTTACTGTTTTGAGAACTTGGTCGCCAAGCGGATTATTGCTGTTTGAAATTGTAAGTGTCTCTTTTTTTACGCTTGGATCAAGCTTGCCTTTTTTAAATGCAATGTATGTTCGCAGTGCTGCATCTTTACTCGCTTTTGCATTGAGTTCTTTGATGACGGCATCTTTTGCATTTTCAAGTGGAAGAATTTTCCCCTCTTTGTCTCGAAAGTGTGTTTTGTTCTCTTGGTAGTGTTTTGTTATAGCGGCTTTATCATACTCTTTGGATACCGGAGATTGTTTTACGAAGTTTATTTCATAACTTACATCAGTCATAAAGTTGTTCTTCTGACCTTCCCAAAAGTTTTTGAGTTCTTTATCTGTAGGTGTTATGTGAATCATATCTTCTGAAAGTATTTTATAGTTGATCTTATCGGCAATGTTGAGCAGGGTAGTAACGATCTTTTCTTCATTTGGTGAAGCTTTTACAGGAAGCAGTCCAACGGCCTTTTGGATGAGAAGCTCTCTACGCAGTCCTTTTTCATACTCTTTTGGAGTCATTCTGTTTTGTGAAAGTACCTGTTTGTATGTCTCTTTATCGAATGCACCGTTTTTGTAAAAGACTTTTTGCGACTTGATAACTCTGAAAAGTTCAATATCACTGACCATCAAGTCATATGATTTTGCCAGATTTACAAGAAGTGCCTGTTGAACAAGCTGTTGGAGCGCCTGTTTCTGCAGACCAAACTGTTTGGCTTTCTCTTCGTCGAAATTTCCTTGAAGCATTTGGTTATACTGTTGATACAAACGAGAGTATGCTTTTTGCAACTCGCTCATACTGATCTCAACGTCACCGACTTTTGCAACAGAACTTGCTTTGTCGCCATATTTGTACTGACCCCAGCCGACAAAACCGGCTCCAATAAAAGCGATAGTTGAAATCCAGATAGTTATTATAAGCCACTTCTTGTGTCTTTGCATCCATGTAATCATAATATTAAAAAACCTTCATCTTCAAATTTACGTAATTCTATGTAAATTCGCCTTTAAACTTGATAAAGAGAGGAGATAAAAGATATAATTTGCTTATGAAAAATGAAGAATTGAAAAACAGAGATTTAGATGTACTTTGGCACCCTTGTACACAGATGAAAGATCATGAAAGACTGCCGCTTATACCGATAAAAAAAGCCCATGGCATCTATCTTGAGGATTTTGAAGGCAATCGTTACATAGATGCAATAAGCTCATGGTGGGTTAACATGTTCGGGCATACTAACAGTTATATCAACGAGAAAGTGAAAGAACAGCTTGACACATTAGAACATGTTATACTTGCAGGTTTTACACATGAGCAGGTTATATGCCTTTCTGAACGCCTTGTAAAACTAACACCTGATGGTCTGCAGAAGTGTTTTTATTCTGATAACGGCTCTTCGGCTGTAGAAGTGGCACTCAAGATGAGTTATCATGCTCATCTCAACAGTGGCGAGAAAAAACCGCTTTTTGTCTCACTCACAAACTCTTATCACGGTGAGACAATAGGAGCGCTGAGTGTTGGTGATGTAGAACTCTATAAAGATACCTACGAGCCGCTTTTAATGCAGACCATACAAACGCCTGTACCAAAAGATATGAGTAAAGAGAGTGCTGCAGACGCAGCAAAAGAGTTTGAGATCTTATGTCAAAACAGAGCTGATGAGATCAGTGCCATCATCGTTGAGCCTTTGATTCAAGGGGCAGGGTATATGCATATGTATCATCCCCATTTTTTGGTGCTCTTGCGTGAGATATGCAGTCAATACAATATCCATCTTATCGCTGATGAAGTGATGGTCGGTTTTGGGCGTACAGGTGAGCTTTTTGCCTGTGAAAAAGCAGGCATTTCTCCTGATTTTTTAGTGCTTTCTAAAGGTTTGACAGGGGGTTATCTTCCACTTTCAGTTGTCCTTACATCCGATGATATCTATGCAAAGTTTTACTGTGATTACAATGAACATAAAGCCTTTTTGCATTCGCACTCCTATACGGGTAATGCGCTCGCCTGTGCCGCGGCAAATGCCACTTTGGATATTTTTGAAAATGATGACATCATTGAAAAAAACAGGCAAAAGGCTGCATTTATGACGCAGCAGCTCAAAAAGTTTGAAAGTCTTGAAAATGTTGCCCAAGTCAGACAAACGGGAATGGTCTGTGCGGTTGAGCTACAAGGCTATAAGGCTGAGGAGCGTATTGGACTGAAAGTTTATGAATATGGGTTAAAACATGGCGTTTTATTGCGTCCGCTTGGACATATCGTTTATTTTATGCCGCCGTATATTATTACAGAAGATGAGATAAAAACAATGATGGATGTGGCTTACTCTGCGATAAAAGAGCTTTAAAAACTGATTTTAATCATCAAAGACGGAAGATGTCCCTTTCTCCAGCATCAGCAAACGACAGCTTTTTTCTAAAATGGCCAGCTGCTTTGCCATTTCATGCATGTCTCTGCTATAGGTATAGACACCGTAACCGCGGATGACCATGATATTTGTTTTTTTACTTTGAAAGTAGTAGGCTATTTCACTTTGAGCTCGTTCATACCAGTCTTCAAACTGCTTTGGATCAAAGATCTCTATAAAACCGATTTCTCGATGACCGAAATAATCTTTCGGTGTGATAATATTATGCTCAAGTGAGTAAGCGGTGGTAAACTGCGGCATAGTAAAACAGATAAACTTCGCTTCTGAAATTTGTGAATAGATACTTTGATGAATGCTGGCATCGATACTTGCCTGATTCCAACGATAGTCTTTCTTAAAATAGAGCTCTATAAGGGCATCATTGTCAATGGCATCAAAAACGGCCTCTTTTGTATTGATAAGAAAACGGCTGGTCTCTGTCTTTGCAGAGAGCGAGCCGTGATATATTCCGAAAAAATCTTTTCTGAACATGGACAGAGCCAGTGTTGAGAGCTGATCTTTCAGATGCTGTTTGTTCATGCTATTTGAACCAGCTTTTCATTTTGTCAATGACAGAATCAAGAACACCTTCATGCGGTTTTGACTCAACACCGAAAGATTCCTGCAGTTTATTTAAAAGTTCCAACTGCTCATCGCTTAGTTTCTTAGGATACTGAATGTCAACAATGGCGATAAGATCTCCTTTACCGTGTCCATGGACATCCTCGATACCTTCACCTCTAAAAGTGTAGCGCTGTTTGTCTTTCGTGCCTATTTGAAGTTTCAGCTCCAACTCTCCTGTAAGTGAAGGAATTGTCAGTATATCGCCTTTGACAGCCTGTGTGAAAAAGACAGGTATTTCAATATATACATCATTGTCATTTCTGATGAAGTGCTTGTCAGGCCTGACATCAAAAGTGATATAAAGATCACCTCTGCGGCCATTTTTACCAATATTTCCTTTGCCTGAAACACGTAGACGGTTTCCGCTGTCGATTCCTTGTGGAACAGTGACAGTGATTGTCTCTTTTACCTCTTCATAACCGGCACCGTGACATTGTTTACATTTTTCTGTTGCTGAAGAACCTGTACCGTGACATACAGGACATGTCTGTGAAAAGGTCATGAAGCCCTGTTTCATATAAACCTGTCCTTGCCCTTTACATTGCTGGCAGGTAGAGAGTTTACCGTCTTTTGCCCCTGTTCCTTTACATGCTTCACAGGATTTTTTGTATCTGTACTCTATCTCTTTTTCACATCCAAAGACCGCTTCTTGAAAGCTTATAGTCATGTCTATATTCATATCGAGAGGGTATTTTTCCATATCCGCAGGGTTCTGACGTCTTCTTCCTCCTCCGCCAAAACCGCTGAACATCTCCTCAAATATAGCACCAAGGTCATCAAAGCCGGCAGAAGAGTGTCCGCCTCCGCCTCCCATTCCTTGAAGTCCTTCTTTTCCGTAACGGTCATAGATGCTTCGCTGTTGGTCATCGCTGAGACATTGATATGCCTCATTGATGAGTTTAAACATATGCTCAGCCTCTTTATCACCTGCATTTTTATCTGGGTGATATTTCTTTGCCATTTTTCTGTAAGCTTTTTTGATCGTCGCCTTATCTGCGTCTTGTGATACTTCTAAAATCTCATAATAGCTTAATTCTTCCATTAATGATTATCCTGTAGTCAAATTTTTTTTGAAATTATACCTTATTTTATTTGATTTTTTGTCTGCTAAGGTATAATCCTTCCTATGAAAACAGCAATATTTCTTTTATGCATTTCTCTACTTTTTTTATCCTGTTCCAAAAAACCGGCTGTGATATTTAAAGAGTTTCCTCATACAAGACTGAAGCCGGTTGCTATAGAAACATTGCCGGAATTTAATGCAGAAAACTTCGATGCGGTTTTGCAGAGTTTTCAAAAGAACTGTCAGACAAAAAAAGCGTTTGAAATTTATGAAAACTTATGTAATGAAGCTAAGTATGTAAGTGATGTAGAAACATTTATCCGAGAGAATTTTCAAGCTTACCAAATAGTAAATGACAAAGAAGATGATACCGGGCTTTTAACAGGTTACTATGAAGCAGAGATTCATGCATCATATCAAAAATCAGATCGATATAAGTACCCTGTCTATGCAACGCCAAAAGATTTGGTTGTGGTCGATCTCTCTCAAATTTATCCGGAATTGAAACATTACAGACTAAGAGGAAGACTGGATGGAAACAGGGTTATCCCATACTTGACAAGAGGCGAAGCCAAAACAAATGAACTCAATGCTTCGGTCTTGTGTTATTGTGATTCTGAGATAGATAAATTCTTTTTGGAAGTTCAGGGTTCGGGTATAGCAAAACTTGATGACAATAGCTCCTTTTATTTAGGTTATGACAATCAAAATGGTTATAAATACCGTTCCATAGGAAAATATCTCGTCAAGAAAAATGAGCTCTCTTTAGAAGAGGTTTCACTGCAAAGTATCAGAGAGTGGCTGCGTGAGCACCCTGACCGTATAGATGAAGTGCTTAACTATAATAATTCAATGGTCTTTTTTTCAAAAAGAGAACATGGGGCAACAGGGGCTTTGGGTGTAGAATTGACACCTATGCGTTCAATTGCTGTAGATAAACGTTACATTTCACTTGGAAGTATGTTATACTTGCACGCAGATTTAAATAACACAAAAATAAACAAAATTGTATTTGCTCAAGATACGGGCGGTGCCATCAAAGGAACTGTGAGAGCGGATCTTTTTGTCGGCAGCGGAGAGGAAGCTTTAGCGCTTGCCGGGCATCTTAAAGCACCACTGAAGTTATGGCTGTTGTTACCAAAAGAGAAAGAGAAGAATGAATAACGCATTGGAAAAATTCAACAGACTGGTTGATGCACTGCAGGAGCTGCCGACTATCGGTAAGAAGTCTGCAACGCGTCTGGCCTATTTCATGATAATGAACGATACCTATGCGGGGCTGAAAATATCACATGCCATAGAAGATGCCATAGGCAGTCTGAAAAAGTGCCGTATCTGCGGCGGCATGAGTGAAGATGAACTGTGTCATATCTGTGCAGATGAGACAAGGGATGCTACGCTTTTATGTATTGTCGAGAATGCCAAAGATATTTTGCTGTTAGAAGAGAATGCTCTTTTTGACGGCAGGTATTTTGTGCTTGATTCTTTAGAAGAGTTCTCCGTATCTCATTTAGAAGATATTGTTAAAAATGGCATCAGTGAAGTGCTTTTTGCCTTGACACCTTCTATTGCTAACGATGCGGTTATTCTTTACATAGAAGATAAACTGAGTCAATACAGTGTTAACTTTTCAAAAATAGCACAGGGTGTGCCGACAGGAGTGAGTTTGGAAAATATTGATCTGCTCTCTTTAACGAGAGCATTGGAAGACAGGGTGAGAGTATGATTAGATTTTATTTACTACTGCTTTTAAGTGCATCTCTCTTTGCAGAGACAGCTGCTGTATGTGAAGTTAAAAAAGTAGATGAGACGAAGAGTCAGATCAATATTGAAAATGTTCAAAATGACAGATCGAAAGAGAATATGCAGCATTGGCTTGATGGTGACTTTGGTCTTAAACCATACCGTTCCAATTATATTCTGCCTTTTGGCATTGCTAACAGCAGATATATTTCTCATAAACCTACTGTTACTTATGACAATAAAGAAGCGGAACTGCAGGTGAGTTTAAAGCTTAAAATTGCTGATGATCTTTTTGGATTGCATGAAAAGTATTATGTTTCCTATACACATAGAGCTTTTTGGCAGATATATATTAACTCGTCACCGTTTAGAGAAAGTATTTATAACCCGGAAGGCTTTGTTGTTTTTCCAATAAGCGACAAAACTTCTGGTTTAAATATGCGTTCGTTAAAATTTGCAATTGCTCATCAATCCAATGGACAGCCCAATACAACAAATATTCCTTTCTTCAATGGTTATAATCTCTCTAAGAGCATTAATTATCTTTACACTACATTAACCCTGCAACACGGTACTCTTCTAACAGATTTGACACTTATGACACCTTATTTGGGATCTGAAGATTTGACTGATAATCCAGATATTATGAAATATTTGGGTTATACCAAAGCGAAATTTACCTATTTTTACAATGAGCATATGTTTACTTTTATGGTTCGTGGTAATATAAGCAGTTTAAAAGGCGCAGTGGAAGCAACATATTCATATCCTCTGCCGCATGATACCTATTTGTATGTAAAATTCTTTAATGGTTATGTTGAATCTTTAGTGGATTACAACAGAGAGGTAACGAAATTTTCCATCGGTTTTAGCTTTTCACGTTAAAGTGCAAAGCTTTTTTTCATAAACTTTTCAATCTCGTTTTTTGAGAGTTTGTTTTGAACAAAGAGTTCATTTGCCAAAACTCCTTGCCCTAAGAGCATATCTGCACCATCTTTATAGGTAATGCCATATTGCTTTGCCAGCTGTAAAAAAGGCGTTAGTTTGCCATATATGGCATCAGCAGCATATCGTGTTGCGTGAAGTAGATCTTGGATGATCTCTACGGGGGCAGGAAGCTCCTCATCTTTGAGACCGGCACTTGTCGTGTTAACTACCAAATCATAATTTTCAAGCTGAACATCATTCCAAGTGTAGGTCTTACAGCCTCTTTCTTTGAAAAAGGCAAGTCGACCCTCACTTCGATTGAGAACAGAGACTTCCATTTGCTCTTGTAAAAATTTTTGGCTGAGCGCTTTCGCTGTTCCACCTGCACCGAGAATCAGTACTTTTTTAATCGTTTGAAACTCACTGATGGCATATAAAAAACCGTCAGCATCTGTATTGTATCCGATAAGTCTGCCATTTTCTTCGATGATGGTATTGACAACGCCGACATCGTTTGCAAATCCGCGTATCTCATCACACGCCGCATAGGCTGCTTCTTTATGGGGCACTGTAATATTGGCACCGCTGAGTTTGAGTTTGAAAAATGTTTCACGTAACTGGGTACCATCTTTGAGATGAACACGTGTATAGCAGGCTGGATAATGACAATGTTTAAAGACAGAATTGTGCATAAGTGGACTGCGAGAATGTGCTACCGGGTCTCCAAAAATAGCAAAGAGCTGCATTATTTTCTGTCTAGATCTTCAAGTGAGTGAATAAGTGCACCAAGCTTGTTTTTCACTTCAAGGTATTCAAGCTCTTTGATGCTGTCTGCAACAACACCGGCACCGGCTTGAAGCACAACCTTGTCTTTTGTAACAAGTGCTGTACGTATGGTGATGGCAGAGTCCATATTACCATCAAATCCAAAGTAACCAATGGAACCACTGTAAAAACCACGTTTGAGACCTTCATACTCGGCAATGAGCTCCATGGCACGAATTTTTGGTGCACCTGTCATCGTTCCTGCTGTAAACGTCGCCATGAAAAGGTCAAACATATCTTTGTCCTCACGCAGCTCGGCTACGACATCAGAGACTATATGCATCACGTGAGAAAAACGTTCTATATGCATCATCTCTTCCACTTTTACAGTACCTGTCTTTGCCACACGCCCGACATCATTACGTCCAAGGTCTATGAGCATAAGATGTTCTGCAAGTTCTTTTGGATCATTGAGCAGTTCGATCTCAAGTTCTTTATCACGCTCTTTTGTACTGCCGCGTTTTCGTGTTCCTGCAATCGGACGAAGGAGTATCTCTCCATCGGTAAGACGTACCATGACTTCAGGGGATGAACCGACAATGCTAAAATCTTCATACTCCATTAAAAACATATAGGGAGAGGGGTTTTTTGCACGTAAGATTCTATAAAAAGAGAAAGCATCGACTTGGATATGACGTGTAAAACGGTTTGTCATTAGGATCTGAAAGACATCGCCGCTTTTTATCATCTCTTTTGACTTGTCGATCATCTCAAAAAATTTCTCTTTGGAGTGTGCGTAGCTTCCGGCATCATTACCAACATTATAAACTCTATGTTTGTAGGTATATGTCCCTTTAAGATCTGCTTCTATAGTCTCAAATTTATCAGCATACTCCTGAAGCGTAGAGACAAGGGTGATCTTATGATTTTTATGAGAATAGACTAGTACGAGTTTAGGGAGGATAAGGTCCAAATCCGGTGTGTGCAGCTCATCAACAAGATGATCCATGCTCTCTCCAAGTTTTGGCTCGAAAACTTTGACCATATCGTAACCAATATAACCGATAAAACCGTCAACATAACCGACACCAAGATCTTTTGTCGCTTCTTTATAGATGGTTGTATCTACTTTTTTATAGTACTCTTTTAAAAAAGTAAAAGGGTTTTCAGCTTTTGTATGCTTGTTCCCATTACTATCCGTATAGACGGTTTCATTGTTGATGTATTGCAAGCGTTCTCTTGCACCGATGCAGATAAATGAGTAGTTTCCTTCACTTCCTCCTGCGCTCTCAAAAAGATAAGATATCTCTTTTGAAAACATCTCCCTTATTTTTGAGTACACAGCAATAGGTGCAAGCTGGTCGAGTGTAAATTGTTTTGAGTGTATCATATTCTATTTTACAGTTTTACTAAGAATGCGCCCGGTTCCACTTTTGCACGGAGAACTCTTTTTGCGTTGTTTGCTTCTTTACGTGTTTTAAATGGACCTACAAGTACTTTGTTCAGTGTTCCTACTTTGTGAAATTTATAGTTTAAGCCTAAACTTTTAATGGAAGCAAGGAATTTTTTATTTGGTTTATATTTTGAAAAAGAACCTACCTGAATATAATAGCTGCCTGATGCAGTAGCTGTATGTGTAACAGGAGCTGGTTTTTGTGCAGGTTTTGTCACTTTTTTTACAGCTTTCTTTACAGGTTGTTTAACAGCGACAGGTGCAGGTTTTGCAGCTGCACTGCTTTCTTCTTCTGCAGCACTCTCTTCTTTTAGTTTCTGCGCGATTTTATCTAAATCGGCATCTGAAGAGGCATCATCCTGCATTACTTGAACTTCTTCAAAAAGCGGTTCATCTTTTGGTGTCTGTTGTGCTGCTTCTTTTTGAGGTTTTGGCGGCAGTACGGCTTGAGGTAAGTTGTCATTTGACCCTGAGTTCATAGAGTTCATGAGCATGACAACGATAATTAAAACTACACCTAATGTCGCAACTGCCAATATAAGCTTTTTATTGGATCCCGATGCATTGCCTTTATTGAGTACGATATCGCTCAGTTCGTTCTTATCATCCATAATCTTACCTCGAATTTTATTTTATATCTATATAATAGCGAAAAATTATGTAACTATCAAGTTACATATGCTTTGACCAGGAAGCGCCTCGCTCCTTGGCATAGACATCATACGGAAGAACAAGTATATTGTATTCATCCGGCATGTCGTTGTTGGGAAACATTCTCCACTGTTTTGGTTGTTTGGCTGCAAGTTTCATACTTATCATCTTACCTATTTGAATTGCTTCTTGCAGTGTTGTATGACCTTTGTGAATATAAACATGCAGATGCCCTTCCGTTTTGCTCTTATAAGCTGTGAAGTTGATAAAACCCTCCTCACGCAAGAGTAGTTGCGTCTTATGATAAAATCTCTCCGGATCCCTTCCATTATAATCTATGACAATATTTTCAACAATGTTGTTTTTGTTTACAAGGGAGTGTGCAACCGTTATTTCGCCTTTTAAGTGTTGATTGATAACGGATTGCGTGAGCGGAGCGTTCACTCTTTCAAATTTATTGTAAAAAGTACGCCCCTTAAAGGTGAGTTTATTCACTACTGTATCTTTTTTTATCCAGTAGTGGTCACTGACCATTTTAATGAGTTTTAGATCCATTGCAGTCATATAATCTCTTTTGTATTAGTATGTCGGTTGGTTGTAGATGACAAAATTCTGTGCCAACTCTTTGAGCTCTGCTTTTATCTTTGCCTGAAGTTCAGTGTTGTTAATATCATCTAAAACATCAGCCATTTTATTTGCGATAAGTTCGAATTCTTTCTCTTTCATACCGCGTGATGTAAGCGCAGGAGAACCTACACGAATACCGGAAGTCACGAATGGGCTTCTTGTCTCACCAGGAACAGTGTTTTTGTTTACTGTGATACCGGCATTACCAAGAGCGGCATCTGCATCTTTTCCTGAGATCTCTTTTCCTACAAAACTGACAAGTACGAGGTGATTGTCTGTTCCGCCTGAAACGACATCATAACCGCGTTTCATAAGTACATCAGCAAGAACTGAGGCATTTTTCTTCACTTGTTTTGCATACTCTTTCCACTCTGGGCTGAGGTTGTGCTTGAAACCTACCGCTTTTGCAGCGATAACATGTACAAGTGGTCCTCCTTGCAGTGCAGGGAAGATAGCAGAGTTTATCTTTTTCGCGATATCTTCATCGTTTGTCATGATCATACCGCCGCGAGGACCTGCCAGAGTTTTGTGTGTTGTTGTCGTTACTACGTGTGCGTGAGGGAACGGGCTAGGGTGTTCACCTGCAGCGACAAGACCTGCGATGTGTGCAATGTCGGCAAATAAAATTGCACCGACTTCATCAGCGATTTCACGGAATTTTGCAAAGTCGATCCCACGTGCATAAGCAGACGCACCACAAACGATGATCTTAGGTTGAACGATTTTAGCAATATCTAAAACTCTATCATAGTTGATGCGGCCGTCAAGCTCAACACCGTATGTAAACGAGCTGTAATTCTTACCTGAGAACGATGGTTTTGAACCATGTGTCAAGTGTCCGCCGTGACTTAAGTCCATACCAAGAAGTTTATCTCCGGCTTTTAAAAGTGCTGCATAGACGGCACCGTTTGCCTGACTTCCAGAGTGTGGCTGTACATTTGCATAGCTGCAGCCAAAAAGTTCGCATGCTCTGTCGATTGCAAGCTGTTCAACACTGTCTGCATATTCACATCCGCCATAGTAACGTTTTGCAGGATATCCTTCTGCATATTTGTTTGTAAATACAGATCCCATCGCTTCCATTACGGCAGGCAGTGTGAAGTTCTCAGATGCAATCATCTCCAAGTGGTCAGTTTGTCTCTCTAGCTCTTTTTCGCATAGGTTGTATACGACTTCATCAAACTCTTTTAAAAAACTCATGAGGTAAAATTCCTTGTAAAATAAATATGAGCCGATTATACTAAAAATATAATAATATTGTTCTGAATAAACTTCTTTAGTAAAAGTGATTCTGTTTTTATAATGGAAAATAATTTTCCTTTAAGTTGTATTATGTCAGAATTAAGATAACTTATATAGAAAAGGACTGAAAATGAGACAGTATGAATCATACAGATGTAACAAGTGCGGGAATATAGTTGAGGTTCAAAATGTGGGCGGCGGTGAGCTGCATTGTTGCGGTCAGGCGATGGAGATGATTACTGAAAATCTCACTTTGGTCAATTTGATGAAAGCATTTGCCGGAGAGTCGCAGGCGAGAAACAAGTACGAATACTATGCAAAAGTCGCTCAAAAAGAGGGTTATCGTGACATTGCGGCACATTTCCAAAGAGCGGCGAATAATGAAAAAGAGCATGCAAAGCTTGAACTTGCCCTTCATAATAGAATGAAGTATGAAAGAGAGAATAACTTTGGAAGTACCGAAGAGAATCTTCAAGATGCCATCAATGGTGAAAGTTATGAAAATACAACCATGTATCCTGATTTTGCTGCGATTGCAAAAGAAGAAGGGGAAAGAGAAGCGGCTACGCTCTTTAAGAACATCGGTAAAGTAGAAGTCGAGCATGAAAAAATGTATAAGATGCTGCTAGAGAGACTTATGTCACATAAAGAATTCTTGAGTGATAATGAAGAAGAGGTATGGATCTGTGAAGTATGCGGACACATTCATTACGGCAAAAAAGCGCTTGAAGTTTGTCCGGTATGTAAACATCCAAAAGAGTATCAATCACGCCTGATAGAACCTAAGTAAATAGCATCACTTTCATAACTATTTAATTAAGCGTTATATAATGGCATGAAATTATGAAAGTGAGTAAAAATAATGAGTAAAATAAAAAGAATATTGATTGCAAACAGGGGCGAGATAGCCCTGCGAATCATTCGCGCATGTAAAGAACTTGGCATAAAGACTGTTGCCGTCTTTTCAGATGTGGATGAAGATGGTGTTTGGGTGCAAAAGGCTGATAACTCATATGCCATCAGTGGAGATCCTCTTGAAGCCTATCTCAATTATAAAAATTTAATAAACATCGCTATGCGAACCCGTTGTGACGCGATTCATCCCGGATATGGATTTTTGTCTGAGAGTGCCGAATTTGCCAGAGCATGTGAAGAGAATGATATTATCTTTATTGGACCGAAGGCTGAACATATTGCACTTTTTGGAGATAAAATGGCTTCAAAAACGGCGGTCAAAAAAGTCGGTGTACCTATTCTTGAAGGTACGGTAGAACCTGTTAGTGATGCAAAAGAGGGCGAGAGAATTGCAAGTGAAATAGGTTTTCCGGTTATTATAAAAGCGGCTTTTGGCGGTGGTGGACGCGGTATGCGTATTGTTTATAAGGCAGGTGAATTTCAGGAGTTTTTCGAATCTGCTACGAATGAAGCGATAAAATATTTCGGCAAAGGTGAAGTGTTCATAGAAAAATATGTTCAAAATCCTCGTCATATTGAAGTGCAGATTGTTGCAGACAAGTATGGCAATGTCGTTCATTTGGGTGAGCGTGACTGCTCAATCCAAAGAAGACATCAAAAGGTAATAGAGATAGCACCAAGTCCACGACTCAATGATGCAACAAGAAAAAAACTATGTGAAACAGCCGTCAATGCCGTCAAAGAGATTGGCTACGAAAATGTCGGAACAGTTGAATTTTTAGTAGATGAAAATGATGATTTTTATTTTATTGAGATGAATACAAGAGTTCAGGTTGAACATCCCGTTACTGAGATTATATCAGGTATTGATATTATACAGAGAATGATTGAAATAGCCGGTGGCGACAAGCTTAAATATAAGCAAGAAGAGATAGTGATTCGAGGCTATTCCATAGAGTTTAGAATAAATGCTGAAAACCCGCAAAATAATTTTATGCCTGCAGTAGGAAAAATTACAAATTATATGGCACCGGGAGGTCCGGGAGTAAGACTCGATACAAGTGTGTATGCCGGTTATACAATTCCTCCTAATTATGATTCAATGGTAGGAAAACTCATTGTTTATGCTTTGGAATGGGATGGAGTTGTTAGAAAAGGCTTGAGGGCTTTAGATGAGTTTTTCATTGATGGTGTTGTGACAAATATACCGCTTCATAAAGCCATTATTACAGAAAAAGATTTTAAAGAGGGGAAATTTAATACCTCTTATCTTGACGAAAAACTACCGACATTTGATTTTGATGAATATAAATCCACACGGAGTATCGTTGATAAAAGTTTTATATTAAAAGGGTCTGATGATCTTTTATATTAAAAAAGAATAGAGCGGAGGAAATCGCTCTATTTATTTTTCCTCTTCATCCTCACATACTTCTTGCGTGAGCGGTTTCATGGCAGGGAAAAGAAGTACGTCACGAATAGAGTGTTCGTTCGTGAGCAGCATGACAAGTCTGTCAATACCTATGCCTTGTCCTGCTGTTGGAGCCATTCCATAGCTGAGTGCTTCAACAAAGTCAGTATCCATTGCATGGGCTTCATCATCACCACACTCTTTTGCATCCATTTGACCTTTGAATCGTTCTAACTGGTCAAGCGGGTCATTGAGCTCAGAGAATGCATTGGCTATCTCACGTCCGGCGATGAAAAGCTCAAAACGCTCTGTGATAGCAGGATTTTCATCACTTCTTCTTGCCAGCGGAGAGATCTCAACAGGATACTCTGTAATGAAAGTAGGGTCGATGAGTTTTTCTTCAACGAATTCATCAAAGAGTTCACCTTGAAGCTGTCCAAGGTTCATCTCCTCTTTTGCTTCGAGATTGTTTTCTTTCAGGTAAGCCAGGATCTTTTCTTTGTCGTTTACGATCTCTGCAGGAACGCCACCGACAGTTGTGAGTGATTCAATGAGTGGGATCTCCTGAAAATTATCGAAGTTTACTTCCATATCGCCATAAGGAAGGATTGTTGGAAGATCAAGGTGTTCAAAAAGGTATTGAAAATACTCTTTTGTGATTGCTATGAGGTCTTTATATGTTTTATATGCCCAGTAAAATTCGATTGAAGTAAACTCAGGATTGTGTGTTGCATCCATTCCCTCATTTCTAAAGTTACGGTTGATCTCAAATACCGCTTCAAATCCACCGACAATAAGACGTTTGAGATAGAGTTCTGGGGCGATTCTCAAGTATCTGTCAACATCAAGTGCATTATGGTGTGTAACAAATGGCTTAGCATTTGCTCCACCTGCAATTGGGTGCATCATAGGTGTTTCTACTTCCAAAAAGCCTTTGTCTTCAAAAAATCTTCTTGTCAAAGAGATAACACGGGAGCGAGTCTGGAAAGTTTTACGTACTTCTGAGTTCATAATAAGGTCAAGGTAACGTTTTCTGTATCGAATCTCTTTATCTGTGATTCCATGGAACTTTTCAGGAAGCGGAGAGATGGCTTTTGTAAGAATCTTGAGGTCATTTGCGTGAAGTGAAAGCTCTCCTTTTCCTGTGACAAATGGGTAACCTTCTACCTCAATAATATCACCGACTTCAATGTTCTTTTTAAAGATAGTATTGTAAAAACCTTCAGGAAGATTGTCTCTGGCAACGTAGATCTGTAACATGCCGCTTTCATCTTCGATCTTTACAAATGATGCTTTTCCCATGATACGTAAGAGTTTGATACGTCCGCTTAGGGTATATTTACGATTTTCATCACGTTTTTCTTCTGTTTGCTCAATGTCCGAGTTTACGTTTAAAAATTTTTCTACTGTCGTATTTCTTTGTGCATTATTTGCGTAGGGATTGATTCCCGCTTCTCTTAAAACATTTGCTTTTTCAATTCTTTGTTGAATGAATTTATTACTAAACAATCAATTTTCCTTTGTTAAATTTATTTATTTTTTTCTTGGCATTTTTTACAGATACCATAGATCTGCATCGAGTGATCGAGCATTTTAAAACCAAGCTCATCGGTAATGGCATGCTGGCGTTTTTCGATCTCTTCATCGACAAACTCTGTGATCTCTCCACACTCCGTGCAGATAAGATGGTCATGATGCTCTTTTGCACCGAGTTCGTACTTTTTACCCTGTGCGCCAAAAGAGAGCGATGTTACTACATTGGAGTCTTCGAGCAGGGAAAGTGTTCTATAAACTGTTGCGATACTGGTTTTAAGCTCCGGGTAGCGCTTTTGGATAAGATGATGCAGTGCTTCTGGTGTGAGGTGCTCGTTTGAATTGTAAAGCGTCTCTAGAATAACCTCTCGCTGGATAGTGAATTTTAAATTGTTTTTCTTTAAGAGCGTTTTAAAATCTTCTAAAAGCTGTGCATACTCAATTGTTCTGTCTTTAAAGTTCGTCGTTACATTTGGCATTTTACTTCTCTTGTACTTTGTTTTTAATCTCTTGGACTGTTTTGTTCACTTCGGAATTGACAATTTCCTGCGTTTTTTCATCTATTTTATCAGAAACTTTTTGTGTTGCATTTTGCAGTGATGCATTGATGTCTTGCCTTGCTCCAATAGGATCTATCTTCATGATAAACCCACCTGTCTCTACTAGAACAGGAAAGAGCACACTGTTTGAAAAAGCGGCTTCAAGTGTTGGCTTGAATGCTTTTACATTACTGATGGCAAAAGCTATGACTGCCGCAATCAAAAAGAATTTACTCGCTCCAAAAACAAAACCGAGAATTCTGTCAAAAATACCGAGACCGCTTAAAGCTGTGAGCTTTTTAAAAGCATAGCCTACGGCAATCATCATCATCCAAAAAACTGCCAATGTAACTAAAAAACCGGTAAAACTGATGGCAGCATGATTTGAAAAGTTGAAGATCAGCTTACTGAGATATTCGCCTACACTGTCTCCCATGCGTGAAGCGATGAAGATACCGCCGATGATGCCGATAAGACCGAACAATTCTTTGAAAAAGCCATTTAGAATACCCTTTAATCCTAAAAGAAGGATGATGATGGCGGCTATAAAGTCGAAATAATTAATGTCCATTTTCTGCTTCCACACTCATTTGATTTTTTCCGTTTTCTTTTGACCGGTACAAGGCTTTATCTGCTCTTTCGATGATACTTTCAGGCGTATCTCCCGGTATATATTTTGTTGCACCGATACTAACGGTGATATTTACGGATTTGCCTTTATAGAGCAGTCTGTTTGAACTTATATTGTGAAGTATTCTTTGTGCAATTTCCCTACATTTTTCGGCAGTGATTCTATTGAGAATTATGACAAATTCTTCGCCTCCGTAACGAAAAACCTTATCACCGTCACGCAGTGTTTTACGCAGCATATTCGCCAAAAAGATAAGGACTTTATCACCAACGATATGTCCATAGATATCATTGATCTTTTTAAAATCATCAATGTCTAAAATCAAAAGATGCAGTTCATGCTGCAGTGTTTTTTTTGATGTCACACTCTCAAGGTAGCTGTCAAGAGCCCGACGGTTGAACAATTTTGTCAATGCATCAAGGTTGGACGTCTCTTCAAGGTCTTTGACCTGTTTTGTCAGCATCATAATTGTTTCATTTGCTTTCTCAATCTCATCGAGCATATATGTCTGTATATCATTGAACTTATTTATGATCTCAGGTGTCTCAATGAGATAATCTGTACATTCATCAACCGTATCGGCCTGAAGTTTACTGATCTCTTTGAAGTTTTCATTTGTTTTTTTGTATGATGTGAGACTTTTTATAACGATATTTTTACAGGCATCGGAAAGAGCTTGCTGTGTTTGTGAAAGAGAGTCAGTTCCATCGTTGATAAGTTCAATGGTGTGAAGAATATTTTTTAGGTACTGCGTCACTTCATTTTTATCCAGCTCTTTATCTGACTCTATATGCTGTAGCAAGTCATGATGCATTTGATCTATTAAAGTTTTTAACTCTTCTTTTTTCATTTTTTCTCCCAAAAACAAGCAAGCAGTGAACACATTTGAAAATATTTGTAATTATACTCATTTTAGCATAAAAATAGCTTGTAAAAAATTTTACAATAAATAAGTCATATATCATAGCTATTTTAGCCAGATTTAGATAAAATCACGAAAAATAAATATGTAAGGTCAGATAATGAGTACTTGGAGCCCATCTAGCTGGAGAGAAAAACCAATATTACAACAACCGACTTATCCGGATAAAACAAAACTTGATGCTGTTTTAAACGAGTTGAAAAACTATCCGCCGCTTGTTTTTGCAGGTGAAGCACGTTCGCTTAAAGAGCAGCTTGCAAACGTTGCGCAGGGAAAAGCATTTTTACTGCAGGGCGGTGACTGTGCGGAGAGTTTTTCGGAGTTTCATGCAGATAATATTCGTGATACTTTTAAAGCAATGATGCAGATGGCAGTCGTTATGACCTATGCAGGAGGACTTCCTGTTGTCAAAGTCGGACGTCTTGGCGGACAGTTTGCCAAACCGCGTTCATCTGATACTGAAACACAGGGTGAAATGACGCTTGATTCGTACCGTGGAGATATCATTAACGGAATCGAATTCAATGAAAAAGCGCGTGTTCCGGACCCGGAACGTATGATAAAAGCATATAATCAGGCAACGGCAACGCAGAACCTGCTTCGTGCTTTTGCATCAGGCGGTTTGGCTGATCTGCATCAGGTAAGCAAATGGAACCTTGATTTTGCCCATAAAACCGAAGTGGGAGAAAAATATGAGGCTTTAGCCGAAGATATTGAAAAATCTCTGCAGTTTATGGAAGCTTGCGGTGTTACTTCAAAAACATACAGAACACTTCGTGAAACAGATTTCTATACATCGCATGAAGCATTGTTGCTGCCGTATGAGGAAGCATTTACACGTCAGGATTCCATTACGGGTGACTGGTACAATGTAGCGGCGCATATGGTATGGATCGGTGACAGAACACGTCAGCTTGACGGTGCCCATGTCGAGTATATGAAAGGTATTAAAAACCCTATCGGAATCAAAGCAGGTCCCACTATGGATCCTGATGATCTTGTCCGTTTGGCACAGGCTGTCAATCCTGAAAATGAAGCGGGCCGTTTGAACATAATCGTAAGAATGGGTGCGAACAAAGTCGGTGAGCATATGCCGCAGCTTATCCGTGCTGTTGAGAAAGAAGGTTTGAATGTTGTCTGGTCATGTGACCCTATGCATGGTAATACCATCAAATCATCGAACAATTATAAAACACGCCCTGTCGATGATATTTTAACCGAGATGAAACAGTTCTTCCAGGTACATAAAGCCGAAGGTACTCATGCGGGCGGTGTACACTTGGAGATGACAGGTAAAAATGTCACTGAGTGTATCGGCGGTAGTTTTATGGTAACTGAAGAAGATTTAAGTTCACGCTATCATACACATTGTGACCCGCGCCTGAATGCAGATCAGTCCCTTGAACTTGCATTTTTGATCGCAGACTCTTTAAAAGAAGCTAGAAAATAAGCAGTATCCACGCTGTCCCGGCGCCAAGATAGATAATGGTGTTGGCGAGCGTGACTACTCCTCCATATTTATAAACCTCTCTACTCTCAATATATCCGGAACTCAAATAAATAACATTAGCACTTGATCCCTGTGGTGTAATCATGGCATTGAAATTTGTTGCAAAAAGAAGCATCAAGGCAAGTAGCTCTGCAGGAACGCCGGCATTGATACCGACACCTAAAAAGACAGAGAAGAGTGCAAGCATTTGTGCCGTTTGGGAGACAAAAAAGTAATGGATAAAGACATAGGCAAGAATCAGCCCGACATAGACTATGGGCCAGCTTTCTCCCATGATGATGTTTGAGATATGCACTCCAAGCCATGACATAAAGCCAAATTCGTTAAGATAGCTGCTCATGGCATAGAGTGTTCCAAACCATATGAGTGTTCCCAATGCACGGCCCTCATGTGCAAGGTCATCGAGTGTGAAGATATTGCTCAGCATCAAGATACCCAGACCTAAAAAAGCGACGGCGGTTTTATCGATGCCAAGTTGAGCTGAGAATATCCAAAGTGTTATCATCGCGATGAAAGTAAAGCCCATAATGTATTCATTCTTGTGTACGGCTCCCATGTGCTCAAGTTCATGTTGTGCCATAACAGGTGCATTGGGAGTTTTTTTCAGATCAGGTGGAAATATCTTAAAAAGCAGCCATGGAATGGTGATAAAAGCGATAAGAGAAGGCAAAAAAGATGCCAAAGCCCAAGAACCGTAACTTATCTCCACACCAAACTCTTTAGCCATTTTTGCACCGGCAGGATTGGCAGCCATTGCCGTCAGCCACATTGCAGAAGATATGGTAAGTCCTGCCATTGAGGTCATCATCAGATAACTGCCAAGTTTTTTTCTGGTGCCGTCAGCGACCTTTGAGCCGCTGTCAGATGAGAGTGCCTGAACTATTGGGTAAAGCACACCTGAACGGGCAGTATTGCTCGGAAATGCGGGAGCGATGAACATATCTGCAGCTACAATGGAGTAGCCGAGTCCCAATGATGACTTACCGAATCTTTTAATAATTAGCAGGGCGATGCGTTTTCCCAAGCCTGATTTTATAACACCGCGGGCAATCAAAAAAGCAATAATGATAAGAAGAATAAAACCTTGAGAAAAGCCGCTGTATGCTTGTTTTGTAGTAAGTGTATGCGTCACAATAACAAAACCGAGGCCAATGATGGAAGCGGTAAAAATAGAGGTCGCTTCGATAATGACAGCTAAGATAATGGAGATAAAAATAGTAAAAAGATGCCAGGCCTGCAGTGTCAGACCGTCTGGAATGGGAAAGAACCATAAAGCAGTGCCAAAAAGCAGTATGAAGAGTTGTTTGTAGTGTTGCCGGATAGTCTTGTATTTATGATGTGCCATAGTTATCCTTGTGCATTTATCGCCTCTTCTTTCTCTTCTATCTCAAGGAGTTCTTCAACTTTTTCTTCATATTCGTTTTCAAGTGCTTCGAGTTCTTTAGCAAGAGTGCTTAACCCTTTTTCGCCATAGCATTTTGGGTCTGAGAGACAGTTGTTCATTGCTTCTATCTTAGCTTCAAGTGCTTCAATCTCTTCGGGGAGTTTTTGGAGTGCTATCTTTTCTTTGTAGGTGAGTTTGAGCACTTTTTGTTTCTCCTGCACGGGTTCTTTTGGTTTTGTCTGCGTTGCTTCTTTTTCCATAGCATCGAGTTCATCAAGTTCCCGTTCAAGTTCGAGATACTCAGAGTATTGTTGATGTGATTCCTCTATGGTTTTATCAGCCTTAAAGATAAAGAGTTTTTTTGCAATCTTATCGACAAAGTATCTATCATGCGAGACAATGATAACAGCACCGTTAAAGTTCGTAAGCTGTTCTTCTAAAATGTTGATGGTTGGAATGTCAAGGTCATTCGTCGGCTCATCGAGAATGAGAATATCGACATCCTGTGTAAAGAGCAGGGCAAGTGCTACACGGTTCTTCTCTCCACCGCTGAGCACGCCTATCTTCTTATCTAAAAATTCTCGTGGAAAAAGAAAATTTTTGAGATAGCCGTAAACATGCAGGTCACTGCCGCGGACATTTACACGGTCTCCGCCGTTAGGGCAGAAGGTCTCAATGAGATTTTTGTCATCATCGAGCATCTCTCTGTGTTGATCGAAGTAGCCGACTTTAAACTCTCCTCTTTTTATCTTTCCTTCATTAGGTTCAATTCTGCCAAGTAGAGCTTTGAGCAGTGTTGATTTACCGCTTCCGTTTGGTCCGACAATGGCGATAACATCTTTTTGGAGTATTCTTGTGGTGAAACCGTGCAACAGCTCTTTGTCTCCGAGTTTGAGACCAAGATTTTCAACTTCAAAGAGCATCTTTTGTTTGTTGACACTTTTGTCACGATTGAAATGTTTTGCCTCACGCTGAAGTTCAAGTGACATCTTTCGTATTTTTGCAGGATTTGTTTTTGCTGCCTCACGCAGCTGCATAAGACGCTCTTTTCGTCCTTCATTGCGTTTGAGTCTGGCACGCACGCCTCTTGCGAACCACTCATTTTCACGCTTTAAAAGCCCAAGAAGATTGTCATGCTGCTTTTGCAGTGTTTGAAGATACTCCTCTTTCTGTTTGAGATAGTCATTGTAACCGCCTCTGTATGAACGGAGTTTACAATCTTCCACTTCAACCGATTTTGTCGCAACACGATCGATAAAATATCTGTCGTGGGAGATAAAGACAAGCGTGAACTTCTCTTTTAAAAGCAGTTCCTCTAAAAACTCGACCATATAGACATCGAGGTGATTGGTAGGCTCATCAAGCAGCAGGACATCAGGCTTTTGCAACAGAAGTGAAGCTAAAGCCACACGGCGCTGTTCCCCACCACTGAGCAGTGCAACAGGTTTGTGCTCATAAGGTTTTAGTTGAAAATGCTGGATAATACGCTCGATCTTGTCATCGAGATTCCAGGCGTTATGGTGTTCTATGTAGCGTGAGAGCTTTTCATGTTCAGCTAAAAGAATTTTGTTGTCAAAATCTTGGGAAAGGAGATGTGAAAGCTCTTCGTAACGCTTTTTTGCTGCATTGATTTCAACAAGTCCTGCTTCGACAGCCTCACGCACGGAGTGACCCTCTTGGAATTCAGGACGCTGATCGAGCATCTTGACCTCAAGGTCATTTTGAATGATGCGTTTTCCCTCATCTGGCTCAAGTGAACCGTTCACGATCTTCATAAGTGTCGATTTACCGCTGCCGTTTTTACCGATGATAACGATGCGCTCACCTTCATCGACATGAAAATCGACTTCTGTGAGAATCTTTTGTGCAGAATAGTGTTTTGAAATTTTTTGTAAGTCAATCAGTGCCATGTTTTTACTTCATATTTATTTATTGTCTTTTATTAATGCAAGGATAGCAGAGAGTAGCTATCATTTAGCTTTCATCTTCTTCTGTACATAAAACTTTGGCACTGTACCAGTCGGCTATAGCTGCATCGCTGTAGTGGTATTCTCGCTGCGTGAGAGGGATGACGCTATTTCTCAGTTTCGCACGTATGATGCCGACAACGATAAAAAGCAGCAGTAAAGATGCTCCAGCTATAAAATAATCATAATAGTACCAGAGAAGAAGGGCAACAGGGTAGATACTGTACTGCAGTAAAACTCTTAAAAAAAATGCTATGACTTTACACTTTTTTGAATGGAGTTTTGGTGTCGGTTCTATAAGATTGATATAATCATTATTCATGTGGAAGATTATAGCAGAGAAAGAGAAAAAGTACGAAAAATTTAACTATTGCGTATTTTAAACTAACTAAACTTTAGCTATAAAGACTAAACTTTCTTTATAAAACTTGCAACTATTAACTTTTTTTGATAAAATACTGACGAAAAAAATAATAAAAGGATATGAAAAATGGCAAAACATCAATTTCAAACAGAAGCAAATCAGATTTTACAACTTATGATTCACTCACTCTATTCAAACAAAGAGATATTTCTGCGTGAGCTGATCTCTAATGCATCAGATGCATTGGATAAACTTAACATGTTGGTACTTACAGATGAAAAGTATAAAAATGTAAAGTTCGATCCGAAAATTGACATTAAAAGAGACAAGGATGCAAAAATACTGACGATTGCAGACACAGGTATAGGTATGAATGAAGAAGACCTGATGAATAACCTTGGTACAATCGCTAAATCAGGAACAAAAGCATTCCTTGAAAATCTTACAGGTGATCAAAAGGTAGATTCTCATCTGATCGGTCAGTTCGGTGTCGGTTTCTATGCTGCATTTATGGTAGCTGATAAAGTAGAAGTTATTACTAAAAAAGCCGGCGAAGAGAAAGCTTATAAATGGGTAAGCAGCGGTAACGGTGAATTTGAGATCGAAGAGACGACAAAAGAGGGACACGGAACGGAAATCATCCTTCATCTCAATGAAGGCGAAGAAGAGTTCTTAGAAGAGCATCGCATTGAAAGTATTGTAAAAAAATACTCCAACCATATTCCATTCCCTATCTTTATGGATAAAGAGAAGTTTATTCCAGCTAAAACAGATGATGACGGTAAAGAGATAGAACCAAGTAGAACTGAGATCGAAAATGTACAGATAAACTCTGCAAATGCACTCTGGACGATCTCAAAGAGTGAGCTCAAAGATGAAGATTATATCTCATTTTATGAAACACTGGCACACTCGAACGAAGAACCGCTTAAATGGATGCATCACAAAGCTGAAGGTGCTATAGAATATACGACACTTTTTTACATTCCAAGCAAAGCACCGATGGATATCTACAGAGTTGATTATCAACCGGGTGTAAAACTCTATATCAACCGTGTATTTATCACTGATGATGACAAAGAGTTGATGCCGACATACCTGCGTTTCTTACGTGGTGTGATCGATTCAAAAGATCTGCCGCTCAATGTCTCACGTGAGATACTGCAGTCTAACCCTGTTATGAGTAAAATAAGAAATGCATCCGTTAAGAAAGTTCTTTCAGAACTCGCAAAAATGATGGAAAAAGAACCTGAAAAATATGACACGTTCTATAAAGAGTTTGGAAATGTGCTCAAAGAAGGGCTTTACAGTGACTTTGCAAATCGTGAGAAGATCTTAGAACTGTTGAAGTTCCATACATTGAATTCTGATGAGATGGTAACGATCAAAGATTTTGTTAAAAATGTGGATGACGAGAAAAAAGAGATCTATTATCTGGCGAATAAAGGTTCGATTGATATGCTTAAACACTCACCACTGCTTGAAAAATTCAAAGCGCGCGGAATCGATGTACTGCTTTTAAATGAAGAAGTAGACACAATCATTTTCCCAATGGTAACTGAGTATAAAGAGTATAAATTTGTTCCTGCAGCCGATGCGAAATTTGAAGAGAGTGAAGAAGAGAAAAAAGCTGCCGAAGAACTTGCAAAAGAGTTCGAAGGACTTGCAAAAGAGTTCAAATCAACACTTGGCGACGCTGTAAAAGAGGTTGAAGTAACTACAGAGTTAACAGACTCTCCTGTAGCTCTGAAAATCGATAAAGAAGATCCGTCATATATGATGGCACAGATGATGAAACAGATGGGTCAGGCAAGTGATGTGCCGGAACCGGCTCCTATTCTTGAAATCAATCCAAAACATGAGCTTATTGCAAAACTCAAAGAGTCAAGTGACCAAAACCTGATCGAAGATGCAGCGCATGTTCTTTTCGATCAGGCAAAACTCTTTGACGGCAGAGAGCTCGACGATACTGCAGAATTTGCAATGCGTCTTAACCGTATCATTACAAAAGCAATATAATTATTTTGAATGAGTGTATTTGTAGCACTCATTCACTTTTTTAATTTATCTCTCCATTTTATTTACTTTTAACACATAAATATGATATCTTATACTCATGTTAAAGAAATTAAATTTTTTTAAAAAGAAGCAAGTAGAAAAATATACACAAGATGTGGAAGATTTACAGCAGAGCGCAGAAGAACTTTGCAATGAACTTCTCTCCGGAAAGCTTGCTCATCTTAATATCCAAAATTATAGATATAACAGTGCAGAAGCCGTCTCTGAGCTAGGTTTGGACCAAGAGATGGTTGAAACACTTGTGAATGATTATGTCGCTCAAATCATAAAAGCTATTTTGCAGTTCGATGAGTATATGGAAAAACTTCAGGATTCAAAAGATAAAGAGATAGCATTGGACTATACTCTTTTTCGGGAACTTGCCCATAAAAATCTCGGTGTTGCCCGTAATTTACGTATAAAAGATGCTGAAGTTCTACTATATGAGCTTATGAAAAAAGATGATTTGGATTATCTGCTTACATGTTTGGAAGCATTAAAGGTCTGTGCTGTAAGACTACGACCACAATGTGCTTATGACACCATAAAACTTATACATGTGAAAAATTCTTTATAGATTATCTCTCTTTGAGTGAATGAGAGATCTGTTCAAGTTTTCCTTTTGGCTTGACGATGATTTTTTCCTCTTTCTTTTCAGGAGGAAGTACAAAAGCCAGCAGTATAAAGATAAAAGAGAAGACGATCCCTCCTAATATGCTAAGCACTACTTTTAGTTTAAAATCATCCATTTTTTGCCTTTAGGAACTTTTTTCCTGTTCACTTGTCATATAGATCCAAAACTCTTTGTGTGAGTAGCCTTTATTTAAAAAGAAAAACTGGAGTATTGCAACTCTATAGAGGGTTATGAGCATTTTTGCATAAGGAATGAAAAGGCTCAGACTTACGAGAAGCGACTGCTCTTTCTCTCCTTTTGATTCTATCATCTCCTGCATCCCTATGTTCTTGCTGAGGTAAAGTCCAAAGAGCATAGATAGTGCAAAATTGAGTATCAGTCCAAAAATCATATAAGCGATAAAATCCTGTTCATACATACCTGCGATCATAATTGTTAAATCCTTAAAAAATATTCTTCTTAAAAGCATTTTAGCTAAAAAGATATGAATTAAATATTAGACAAAAATCTTAGAACCAAAAAGTAACAATCGAAGCTTATTTCAAAAAGATTCGATAAAAGACAAACTTTCTTTAAACATCTTTGTACTATACTAAGTGCACAAATTATGTAAAAAGGTAATTTTATGGAAACTAACCTCGTAATAGAGGGTTTGAAATTTATGATTTTAGGGATGGGAACAGTGTTCGTTTTCCTGATAGTAATGATAGTATGTATGAATATCATGTCATCTGTCATTAATAAATTTTTCCCCGAACCACAGCCAGGTGCAGGTGCTTCAGGTACAGGTGCACAAAGCGATAAGAAAAAAATAGTTGCAGCGATAACAGCGGCAATTGCACATCATAGACAAGGTTAAGGATTATAATGGCTAAGAAATATATAGATGTAATGGATACTACTTTTAGAGATGGTTTTCAATCAGTTTTTGGCGGACGCGTACTTATGGATGATTTTTTTCCAGCGGTTGAAGCGGCAAAAATGGCTGGTATTAATCACTTCGAGTTTGGTGGAGGAGCAAGATTTCAATCGCTTTACTTCTACTTAAGAGAAGACGCATTTGAAATGATGGATAAATTCCGTAAAATAGTTGGGCCTGATGCAAATTTACAAACACTTGCACGCGGTGTTAATACGGTAATGCTAGATACAGGTTCAAAAGAACTGATCGATCTGCATGCTAAAATGTTTAAAAAACATGGAACAACGACTATCCGTAACTTTGATGCGCTTAATGATATTGAAAACTTGAAATATTCAGCTGAAAGAATTACGCATCATGGACTTAAGCACGAAGCAGTTGTTACGATGATGGATCTTCCACCGGGATGCCATGGTGCACATACAGTTGAGTTCTATGAAAAGACACTTCGCGATATCTTAGACAGTGGTCTTCCATATGACAGCATCTGTTTTAAAGATGCAAGTGGTACTTCAAATCCTCAGAAGGTCTTTGAAACGATTTCAATGGCGAGAAAACTTCTTGGTGATGATACACATATCCGTCTGCATACACATGAAACTGCAGGTGTTTCTGTAGCTGCATATATGGCTGCATTGGAAGCAGGTGTTGATGGTATCGATATGGCAGCAAGCCCTGTAAGCGGTGGAACTAGTCAGCCGGATATTCTTACTATGCTTCATGCAACGAAGGGAATGAACTATGACCTTGGCGGATTGGAACTTGGTAAGATCCTTACATATGAAAAAGAGCTGCAGGCATGTTTAGAAGATTACTTTATGCCGCCGGAAGCGACTATGGTCTCTCCTATTATCCCATTCTCTCCAATGCCGGGTGGTGCACTTACTGCAAACACGCAAATGATGAGAGATAACGGAATCATGGATAAATTCCCTGAAGTTATCGCTGCAATGCAGGAAGTTGTTGAAAAAGGCGGTTACGGTACATCGGTAACACCTGTTTCACAATTCTACTTCCAACAGGCACTTAACAATGTAATGCAGGGTCCATGGGAAGCAATCGCTCCTGGTTACGGACGTATGGTATTAGGATACTTTGGTAAAACACCTGTTGCACCGGATCCTGAGATTGTAAAAATTGCTTCAGAGAAGTTAAATCTTTTACCGACAACTGAGAAAGCTTTGGATCTTGCTGATGCGGATCCTGCAAAATCTTTAGAGAGTTGGATCAACAGACTCAAAGAAGAAGATATTGAAATCACAGAAGAAAATATTTTCATTGCTGCAGCATGTCAAGACAAGGGTATCGCTTTCTTAAAAGGTGAAGGTGAATTAAACGTACGTAAAAAATCCGAAATGGAAGAAGAGTGTAAAGGAGAAGGAAAAGAGATGAGTGGAAATTATACAGTAGTAGTAGATGGTCAAAAGTTCAGTGTTCAAGTTGCAGAAGGTAGTGGTGATGTTCAAGTAGTAGCAGTTGATGGTGAAGCGGCAGTAGCAGCTCCAACGCCAAATGCACCGACTGGTGACGGTGTAGAGATCAAAGCATTGCTTCCGGGTAACGTTTGGAAAATCGTTGCTAATCCGGGCCAGAGTGTTAATGAAGGCGATGTGATTATGATTTTAGAGTCTATGAAAATGGAGATCGATGTTGTCGCACCGACTGGTGGGGTACTTAAAAGTATTAACGTAGCTACAAATGACAAAGTTGTAGAAGGTCAAGTCGTAGCAGTCATAGGATAATAAATGAAAAATGTTTTAATTAAATTCTTTGCATCAATGATGTTGTTTGCTTTTGCATTTTCTGCAAATGCAGCAGCGTCCGAGCATGCAGCAGCTTCGAAAGAAGTTTCGGTGCATCAGGAAGAGACATATCAAGCGCAGCCGATGGGCGATATGATTATGAGCTTTTTAGAATCAACAGGTGTTGTCGCACTCGTTCATCCTCGTGACGATGAAATGAGTGCTGCCGGAGAGCCAATGAGTGATTTTCACAAGGGGCTTGGCCGTGTTATTATGATCCTTGTTACATTCTTACTCTTCTGGCTTGCTATTGCGAAAGGTTTTGAGCCTTTATTGCTTCTGTCGATTGCATTTGGCGGGCTTTTAGCAAATATTCCTATTGCAGGAATAGCGGGGCATCATGGATTTTTGGGTGTAATTTACCAGGCGGGTCTCTCAAATGAGCTTTTCCCTATTATCATTTTTATGGGTGTTGGTGCGATGACAGACTTCGGTCCGCTCTTGTCAAATCCTAAGACAGCTCTTCTTGGAGGAGCTGCTCAGTTCGGTATTTTTGGAACACTTGTCGGTGCAATGGTTCTTGCACAGATGGGATTTGTTGACTTTACACTGAAACAAGCATCGGCTATCTCTATTATCGGTGGCGCGGATGGTCCGACATCTATCTTTATTGCGACAAAACTTGCTCCTGAACTTTTAGGTGCTATTGCAGTTGCATCATACTCTTATATGGCGATGGTTCCTATTATTCAGCCTCCGATTATGAAAGCATTGACTACTGAAGCAGAGAGAAAGATCAAAATGAGTACGTTACGTCATGTTTCTCGTTTGGAGAAATTGATTTTCCCTATTTTGGTATTGGTACTTGCTATTTTAGTTTTACCGGAATCTACTCCGCTTATTGGTGCGTTTATGTTCGGTAACTTCTTAAAAGAGTCAGGTGTTGTTGAACGTCTTAACGATACACTGCAAAATGCACTTATTAACATTACGACTATCTTTTTAGGTCTTGGTGTTGGTTCAAAACTTGCAGCGGATCAGTTCCTTGTTCCTGAGACAATGTTCATTATGGCTCTTGGTATCATTGCATTTGGTGTCGGTACGGCAGCAGGTGTTTTAATGGCAAAACTTATGAACCTTTTCCCTGGTCATAAAGTAAATCCTCTTATTGGTTCGGCTGGAGTTTCAGCAGTACCGATGGCTGCACGTGTATCAAATAAAGTCGGTATGGAATATGACCGTACGAATATGCTCTTGATGCATGCAATGGGTCCTAATGTGGCAGGTGTTATTGGGTCAGCAGTTGCGGCTGGTGTACTAATCTCAATGTTCCAGTAAGGACATTTTAAAATTCAAATAGCGACGCAATTGCGTCGTTATCTCTTCGTCATACCCCAAGGGTACTTCTTTCAGGGCGTGTACTTTTAATACACTTCCTCATCGATGCCTAGCACTTACGTCACTCTTTAAATTTTTTGTTTATTAAATATTTTAGATTGTCTTTTCTTTATTTATTTTTGCATTACTGATGCAATGAGCGGGATGACATTATGACTTTTTGTTTTGTCGATGAAGCCGTCTGCACCAAGTGTTTGTGCTTCACGTTTATTATTATCACCTGTCATGGAAGAGTTGACGATTATTGGTATATTTCTTGTCTTGTTGTTTGATTTGAGGAGTTTCACTACGGTGAATCCTGACATTTCCGGCATCTCGATATCTGTAATAATTGCAGGAATTTTGTCAATTTGTGTTTCATCAAGTTCATTGATATAATCAATGAGTTTTTTTCCGTTATCAAAAAGTTTCATATCAATATTTGCTTTGGCAAAGAGCTGGACAAGGTGTCTCTGTGCTGTTTTTGAATCTTCTGCAACAAGAACTGTTCCGTATTTGAGTTTATCTGGAATTTCGATCTCTTTTAATAGTTCCGTGTCTCTGTCTATGTCGACAAGAGCCTGTGGCAGAACATCTGCCAGGAGTTTTTCATAGTCCAGAATCAGACAAAGTGAACCGTCTTCAAGACGTGTATCATTCATCACGACACCGTCTTCTTTGAGTCTGTAGCTATCAGGCGCATGCATCTCATTCCAGTTCTTTTTGATAACTCTATATGCTGACATGATGCGAAGACCGATGATGACACCGTTAAAATCACAAACGAGAATATTTGAGCGTTCGATTTCCTCTTTTGTGAGTGTTACGCCGAGCCATGCCGGAAGATTCAATATAGGAATCTGCAGGCCTCGAAGAATGATGGTTCCTTCAAGCAGCGGATGGGGTGAAGGTATCTGTGTCAGATAATGATTTTTTGCTTCAACAACCTCTCGTGTTTTGAATACATTGATAGCATAGTATGCAGAGTCCTTTTTTTCGCTGACACGAAAAACTAAAAGTTGCAACTCATTATTTTTTGCTAGGTTTGTAGCAGCATCAACATTATCAAGTACAGACATCGAAGACCTTTTTGTTAAAGATGCCTTAATAGTACCAAAAATAAAATGAAATATGCTTGAATATTAGCTAGGAAATGTTAAAATAAGTATACTGACAATATAAAAAGGCATGATTGCGTGAGAATCTTATTTTATCTTATTTTATCGACTCTCTTAGTGGCTGAAGTACACTACTCAAAAGTAGAACCATATAAATTTAAAAATATATCTTCAAACGTGACAGGAGAAATTCTTTTTGTCGATGAGAATCTTATCGGGAAAAGACTTTCATCAAAACCTTTCATTATTATTGATGCAGAAATTGATAATGCAGAACTTGTTGATATAAAGAAAAAGATGCAGCATCTTCAAGAAACGTTGCTCATTAATGAAAAAATCTTAAAAAATTTGGAGGCTGTTTTAGAAAAAAAACGCCTAAACTACAAAAAGACAGAGGCATTGAAGATTAAATCACGTATAGACAAAGATAGAGAGTTTTATGATCTCGTAGCGAGTGAAAATAGTTACAATGCAACACAAAAAGAGATATATTCGTTAAAGAATTCTCTTGCTGATTTGCAATTGCGCCGCATACAGTTGGAAAAAAGCATCCGTGATAAAAAAGTAACCCAAAAAGGTTTTGTTCTTTACTCTGTAGCTGTAAAGGAGGGACAGGTTGTGAATATGGCAACACCTCTGGCGCAGGTTGCTGACATTTCAAAGGGATTGTTGAGTATCTATGTAGATGCAGATGAACTTCAAAACATTCAAAACAAAGTGGTTTATATTAACGGCAAAAAAACATCGTACCGTGTTTCAAGGGTTTTGGATATTGCTGATAGTGTCAATATTTCAAAGTATAAAGTCCAGATAGTTATCGATCCGCCAAAAGTTTTTTCAAAATTAGTAAAAGTTGACTTGAGAGAGGAGTAGTATGAGTAAAATTACAGCTTGTCCGCTTGATTGTTATGATGCCTGCGGTATCGTATATGATGAAGGTAAATTAAAAGCATTTAAAGACGGGCATACAAATGGATTTTTATGTCCTCACTTGAATCATTATGAATCTCACGCAAGAATAGAAAAACCACGCTATAAAGGTCAAGAGATAAGCATTGATGAAGCTTTAGAGAAGCTTGCGGATATTTTTTCTTCGACACTTAAAAGTGAGATACTGCATTACCGGGGCAGTGGTAATTTTGCATTGATGCAGGGTGTTACCGACCATGTTATGGCGCAAATCGGAACGTATCTTACAAATGGCTCATTATGTGACGGTGCAGGTGAAGCCGGTATCATAGAAGGCAGAGGCAGTAATAAAAATATGCCTTTACGCGAGATAGCAAAATCAGAAGTAGTCGTTTTTTGGGGTAGAAATCCGCATGTGACCTCTTCACATATTTTACCGCTTTTAAAAGATAAGACTATTATCGTAATCGATCCGGTAAAAACAAAAATAGCCCAGCAGGCAGATCTGTTCATTCAGATAAAACCGCATACGGATATCTTTTTAGCAATGCTGCTGTATCGTTTTTTGCATATTGAAGATGCCGGTGATGATGAATTTTTAAAAGAGTTTGCAAGTGAATATGAAGATTACTATGAGCTCACGCAGACGATCCGTATAAAGGCAATTCTTGAAGATATCGGAATGACGCTTGGACAGATAGGAGACTTTCTGCATCATGTCATCGGCAAAAAGACAGCTATTGTCTGTGGTGTTGGGATACAAAAGTATCGCGACGGTGCTGATGTGATGCGTGCGATCGATGCTTTGGCTGTAGGATTTGGTCTGTTTGGCAAAGAGGGGTGCGGCGTTGCCTATCTCGGTAATTCACAAGAAGCGATAACATCACCTTTTGAAACAAAAAAAGCAAAAAGAGTCTCTAAGGTAAATGCTCCGTTCGATGAATTTAAGACTGTCTTTATTCAGGGGTCAAATCCTCTGTCTCAGATGCCAGAGAGTTCACGGGTTCGTCAAAGTATAGAAAAGACAGAGAATGTTATCTATTTTGGATTGTATGAAAATGAGACCAGTGAAATCGCCGACCTTGTCATTCCGGCAAAGACATTCTTGGAAAAGGATGATGTAAGAACTTCATACTCCCATAACGGCATGATGATAATGCATAAACAAAAAGAGAATGATATAGGCATCAGCGAATATGATCTGGCTGCTTTTTTGGCAGAAAAATTTAATGTTTCAATGAAAAGTGAAATGGAATATCTGGAACATTTTAAAAATCATGGCATTGTGAAGATTGATGGAAGTTTTGAAGTAGAAAACCGTGAGACTATTCCCTATCAAGATGGTTTTGATACAGATGATGGGGAGTTCGTTTTCTTAGAAGAGTTTGAAGTACCGCAGAAAGTTGATGAGGGTGAATTCTATCTTATAACAACAAAATCACCGACCTCACTCAACTCGCAGTTTCACAGGGATTCACATCTCTATCTCAACAGCAAGCTCGGATTTACTGAAGGCAGTCGTGTGAAACTGCTTTCAAACACAGGAGAAGCAGAGTTTGTCGTTAAGATAAATAATAATCTGCGTGAGGATTGTGTGCTTGTGCATTCTGGAGCAAAAGGTGTAAATATGTTGACAAGTTCACAGCACTCGTATGAGGGAAAGAATGCAATCTTTCAGGAAAATTTTGTACGTATAGTAAAAATTGATTAAAAGGAAATAGAGTGAATATCAAAGCAATAGATAAAAAATATGTTCTTCCTACGTATGCACGTGCAGATGTAGAGTTTATTAAAGGAGAGAATGCAACACTTTTTGATGTTGACGGTAAAAAATACATCGATTTTACATCGGGCATCGGTGTTGTATCTGTCGGTCATGGTAACAAACGTGTTGCTGACGCACTTTGTAAGCAGGTCTCTGCGATCACACATATCTCAAATCTTTACTACATTGAACCACAGGCACTTGCTGCGCAAAAAGTGGTTGAAGCAAGCGGTTATGATATGCAGTGCTTTTTTGGAAACTCAGGAGCCGAAGCGAATGAGGGTGCCATTAAAATTGCCAGAAAACACGGAGAACGTGACGGTGAGATAAAACGTTATAAAATAATTACACTCAATCACTCTTTTCATGGACGAACGATCACAACTGTCAAAGCTACAGGACAGGAGTCAATGCACAATTATTTCGGACCATTTCCTGATGGTTTTGTCTATGCGGACGGGATTGAGGAGATAGAATCACTTTTGGATGATCATACTGCAGGTGTCATGATAGAACTTATTCAGGGTGAGGGCGGTGTCGAACCACAGGACAAAGAAAAAGTGCAAAAACTTGCCAAGCTTTTAAAAGAAAAAGAGATTCCGCTTATTATCGATGAAGTGCAAACAGGATGCTATCGTGTCGGTGAATTCACGGCGTCACAGGCGTATGGAATCGAACCTGAGATAATCACTCTTGCCAAAGGTGTCGGGGGAGGTGTTCCTGTCGGGATTGTAATGACAACGCTTAAAAATGTTCTCTCTGCAGGAGATCATGGCTCTACTTTTGGAGGGAACTACCTCTCAAGTCGTGCAGTATGCGAAGTTGTTGACATTCTTAATGAACGAAAAGCAAGTGGCGACCTTGAGATAACATCCCTGCTGTTTAATAATGCTCTTGAATCGTTTTATAAAAAATATGAAGATATTTTCATTCAAAAGGTCGGGTTTGGCATGATGTGCGGACTACGTGTCAAAGATGCTGATACATTGACAAATATCATCAATGCAGCACGCCAAAATGGTGTTATGGTCTTAAAAGCAGGAAGAAACACATTGCGATTCTTACCGCCGCTTACAATTACAAAAGAGGAAATCGATGAAGGCTTTGAGGCTCTCTCACGCGCTGTTTCTTCTTTGTAATGTTACGCTTTTTGCAAATGAGAACAATGCAAGTTTAAATAGCTATCTTTCAACATACAAAAATGAAGCTTTTTCATATGATTATGAAAAGAATGAAGCAGAAAGCTCGAAACTGCGAGACTCATGGATAGCGCCGATAAATATTAACTACTCACTGTCGCGTTCCAAGCCTTATGAGCAAGAGCAACAGAATGAAAATGCTGCCATCAAGATGGATCAGCCGATCTTTCAAAGCGGCGGTATCTACTATGGTATTAAATTTGCCAATGCAAGTAAGCGTTACTCTGACTATAGTATAGATGTTGCCAAACGCAAGATGATCAAAGATACCGTAGCTCTCTTGATGCAGATAAAGCAGATGGCACTTAAAGAAAAGAAACAGCTTCTGCAGATAGAAAATTCAGATATCAATCTCAAACAAAAGCAAGAAGAGTATCTCAGCGGACAACTTGACTCGGGATTTTTAGACAATGCCATCATCCAAAAGAATATTGTCACGCAGGCACTTTATGATATTCAAACAGCCAAAGAGAAACTTATTACCCAGTTTCATGCGCTTAGTGATCTTGATTATAAAACTGCGCATATTCCGCATTTGGAATTTATTTCACAGGAAGATTTCATCAAACACAATATTGTGTTGAAAAAGACGGATGCCGAGGTGGCAAAGAATAGATATGCAAAAAATGTACGTATTGCCAAGTATCTGCCTCGTGTCAATTTGACGGCAGGGTATAACTGGAGCAAGAGCAGTGGACAACAGTTCTATGCCGGTGGACAGCTCTTTGACAGTTCTAATGAGCTTAACTATTATGATTATGGTCTTCGGGCTTCGATGCCGCTTGATATCAATACCTTTCGTGATATAGAATCTGCAAAGGTCGATTATCTTAAGTCGCAGGTTGTCAAAAAAGATAAAGAGAGAGAACTTCACGCTCTTTTTGAACAGGTCATGCACAACATAAAAAATGTGGACAAAAAGATAGCCCTTTCCCGTGAAAATATTAAACTCTATACAAAACTGCTTCGTGATACAAAAGAGCTTTATGCAGCAGGGTATAAAACAGAGTATGATGTCAATACCTTGAAAAACTCATTAGCAATTCAAAATTTTGATACAAAGATATATGAGATCGATAAACAGTTGGAACTATTGACACTCTATGAAATGTATGTAAATAACGGGGAGTAGGAACTTAAATGAAACAAAGATTTAGTGAATATATGACAGAGTGGCTCTATGGTGAAGACGGATACTACGCCACTTATAAAAATATAGGAAAAGAGGGTGATTTCTATACAGCAGTTTCCACAAGTAAGTTCTTTGGCGGGACTATTGCCAAGCATATCATCTCACTGGTCGATGAAGGTTTTTTAGAGCCTCACGCAACTATCTGTGAGATAGGAGCGCATCATGGCTATTTTTTGGCAGATGTATGTGAATTTCTCTATACGCTGCGACCTGAACTGCTCTCTAGTTTTAACTTTGTCATTATTGAGCGTTTTGACGATCTGCAAAAACATCAGCGTGACTATTTTGCTGAGAGTTTTGGTGATGTGGTTACGCTCACGTACTATAAATCACTGCGTGAGATGCATGTAGAGAATGCTTTTTTCATAGCCAATGAAATCTTTGATGCCTTTCCCTGTGAGCTTTATTATAAAGGCAAAACAGCCAGTGTTACAAATCACAATGTAGAGTTTGACATAGATGATCTCTGGGTGGAACAAAAAGCGAAAAAGTATCATAAGGATAGAGGTGAGATAGCACTTGGCTATGAAGCCTTTGCCAAAGAGATGGCAGGAGCTGCTGAGAAATTTGAGTTCATGAGCTTTGATTATGGAGAGATGCAGGCGAGACCTGACTTTTCACTCAGAGTCTATACAAAGCATAAGGTACTGCCGTTTTTTCTTCCTAAAGATAATGAGGATTATATTGCGCGTGAGGAGTTGTTTAAAAAATCAGATATTACCTATGATGTTACTTTTGAGCATGTTAAAGATGCCTATGAAGAAGCAGGAGTGAAGTTTGTCGAGTTCAAAGCACAGATGACAGCATTAGTTAATATGGGACTTTTGGAGCTTCTTGAGATACTGCAGAAAAATGCAGATGAAAGAATCTATAAGCAGGAACTTGAAAAAGCGAAGATGCTCATTATGCCAAATTTCCTTGGTGAGCGTTTTAAAATGATACGTTTTAGAAAGGACTAAAGCCCTTCTATCATTTTAAGCAGCTCTTCCGGACGGTTTGAGTTTTTGATGGCATTCTCTTTGGAGATGACATTTTTTTGAAGCAGTTCTATGAGCTGTTGCGTTTGTGTCGTCATAAATGTCTCTTGTTGGTTAAGCTGCATTTGTGAGTATATCTGGTGTACTTTATCTTCACGAATCTGATTCTGAATCGCAGGATTTGTGATGAGAATCTCCTGTGTTGCAACTTTTCCGCTTCCTATGCGGGGAATAAGTGTTTGAGAAATAACAGCAACCAAAGAAGATGCAAGTTGCGCACGTATCTGAGCCTGTTCTTCACCGGCGAAAACATCGATGATACGGTTAATGGTACCCGGAGCAGAGTTTGTATGGAGTGTTCCAAATACAAGGTGACCTGTTTCTGCGGCTGTTAAGGCTGCACCGATAGTTTCGGCATCACGCATCTCCCCGATGAGGATAATGTCAGGATCCTGACGGAGTGAGTATTTCAGTGCGGCAGCAAAAGATTCTGTATTACTTCCGACATCACGCTGTGAGAAGAGTGATTTGTTGTTTTTGTGAACGAACTCGACCGGATCTTCAATAGTGATGATGTGACGGCGTTCTGTCATGTTTATCTCATGGAGCATTGAAGCAAGCGTTGTTGATTTACCTGAGCCGGTAGGACCGGTAACGAGAATGAGACCTTTTTCTCTTTTAACGAGTTCTTTAAAGATCGGAGGATTTCCATACTCATCAAGCGTAGGAATCTCAATAGGAATCATACGAAAGGCGCAACCGATACCATGAATGGTGCGGTAGTAGTTGGCACGAAAACGCCCGATGTTTTTCAGCTCGAATGAGAAGTCGAGTTCATTGTGCTCTTCGAACTCTTTCTTCTGCTTGTCTTCGATGAGAGAGTATGCCATCTCTTCGACATCATTTGCACTTAAAACGGGAAGATTGAGAGGACGTAGTTCTTTATCTATTCTGATCTGCGGTTCACTTCCGACAACAAGGTGTAAGTCCGAAGATTTGAATGCCAAAACACTTTTGAGTAGTTTTTTAATGTCTACTTTCTTACCTGCATTTTCAGATGGTGCTGCGACTTCTTCACTCATAGATACTCCTAAATATTAAATTTTTCAATATATTCCTGCTCATTATAACCTACAATGACTTTATCGTCAAACTCTATGACGGGTCTTTTTATGAGAAGGTTTTCACGGCAGAGCCACTCGGCTTTTTCTTCATCACTGAGATTCATCTCTTTAAGTTTTAGGTTTCGATAGGTTGTGCTTCTTGCATTGAAAAGTTTGTCAATATTCGTTTTTTGCAGCCATTGTGTTATCTTGGAACATGGAAGTTCTTGCGTTTTAAAATCGTAAAGCTCATAAGCAATATTGTGCTTTTTGAAAAATGAGAGTGCTTTTTTAACACTGTCACAGTTTTTTATACCGTATACTTTAATCATATTAGGTATGCTTATTCGATAATCTTAGGAACAATGAAGAAATCATCTGCGCTCTTTGGTGCATGTTTGAGAATCTCTTCATGAATGGCAGGATTACCCTGTACAATATCTTCTCTAAGTGGTGTAGCAGCATCATTCATGGCAAAGGCGGCATCGACATTGTCAGTGTTTAGTTCACTTAAGTTGTCGACAAAACCGACGATTTGAGAAAGTTGTTCAATAATCTCTTGGCGTTTGTCATCGCTCACTTTGAGATAAGATAATTTTTCGAGTCTACTTAATAGGGCATCATCTACTTGCATTTTTCATCCTGATAATAATTTAATTGATAGATTTTAACATATGTTTGATGAAACTTTAACAAACTATGCGATAATATTATGCAATTTTAAAAGTAGGAAAAAGTTTTGAGTTTAAAAGAAAATATCGAGATGGTCAAAGATGAGTTGAATTCGGAAGAGAAGTTTTTTGAAAAAGCGGTCATTACCGAAAGATTTGTCAAAAAATATAAAAAACCGCTTATCGGTGCTGTTGTAGCCATCGTCGTGATCGTTGTTGCAAACTTAGGATATCAGGCAAGTGAACAAAACAGAATAGAATCAGCAAACGAGACACTGGCACAACTACAGAAAAACCCTGCTGACAAGCTTGCTCTTGCACAGTTGGAAACTCTTTCTCCTGCACTGCATGATGTCTGGGTCTATTCGCAGGCAGTATCGCAAAAGAATACAGATGAACTTGAAAAACTCAAGAACTCCAAAGCACTGATTGTGAATGATGTTTCCTCTTATGAGGCGGCTGAACTCAAAGAAGATGTTGCTTCTTTAGAGAACTATTCAGAACAGCAAAAAGCTATTTACAAAGATTTAGCGACAGTTATGAGTGCAGTATTGTTAATGCAAGAGGGTAAGATAGACGAGGCGCATGATAAATTGGAAATGATCGGTGCGAACTCTCCTTTGGCTCAGGTCGCAAGTGCCTTGATGCATTACGGAGTGAAATAGATTTTGAAAAAGTATATCTTACTTACATCTATTATTGTTGCGCTTTTTTTAACTGCCTGTAGTACAAAAGAGGTATATGAACCGAAGAAGCTATCGGATGATTGGGACAAAACAAGCTCGATCAGTGATAATATCATAGACACCTCTGCCAATGTTGCTCTTTTAGATAACAGAAAAGTACTTTGTCAAAATGGAGAGCTCAATGTTACTATTTCTGAAGATCAACGAGTGATCTCTTTGAATGATGACCGTGTTATCAGTGCTTCCATCGATGGTAATGTTACACTTACTTCCATCAAGGATGCAAAACAGCTACACTTGGATCTTAAAAAAACAGTTGCAGGAGCGAGTGTTTCTGGAAATATGCTGGCCGTTCTTTTTGCCAATGACGATATAGCACTATATGACATCGATACAAAAGCGATCCTCTTTAAAGAACAGGGCGGGAAAGTGATTGCCAATGATATGCGAATCGTCAATCCTTTCTTTTTAAATGATTTGGTACTCTTTTCAACACTTGACGGAAAAGTCATCATTGTGAACTCAAAATTGAAAAAAAGACTCAGAACGGTTATTGTCTCTTCTGAAGATTATTTCAACAATGTTATCTATTTTAATATTGCAGACAATAAAATCCTTGCAGCTACATCTTATAAACTTCTTTCCATGGCACAAAAAGAATTGCGTGAGAAGTATGAGATCCGCAATATTGTGTTTGACGGTAAACTGATCTATATAACAACAAAACAGGGAGAAGTGGTTGCTCTGACGCCTGAATTGCAGGTAGAGTCAAAGATCAAGTTTCCTTTTGCCCACTTTCTCGGAATGATAAATCACAAAGGCAAGCTTTACATTCTTGAAAAAGAGGGCTATATGATCGTCGTTGATAAAAAGACCTTTGATTATACAGTTCATGAAGTAGATATAGACGATGGCTTTGTCTTTGTCGGTAAAGATGTCTTTTACGTTGATGATGAGAAAATCTCTTTAGAGTAATGTCTAACGAACTTGAGGCTTTTATAGAGTATATTACTGTTACAAAAGCCCTTTCACAAAAGAGTGTCGCTGCATATAAAAGTGATCTGCTCTTTTTTGAAGAAAAACTACAAAAACCCTTGATAGAGCTCGACACAAAGCTGCTCTTCACCGCTTTGGAAGCCTACGACAACAAACGAACACTCAACCGCAAACTCTCTTCCATAAACGCCTTCTTTGATTTTTGCTATAAGTCGCAGTTTCTCGAAGAAAAAAACAAGATAAGACTCTCCAAAATTCCTAAATTGCTGCCAAAGTTTCTCTCTTATGAAGATATTCAAAATGGGCTTGCCCTCATTGACAGAAGCACATGGATAGGACTGCGTGACTATGCACTGATACTCTTTTTATATGCAAGCGGAGCACGTATCAGCGAAGCATTGGAACTTGGCCGCAGTGATATCGAGGGAGAGTGGCTGCATATTCGTCATGCCAAGGGGGATAAAGAACGTATCGTTCCTTTGGCAGCGGTGGCTGAAAAAGCCATCGAAGCGTATTTGCAGGCAAGTGGTTTTGAAACGGAACATCTATGGTGTAATTACCGAGGCGGTAAACTCAGCCGTATATCGGCATATAAGATCACACAAAAATATCTTGGTGTTTCACCTCACGTACTGCGTCACTCCTATGCGACCTCACTTATCCGAGGTGGAGCGGATCTTCGGGTAGTGCAGGAACTTTTGGGACATGCTTCACTTCTCACGACACAGATATATACACATATTCAAAAGCAGGATCTCAAAGATACGGTCAATGTCTATCATCCCATAACAAAGGAGCAGTTATGAGCGAAGTAAAGAACAAGATATTTTCCAAGCCGTTTTTGGATTCACTCTTTTTTACGCAGAACAAATGGCATCAGCACGGTGTCCTTGTGCATACTTTGCGTGTTGTCTATTATACGCTCAAACATGGTGATTACAAGATGCTTGCCGCTGCGCTTTTGCATGACATCGGCAAGCCGTTTTCTGCGTTTAAAAAAGATGAAGAGGATCGGGAGTATAACGAATGGAGTTTTACGGATCATGAAGAGAGAAGCTATCAGATCATAAAGAACTGGCCGTTTTTAAGTGACTATACAAAGAATCTCGTCCGCTATCACTATCTTATCCGTGATATGAAAAAATCGAAAAAAGAGGATATGCCTCGATATGCCAGAAAAAAAGAGATATGGGATAGCCTTGATGATGATTTTAAAGCGGATCTTGAACGCTTTTTAAAGTATGATGATATGGGGAAAGGAAAAAAACGCCGTGATTAACAAATTTGTAACGCTTGAGGGTATATAATACATTTATGAAAAAATTTGCCCCTGTTTTAATCGTTCTTGCTATTGTTGCTGTTATCATTGTTTTGTTTTTATCTTTGTCGAAATCTCAAAATATGGTCGTTATTAAAGAGGGAAATCTGCAAAAGGTTCCTCTGAAGATGGAAGTCAATAAATGTCAGGACAGTTTTTGTGGTATGGTCATTACGGAACTGACCTATGCTTCGCAGGTTATTGCACCTGATGGAAAGACCTGGTTCTTTCATGACCATGGTGATTTTGTGGAGTGGCTCAAAGACAAACCATTTGAAAAAGAGGCCGTTATCTGGGTAATGAGCCGAGATACACACAAGTGGATAGACGGTAGAAAAGCCTACTACAGTGTTAATGAAATGACACCGATGGGATATGGATTTGGAGCCTATGAAAAAAAAGGCAAGGGTATGATAGACTTTAAGACAATGTGTCTTAAGGTACTGCGTGGAGAGACGATGAAAGACCCGAAAATAAGAAAACAGTTGTTGGGCAGATAATGGATACAGTCAATTTACTGACAATCGTCTCTATTGCTTTTTTAGGTTCCTTCGGTCATTGCATCGGTATGTGCGGCGGTATTGTTTTGGCATATTCGACCATTAAAATAGAGCCTGCAAGCTCAAAGGTATCTAAAACAGTTGCACACCTGCTTTATAATTTTGGAAGAGTGCTTACCTATACGATCTTAGGAGCTCTTTTTGGTGCTATCGGAGGTGTGGCTACGTTTAACAATACGGCAAACGGTACACTTTTAATTATTGCCGGTACGGCCATGGTCTTGGCGGGACTCTCTTTGATGGGGAAGATAAAGTTTCTGACGGTTATTGAACACTCCATATCTTCATCGAACTTTTATAAAAAATCATTTCAAAAGATACTTCACTCCAAATCTAATGTCAGCTTCTTTATACTCGGTATGCTCAATGGACTACTGCCATGTGGTTTTGTCTACTTCTTTGCCATTACGGCTGCAAGTACGGCAAGTCCTTTTTACGGTGCACTTGTAATGTTCATCTTTGGCGTGAGTACGATTCCGGCAATGTTTTCACTTGGTTTTCTCTCTTCGCTTGCTTCGGCTACCAGCTTTAGAAACATGATGATGAGCCTCTCATCTGTAGCAGTTGTTCTCTATGGTCTGTTTACACTTTATAATGGTTATGATTACTTGACAAATCCACTTCGTACAATTCTTCAGTGTCATTAATTCTATGCTATAATAAACTAAAAAATAAAAGGTCATAATGATGAAAAGTTCTATTGCCGACAGTATCAAATCACTTCCTCCTCTCTCTAAAACAATAGCAGATATAAACAGAGTCTATGCAGATGAAGAAGCGGGTATCGGTGAGCTGGCAAAGGTGATTGAACCTGATCCTATGATCGTAGCAAACCTTTTAAAAGCGGCGAACTCTCCTCTGTACGGTTTTGGCAAAGAGATTAAGAATGTATCGCAGGCTGTGAGCCTGTTTGGTATGAGTATGACACGCTCTATTGCACTTGGAAATGCCGTACGTAAACTCCTTAATGTCGATATGCAGCCTTATGGCATTACAAGTGATAAGTTTGCCGAGATCTCTGCGATGCAGGCAACATTGATGAACAAATGGTACCTGAAGATAGACAGAGCCAAAGCAGAAAAGCTCTACCTTGCCGCTTTTTTACAAGAGACAGGAAAGATTCTTATAGCAAGTGATGTTATCAAAGATGATGAAGATATCAGTTTCAAATCAGAAGTAGAAATGTCAAATAATCTTGCAGCCGTTGAAAAATCATACGTGAATGTAACGAGTTCGGAAGTGACGGCTCTTATCTTTGAACACTGGGGATTTGATAATGAATTTGTAGAGATGATTCGTTATGCCGATAATCCCTCAGCAGCTCCAAAAGAGGTGCAGGAGTTTGCTACGGCACTCCATATTGTAAAAACGGTACTGCCTGTTAACAGACCTTTTGCCGAGCAGGCTATTAACTTCGGTTTGAGAAAAGCGAGGGATGCCGGCTATGAATATGAACTACTAGAAGATGCCATCGACGATATGCTCGATACGATCGAGGCATCATAAATGTCAAAGACTGTTACTGTCATAGATACCTTCGGTTTTTTTTTCCGTAGTTTCTATGCACTTCCGCAATACCTTAAAACAAAAGACGGTTTTCCAACAGGACTTTTAACCGGTTTTACCAATTTTATAGCTACATTGCAAAAAGAACATGACAGTGACTACATCATTTTCGCAGTCGATTCCAAGGGTGAGACCTTTCGCAACGAGATAGATGAAAACTATAAGGCAAATCGTCAGGCTCCGCCGCCGGAGCTCACGCAGCAGCTTCCCATCGCTATTGAATGGATCAATAAAATGGGCTATAAGACACTTGGAAAAGTCGGTTTTGAAGCCGATGATGTCATTGCGACACTTGTAAAGTGCGCTAAAGAAAAAGGTTACCGCGTTCGCATCGTTTCACATGACAAGGACTTGTGCCAGCTTATCGATGATGATAATGTCACCCTTGTCGATGCTATCAAGAAAAAGGTCATCAATGAAAGAGCCTGTTATGATAAATACGGTGTGACGCCGGAACAGTTCATCGATTATCAGTCCATTTTGGGTGACAGTGCGGATAATGTGCCCGGTGTGAAAGGCATAGGCAAGGTCGGAGCTGAAAAACTGCTCAAAGAGTACGGTACACTTGATAATATCTATGCACATATTGATGAGATAAAGGGCGCAACGCAGAAAAAGCTCATAGAATCGCGTGAAGCGGCATATATGTCAAAAGAGCTTGTAACACTGCATCCGGATGTATTTTCCTGCGATGAGGTTGATTTTGAAGAGTACAGAATGGATGTTGAAAATCCATTTTTAAATATCTATGATGAACTTGTGCAGTATGAACAAAATGCGATCTTACGAACACTTCACGCAAAGAATATGGTCAGCGATGAGAAAAAAGCCGCTGCTGTTAAAAAAACGCAAGATGCTGGTAAGGTTACTGAATACATAAACAGTGAGTATACGGCTACGCTTCTAACAGACAGAGATGAACTCTTTAAGGTACTCAACTCCTTTGAAAAAGATGCCTTTGTCGCTTTTGATACGGAGACGACAGGGCTTGATTATGACAAAGACAAGCTTGTCGGTTTTAGTTTTTGTGTTGATGAATCAGAAGCCTATTATGTGCCTTTTAGACACTTCTATCTCGGCGTGCCCGAGCAGATAAGCGAAGATGATGCCAAAGAGGCAATGCGTAAAATTTTTGAGTTTAAAGTGGTAGGGCATAACATCAAATTCGATCTGCATTTTGTGACACGATTTTTAGGTGTTGAAGAACTGCCAATAGCGTGTGACAGTATGATACTTGCCTGGCTTATCAATCCGGAGAGTGCACTCTCACTTGACAAGCTTGCTAAAGCATTGTTAAATCATGAAATGATAGCTTTTAAAGATACGGTCAAAAAAGGGGAGAGTTTCGCTTCTGTAGAGCTTGATGATGCCTGTATGTACGCTTCTGAAGATGCGCTCATTACTTTTAAGCTCTACAAACTCTTTTTACAAAAGCTTGAACTCCAAAATGCAAAGCATCTCATACAAGAGGCTCAAAATGTTGAGATACCTTTTATCTCTACCTTACTTTGCATGGAGAGAAAAGGCATCGAGGTTGATGTGAACTTTTTGGAAGATTTCTTAGTTGAGGTAAAAAAGACACTTGAATCCTTGACGAAGAGTATCTATGAACTCTCAGGAAGTGAGTTTAACATAAACTCGACAAAGCAGCTTGGTGTCGTTCTTTTTGAAACATTGGGACTGCCTGTCGGCAAGAAGACAAAAACAGGCTACTCTACGGATGAAAAAGTGCTTAACTCTCTTAAAGACAAACATCCGGTTGTTCCCAAACTATTGGAGTACCGTGAGGTCTATAAGCTCTACTCGACATATATCGAGCCGCTTTTAAAACTTGCAAGTGAGAATGAATATCACCGTATCCACACCTCTTTTGTGCAGACTGGAACAGCAACAGGTCGTTTAAGCTCAAAAAATCCAAATCTGCAGAACATTCCGACACGTACGCCGCTCGGTGCCAAGATACGAGAGGCATTTGTCGCAGGTGAGGGCAAAAAGCTCATCGGCATCGACTACTCGCAGATAGAGCTGCGTCTGCTTGCCCATTTTTCTCAAGATAAGGTATTGGTTGATGCTTTTATGCACGACAAAGATATTCACCTCCAAACGGCTATTATTCTTTTTGGTGAAGAAGAAGCTCCAAGCAAGCGTAATATTGCAAAGACCGTAAACTTCGGACTGCTTTACGGTATGGGGCAGAAAAAACTCTCCGATACTTTGGGCATTACGACCAAAGAGGCAAAAGAAATAATAGAGAAGTATTTTGAATCATTTCCAACGGTCAAGAGCTATTTTCGCTCCATTGTTGACAGCTCGAAAGAAAAAGGCTATATCGAAACACTGCTTGGACGCAGACGCTATTTTGACTACGAACGTGCAACGCCAATGTATAAAGCAGCATATGAGCGTGAATCTGTTAACTCTGTCTTTCAAGGAAGTGCCGCAGACTTGATAAAGCTAAGTATGAACAAGATCCATGCGACGATCAAAGAAGAATCGATGCAGGCAGTCATGCTGCTGCAGATTCATGATGAACTGATCTTTGAAGTTGATGCAGCAAAAGCGGATGCATACGGAAAAAGATTCAGAGAGATTATGGAAGGGATAATGCAGCTCAATATCCCGCTCAAAGCATCTCTTAACATTGGTGATAAATGGAGTCAGTTGAAGTGATTTTCAATCTGTTTTATTTGTAATTTTGTAGATAAAACTAAAGACTTCCGCAACAGCTCTGTACATCTCCTGTGGTACTTCTTTATCGAGCTCTACTTTTGAGAGTAGTTCGACAAGGTCTTCGTCTTTTTTTATGGGTATCTCATGCTCACGAGCAAGTTCAATGATCTTTTGGGCAGTTTTTCCTTTCCCTTTTGCCGTGACTTTTGGTGCACTCTGTTTTTTATCATCATATTTGAGAGCGACCGCTTCTTCTTTTTTCATGCTTTTACCTCAAAACCAAGTTCAATTTCTTCACCGGATCCATAAGGCATCTGAACATCGGCTGCATCTAAGAATCGAATATCTGTCGGTATGATACCGACATCATAGAGACTTTTTTTAAGATCTTTTATGTTGCTATGCAGTAAATCTTTTAACTCGGGACTTTCACACGATATATTTATGTTGAGTTGATTTTTTTCAAAGAGACCGAGTCGAAGTCGTAAGCTGCCATACTCTTTTAATTGCAGATCGATATCACAGAAAAACTTCTTATTTTTTGCATTTTTTATGGTGATGTTTCCCTCTTCCAACGCATCAAACGAGTAGGGCAGATAGAGTGCGGATGCATCATTGAGGTGTGAAAGCAGTTGATAGTAATCGATCTGCATGCTGAGTTTATCAAGCTGTTTCATCACTGTATCTTTGTTTGGAAGTGAAGCGGTGTTAAGCTCTTCGAGTGATTTTTTGACAACGGCTTTTGTGTCATTGCTAAGAAGCTCTTGTATCTCTTGTTTGGAACTTGCATTTTTGAGTTTGGACTCTAGAAAAAGACCGGAATTTTCAATCTTGTTCTTGAGTGAATTTTCGTCGATGTTTGTAATATTTTCTAGTGATTTTACAACGACTATTTTGAGTCTGTTAAGCATCGGCGTTTCATTTTTTTGTAACAACTGCTGCAGTTCTTTGAGCGTTGTCGATACATTGCCAAGCTCTTTAAGTGTAGGGTTATTCTTTAAGAGCGTGAGGAGCGTTTGGTTTTGCAGTTGATCCTGCGGTCTGTTTTTAAGCAGTGATTCCAAAATAGAACCGAGATCTTTTGCCTGCGAAAGTTGTTGCATTTCTTTTGGAGCTATATCTTTGAGTACCTCACGCAGAGCTTTGTTTGTGTTTGATAAGAAAATGTTTAAAGTTTTATCTGCCGAAGTGTTTAGCTGTATCATAATAAGCAAAGTATAGCATTATTTGAGTATAATTGCATCAAAAATTGGAGGCGCTGTGATGAAAGAAAAGCTCGAAGAAGTGCTTACTATCTGGCATAAACATTTTAGTGACGAAGAGAATCAATATTCAGAGTTTGAACCTTCTGATATTGAATACTTTGTCGGTTGTATGCTTTATAACCGTTTTGCTTTTTCAAAAGCACATCATAATCTTCAAACGATGGATCTGAGTTATGACTTTTTATCTTCTTGCGGAGATGATGAGTATGCTGCGGCTCAAAAAGTCATAGAGAGTATTATATTTGAGAATGAAGAAGAAGCGTTGGCATTCTTACAGAGTTTCATACAAGAAGCAAAAGAAAAATATACAAAACCTGAACTCTATCTTTTGGATAGACTTGACTATCATGTCAGTGCAATGGCGGAACGTTATGAAAAGGGTGTGGATGTCAAGCATATCGATTTTACCAATCCACTCATGAGAAAATAGTTTGAAAAAGTATCTCATAACTCCTAAACCATCCTATATGCAGCTTAGAAAGCATATGCCGGATTTCGCACTCTATCGCAATAAAGAAGAGAAGAACTATGCGCTCTATGCAGCAGAGTTTGTCGAGATGTGTAAAAATTTCAAAGATATGAAATGTTTCTTACATCAAGATTATAAACTGGTAGCAGAGTTAGATGCCAATGGCGTTCATTTGACTTCAGAACAGTTCGATGCAATTCCCAAAGCAAAAGAGCTTGGTTTAGAAGTCATCATTTCGACGCATACACATGATGAAGTACATATTGCCGAAGCGATGGGTGCTGATTATGTTGCTTACAGTCCCATCTTTGAAACACCGAACAAAGATGAGCCAAAAGGTGTGGATGATCTGCGTGAGATCATTGGTATGACAGATATCAAGGTTTTTGCACTTGGTGGTATCCTTACGCAGGAGCAGGTTGATGCGGTTGAAGAAGCAGGTGCTTACGGGTTTGCTTCTATTCGCTACTTTAATTGACCTGCAAGGTAACCGCTTGCAAAGCTCCACTGTAGATTGTACCCGCCGCAGGGACCGTCGAGGTTCATGATCTCACCGCAGAAGTAGAGTCCGTCGATGAGTTTGCTCTGCATTGTTTTGGGGTTGATCTCTTTGAGGCTGATGCCCCCACGCGTTATCATGGCAAGTCGAAAACCATCATGTCCGGTTATTGTCAGCGGTGTCCAAGCCAGCAGTGAGATGAGTCTGTCTCTTTTTTTTCCGTCAAGTTTTTTATAGGTTTCATTGCACTCAATTCCTGCTAGATTGCAGAGCTCTTTTGAGAGTGCTTCAGGCAGTAGGGTCTGCAGAAGTTTAAGTGTGTTTTTAGCATCTGTTTGATGTTTTTTGAGGTGCTCTCGGATCTGTTCTTCATTTTTTCCTTTTGTAAGATTGAGAAGAAGCGGCACTTCACCGTATTTTTTCAGAAGCGGTGTCACCTCTCTTGCAAAATCAAGCACGACAGGACCTCGTATGCCGCTGTTTGTAAAGATGAGATCACCTTTGGCACGTAAATTTTTATGCTTTTTAATGTTGACGCGAAGTTCTACCTTTGGTATAGTGTCGGCTCGGCAGTTCTTTACCCACTCCTCTTTTGTCTTTAAGGGCATCATTGCAGGAGAGAGTTCCGTGACTTTATGTCCAAGCTCACTGGCAAGATTGTAACCGTCTCCCTCAGCACCAAGAACAGGATAACCCATGCCTCCTGTCGCTACAATGACATTGGGAGCGTAAAAAGTGTTGTTCTCTGTCTTGATCCCGTCAATATGTCTGCCTGTAGAGAGCAGGCGTGTGACTTTTTGATTGCACTTAATCTCTACACCGAGTCGAAGCATCTCTGCTTTGAAACCCTCGATGATGGTAGCTGATGAGTGTGATGTCGGGAAAATCCGAAAACCGTCAGGTGCATGTGTCTCGATGCCGATCTCTTCAAAAAAAGCAGTGAGTTTTTTGTGGTCAAACTCATGCAGGGCATCTTGCATAAAGCGGCCGTTCTTGCCAAAACGAGCCATAAAATCTTCGTTGGAGAGAGTATTTGTCAAATTGCATCTGCCGCCGCCCGTTGCTTTGAGTTTGGCAGCAATATTTGATAGCTTTTCAAGCAATAGAACTTTTTGTCCTTTGCGTGAGGCGACAATAGACGCAATGATACCTGCCGCTCCGCTTCCTATGACAATGAGATCATACTGTTTATCTGCTTGCATAATTGATATGATAGGATATCTTTGTAAATAAAAAGTTTAACTGATGACAAAATATGATAAAATAGAGCTATGAAGTTGCAAAAAAATATTATGTCCATTTTTTATGTTGTCATCTTCATAGGGTTGGTGGCAGTTACAGTATTGTCAACCCTGCAATATAATTCTATCAAAGAAGATAACTACACACAAAATGAGTATCTCGTACAGCTTGTTAACAATAATATAGAGAGTATTTTAAATCAGTATTCCATTACTTTGGAACTGCTTGGTCAACAACTTCTAGAAAACGATACTTATAAAAATACTCATAAAACAGAAATTTTACTCGATAAACTTCTACAAAATAATTCTACACTGCTTGGTTTTGGACTTATTGATACTACAGGAAATTTTTTAGCCGCTTCTTCAAATGTAGATATAAGCAAAATGCCAAATTTTCGAAAAGACAATGTCTCAAGAAGTTCTTTTGATGAAGCGCTTTCATCTAAAGAACTTACGGTAGGAAGAGTCTATTTTGCCAAAGGAATAGGAAAATGGGTCATCCCTTTACGAAAAGCGATCCGTGATAATAATGGCAAGGTAGTAGCCGTAATGGCAACGGGTATCGATCTGGATAATGCAAAAGGTTTTTTTAGTAATTTGCAACTCAAGGAACATTCTAAAATAATTGTTGCCAAAAGAGATATACTCGATAAGAAAACCTACAGGATTTATTATAGTGGTTCTGATGTCAAGGATAAAAAATTACTATATTTACGTAATATTCCAGAAGCAACAATAATAATGTTTAAACATGATATGCAAAAAAATAAGCATCTCTCTTTAGAAGATTTTGATAAACAGCAGCATGTAGTAACAATTGAAAATAGTTTTAAAGATATTTCCGGTAGACAGGTATATGTCAGCATGGTTTTCAATGGAAAGTATAAACTTTGGATTGCTGTAACATCACCAAGCATGAACTGGAAGAAATCTGTTATTGGAACAATAAGTGTCTATTACATCATCTTTTTTCTTTTAAGCTACCTATTGTATTTTTTGTTTTCATATATAGAAAAAGCAGAGAAGAAAACGAAAGAAGAACTCTATTATCAAGCGACACATGATGCTCTCACGCAGCTGCCAAACAGAGTCTATCTGCAAAAAAACATTTTACAATTGATTCGGGATTTTGATGGCAAATTTACTGTTTTGTTCGTTGATCTGGATAATTTTAAAAATATTAATGATAAGTTCGGCCACCATATTGGAGATAAAATTCTTAAACAGGTAGCAGGTCGTTTTACTGCATATTTTAGTCATGAATATTTGATAGTAAGGCAGGGAGGGGATGAGTTTATCATTCTTATGCCGTTAGTAAATGAAGATAAACGAAGAGAGTATATAACAGAGATGATGGAGCAGCTCTCATTACCATTTTATGTAGACGGTCTTGAGTTTAGTATTGGTGCGAGTGGAGGAACGGCAAACTATCCAAATGACTCTACGAACATTGAAGAATTGCTTTCACTTGCAGATATCGCTATGTATGAAGCCAAGAAAAATAAAAACAGTTTTACCAGCTTTTCCAATAAGCTGCGTGAGAGAATGTTTGACAAGATAGCCATAGAGAATGAACTGCGCAATGCTCTCGAGCGAGACGAATTTTGGATGCTCTATCAGCCGCAGATCAGTGCTGATGGAACACTGCATGGTGTGGAAGCTCTGATACGATGGAAAAATGAGAAACTTGGCATGGTCTCTCCTGAGCTGTTTATTAAAATAGCCGAAGAGATAGGGATTATTCATAAGATAGGTGACTTTGTGCTTCAACGATCTCTTGAAGAGATTAGAAGTGTCAAAGAAAAACTCGATACTTCTTTTCATCTCTCTATCAACATTTCAGTTGAACAGTTGAAAGAAGAAGGTTTCGTAGAAAAAGTCATCAATTTTATTGAATGTGCACAATGTAAGAAAAATGAAGTGACACTTGAGATAACAGAGACGACATTCATTGAAGATGTGGATTCGGTGCTGCCTATTTTACATGAGATACGCAGTCATAATATTGGTCTTTCGCTTGATGATTTCGGAACCGGTTTTTCCTCTTTGAATATACTCAAGCGTCTGCCGATCGATGAATTGAAGATCGATAAAAGTTTTGTAGATAATATTTTAGATGATAACGAAAGCCTTGTCCTCGTTAAAAATATTATCCACATGGGAAATGAACTCTCCATGGATACACTTGCTGAGGGTACAGAAAATCATATGCAGGTAGAGAGACTTAAAAGTTTCGGATGTAAGATTTTCCAAGGTTACTATTTTTCTAAACCTTTGACAAAAGATGATTTGATCGCTTTTATACAAAACGGTTGTAAAACTCTACAATGACGTTATATGGTGATAGAGAAAAGTGTTACCGGTGTTATAGACCAAAAAGCTCCTGTATGTGTGAATATTTTGCACATATAGAGACGCAGACAAAGTTCGTTATTTTGATGCATCCAAAAGAGTTTAAAAAGGTCAAGAATAATACGGGACATTTTACGCATCAGTCTCTTGTAAATTCAGAACTTTTTGTAGGTATAGATTTTACGGATCATAAACGTGTTAATGAGATCATTGCTTCGCATGAAAGCTACATCCTATTTCCGTCGCAAAATGCACTGAACCTCACGCAGACAAATCCAAAAAGCAGTGAAAAGCCATTGGCCGTCTTTTTGATAGATTCAACCTGGGCATGTACGAAATCGATTTTTTACCATAGTAAAAACCTGCAAAACCTGAGACATATGAGTTTTACGACGACAAAAACATCGGCTTATGAGATAAAAGAACAGCCTGATGAACGGTATCTCTCAACAATAGAATCGACACTCGTTGTTCTTGAAGCATTGAACATGCATAAGATAGAAGATATAACAAATGATGCATTGACAAGCTTTTTAGACCCTTTTTACAAGATGATTAATTATCAGAAGAAACTCATAAAGAATCCGAAAAGCAATGCGGTTAGATTTAAGAAAAGATAATTTTTAAACTTTTTTAAATAAAGAAGAGCGTATAATCTTTCTCATAACTAAATATAACAAAAGGAAATAAATGAAATTAGCATCTCTTATGATTTCATCTACAATGTTGGCAACTTCACTTTTAGCGGGTGTTCACCATGCCCACTGGGGATATACAGGTCATGAAGATCCAACTCACTGGGGAGATTTAAACCCAAAATATGCAGAGTGTAAACTTGGCGGTTCTCAATCACCGATTAATATTAACAAAGATATCATCGTTGAGACAAAAGGTCTTGCACCAATTGATTTTCATTATACTAGCGGTGCTGCAGAAGTCATAAACAACGGGCACAGTGTTCAGGTAAACATTAAACCCGGCAGTTTCATTAAAGTAGATGGCAAAGAGTTTGAACTGAAACAATTTCACTTTCATACACCGAGTGAAAATCAGATAGACGGAAAGAATTTTCCACTTGAAGCACACTTCGTTCATCAGGCAAAAGATGGCTCTTTGGCAGTTGTGGCTGTAATGTTTGAAAATGGCAAAGAGAATGAGATTATTAACAAAATATGGAAAAAAATGCCTCATGAAGCAGGAAAAAAAGTAGCCTGTGGTCTTTCAGCTGAAATGATAAATGAACTTTTACCAAAAGAAAAAGCATATTATCGTTTTGACGGTTCCTTGACTACACCGCCATGTTCAGAAGGTGTTCGCTGGTTTGTTTTAAAAGATTATTCAGAAGTTTCAAAAGATGAAGTAAATGAATTCTTACATACACTGCACCATCCGAACAACCGTCCGGTACAGCCTGTAAACGCTAGAAAAGTTTTACAGTAGTTTTTAAACAGGTAAGAGCTTGCTCTTACTTGTTTTTAATTGATTTGACCCACTCTTCTGTCACTTTTTGGAGTGCTTCGTTTGGAACTTCCAAGAAACTGATCTCGAAAATATCTCCTAAATCTGTCACACCGATACTTCTTGGACGTACGGCAAGCATTTTAGCATCCGGAAGCATTTTTCCAAAACAAAATACTAAGTTTTTCGCTGCTTTAATCTTCTCATCTAAAACATGTTCTTCGATTGATTTTGTATGTGTATAGTGGTCAAAAATCGCTATTTCCGTTGCAAATGGATGTGCGGCGATTTTACTTTGTAAGTAGGCAATAATTTCATCTATATTTGAAAAAGTAGTTTCAGTTTTTTGAATATCAACTGAATATACTGAATATTTGTCCATTAATAGTGATTGTGTCATTTATAATCCTTGATTAAATTTTTTAGAATTATATCTTATAATAATCATAAGTTCAATAGATTTATGAGGTAAATTGACGATTTAAGTTTAAATTATTAAAAATTAAATCGTCAGAAAAGAGAAGTTTATCTGTTGAACATGATAGAGCCGAGACGAACCATATTTGAGCCGCACTCAATTGCGAGTTCAAAGTCTCCGCTCATGCCCATTGAACAGATAGAAGCATCTTCTAGCTGTGTGAAAATATCATAAGTCGTCTCAAAGCTTTTTCGTACAACAGCTTCATCGTCACTATGCGCTCCAATGCTCATAACTCCTTTTAAGTGTATATTTGGACATTCGTTTTGAATCTGCTTGTAAACCTCAAGAGCGACTTCGGGCATAAGGCCGTGCTTGGACTCTTCTTTTGCCGAGTTTATCTGCAGTAAACAATCAAGCGTCATCTCTTTTGCAACAAGTTTTTTTTGTAATTCATGAGCAAGTTCTAGAGAGTCGAGCGCCTGAAAGAGAGCAGGATTGATGTCAAGAAGATTGTTGATCTTGTTTTTTTGCAAATTACCTATAAAGTGCCACTCCAGTGGAAGATCCTCAAGTGTTTTGGCCTTCTCACGCAGGTCTTGAACCTTGTTTTCACCAAAGGCACGCTGCCCGATGTGGTAGAGTCTCTCAATATCATCGGCAGTGGAGTATTTGCTTACAGCTACGATCTTTACAATGTGATGCTCACTGACTTTTAGACGCGCACTCTCTACACGTCTGATAACATCGTCTATGTATAATTTATATTCTGTTTGTGTCATTTGTCTATCCTTGTCCAAAAATTCTGTTAATGTCGTTAAAGAGCCCAAGTCCCATTAAACCAAAGAGAATGACCCAGCCGGCAATGGTGAGATTGACGAGTATCTTCTCACTCGGCTCACGACGAAAGAGGAGTTCATACAGATTGAACATGATGTGTCCGCCGTCAAGTGCCGGAATTGGAAGTAAATTAAGCACGCCAAGATTAACACTGATGAGTGCTGCGAAGAAAAGTACGCTCATCCAGCCGGCATCCGTCGCATCGGATGTGAGTTTGACGATACTTATAACGCCGCCCATCTCAGAAGCCGGAACTTCTCCGAAGATGAGTTTTTTGACACCTGTAAAGATAAGCGTTGAAGCAAAGACCGTCTGGTCTGTGGCATACTCAAGCTTTTGAAAAAAGTCCATGTTTCGCTTTTTCATGACACCGGCAGCGGAGACACCTATCATTTTGCGTTTGATGTCCTCTCCATACATGTTTTTTGCATCTTGGAGTTTTGGCGTGAGCGTGATGAGTTTGAGGTAGCCTTTTCTATCTACTTCAAGGGCAATAGCACCTTTTGATTCTTTGATGAGCTCTGCCATCTCTTTCCATGTTGCAACCTTCTTGCCGTTGATGGAAAGGATTGTATCGTTAGACTTCAATCCCGCAACAAATGCCGGAGAATCTTTGACGACATCACCGACAACCGGTGCCAAGGCAGAAGGATTGCCAAGAGCGATGGCAAAGTAGAGAATAAATGCCAGAACGAAGTTCGCAAGCGGTCCTGCTGCAAGGATGAAAATACGCTGCAGGGGTGTTTTAGAGTTGTAGCTGTCGGGTGCATAGATCTTTTTACTCGGATCCGTGTCATCCTGACCTTTCATGCGGACATAACCGCCCAATGGAATGGCCGAGATGCTCCACTCTGTGCTAAAAGCCTTGAAAGTAAAAAGTCGTTTTCCAAAACCGATGCTGAAGACCTCTACATAGACACCCATAAGGCGTGCAGCCGTAAAGTGTCCAAGTTCATGAAAAAATATAAGTCCGGAGAGGACTAGCAGTGAAACCAAGTAACCCATTAGATTTCATCCTTTAAAAGTGCTTTTCGAAAACCCCAGAGGTATTCAAGCCCTGAGTAAACCGTTAGAAATACGGCAAACCAGAGCAAGGCTTCACCATATGGCCATCGCATCAGTAAGAAGCCGATAGCTATCATCTGTGCAACCGTTTTGACCTTGCCTGACCAGGAAGCTTTGACACTCACACCTTCACCAACGGCGACCGTACGTATGCCGGTAATGAAAAGCTCACGTACGATGATGATGTAGATAGCCCATGCCGAAGCTTCACCTACGACCATAAGTCCCAAAAAAGCTGCTAGTGTGAGCATTTTATCGGCCAGCGGATCCAAAATAGCTCCAAGAAGTGTCATCTGATTCCACTGGCGTGCGATGTAGCCGTCAAAAAAGTCCGTAACTGAAGCCAGAACAAAGAGTAGTGATGCAAAGTAGTAATTCCACGTGATGTCATAGCCGTTATTTGTAAAAACTTGCGGGTTTAAAATGACCCAGAACATAAGCGGTGCAAGCACAATGCGCAGGGATGCCAAAAAATTTGGTAGATTTAACAAAAAAGTTCCTCATTGTATGTAAATTGTTTTCTGAAGGAGATTTTAGCTTTTTATTGCTTATCAACGGTTGATACGATAAAATTAGCCCCATGAAACAAGACTGTCCACTCTGTCAAACACCGGCACCACTTTTTTTTACAGACACGCAAAGATACTGCAAATGTCCAACCTGCGACGCTGTTTTTGTTGTGCGTGAGGATTTGCCAAAAGAAGATGCCGAAAAAGAGCGTTATGAACTGCATGATGATGATACAGCCAATGCAGGTTACAGAAAATTTGTCTCGCCCATTACCTCCAATATCTTAAAAGATTTCACACAAAATGACAAAGGTCTTGATTTTGGAGCGGGGAGGTCTGCCATTATCTCCACGGTACTGCGTGAGCATGCGTATGACATTGCAGATTATGACCCATATTTTCATAATCATCCGGAACTTCTTGACAGAAAGTATGACTATATATCTTCCTGTGAAGTGATAGAGCATTTTTATAATCCCAAAAAAGAGTTTGAACTGTTGTGTGAGATGCTGCGTGAGGGAGGCAAACTCTATCTAATGACGGATGTCTATGATGAAAGCATTGATTTTGCTTCATGGTATTATAAAAATGATCCGACGCATGTCTTTCTCTATACGAAGAAAACATTTGAATATATCAAAGAGTTCTATGGTTTTCGTGAACTTACTATTGAAAAAAGATTGATAATCATTACAAAGTAATGGTATGATTTCATATGATAAAAATTTTGCTGAGAAAATATTTTGCTATTGTCTTTTTGCTTGCGACGCTGCTTGGCGGTCTGCATCATCACAATGACTTAAAACAGCATAATGATTGTCAGATATGTACGATCCAGTCAAGTCTCTCTCACGCAGATACACCGAGTGAGAGTTTTTCTCTCAGTGATATTACTCTCTACTCAGAAGCAACTGTCGGTGAATTGGCACATGCCATAACCAATACTGCACATATCAATCTTCACGCAAGAGCGCCTCCTAAAATCTCTTAATTTCATAAATAAAATCATAAAACAAATCATTACTATATTAAGAGGATATCTATGTACAAAAAAGTAACATTTTTATCACTATTTGCTGCAGCTTCGCTGTTTGGTGATAGTGAACTCGATGCCTTGAAGGCACAACTCAAACAACAACAGGAAATGACGCAGAAGCTGCTTGAAAAAGTGAATAAACTGGAAACAAAAGAGGCACAAGAAGAGGCAGAAAGTGAAAACACAGCATTAGCAAATGCTTACGCTCAAGATACATCATCCAGCTTCTCTCAAAATGCCTATCTGCCTGACATTGCACTTATCATGAATATGTCTGCCGTCGGACGTAATGTCAAAAACAGTGATTATGAAAACTTTGCGATTCCTGGTTTTGTGGATGCCGGCGATGCTGAACTGCCGTTTAATAAAGAGAGAGGGTTTAATCTCAATTATGCCGAAGTGGCGATGCACTCTATGGTCGATCCTTATTTTGAAGCCTTTGCAATTTTTCATCTTCATCCTGATGAGTTTGAGATAGAAGAGGCTTATGTGACAACAACGAGTCTGTCGGCAGGTCTGCGTGTAAAAGCAGGTAAATTTAGAAGTGCCTTTGGACGCATCAATGAAAAACATCAGCACTCTTGGAATTTTGATGAACAGCCTATTATCTATAAGGCTCTTTTTGGTCCCGATATGATCAGTGATCCGGGTTTACAGGTTCAGTGGGTGGCACCGACAGACACGTACATCATGGCAGGTGTTGATGCAATGCAGGGAAGCAATGACAGAAGTTTCGGTGATGTTGAAAAAAATAATCTTTATGTAGGTTACATCAAATCAAGTCTGGATCTTACTGATGATCTTTCTGTTTTAGGTGGTGTCAGTTTTGCTCATGGTAAGACAGATCTAGAAAAAGACAGCGATGTCTATGGTGTTGATCTTACTTTTAGAGAACAGTTTAACAGTTACAGTGCACTGACATGGCAAAGTGAGTATCTGCAACGAAACAAAGATACAAACGCTACAGTCAATCCGACACAAAAACAGGGTGGATTCTACTCTGAACTTATCTATCAGTACAATAATAATTACTCTGCCGGTATTCGTTATGAGAAGATTATTAAAAATGATACAGATCTAAGTGCATATAATGGTATTAATACTGATAATCTTGACAAATATACAGCGATGCTTCAGTATAAGCCGTTTCCTTTTTCTCGCTTGAGACTTGAATACTCTCATGACAGAACAAAAGTGATAAATGATCAAAGAAAAGATGTGGATTCTGTCATGATGACACTTAACATTGCTGCAGGTGCGCATGGCGCTCACGCATACTAAGGAGGAGGAGAAGAAGATGAAGAAGATATTTTTAACAATTTTACTAACGGCAGGTTCACTTTTTGCCGAAATCAATGTCGATGCAACATACGCAACAATGGGTGCTATAGCAAAACGTATAGGTGGAGATAATGTTCATGTTGTTGTACTTGGCAGTTCCAAATATGACCCGCACTTTATCGTTCCAAAGCCTTCACTGCTTGCGAAACTTCGTCGTGCTGATCTGCTCATCATCAATGGTGGCGGACTTGAACTCGGCTGGCTGCCGCCGCTTATTAAAAGTGCGAATAACGGTAAGATCCAAGTGGGTGCACAAGGATTTTTGGATATGAGTCATTTCATCAAAATGATAGATAAGCCGGCTTCGGTTTCTCGTGCTTTTGGTGACATTCATGCACAGGGAAATCCACACTATTCAACCGATCCGCATCAAGTAAGCATTATGGCAAAGGCAATTGCAAAAAAACTTTCTCAAATAGATCCTGCTCACGCAAATGAGTATCAGCAGAATTTAGAGCAGTTCTTAGCAAAATGGAATGCATATCTTACAAACTATGACAATAAGATGGCAGCGTGTAAAGTCAAAAAAATTGTACAGTATCATGAACTCTATAACTACTTTTTAAGAAGATACGATATCACCAATATCGGCAATATCGAGCCGCTTCCAGGCATTGCACCAAGTTCAAAACATACACTCGAACTCATCAATGCGATGAAAGCAAACGGTGTTAAAAAGATACTTCAAGATGTTTACCATGAAAAAAGAACAGCGAAATTCATAGCTGCAAAAACAGGAGCTACTGTATCTGTGATCCCACATGAAGTCGGTGCGGTAAAAGGCAGTGACACTTTAGAGAATTTCTACAATACGATAGCACAGAGAATATGCAAATAATCGAACTTTTATGGCCGGCATTTGTGCTGGCAATTTTACTGGTCTATATTCATACAATTTTCGGTGTGGAGATCATTCGCCGCGGTGTGATCTTTACCGATTTGGCAATAGGGCAGGTAGCAGCCATCGGTATGGCACTGAGTGTTGCATTTTTGGACGGAGCCTATCAGACAGCGTTGACACTTGCCTTTGCGGTAAGTGCGGCTATTATCATTGCATGGGCGACAAAAAATGTAAAAAATGTCGAGGCGTTTATTGGGCTTTTGTATGCCCTTGGCATATCTTCAATTATGCTCGTACTTGCTAAAAGTGCAGAGGGAATGGAGCTTTTTTCAAAACTGAGTGCAGCTGACATCCTTTTTACCTCAAGTGATGAACTCTACAAAGATGCAGCTATCTACATTCCTATCTCTTTGGTGATGTTTTTTCTTTATCCAAGAACCAAGGGAATTGCCAAAGAGCTGATATTTTTCATAATGCTTGCTTTTACCGTAACATCATCCGTGCAGTCTGCAGGTGTGCTTGTCGTCTTTGCACTGCTTATAGCTCCGGCATACGCAGGAATAGTACAAAAAAAGTTCAATCCTCTCTATTTTGCATGGATGTTTGGTTCACTGAGCATCGTCATTGCTCTTTACGGCTCTTATAATCTTGATCTGCCGACTGGATATAGCATCATCTTTGTGACAGTACTTTTCTCACTGCTTTTCGTTGTTTATAAAAACGTTCGATCAAATCTTTCGCAAAAACTCCAGTAAGCCTTGCATAATTTCAAGTGGACTTGGCGGGCAGCCTGCTATGTGGTGGGTGATTGGCAGGTGGTTTTCTGCCGGTGCGTTGATGGCGTAGGTTTTCTCAAACGGGGCCTGCATAGCAGGGCAGTCACCTAAGCTTATTACCCATTTTGGTGCAGGTATCTGTTCATATGCTTCTTTTGCGTGCGGTGTCATGTTGAAGGTCATGATGCCGCTTAAGAGCATGACGTCTGCGTGACGCGGACTTGCTACGAAGTAGATACCAAGACGCTCAAGATCATAGTAAGGATTAGCAAGCGCATTGCATTCCGCTTCACAGGCATTACAGCTGCCGCTGTCTACCATCCGAATTGCCAAAGAGCCTGCAAATTTTTTCTTGACACTATCTTGTATCTCTTTTTTGATTTTCTCAAGTTCTCTGTCAAGTTCAATATTTTCTGTTAAAACACCATGTTTTACCCGTTTGTTCCAAAATTTAATCATAAATCATTCCCCGCATAACTTAAATCACAACTTTTGTTGATGAGTGGAAAATCGGCGATGATGTCACTTCTCATCATAAGGTGAAGTGCCTGCCAATTCATAAAGCTTGGGTCTCTTACAAAAAAGCGCTCAATAACGCCATCTTTGATGTCAATTGCCATAAAAAGTTCACCAATGGAACTCTCTGTAAACGTGTGATAAGAACCATCATGTATACTAGAGAGTTCTAAAGTAGAAGTGTCCTCTTCTAAAAAATGCTGCATCATCGTGATAGAATTCTTTACCTCTTGAAGGCGTACTTTAAATCGTGCTCCAACATCCCCGCTGACCTCACTTGCCATGATGAAACCATGCTCAAGATAAAAGCTGTTTATTCTTCTGTCTAGTGAGAGGCCCGAAGCTCTTGCTACTACGCCTACAGTGTTGTATTTGAGCGCTTTTTTGAGACTTAAAATACCTGTTGTATCAAATCTGTCCCAAAGAGAAGGTATGTCCATAATCCAATCTTCGAAAAATTCTATGCTCTCCTCAAGCTCATGCAGCCACTCAGAAAATGTAGCCGTATCTATAAAGTGGTTTTCAAAGTCAATGGCTCCAAAACCAAAACGGTGCCCTGTAAGCTCTTTCATCTTGCGTCTGGCATCTTCTGCAAGTTTTGACCCATAGGCAAGTGCTGCACCAAAACCTGCATCATTTGGAATAAATCCCAAATCTGTAAGATGATGGATGACACGTTCAAGTTCAAGCAAAAGTGCATGTCGCTTTTTAAGTGCAAGCGGTAGTTCCTGTTGTGAGGCCTGAAGATAGATATCACGCCAGCAAATTTGATAAGCAATGCTCTCATTACCGCTGGTACGTTCTATGACAGGTTTTGCCTCACGCAGGGTTTTGCCTTCGAGCATCTTTTCGATGCCTCTATTTTTGTAAAAATGGCGTACTTCAAGATGCAGCATATCTTCGCCTGCCTGAGAGAACTGAAAGTGTCCCGGTTCTATGATACCTGCGTGAATCGGACCTACGGCGACTTGAAAGACACCATCACCGCTGATAGCTTCATATTTGTAAGGAATATATTCCGTTTCTTCAAGTTGCGTATTTGTAAAATCTTTTCGTAAAGGATGAATATCTTTAGGAAATCGTTCCTGTTGTACCAAAGGTCGTTTGTCAAAAGCATCTTCTACGATAATGCCGAAATCATCATGCATTTTTCGCTCGAACCAGATGGCTGCAGGGTATTTTTTTGCTAAAGTTTTAATCTTTGGCTGCTCTTTTGAAACAAGCTCTTTTTCTATCGTCTCTTCATAAACTGTGATAATTTCAAAATCATTTTGTAACTCTTTTGCGTAACGTGCTATAAGTCTCATTTTTCCCTCCTCACGCAATCGATTTTAGGTATGCAAGTGATGATGGAAGTAGCAGTGCCATCAAAGATATTGCAAAGATGACAAGAGCAAAAAGCTCACTTGAATATACCGTTTTTTCTTCTTCTTTACCCTCATACTTCATCGACTGGTAAATGGCTACAAAACGGTAGAAGATGATGGAGAGCAGTGCAAGTAAAAAGAGAATCGCACCTATCATGGCAAGCATATGATTACTCTCTTTTGCCGTGCTTATCATCGCTCCAAAACCATAGAGTTCACTAAAGAACATCGGACTTGGCGGCAGAGAGATGATCGCAAGTAAAAAGAGTGATACCAAGAACCAAAAGAGTGTTCCCTTTATGCCTTTGTAGCCTCTGAGTGCTCCTGCTATTTTATACTTTCCATTGGACTCTAACACACCGGTTGAGAGAAAGAGAGCCGGTTTTAAAAAGGCATGCGCTCCAAAGTGAAGCAGGGCTGCAAATGGGGCACCGCTTACCCAGAAGATGACAATAAGCGCCATGTGCTCTACGCCTGAGAGAGAAAAAAGCCGCATAAAATCTTTGGCACGAAAAATTAAAAAAGCAACTATGAAAATGGTAAGCAGTGTATAGATAAATACAAAGATAAAAAGATGATTATAATTGACTTCCATTGCAATCTTTGAAAATCTAAAAAAACCGACAATGACAGCTGATTCTAAAATACCGCTAAAAAGTGCTGCAACAGGATAAAAAGAGGCCCGCTCAATATTTGCAAGCCACAGGTTCATTGGAAAAAATCCCATCTTAACAAACATACCTATCGTTGCAATGGCAAAGCCCATCTCAAAAAGAAAAGGCGATGGTATCTCTTTTGCGTGAGCCAGAAGCAAATCGAACTGCATTGCATCTTCACCCAAGATCGGCTTGGCACTAGCATACATGAGGATGATACCAAAGAGTATGAGTGAAACGGCGATAGCACCGACTATCATATAGTTCCATGCTTCTTTATGTGCAGCCGGTGTATAGTTGGTCTTGATCATATAGACGGTTGAGAGTGTTGCGAGTTCAAGCCCTATCCAGTAGATTCCCATATGATTTGAGAGAATGGAGAAGATAAGCCCAATCCAAAAAATAGCGAAAAATCTGTAAAATTTTCTGTAGGCTTTGGGGGAGACCTTGACATGTTTTTCAAGTGTTAAAAGTGCCAGTGTTACACCGATACCGACAATGGAAGAGACGAGAAGAACATAGGTGTCAAGCTTGTCTGCAACAAGATAACTCCCTAAAATATTATAAGGTTTTGGAAGTAAGAAAAGCTCAATAATTGGTCCTAAAATGACAAAGGATGTAAAGGCAAGTAGATATTTTGCTTTGTCATTTTTAAAAAAGCTGACACCAAACATGATGATGGCAGGCAGCAGTAAAAGGGTAAGATTCATACTTTGAGCTCCTCTTTATGAAATAGAAGGTTGATGACGACAATAGCCATGAGCAGATCGAAAAAGATACCAAGTTCTACGAGCATCGGCATACCGTTCGTTGCTGTAATTCCCAGTAAAAAGAGAGCATTTTCCATACTTAGAAATCCTACGATTTTTGGTGCAACATTTTTATGCTCCATCATTAATAAAAGGGATAAAAATAAGGAAGAGATGCTTACTGCAACATAGTTGGCATTGGTATTTATCATATGGGTGATAGGCTCTGAGAGGTAAAAGGTGAAAACCAGGATGGCCGGAACGAGCATAATGGCATACTGCACTTTTATCTCCGGTGTTATTTGGCGTATAAAATGAAATTTTTGACTTAAATTTTTAAGAATATAAGGAATAGCAATCGCTTTGACAACAATGGTTATGATACCTGTTATAATCATGGCATCATCATCCAGATTTTTCCCTATAATGAGTGCCAGCAGACCCAACATTAAAGAGTTCATTGAGTACCACAGCAGCAGTCGATAGAGCCGTGTGGTAAAGAGGGCGACAATAAGGGAGGCTAAAAAAAGTCCAATAAGAAAATCAACCATACTTACGCTCCTAAAACATAAAATGTAATTAAAGATAAAAAGGCAAATACTATAGAGAGTCCTAAAAGATTTGGTATCTTAAAGAGACGCAGTTTTGCGGTATTTACTTCGAGTAAGGCAACAACTGTTGCTATTAAAAAGAGTTTGGCAATAAATATCAAAAATGCAATCGGCGCTGCAAATTCTAAACCAAAAGGCATAAAAAGTGAAGCAAAAAGTGAAGCAAAGATAACAAATTTGATAGAAGCTGCTGTTTCAATAATGGCTAGATAGACACCGGTCAGGTCAAGTATCATCGCCTCATGCACCATTGTAAGCTCCAGGTGAGTCTCCGGATTATCAACGGGAATACGCCCATTTTCAGCGATGAGCAGGATAAAGAAACTAATAGCAGCAAAAAGAAAACTCGCCATATGCTCTTTTGGAAAGTGCTCTGCGAGATTGACACCTGCCTGTCCGACTCCTAAATTACCCGCCATGAGTGAAACAGAAAAGATCGTAAGCACCATAGCCGGTTCAACGAGAGCAGAGATAAAAGCCTCACGTGAGCTTCCCATGCCGCCAAAAGCACTTGCACTGTCAAGTCCTAGAAGCATTAAAAAAAATGTTGAGAGCGAAATGAGCCCTGTAATGGTAAAAGCATCTACAAAGCTTACATAGTAGCTACCATGAACTAAAGGCGGAAGAAAAAACATGACAACAATGAGAGGCGCGAGAACCAAAAAAGGTGCATATTTTGTAATGGCACTTGTCTCTTCTGAGATGATTGTCTCTTTATGCATGAGCTTTGAAAAGTTTCTGTAGCCTTGAAAAATGGAAATAGGGCGTTTAAAAAGCAGTACCATCTTTGTTGCTTTGATGTATGAGAGTAAGAGAGGTGAGATGAGCACCAATAAAATAATACTTACAATATATATAATCATTTTTTATCTCCAATAATTAAAATTTTGACAGAAATCATCATGACGAAAAACTCCAAGACAAAAGTTGCCCATGAAAATTCATGTGAAAAGATTCTGTAACTAAAAAGTACAACAAGCATAATGTTGAATATCATCGCAGCATAGCGTGTTTGTTCAAAGTGTGAGAGACGATAGACCCAGTAGCTTATATAGTTGACCGCTTTTGCAACATTGATATAAAAGATTTTTTCAAAGAGCGGTTTTACATGCACTTCATAATGTGAAGCGTCAAATTTTGTCTCGTGACCTGCAATTGTCTGTTTTTCAAAGTGCTCATCAGGTTTATAGAGCCAAGTAAAAAATCTGCGTATCGGTCCTGCAAATCCGGTTGCCGAGTACTGTGTTTTTTGTGATGTTTTGTAGCCGCAGGCCCAGGAGTTGTGCAGACGTGTTTTTACACCGAAAACTTTGTATGCAAACATCATAAAAGCGGTAACACCTACAAGTGAAAAGAGTAAAATAAGCGGTGAAACAATACCGCCGTTCATGCCGACTGAGTGCATATGCCATATACCTTCAGGAAAAATATCTGCATAGATGGAGGCACGGCCAAGCCCGACAAAGACTTTGTCAAAGTACTCCATATAGTAGGGTGTAAAAAGCATCAAAGAGAGTACGACAAAGGTCATCAGTATCATACCGCTTTTCATAAGGAAATTGACTTCGTGGGCATGCTTTGCATTGGTGCTTCTGTGCAGACCTAAAAAGGTGATGCCATAGGCTTTTACAAAACAGGCAATCGCCAGGCCACCGGTCATAGCCAGAGCGAAGATGGCAAAAGGGATGGCCAGTTTTAAAGAGATATTGTCAATATGTGATGAGCTGAGCATTGATTGAAATATCATCCATTCACTTAAAAAACCGTTACTTGGCGGAAGAGCGGAGATAGAGACGGCTGCTATAAGAAAGGTCAGTGCGGTAATGGGCATTGTCTTTATAAGTCCGCCATATTTTTCCATATTTTTTGTATGGGTTTGATGCAGCACCGAACCTGCACCCATAAAGAGCAGTGATTTAAAACTCATGTGGTTGAAAGTATGAAAGAGTGCTGCGATGAAAGCAAAGGTACTGAGTGTATGCAGACCCAATGTGTCAAATATCATACCCATGCCAAAACCAATGAGAATGATGCCGATATTTTCAATAGAGTGGTTTGCCAAAAGTGCTTTGATATCATGCTCACTCAAGGCATATAAAACACCTACAAGTGAAGAGAGCGCTCCAATTGTTAAGATTACAATGCCCCATTCAAGCGGCCAAGGGTAGAGCACATCAAATAAAAAGCGAAACATTCCATAGATGGCAACTTTGAGCATGACACCGCTCATAAGTGCGGAGACCGGACTTGGTGCCTGCGGATGGGCATATGGCAGCCACACATGTAGAGGGACAGCTCCTGCTTTGCTTAAAAATCCAAGAACCAAAAAGAAAAAGAGCAGGGTTGGATAGGCAAAATGTGAGGCGATAAGCTTCATACTCGCAAAACTCATTTCCAAATCTCCATCGGTGACAATGAGAAAGAAGAGCAGTAAAAAGAGAAATCCGAAATGCGTCATAATAAAATAAAAACGTGCTGCTTTGATGGTGGCTTTCTCTTTTGTCTCGGTTAAAATAAGCTGCCAGGAAGTGAGACTCATCAGCTCCCAAAAAAAGAGGAACACAAGGGCATTCGCACTGACAACAACACCGAGCATAGAGATGATAAATGCAAAATAGTGCAACTGGTAGTGTGCTTTTCTCTCAATATGGGGCAGATATCCGCTTGAATAAAAAATATTTGGAACTGCGCCTAGTAAAATGAGTGCGACAAAAACCAAAGAGAGTGTATCAAAAACAAACATTTACTTTTTTTCTCCTATTACTAAGATTTTGAGTGACATCAGCATCAAAGCCATCTCTATGAGAATACTCTGCCAGTCCAGCTCATGAGTAAAGATTCTGTAACTGTAGAGAATAAAGAGCATCAGGTTAAATATCATGGCAGGGTAGCGTGTCTGCTCAAAATGTGCCAGACGATAGACCCAGTAGCTTGTAATGTTAGTCCATTTTTTTATATTTCCATAGATAAAAACTTCAAAAAGCGGCTTAATACGCACTTCATAGCTTGCATCAGAAAATTTCGTCTCATGTCCTGCAAGGTTTTGTTTGCTTACATGCTCCTGCGGCTTGTATAACCAGTTGAAAAATCTTCTCATAACGCCTGAAAAGCCTGTGGCGGTATACTGTATTTTCGCTGAAGTTTTATAACCGCACGCCCACGTTCTATGCACTTGTGTTCGAACGCCAGATACTTTATAGGCAAAGAGCAACAGTGATGTTACCGCTACAAGTACCGCAAAAAGAATGAGTGGAGAGACAACACCGCCATTGACACCAAGTGAGTGCATCTGTAAAGATCCATTTGGAAAGATCTGTGCATAGACAGAGTTTTTTCCTAAACTAACCATGAGTTTATCAAAAAAGTGCAGATACTGTGGAGCAAAAAGCATAAGAGATGCGATAAAAAGTGCCATAAGCACCATGCCGCTTTTCATTAAAAAATTTACCTCTTTTGCATGTTTGGCATTGGTGCTTCTATGCAGACCTAAAAAGGTGATACCGTAGGCTTTGACAAAAGTTGCAATTGCCAATCCCCCTGTCATAGCAAGAGCGAAGAGTGCAAAAGGAAGCGCAAGTTTCAATGTCATGGCATCTGCGATGCTGCTAGAGCTGAGGATGGACTGAAAAATCATCCATTCGCTTAAAAAACCATTGGTCGGCGGCAGGGCGGTGATGCTCATAGCAGCAAACAAAAAGGTGAAGGCGGTCACAGGCATAGCTTTAATAAGTCCGCCAAATTTTTCCAAATCTTTTGTATGTGTTTGGTGTAAAATGGAACCTGCGCCCATAAAGAGTAGTGATTTAAAGCCCATATGGTTAAAGATATGAAAAATTGCCGCTATAAAAGAGAAGGTGCTTAAAATGGTAAGCCCCAAAGTATCAAAAATCATTCCCATTCCAAAAGCAATTAAAATGATGCCGATATTTTCTATAGAAGAGTTTGCCAAAAGCGCTTTGATGTCACGCTCTGCCATGGCATAAAGAATGCCTACTAGAGCAGTAACAGAGCCAATAATGAGAATGAATGTTCCCCATTGCAGCGGCCAAGGGTAGAGTACATCAAATAAAAAGCGAAACATTCCATAGATGGCGACTTTGAGCATTACGCCGCTCATAAGAGCTGAAACCGGGCTGGGTGCTGCAGGATGGGCATAAGGAAGCCAGACATGTACAGGCACGGCACCGGCCTTGCTTAAAAAGCCTAAGATCAAGAAGAAAAAGAGCATGGTCGGGTAGGCAAATGTTGCAGCAATGCTTTTCATCTGGGCAAAACTAATCTCAAGGTCACCGTTTGTCACAATTAAAAAGAAAAGGAGTAAAAAAACAAAACCGAAGTGTGTCATTAAAAAGTAAAAACGGGCAGCTTCTATGGTACTTTTCTCTTTTGGTTCTGTTAAAATAAGCTGCCATGAGCTAAGACTCATAATCTCCCAAAAGAAGAGAAATACGAGCGAATTGGCACTGATGACAACACCTATCATTGAGAGTATAAAAGCAAAATAGTGGAGTTGGTAGTATGCTTTTCTCTCAATATGCGGCAGATATCCGCTAGAGTAAAAAAGATTTGGAACTGCACCAAGTATGATGAGTGCAACAAAAACTACAGAGAGTGTATCAAAGAGAAACATTTTTCGTAACAACTCCAGAAAAAGATTCTAATGGAGGGCTGTTAATGAGTAGAAAGGCAGTCCTGAATTATTTGAACGAATTATATAGAAAAATTGCTTATAAAGTGATAAGAAGACTTACAGGCATGATGCCTGCGAGTATTTTTTAGGTTGTTTACTGAAAAGTAGTTCCACCGTCGACGACGATAGTTTGACCTGTTAGCCATGAGGAGTCATTTGAACATAAAAATTTACATGCACCGGTTAGATCTTGTGCTTCACCCATACGTGAAAGTGGTGAACGCGCAACGACTTCCGCTTTTACCTCTTCATAGTTTGGAAATGCTTTGAGTGCATCTGTATCGATCGGCCCGCCGCTTACTGCGTTTACTCTGATGTTCTTCTCACCGAGTTCCGCCGCTGCATATTTTACCATCGTCTCAACTGCCGCTTTGTTTGCACCGTGACCTGCATAGTTCGGTGTATAGACAAGATTTCCTGTTGAACTCATGCTGATGATATTTCCGCCGCCGACTTTTTCCATTCTTTTTGCCGCTTCTTGAGCACCGACGACAAAAGCGTCGACCGTCGCAGTCCAGATGTTGTCAAGTCCACGAGGTTTTAAACGCATAAATGGACCAAAACCGCCAACTACGGCACGACCGGAGATAATAGCGTTGGATATGAAGAAATCAAGTCTCTCAAAATCAGCATCGAACTCTTTAAAAACATCTTTGTAAGTGTTTGGCTCTAAGATATTGAGCTTGTAAGCACAGGATTTTACGCCATATTTGCTCTCAACATCTGCGATGATATCATTAGCTGTATCTGCACTTGAAGCGTACGTAAAAGCTACATCTGCACCAGCTTCGGCAAAAGCGTAAACGATAGCTTTTCCGATACCGCGTGTTCCACCGCTGATAAAAAGAGTTTTTCCTTTGAATTCTGCCATATTATAATCCTTTAATGTCGTAATTTTTCATTACTTCTTCTATTTTTTTCATATTTTCGCTGCTTGGTGCAACGAGAGGAAGTCTGTACTCCAGTGTATCGAGTAGTCCTGCAATGTACATAGCTGCTTTTACAGGGATAGGGTTGGCTTCACAGAACATAACTTTGTTAAGAGGGTAAAGTTTGTCATTGATCGCTTTTGCACCTTGAAAGTCACCTGAGAGTGCTTTGTCTACAAGTTGGCTTTTCAGGTCAGGCATCAAGTTCGATGTTACGGAAGTGATACCGGCACCGCCATTTGCCAATATTGGGTAGTCAATGGCATCATCACCTGAAAATACTTTCAGATCAGGTCTGCGTGAGAGCAACTCTACCGTACGCTCCAGACTGCCTGTTGCCTCTTTGACACCATAAATGTTTTTGACATCATCAAAAAGTCTGATCGTCGTGTCCGCAGAGATATCAACACCTGTACGCCCCGGAACATTGTAGAGCATAAACGGCAATTCGCTTACAGCTTCGGCGATTGCTTTATAGTGTTGGTAGAGTCCCTCTTGTGAAGGTTTGTTGTAGTATGGTGAAACTGAGAAGATAGCATCGACACCACAGCTTTGTGCATGTTTAGCTATCTCTATGGCTTCGTGTGTTGCATTGCTGCCTGCACCTGCAAGTACTTTTGTAGATGTGCCTTTACAAACCTCTACGGCTATTTCAATACAGCGTTTATGCTCATCATGCGTGAGCGTTGCGCTCTCACCGGTTGTACCTACCGGACAAACTGCATTCATGCCGTGTTTTATCTGACGTTTAATAAGATCTGCATATCTTTGCTCATCGAGTTTTCCGTTTTTAAACGGAGTGATGAGTGCGGTTGAAGAACCTGTAACTAAATTCATTTAACTTTACCCTTTAAATTGATAGCCGAATTATAGCTAAAAAGTTTTAAAAGTATTATTTATTTGTGTGAGCAATATTATAAATAAAAAATATTGGAATATGTTATGGTTAATTAATAGTGCTTTAAGTGGAATATGAAGATAATAAATAATAAGGAAAGTTTAAAATGTCTTTTTTGAAAAATTTATTTGTGAAGTCTGTTTTGGTATTGTTAGGTTTTTCTGTAATCTTGCAAGCATCTGATATTGATACTTTGTTGGATCAGTATAAAACAGAATCAGAACTTTCCAAAAAGACAAAAGATGAAAATGCAGGACATCTCATCGTCTATACCCGTGATGACCTTGAGCGTATGCAGGTTGAAACACTCAAAGATGTGCTTAAGTCCATTCGATTTTTCAGATATCTTGAAAACAGAGTGAACGAACCTGATATGATTAACCTTGATCCTGTTGCCTTTAGTTCAAAATCTGTCAGAATTTATCTCAATGACAATGAGCTTGTCCTCCCGATTACAGGAAGCGGTTTTAATCTCTTTGGAAATATTGAGATGGACTTTGTTGATCATGTAGAGATCTATGAAGGGTTTCCTTCTTTTGATTTTGGAATTGAACCGGCCACTGTTGTTATACGGCTGTACTCCAAAGAAGCAAAAAGAGATGCCGGGACACGTGTAAAAGTTCTCGGTGCTTTACATGGAACTCACAAAGAAAATATCTACAATGCAGGATTTGTTGATGATATGGCTTATTTTGTCTATGCAAATCATTCCCAAAACAATCAAGACAGTTATGATGTCGATAATCAAACAGTCAAAAGAGATACAACGACAAACCATTTTTACGGTTCTTTGGAAAAAGAGAACTATAAAGTAGAGCTAAACGCGTTTACAACAGACCATGATGGTTTTTTGGGATTGTTGCCATATGCTGCTCCAAAAGAGACTAATCTGGAAAAGAAATTTATAAATGCCTCTTTTGGTTCTAAGTTTCAAAATGACAGTTTGACCTTTAATCTCTCTTATATTAATAGTTCTGGCAGTTATGATGCAAGCTATAGTTCTCCTGTACCTGGAGGCTTCTCTTTGATGAATCAGCAATTTGATTCTGAAGTGATGACAGCCATTGTAAAGAAAAAATTTAAAATTGAGAATCATGCTATCAGTGCAGGTGTTCAGTTTCGATATAAGAATTTTTCTCTAGATGATGTTAAATATGACTCAGTTCCAAGTCCAGCACAGCAAAAATATGACACTGAAAATATCTACTCGCTGTTCTTAGAAGATGCCATTTCATTTTCAGAAAATAATCTCGTAAGTCTTTCTGCTATGCTGCAGCACTATGACAGAAATAAAGCTATGAAAGATGAAGATGTTTCGCAAGTACGACTTTCATATATCTATACAAATAAACAATGGGTATCAAAGACATTTCTATCAAATCAGGAGTTTGTTCCAGAACCCTTTATGACGGCAGAATCACATGTGGGTAATCCAAACTTAGACCCCGAAGAGTATTTGTCTCTGACACAGGAGATAAGTCGTACTGGTGAGCAGACGATGTCAAAAATAGTTTTTGGATATAACCGAACAAAAAAATTTCTTATTCCTGACAATTTAGGTGTGATGCAAAATTCAAAAGATGATTTTACGGCATATTACGCTGCTTTGGAATTTCATTATTTTTTCAGAAAAAAAGATGAGCTACAGTTGGCATTTGATTATGCACAGCTCAATCTGCCTAATGAAGCGACAAGCGTTGAACACTATAACTATCTTATTCGAATGGTAAACAGTGTTTCGAAGTTTGATATCTTCAATGAACTTGTTATCAATCACGGATTTGAAAATCTTGATACGGGTTATGACTACTCTGCAGGGGTAAAGTATGGGGTAACACCGGATCTTCACATCAATCTCAAGGGTGAAAATATACTCAATGCAGGATTGACTAGAAAATATTACTACAATCTTATGCCAACTACAAAACTGCTTGAAGTACCTGTCATTGAGCAAAAATTTATGCTAAGTGTGGAATATCTGTTTTGAAAATTTTCCTTATAATACTAGTAATTATCGGAAATATTCTTCATGCAAGCGATATCGAGCTTGAGTCGGCAATTTTTAATAAAGTTCTCAGAGCTGTGACGGCAAAAGAGCATCCCAAAGTCTGTATATACAAGAGTAACAAAGCTTTAGAAACATATCCGGGAGCTATAGAGATTGTCACGCAGTGTAGTGAAGCGGATGTTGTATTGCTTTCTACACTTAAAAATCTTCCTGTGACATGCAAGGACAAGGTGTTATTTGGAACCCGTTACTCACAACTTAAAAATCCTGATGTTGTCGGTGCATTTTTTTGGCAAAAAGGACGGCCGAATATTCTTTTTTATGACTACAGACTCAAAAAACACCATATAAAACTTGATAAAAGTTTTGATAAGTACATAGAGAAATGATGATAAACCGTAGATTGAGAGTCAATAAAAGCTTTGTTATCCTAGCGGTTATCATTCCCATTGTCACTATTGCATCGATGATTATTTATTTTGAATTTATTCAAGCTAAAGAGCGGGTGTTTAGTGTCATAAAAGAGCATCTTATCGATCAAAAGGTGCATCTGCTGCAGAAGTATGCTCTTAACATAGAAAAAAACTATACAGTGAATCTTGCCGAAATGATTTTAGATAATGCTTCGGTGGCGAGTGAGCTGGAACATGAGCTCGCTTTACTGCAGGGTGAAGATGTAAAGTATCTTTATATGCTTTATAAAGATGAAAACGACAGATACCGATACTTGCTTGATGCAACGGAAGATAAAGAAGAACGAGCTTTTTTAAACCAAAAATTCGACACAGAGTCGGATATCTGGGATAAAGCTTATAAAACAAAGAAGTATCAGATAGCGGATCAGCATGATTTGGATTCATTATGGGTTACCGTTGCCTATCCAATTGTAAAAGACAATAAAGTCATTGCTGTACTGGGTGCTGACTTTACATACGATGTTTATGCTGAAATTGTAAAAATTTTAAATCCGATAGAGAGCATTTTTCTCTATATAACGGCTTTTATGCTTTTTATGCTCTTGCTTGCGTATATTTTGGTTTATCTCTACTACAAAACAAAGAAAAAGGCATTTATCGACCCACTTACAAAAATTTACAATCGTCAATATCTCTCAGAATTTCTGGAAACGACATCACTGCAAAACTACTATCTGATGATGATAGATCTGGATAATTTTAAGCTTGTAAATGACAACTTTGGTCATGATGTCGGCGATGACGTCCTTATAGCTGTCGTCAATGAGATAAAGTCGAATATACGTCAAGAGGATATGCTTATCCGTTTTGGAGGCGAAGAGTTTATTTTACTTGTGGATAAACAAGAGAGCAAGGAATCAATTAAAGTTGCAGAGAGAATTCGAGAAGCGGTGATGAAACATGAAATCTTCAGTCATAACAACAAAATAAAGATGACACTCTCCATAGGAGTCAATCCTTTTCCTTACAGCGCCAAAAACATTGAAGAAGCTATTAAAATAGCGGATGAACAGCTCTACATTGCCAAATCTTTGGGGCGTAACAGAGTTGAGATCTTTGATGATAAGAAAAAGTATGAGAGTGAGGCATCGAACCGCATCAGTGATATCCGTCTTGCAATCGATGAGGGAGGGATTCGCTGTGCTTTTCAGCCTATCTATGATACACGTACAGGTGAAATAGTCAAATATGAGATGCTGCTTCGTATGATGAACAAAGAAGGCAAGATCATTCCACCAAATAGTTTTATACCATCCATACGCCACACGCAGGTTTATGTCAGTCTTACGGCAATTGTTCTTGATAAGGCCATCGGAATGCTCAACTCAAATAAAGAGATTCATCTTTCAATCAATTTGGATATTCAAGATATTTTAAATGAAGACATAATGAAACTTTTACAGATTACATTTGGAGGAAAAAGAGCATTGGCCGAGCGGCTTACCATTGAAATACTTGAACATGAAGAGATTAAAAACTTTGAGTTGATCCAACAGAGCCTTGTCAAATTGAGAGCAATGGGATTTTTAATAGCCTTGGATGACTTTGGAAGCGGCTATGCGAATTTCAGATACATGATAAATCTTGACATCGACATCCTTAAAATTGACGGGAGCATCATTAAAAATGTCGATAAAGATAAAGCGGCATATAACATTGTAAAAGCAATCGTAGAATTTGCCCGTAATATGTCTATGCAGACGATTGCCGAAATGGTTGAGACAAAAGAGGAACATGATGTGCTCATCGAGCTTGGAGTAGATTGCTTGCAGGGCTATTATTTAGGCCGCCCTGAGTTTAGCATTTAAATTATTTTTTTAGAATAACAGTCGTTGCCGTGTTGAAATCAAAATATTTCTGTGCCGCTTTTTGGACTTTTTTTGCTGTTATTTTATTGACGTTCTCTTCGTACTTCTCAAGCGGAGTTATATCACCGCGTACAAGATAGCTTCCGTAGAGGTTTGCCACGGAACTTGAACTCTCCAACGAGTAAACAAAATCAGATTTTGTATTGATTTTGACTTTCTCTAGCTCTTCTTTTGTAACAGGTTCATTTTTGATGCGCTCTATCTGTTTGATAAGCTCTTTTTCCACTGTTTCCGCTTTTACACCTGGGTTGCAGGTTGCTAAGAAGATGAATAGTCCCGGATCTTTGTTTTCCATATTGTAGGCATAGACAGAGTTTACAAGACGTTGTTTATCAATGAGTTCTTTATAGAGACGGGAACTTTTTCCCGAGTAAAGAATCTCTGAAATAACACTAAGCGTCACTTGGTCTTTGTGCTGAAAATTTGGGATGTGAAATGTAATGGCGATCATCTCAACTTCACTCTCTTTATGAATGACAACGCGTTTTGGACCGTCCTGTTTTGGTTCTACGAATTTTACTACAGGAATGTCACCGCTGTTTTTAATTTTGCCAAAAGCAGACTCTGCCTCATCAAAAACCTTTTGCGGTTCAATATCGCCCGTTACCATCAAGATTGCATTTTGCGGCTGATAATAGGTACAGTGAAAGCTGCGAATGTCATCTATGGTCCATGTTTTTATATCGTTAATGAAACCAATAGGTGTCCAGTGGTATGGATGATATACATAGGCGTTGTTAAAGAGTCTGAAGTAGAGATATCCCATAGGATTGTTGTCTGTTCTCCAGCGTCTCTCTTCCATAACGACATTGCGTTCAGGCTGGAACTCCTCATCTTTAAGATTAAGATTTTCCATCAGTTCCGCAAAAAGATCAACCGATTTTTTAAAGTTCTCTGATGATGATTTAATGAAGTAGTGTGTATAGTCAAAGCTTGTTGAAGCGTTATTGACGCCGCCGATGCTTTTGACTTCTTTGTCAAACTCTCCGGCTTGAAGATGTTTGGTGCTTTTGAAGTTCATATGCTCGAGCATATGGGCTATTCCTGTTTTTCCCATCATTTCATTGCGGCTGCCGACCTTGTAAAAGATGTCGGTACTGACAACATCTGTTTCATTATGGAGTGGAATGACTACGATCTGGAGTCCGTTCTTGAGTGTTTTCGTTTCATACTTCGGTAGTGGTGAAGGCATAGTGTGTATCTCGCTCTTAGTTGTTTTTTTTATGTTGTCTATTTTGTAAGTGATAAATGATGATGCAAAGAGCATCGAACTGCCAAGCAGTAGCGTTGCAAATATTTTCATTATTTTCTATCCGCTCCGACAGCCTGGCTGATATTTGTGTAGCCATCAGCACGCAGCAGCTCTATGAGCTCTTTGTTGATGTTCATTATCATGTCCGGTCCGCCAAATACGATGCCGCTGAGTATCTGAACAAGAGAAGCGCCGGCTTTGATGCGCTTATATGCTTCCTCTGCAGAATCAATTCCTCCGACAGAGATAAGTGTCGTCTTTGCATAAAGCTCTTTTGCAATGGCTTCAAAAATGGCAAAGCTTTTCTCTTTGAGTACTGCTCCGCTAAGCCCGCCTACTGCGTGAGGGTGTGGCACAAGTGAGTAATCTATGGTCGTGTTGGTTGCGATGATGCCGTCTGCACCTTTTTGTACTGCTAACGTTGTGAGTGCTACAGCATCTTCAGGTGTCATGTCCGGAGCGATTTTCAGAAGTATCGGCATCTTTGTCAGTGCTTTTGCTTCTGCAAAGAGTCTTGTGATGAACGCTTCATTTTGAAGGTCACGCAGTCCCGGAGTATTTGGCGAAGAGATATTGATGACGAAGTAATCTCCCAAACCGTCAAAGGCTTTGATGAGATGCGTGTAGTCGTTTATCGCTTCTTTTTCCGGAGTTATCTTGTTCTTTCCGATATTGATACCGATCGGTGTAGAGAAAGGATAGCGTTGTTTAAGTCTTTTGACGACCTTATAAGCACCGTCATTGTTAAAGCCCATGGCATTTTGGATGCTTTTTTCTTCTATGTGGCGCCACATTCTCGGTTTTGGATTGCCGGGCTGTGGTTTTGGTGTGACGGTACCGATCTCGGTAAAACCAAACCCGAGGATTTGCATGCCTCGAATCATTGTGGCATTTTTATCAAATCCTGCTCCAAGACCGACAGGGTTGTAAAACTTACGTCCGAAGATATCCTGCGTGAGGATATCATCAGTGATAAAGTGTGACTCTAAAAAGGGGTTGAAAGGAATTTGGCAGATATTTGGCAGTCTGAGCACGCATTCAGCGATATGGTGTGCATTTTCTGGCTGCAGCTTAAAGAGCAAAGGTTTTATAGATTCATAGTTTATCATTACGGTTTCACTTTTAAAAAATTAAAGTGATTATACTCAAATTTTAGTAAAGCAAAGGTTAGTGACAGGTATGATCGAGAAAAAGAGCTTCAAACTCTTTGGCAGGCAATGGTTTTGAACAGTAGTATCCCTGGTACTGCTCACACTTCATACGTTTGAGATATTCCAACTGCTCTTTGTTCTCGACACCTTCTGCCACGACATCGAGTTCAAGCTCATCAGCTATGGTTACGATCATATTGACAAAGGATTGATCTTTTTTGTTTTGAAGGTCATCGATGAAACTTTTGTCGATCTTCAGTGTGTCAAAAGGGATCTTTTTCAGATATGAGAGTGATGAGTAACCCGTACCAAAATCATCAAGAGAGAGCCGCAGGCCAAGATCTTTGAACTTTTTGATTATATCGAGTTTATCATCAAAATCCGTCATTAAAACGGATTCAGTCAATTCTATCTCAAGTTTATTTTTATCAATTTTTCCAATAGCATCTTGCAGCGTAGGGATAAGTTGCTTATCTTTGAACTGTACACCTGAGATATTGATAGCAAGACGTAGATCTTGAAGTGGCGTATTTTCCCACGACTTCAACTGTCTTGTCGCCTCTTCAATGATCCACTCTCCAAGAGGAATGATGAAGTTGTTCTCTTCTGCAAGATAAATGAACTTGTCTGGCGGAATAAGACCGTGAATAGGATCAATAAGGCGAATGAGTGCTTCACAGCCGACTATCTTATTTGATTTGATATCAACTTTTGGCTGATAATAGAGGTGGAAATGACCTTCTTCCAAAGCAGAGGACATCAAGCGTTGCAGATGTATTTTTTCCTGTATCTCATCATTGAGTTTTTCTGTGAAAAAGTGAAAGTTGTTTTTGCCAAGATCTTTTGATTTGTACATGGCGATATCTGCATTTTTCAAAAGAGCTGTAACGTCTTGACCGTCTTTTGGATAGATAGTGATACCTATACTGCAGGTTACGTTGTATTTATAGTTGTCAATAACAATAGGTTTGTTTAGCAGTTCCTGAATTCTGTGAATGACTTCCAAAATGGCTTCATTGTCTTGTAGATCAGGTAAAACGATGACAAACTCATCACCGCCGATTCTCGAGACTATGTCATTGTCCCTTACCGAAGAAAGCAGAACTTTTGCAACATGCTGAAGAACCTCGTCTCCAAACTCATGACCTCTGGAGTCGTTGATGTTCTTAAAATTGTCCAGATCTAAAAAGAGAAGGGCAAACTGAGCGTTGGAGCGTTTGCCTTTTGAAATAAGCCAGTTTATTTTTTCCATAAGACTCAGGCGGTTGTAAAGACCGCTTAAGGGGTCTTTTGTCGAAATGTTGAAAAGTTCACGCTGTTCATCCTTAAGTCGTTTAAAAGTAAGGTCAAGAGAGTATCGGATACTTTCAAGCTCCTGAATGAAAAACTGCTGAGGAACTTTTGTGGAGTAATAGGCAAACTGTCGCAGGAGTTCAAGCGGTTTTACAACAAGCATGTTGATTATTGCCCATAAAAGAAACATAAAGAAGACAAAACTGAGAACAAAAAGAGTCGTATACTTGAGTATTTTATCTTTCATAAGAGAATCGAGGTACTCTTTATTGAGATAGACATCTGTTGTGTAATAGTAAGGTGTGAGACCATTATAGAGTTTTACTGAGAAACTGTAACACTCTTCATTGAAGATATCAGTGTGGATGATATCTGTCAAAGGTGTACACTCTATGCCTTTGTGAAAAAGAGTTTCATCTCTGTCTGTTGCATAGAGCAGTTTTTTTTCATCATTTATGATATGAATGTCAGAAATAAGTGTGTTACTGTGGACGATATTGTCAAGGTATGCTGTCAGTTGATTGATGTTGTTTGTTTTAAGATTCTTATCTAAAAAGTGTTTGAGGTTGAGGAGATTTACCTGAATATTTTCTTCGAGCAGAGTCGCTGTGGTATTTTTTGAATCCTGAAAAAAATTATAAAAAATATAGCTGCCGTTTGCAAGAAGAAGAAGCAGGGCAATAATTGTAAAAAACTTTATAGATATGTTTTTCATTGTATCAGGTCTTCTTTTTTATATCCCATTGGTTCTATCCGTTTTAAGAGTTGTGGAGAAGGCTTGTTTATCCATTTAATGAGTTGAAATGACTCAACGTAATCGTTGTAGCTCATATTACCGAGATAAGATTTTATAAGCTTGTAAGAGCTTTTTTTATCTGCTGTGAGTTCATCGATGGATCTGTCGATAATATGTTTGAGTTTTTGAAGTCGTTTTGCTTCCTGCGTTATTATATTTTTATTGGCACACAGTGCATCAATCACCATAATAGTGTTCATATTTTTTGTAGAAGCGACCTCTTTAAAACCTTTTTTCTGTAGTTTTAAATTGTAAGGCACATAGGTGACTATCAGCATGTTTTCGCTTTTAAGAGGTTCTATCTCTTCGATCTGTGCCTGATCTTTATTGATAAAGGTGATCTTTTTTTCATCGATATTGTAGTGTTTTATAAAATCTTTGAGAATTTCAGCGTTGATAGAGTCAATTTCCAGATAGGCAAATATTTTTTTGGCGCTTTTTAGTTCCTCAAGAGATTTATTTGATAGAATGAGATCACCTCCGTTCGAGCGGTCAAATAAAATGACAGGTACAATCTTATGTCCGGAATTTTTTAAAGAGTAGTACTCATGCTGTGTCGTTGTCACCATCTCAGCTTTGCCAATATCGTAGACATCTGCTGCTTCTGCAAGGGAAACATTTGTTATAAGTTTAATGTTAAGTTCACCCAGATACCCTTTTTCTTTTGCGTAAAAAAGCGGTGCATAGCCTATCCATGAATTTGTCGCAATATGAAGCGGCTTTTCCTGCTGTTGATTACATGCCGTGAAAAATAAAATAAACAAGCTGAATAAGGCTAAGAGTCTCTTTTTCATAAAATATCCCTGAAATTGTTAACAATGATAGCTCATTCTCCTTTAAATAGGCTTTAAATAAAGGTTAAAAATGAAGTGTTACAATATCTATTATAATTTGTCATAAAGGAGCAACAATGAGTAAAGTTTTAGTGCCATTGGCAAGAGGATTTGAAGAGATAGAAGCTGTGAGCATTATTGACGTGCTGCGTCGTGGAGGTGTGGATGTCATCATCGCTGCACTGAGTGACAATATGCTCGTGCAAGGTGCAAACGGCATCACGATTCAGGCCGATGTAGAAGTAAAAGATATTACAGCAGATGAACTTGATATGGTTGTCCTTCCAGGCGGCTGGGACGGTACGCATGCTTTGGCAGACGATGCAAACGTGCAAAATCTTCTGCGTGAGATGGATGTAAAAGGAAAGAACATCGGTGCTATCTGCGCTGCACCATATGCTCTTGACAAGGCAGGTGTTTTAAAAGAGAAGTATACCTGCTACCCGTCTGTGGAAAATGAGATACAGACAAAGGGATATCAAGGTGATAAAGCAATGGTCGTCGAAGATAAAAATGTCATGACCTCACGCGGACCTGCTACGGCACTCTGTTTTGGATTGAGTATTGTTAAAAAGCTTCAAGGTCAAGAAACCTATGAAACACTCCGAAACGGTTTGTTGGCAACATACTGTGAATAATGCTGTGCGATATTTTTTCTTAACGTTAGTAGTGGTTTTTTTAGTTAGTTGTTCAACGCTTAGCGTTAATGTAGATTATGATGAAGGGTATGATTTTTCCAGAGTGAAAAGTTTTAGCATCAAACATTATGCTAAAGAAGGTGAGAGTGAGCTGGTCAATAAACGAATAACAGATGCACTCCGTAAAACGCTGGAATTTCGAGGATACAAGTATGTACAAAAGGGTGCAGATATGGTTTTTGTTTACCATTACGGCGCAAAAGACAAGGTGAATATAACGACTGATTATCAAATGATTGGTTATCGTGGTTTTGGTTATGGTGGTGCGATGATCGCCACACCGCGAACTTACAACTATACTGAGGGAACGATTGTTGTAGATGGTCTTGATCCAAAAACAAAAAAGATCGTTTACAGAACTGTAGGTACTCTGGAGTTACAAGAGCAGAAAACTCCACAAGAAAAACGAAAATATACCAACAAAATCATTCAAGAATTGATGCAGAAATTTCCACCTGAGAAATAATATTACTGACGAATAAAAACTAGATTTTTGAGGCTTCTCGCCTCATCTGCACTTTTGAACTCTTCTACATTTTCAAGACGTTTTACAAACTGGAAACTAGGGGCGAATTTCTGCATCATATTGATGATGAAATCGCTGTCTAGTTCGGGAGAGTTCAAACAGGCTAAAAGAAGACAGTTGTCACTGGCAATCTGCGGTAGTTTTTTGATGATCTTCTCATAATCTTTACTTGCTTCAAAGCTGCCTCTTTGAAATGTCGGCGGATCGATGATGATGATATCATACGGCCCTTTTCTTTTAATGTTTGAAAATGATTTCAAAATGTTATACGGCAGGAAACTTGTTCCTTTTGGGTCTAAATTATTGAGTGAATGGTTTGCCATGCCGACTTTGAGTGCGCCTTTGCTCATATCGATGTTGACAACACTCTTTGCTCCTCCGAGTTTTGCCGCCACTGAAAAGGCGCAGGTATAAGAGAAGAGATTGAGGATATGCTTACCCTCTGCATTCTCACGAATGAAAGCACGGCCGTTTTTCATATCTGGAAAGTAGTAGCTGTTTTTGTTTGAGAGCAGATTGAGTTTGAATCGCATACCGTTTTCAGTGATTGTCAAATCGTCGGGTACTTTTCCGATCAGGACTTCACTTGGTGCGCCTTTGATGTATCGTCTTTGCACGACTAATGTGTCATATTTTTCACTCTTGTTTGTAAACGCACTTATTTTCTCTATAAACTCTGCTTCACTCGGCTCTTCAAAGTACAATGAAACACTTATGATATTGTCTATAGAATCAACGGTAAGATGTCTCCAGTCTTCATACAAACCTCCGCGTCCATGAAAAAGACGTTGAAATTCTTCAGTCGTACCTGCTGCATTTTTTTCAATGAGTGTGATGATCTCTTGGGTAGTCATATAAGTTCCTTACTGTAGTTTCCAATAATATATAAAGGGGCTATTCTCACTGCTGTAGAGCTCTTTTTCGTTAATGAACTTTATCTGGTTCACAAGAGCTGAATGCCCTGTCAGTATGTCGAGTTTTTGTTTCGTGTGTGTAGAAAAAAGCTGCAGTTTGTTTTTAACTCCGCTTGAATAGATGCCGGTTTTCCCGCTTGGTGTTATGCCTACACAGTAGACGAGAAAATCGCTTTTAAGATGGTAGGGAGCTCTTTTTTTGTTATACACTGCCACGCGTCTGTCCTGTCCAGCCGTTATTGTTATACCGTTTGCGTGAGCAACATGAAAAACATTATCTACATTTTCACTTTTAAGAACCTGCAGAGTTTGAGAACTCGTAACATCTAAAATGCGTACTTCTCCACTCTCATCAGCCATAACAACATGCTTTTTGTCTTGCGTGAGGGTAATGTCTCCGAGTGTGCTTTGTGTGATATGTCTTTTGTAAATGTTATAGTGTTCACTCCTGTCATGCAGGATAATCTCAGAAGCGAATGTGGCAAGCAGTATCTTCTCATCATCAATGAAACGTGCTTCTTTAATGGTCAGTTTTGCTTTTTGCCCGATTATTTTTGTAAGTTTATGATCTTTATAGATCCAAACATCTCTGTAAAAATCTTTACCGATTGATACAAGAAGCAGTTTGCCGTTGTTATAATCAATACTTAAAATTCTCGGTGCCTGTAGCTCTCCTGTATCTGTAACGATAGGTTCCACCTCAATGAGTTCTGTGATTTTTTTCGTTTTAAGATCAAATACTGTGACAATGCCTTCATCTCCTGCAGCATAAAGTCTAGTCGGTGTAACGACAAAATCACTGACATAACCGACAGCTTTGAATTTGTGCAGGGGTGAGATCTCTTTTGCCTGTAAAAACGTAAAAAGAAGCAAAAGTGAAAGAAGTTTGAGCAAAAGCTACACCTTCTCCCAAAAAGTTCCCTGTGGCGTATCCATCAGGTTGACACCATAAGTTAAGATCTCGTCGCGCAGTTTGTCTGAGCGTTCAAAGTCTTTCTCTTTTTTTGCCGCATTTCTCTCTTCTATGAGAGTGTTTAATCTCTCTTTCGTTGCTTCATCCACGCCAAATTGGAAGTATTCATAAGGGTTTTTTACACCAAAGCCTAGAACTTTCTCTATAAAAGCGAGATTTGCAATCGTTTCACGTTTAAGAATTTTATGTTTTCCTGGAGTGTCAAGTGTTTCATTTGCTTGACCTATCATCTCATCGATAAGTGCTAAGGCAGAAGATATGTTCATATCATCATTGAGTGCGTTTAAAAGCTCTTTTGTAAAAGCGGTCTCATCTTCACTGCCAGTCAATCCAAAAAGACGTTTTTTGAGTCGGTAGAGTCTGTCAAGCCGTTTTTTGGAAGCTTCGAGGTCCTGTGTATTGAAGTTGAAGTTTGCACGGTAATGGGTACTTAAGAGATAAAATCTAAGAACTTCGCCGTCATACTCACGCAGGGCATCCTTTAGGAAGAAACTGTTGCCGAGCGATTTGCTCATCTTCTCGCCTTCGATGTTGACAAAACCGTTGTGCATCCAGTAGTTCGCGAGTTCATGATTTGTTGCACATCGTGTTTGTGCGGCTTCATTTTCATGATGCGGAAAGAGCAGATCTGCTCCGCCGCCGTGAATGTCGATGGCAAAAGGCTTCTCTTTGTAAGCGAGATGCTTTTCTATCATGGCAGAACATTCAAGGTGCCATCCGGGACGTCCCGGACCAAAAGGAGAATCGAAAGTGATCGTATCATCTTTGACGGATTTCCAGAGTGCGAAATCGGCAGAATTTCTCTTTTGTTCAGAACTCTCAACCCTCTCCTGTCTCTGCTCATCTTCTTGAATTCTGTGTGAAAGGCTGAGGTATTCATGATCGCTTTTGGTGTCAAAATAGACATCACCGTCACTTGTTTTATAAGCATGACCATGTTCTATGAGCTCTTCTATCATCATATACATCGCTTCAAGTGATTCTGTTGCCTTTGGCTCAATATCGGGACGTTTGACACCGATGGCCGCCATTTCATTGTGAAAAGCTTCCGTGTAGAAATCAGTGATGCTTTTGATGTCTTTTTTCTGCTCTATGGCTTTTTTGATGATCTTGTCGTCAATGTCCGTAATGTTGCGTGCATAGATGACATCGTAGCCGTTTGCACGCAGTACTCGCGTGAGCAGGTCAAAAACAAGGGCGGATTTCGCGTGACCGAGATGGGCATCGTCATAGACTGTCGGACCACAGACATAAAGCGTGGCTTTGCCTTCTACAAGCGGCTCGAACTTACGTTTTTTCTTTTGTACGGAATCATATATATACACTGATAAAATCCTTAAAAACTACCAACAAAGCAGTAAATAAAATAGCGCTCACAACAAGATAGAGCAGGTTCTTTGAGCGAAGTATAACAAAAAAGTTTTTCACTCCGAAAACTTTAATGGTGAAAAACAGGCTGGCAAACCCGCCGAGCGTACTGGCAAGGGCAAGACCGGCCACACCCAAAGGAGAGATAAAAGCGAGTGCAAAGACGATGTAAACGGCCAATGAGATCGTCGCTATCTTGGCCGCACGCATTTGCTGCTCTTTTGCATAGAGCCAGAGTACAAAGAGCTTTTGCAGACCAAACGGAAGCAGTCCTATGAGATACATCGTCAAAACGACGGCTGTGTGCTCTGTGTCTTGTGCGTCAAAAGCACCTCGTTGGAACAACAGCGTAATGATCTCATGAGAAAGGACGATGCCGCCGATGGCGCTTGCTGTGAGCAAAAATATCAAGAACCAGAAAGCTTTTTGCAGGTTTTGCAGGGCTTTTTCTTCATCGGCATTTTTGAGATATTTGGCAACTCTTGGAAAAAGTGCGACAGAGGTTGCAATGGCAAAAAGCGCTAATGGAAGCTGAAATATTCTATTTGCATAATAAAGGTAAGAGATGGAGCCCGTTGCCAAAAACGAGGCTAAGAAAGTATCTAAAAAGGCGGATATCTGCGCTGTTGAATTTCCCCAGATGGCAGGGAAGAAATTGCCGCGGAATTTTTTTGTATCTTCTGTGATAAGACGCGATTTCTCACGCAGATGCTTAAAACCGCCAATAAGCAGCCTGCAAAGTCCCATTTTATAGATAGCTGTGATGTGAGCAACTAGCTGTAAAATACCGCCGATAACAACACCAAAACTAAGATAGTAAACGATCTCGGCACTCTCTTTGTTGCGTGAGAGAAGCAAAGCGGCGATGAGAGAGAGGTTTAGGAGTGCTGTTGCAAAAGCCGTCGTCGCAAAGTGGTGTCTGTACTGCAGTATGGAAGCTAAAAATGTGACACAAAAGATGAGTGGCAGATACCAGAAATTTATGGCGACATAAGGTGCTGCGGTCTCGATAGTCTCAGCACTGAAACCTGTCGCTATGGCTTTTGTAAAGAGCTCTGGAAGCAGGTTTACCAGAAGCGTTATAATCAGGATAATAGAGAGAAAAACGATAAAGATATGGATAGAAAAGACCGCTTTATGCCGACTGCGTGCAAATGCCGGAATGAAGACCTGCGTGAAAGCGCCTTCGGCGAAGATTCTGCGAAAGAGATTTGGTAGTTTAAAAGCAATAAAAAAGATGTCGCTGTAGAGAGAGGCTCCAAGTACAGACGCTGTTAAAAGATCCCTGATAAATCCGAGAATTCGAGAAAATAAAATACCAAAACTATTGGTGAATATTGCTTTAAACATAGGCTTCTTTGTAAGTTTTACGATATTTTAACAAATATTTGGTTAAAATCTCCTCTAACAAAATAAATGGATAGATAATGGCACTGTTTGGCTCAAGCAAAAAGACTCCTGCACTTAAAAAAGTTCGACCAACCGTCGTTCGTACACAGAATGTGGCAAAAGAGCTCTTTAAAATTGCGAAGTCTTATGAAATGGAAGCGGAACTCCTTGATTTTAATCTGCTTGATGTTCAAACATACACCCGCATCTATGATGGAAGTAAAGAGACGGAGTGGGAAGAGATATCCACAGAAGAATCCCGAAACTTCAATGATGAAGCACTCCTTCTAAATCCACATTTTCAGATAAAACAGACCTATGAGATAGAGGTCTTTTCCAAAAAACCTGCCAAAGACGACCACTATCGTGACCTCAAACTCGCTGTTGGTGCCAATGCTACGAAGTGTAAAGTCTATTTGAGCATCGCTCAAGGTTCAAAAGTGGAGTACATACCGCATTTTGAAGAAGATCTTTTAGGGATGATAAATACAAAGAAAGTCCGTGCCGGAATCCTTGTCTATATGTTTGATTCGATGGTTGAAGGTGTTGCATCGCAGATATCCGCACGCGTTCGCATTGCCGAGAAATTGGAATTTGAGCAGAGTGAGACACATCTTATAGCTGAGGGGTACGAGCCGACAGCTACGATCAACGATGCTTTGATACTGCATTATGAAAACACGAAAGAACTCAATGACAATGAACGTGTGGATTACGCTTCACGCGGTTTTATTCAAAGTGTTCAAAAGGGTGATTTACTTATTGAGTACGTCAAGGCGAAAATGGGTAAGCCGGGACGTAACTGTCGTGGTGAGTATATGGAACCAAAAGAGCCTGTTATTGCAAATGAACCAAACTTCAAGGTTAGTGACAATATTAAAGTCGTTGAAGATGAAGACTCTATAAAATATTATGCTGATGAAAATGGTTATATCGCCTTTGAAGACAACACCTATGTCATCAAAAAAGATGTCGATGTTGATGCCATTAGTTTTAAGACAACGGGCTCTATCGACAGCGGTGTGGATTCGGATGTCAATATAACCGTGAAAGAAGCAGACGCCATTAAAGATGCCATCGGCAGTGGTATGAAAGTGGAAGTGACAGAGATAGAAATAGACGGTAATGTCGGCTCAAACGCTTCTGTTGTCGCAAAAAAAGCCAATATTGGTGGTCAGACACATAAAACGGCGAGGATAACGGCAGATGAACTTGAGATCAATGTTCACAAAGGAGAAGCGTACGGTAAAAATGTACACATTACCCGTCTTGAACATGGTGTTGTAGAAGGTGAGAATGTTGATGTGGCACAGGCACTCGGGGGTGTTATTCGTGGGCAGGAAGTTGTGATAGGCATCTGTGCGTCCCATGTAAAAGCAACTGCAACACGTAAGATTGAGATTAAAAAAATGCTCGGCAGTGAAAACATTTTTACAATTGATCCGCTTTTAAGCCGAGATGTACAAAATTCTGTTGAAGATAATGAAGAGAAGATCAAAGAGATAAAGCTGCGTTTGCGTGAGTTGAAAAAAGAAATTGAAAAATATACGACTTTGGTTAAAAACGGTACACCTGCATTTTTAGAGATCAAAAAACGCTTACTGCATTACCAAAAGAATAAAGTGAAAATGCCGGAGAGTTTTGTGAAAAAGTACAAGCAGTTCCAAAGAATGCAGGAACGGCTTAAAGAGTTGAAAGAAGAGTTTACTCTAAAGCAGGAAAAGTTAAATCTTTTAACGACACGAACAGCATCTTTTCAAGACAATATCCTCGATGCAAGAATCATCAATCATGATAAGTGGATAGGATACAATGAGATCAAATTCAAACTTGTCGATCCGCCTATGGAGTTGGTTTATAAACCGCTTGAAGGTTCTGATGATAAAATTTTCGGTTTAGTAGAGTTAAGTGACGGAGATTATGCCATTCGTCCGTTAGACGAGTAAGGAAGAGAAAGAATGATAGTAGGATTGAACGGGAAGGTTATTTACAAAGAACCCTCTTTTGTGCATGTGAATGTAAACGGTGTCGTTTATGAAGTTTTTATATCATTACATACTTTTTCTGCATTGCCGAGTGATGAGGTCTCCCTTGTCACTTCCCAGATAATTCGTGAAGATGCAAATTTGCTGTATGGATTTATGGATATACAGGAGAAAAAGCTTTTTACCCGGCTTATCAAGATAAACGGTGTCGGACCAAAGGTCGCAATGGCTATATGCTCGACCTACACACCGGCACAGTTCGCAACGATACTCAGCAACAAAGATGTCAAAGCAGTGCAGAAAGTTCCGGGAATAGGGCCAAAAAGTGCAGGGCGCATCTTGGTTGAGCTAAATGGTTTTGATGCGGAGATGCTCAGCAGCGGTGCGCAGCCGTCTGCTTCTGCCGCTTACAATGAAGCAAGTGAAGCGCTTGAAGCACTTGGATTTAAAAAAGATAAGATTTCAAAAGCACTGAGTGCCTGTGAGGGTGAAGATACTGCTTCGCTTGTCAAAGGTGCTTTGAAATTACTACAAACAATTTAAAGATATTAAAGAAGGAATCATATATTGAAATTAACAATTTTATTTGGCGGGGCGAGTTTTGAACATGAGATCAGCATTGTAAGTGCGATTACTATCAAGGAGAAACTAGCAGGGTTTGATCTGAGTTTTGTTTTTTGTGACAGTGATCATACATTTTACTTGATCGATCCTTCAAAGATGAAAGCTGTGACTTTCTCCAAAGGTGAACATAAAAAAATGCCGCAGCTTACACTCACGCATGGTGCATTTGCACAGAAAAAAGGTGTATTCGGCGGTGCAGTTGAGCATAACAATGTTGTGCTCAATCTCATTCACGGAGCAGACGGTGAAGATGGAACGATAGCGGCACTGCTTGACTTTTACTCTATCAAGTACATCGGTCCTCGTGTTGATGCCTGTATATTTTCTTATGACAAACGCTATACAAAGTATCTTTGTGAAGCGATTAATGTAAAAAGTGTCCGTTATGAAGTGGCACATAAAGATGAGCTGGGTAATATCTCCATTTCATACCCTTTGATTGTAAAACCAACCCGTCTTGGAAGCTCAATAGGTGTAAGCATCGTTAAAGATGAGAGTGAACTTGATTATGCGCTTGATGTTGCCTTTGAGTTTGATTCTGTTGTCATTGTCGAGCCTTTTTTAGAAGGTGTCAAAGAGTATAATCTGGCGGGATATTTCGCTGATGGTGCTATGCATTACTCCATAGTAGAAGAGCCGTATAAAGAGGAGTTCTTGGATTTTGAAAAAAAATATATGGACTTTTCACGCTCTGAGCAAGTATTGAAAGCCGATATTTCTACAGAGCTTGAAGCACGTCTCAAAGCGAATTTTGATAAAGTTTATAGAGGAATGTTTGAAGGGGCACTCATCCGTTGTGACTTTTTTGTCCATAATGATGAAGTGATGCTCAATGAGATCAATCCAATTCCAGGTTCGATGGCGAACTATCTTTTTGAAGATTTTGAAAAAGTGATCGAATCTCTCAGCAGCTCTCTGCCTCACGCAAAGCGGCCGAAAGTTTCTTATGAGTACATTCACTCGATTTCAAAGGCAAAAGGTAAATAATGGCCGTAAAGTCCATCCAGTTTAAACAGCATACGTTTGACATAAGTTATGAAATACTCAACCCTGAAGCAAAAGTAGACTTGATTGTTCTGCATGGCTGGGGCAGTAATAAAAACCTGATGAAACAGAGTTTTGGCAACTATATGAACGGATTCCGTCATATCTACATAGACCTTCCCGGATTTGGCAATTCAACATGTTCTATGGAGCTTACAACGGTTGATGTCGCAAGAATAGTTGAGCTTTTGATGATTCATATCAATGCACAAAAAGACATTATTTTAGGACACTCTTTTGGCGGTAAGGTCGCATTGCTTTTGGAGCCTAAGATTTTGGTACTTGTGGCAAGTGCGGGAATATATCAAGAAAAATCATTCAAGGTCAAAACGAAAATAGCACTCTTTAAACTGCTTAAAGTGTTCGGGTTTTCAAAACTACGCTCTCTTTTTGTTGCCGATGACGCGAAACAGCTCAGCGAATACATGTACCAGACCTTTAAAAACGTTGTCAATGAAGATTTTTCTGACGAGTTTGCAAAATATGAGGGAAGAGCACTTCTCTTTTGGGGAAAAGACGATACTGCTACACCGCTTAGTGCTGCGAAAAAGATCCATGAACTCACAAAAGATTCACGACTTGAAGTCTATGATGGGGATCATTACTTTTTCATGAATCATGCAGGAGAAATTTCAAAGATCATTGAAGAAGAGTTCTTAAAAAGCATAGGGCATTAAGCGATGGAGCATTATGAAACATTCGTAGCTTTTGTCGTTAATGTGCTTTTTGTCACGCTGCTTGGCTGGTATCTCATAACGAATCTACAGTGGTATGATTACAAATTAGAGAGAGTCATTCTCAAACACCATAAACCACATTGGCACATTTTATACTTCATCATTCCTCTTGTGGCTTACTATACGACAGGTAAATTCTTTACTATCTTTTTTGTCTTTGCCGTCCTGCCAGCCATCATTATATGGTACAAAGGACTTGATAAGAAACTCGTACTCACCTGGCGTGTCAAACGATTTTTGATTCTGCTTATTTCTCTTACGCTTTTTCAGGACATTATCTGCACATTGAAATACGGATGTGAAATATATGGTGTTTTAATGCCGCTTGCCTTTGCTTATATCGGCTCAACTCTTATTGAGAAGTTTCTGTTTACAATGTATAAAAAAGAAGCGAAGAAAAAACTTCAAAATATGAAAGATCTTCAAATCATCTGTATTACGGGGAGTTACGGCAAGACAAGTATTAAAAACTTTGTTGCGCAGATACTCTCACGCAAGTACAATGTCTATGCAACGCCAAGAAGTGTCAATACCATCGGTGGTATTGTTGCCGATGTGAACAATAATCTGCGTGAGGATGTAGAAGTCTATGTTTGTGAAGCGGGTGCACGTGAAGCTGGAGATATTTTAGAGATTACGACTTTTTTAGAACCGCAGACGGTTGTTGTCGGACGTGTGGGAGAAGCACACATAGAGTACTTTAAAACACTTGAGAATATCATACGGACAAAACTCGAGATAATGCAATCTCCAAGACTTGAGCATGCTTTTATTCACTCCTCTGTAACGGATGAGCCGCATGAAAAAGTGACCTTTTTCGGCGATGAGATAGCAGATGTAAAAGCGACACTCGATGGTATTGACTTTACGATGGAACTTGACGGTAAAAAATTAGCACTGCATACTAATATCTTGGGTGCATTTCAGACAATGAACATCGCTGTCGCGGTGCGTATAGCCAAACTCTTTGGCATGAGTGATGAAGAGAGCGTAAAAGCGGTCGAGAGGCTTGAACCGGTCGAACACAGACTGCAGCTTATAAAAGCCGGAGGTAAAATAATTATTGATGACGGTTATAACGGTAATATTGACGGAATGCTTGAAGGCATACGCCTCTGCTCTACTCATGAGGGTAGAAAGGTCATTGTGACACCAGGCTTAGTGGAGAGTAGTGAAGAGCTTAACTTGAAGCTTATCGATGCTATCAACGAAGTCTTTGATATTGTCATTGTTACAGGTGCGCTTAATGCGGAACTCTTTGAAAAAAATCTCAAAGTTGCTACTAAAATTATGCTTGCAGATAAAACTGCATTGACGGACGTGCTAGCAAACCAGACAAAAGTGGGTGATATTATTCTTTTTGCCAACGATGCTCCCAATTTCATTTAATCACAGAAACTATTAAGCTTAGTTTGTTTACAATAACCTATCTTACATAAAAGGTGTTAAAATGAAAAAATTGTTAGTAAGTCTAGCAGCAGTAGCTGCATTAAGTTCAGCGGCATTCGCTACAGTAAACAGCCAAACAGGTTGTGGTTTAGGTTCAGTAATTATCAAAGATAATTCATCAGCAGTTATGCTTGCACTTCAAGCTACAACAAACGGTACATCTGGAAACCAGACTTTCGGTATTACTTCAGGAACTTCTGGATGTAAAAAAACAAAACTTGTAATGAATGAAAGAGCACAAGAGTTCGTTGCTTCTAACATGGACATCTTAGCAAAAGAGATTGCAGTTGGTCACGGTGAATCATTAGATACTTTAGATGAGCTTTTAAAAGTTCAAGATAAAGTAGCTTTCAATGCGGCACTTCAAGCAAACTATAACAAAATCTATAGCAGCAAATCAGTTAAAATGGCTGACGTTCTAGATAATATTTCTACTACAGCGCTATAATTCCACTCTTCACGCAGGATATTCTGCGTGAGAACTTCTTCTGAATAAGGTTTTATCATTAACTCTTTTCTACGTATAGTTTTTATACTTTTGAGTACAACACTTCTCTGTGCAAACAGTGTTCAAAATTATAAAAATAAAGCTCAAAAACTTGAACTCTCAAAAAAACACTACTGGCATATTTTACTTCATACAAACGATGATGAGAGTGAGATAGACGATCCAAATTTTTTCTTTGCAAAAGATGGAAAGAATAATCCTGAACATGAACTTGCAGCAACGCTTGATGCATTTTTTTCTGATGAAGTCAAAGATGACAACTCCAGTATCTGTAAATTTCCGGCACGATATGCTTGGCTGAAAGAGCAGCTGCAGGCAGATGATTTTCCAACAGCCATATGTAAAGAGTATGATAAAATCTTTGCAAGAGTAGATCCTAAATCGACAACGATGGTCTTTCCGGCCGCTCACATCAACTCTCCGGCTTCTATGTTCGGGCATACTTTTTTAAGAATCAACTCCTCTTACAATTCTAAACTACTATCTTATGCTGTCAATTATGCTGCCAATGCAAATACCGAGACTGAAAATGGTGTTGTCTTTGCCATTAAAGGTCTTGTAGGCGGTTATTACGGCAGATATTCGCTTCTTCCATATTATGAAAAGCTCAAAGAGTACCGTGACAGCGAGCAGCGTGATATATGGGAGTATGATCTTAATCTTACGCAAGAAGAGACAGTGCGTATGTTTCGTCATATCTGGGAATTAAATGGTACAAATTCTTATTACTACTTCTTTACGGAAAATTGCTCTTACAATATGCTCTGGCTGCTTGAAGCTGCCCGACCGACACTCCATTTAAGAGATCATTTTGTCTATCAGGTTATTCCATTGGAGACGGTTCATGTCGTAAAACAAGCAGGAATTGTTACACAGGAGAACTACAGACCGTCAAAACGAACAAAACTTCTTAAGTATGAGATACTGTTGGATGAGAAATATAAGGAACTGCCCATAGAACTTGTTGAGGGAGATAAAAAAGCAGAAGATATTCAGAGTGATGAAACAATCAGTATCGATCAAAAGCGCTATATTTTAGAGAGCGGCGTGGAGTATTTGGAATATCAATACAGCCGTGGGAAGATTAAAAAAGATACTTATCTTGAACTTTTTCATAAAATGACGTCAGAGCGTGCAAAACTTGGTATAACCAAACCTTTGGATATTAAAACTCCGCCAAATCCAATTGACGGGCATAGAGCTGTTCGTGCACAGTTTGGTCTGGGTGTTAAAGATGGTGACTTTATTGGTTATCTGGGTATTCGTCCGGCATATCATGATCTCCAAGATAGTAGTTACGGATTTTTACGGGGTACACAGATAGAGTTTATGAACCTGTTGGCATCAACTTCAAAAAAAGAGACAAAAATCGAAGAAGCAACTATTATTTCCATTGTTTCGATTGCTCAAAGAAGTCTTTTTTTTAAGAATTTTTCGTGGCGAACTAAGATTGGCTGGGATAATGACTACCTCACGCAAGATCCTACATTTGGGCTGAGTGTCGGTGCCGGTTTTTCCTGGGGAAATGATATCGGTTTTTTCTATGGAATGGTTGATCCCATACTCTACCAAAACAGTAGTTTTCATGCAGGTGTCGGTGGAAGTATAGGTGCAAAAATAGATAAATATAAAGATTTTAACACCAATGTAGAATTTACTCAAAGAGTATATGACAGCGGTGATAAACAACTGCTTATAAAAGCTGCACAGGGTTATAGAATATCTCAAAATAAGCAAATAGTGCTAAAATACGATTATAAAGATAAAATATCCAAAAACATTACAAGAGATGAGCAGATCTTTAGGTTGATGTTGAAGTATTATTTTTAAAAAGAGGACTTTGAGTGAAATTTATAGACGGTATTACAAAATATGTGGCATATTTAACAGCAGTGATATTAGCACTTTTAGTAATTCTGGTTGTTTTTGATGCAACAAGCCGTTATCTTTTCTCTGAAGGTTCAACGGCTCTGCAGGAGTTGGAATGGCATTTCTTTGATGTTGTGATACTCTTGAGTATTGCCTATACATTACGAAACAATGCCCATGTCCGTGTCGATATCTTTTATGACAGATTCTCAGAGAAAACAAAAGCACTTATCAATATACTTTCATTTGTTCTTTTTGTACTGCCGCTCTCTTTTTTAATAATCTATATCGGTATCGGTTTTGTGGAACTCAGTTATGTGCAGCATGAGGCTTCAAGTGATCCGGGAGGGTTGAAATACCGTTGGATAGTCAAGTCTTTGATGCCTCTTGCTTTTATGCTTTTAGCATTGCAGGCTTTTAAAGAGCTCTTAAGTGACATAAAAAGATGGAGAGAACTGTGATAGCTCTGGTTATGTTCGCAGTCGCTCTTTTACTGCTTCTTTTTGGAGTGCCTGTCGCCTTTGCTTTTGGCGGTGTAGCGATGATGTTTGCATTCTTCACTCCAGATGTCGGATTTGAAGTCTTTAACATTCTGCCGTTTCGTATCTATGGCATTATGAGTAATACCACGCTGATGGCTGTACCGCTTTTCATCATGATGGGACTCATCTTGGAAAAATCAGGTATGGCAGAGAAACTTCTGATGTCTATGAGCTCACTTTTTAAAGGTGTCCGTGGCGGGCTTGGCGTGAGTGTTGTTTTAGTTGGTGCTATTCTTGCGGCTTCGACAGGAATTGTTTCAGCGAGTGTTGTTATGATGAGTGTTATAGCACTTCCTTTGATGCTCCAAGCCGGCTATAACAAAGGGCTTGCATCGGGAACTATCGCAGCAAGCGGTACACTTGGGCAGATCATTCCGCCTTCTATCATTCTCATTGTTCTTGGTGATGTTATGAGCGTGAGTGTAGGTGAGCTTTTTATGGGAGCCGTTCTGCCGGGTTTGACACTTGTCGGACTCTACATAACGTACATAATGATCCGTGCGTACATAAACAAAGAAGATGCCCCGGCAATCATAACAGATGAGCAGGTTAATATTATTGGTCTGCTGCTAGCTATAATCCCGCCATTGCTTTTAATGGTGGCGGTTCTTGGGAGTATTTTTGCCGGTATAGCATCTCCGACTGAATCGGCGGCTTTTGGTGTTGTCGGCGGTCTCATTCTCTCCGGAGTAAACAGAACACTCAATTTTGAAATGATAAAATATGCTCTCTTTGAGACAATGAAGCTCTCTGGGATGATATTTATGATTCTTATCGGTGCTACGGCATTTAGTCTGGTCTTTAACGAGCTTGGAGGGACTGACCTTATACTGGAGTTTTTCTCTCACGATATCGGTAATGTATGGGTGTTCATAGGTGTAGCGATGCTTAGTATCTTCATACTTGGATTTTTTATCGACTTTATCGAGATAAGTTTCATTATCGTACCTATCTTAGTGCCTGTCATGGAAGCTTTTGGAATCGATCCTATCTGGTTTGCGGTACTTATAGCCATGAACTTACAGGCATCGTTTTTGACGCCTCCATTTGGACTTTCTTTGTTTTTCTTAAAAGGTGCAGCCGGTAAGAGCATCACGACCATGGATATCTACAAAGGAATTATTCCATTTATTTTGTTGCAGCTTTTAGGTCTTGGCCTTGTCATTCTTTTCCCTGATCTTGTCTTTGCCTTTATTTAAGAGTACTTTTAAGACATTTTCATAACGATATCTTCGAGTGAGTTGGCACACATACGCATACGTTTACTTATTTCTTTGAGCTGTGCTAAAAGTTCTCTGTGAATAAAGACTTTATGCGTATCTTCACATTGTGCTAATGCTGCCATACGAGAGACATATGTATCCATCAGTTCATCATAGGTATCACGCACTCTCTGTGCATTTTCAGCTGTCTTCTTTGCTGAACTTTTTACTGTTTTAAAACCGGCTGTGAGCAGTTCTGCTTGCAGTTGTATCTTTTTAATCAGAGCTGCATAATCATCATCGAGTTGCACAATATTGTAGGCTCTTGCTTCAATGACAAAGTGCCGGACACTAATGGCGATCCAGTCAAGTTCCGTAATGACACGGTAGATGGACTCTCTGTCAAAAGGCGTGATGAAGGTATCGAGAAGATCTTTCATATTGGTGTCACGAATCTCTTTTGCTTTATGCTGATCTTGTAAAATGGCTTCACAGCTCTTTTCATCGTTTTCTAAAAAGCACCGGTACAGATCATCGGTGATCTTTTTAATGGTCATAGCGTGTTCATTGAGCGCTGAGAGAAAATCAACCTCTTTTGGCAAGATGTATTTTTTAATAAATGATGTTATCATGAAAAAACTCCTAAGATTTTTATTAACAGGTAGGAATAAAGTGCACCAAACCCCATAGATACAGGAACATTGATAAGCCATCCGAGGATGATCTCTCCGGCACGCTTCCATCCGACATGTGAGGGTTTTTCGGCTGCTCCGTTACCTAAAAGTGTGGCAGTCACAACCTGTGTCGTTGATGTCGGTGCACCAATGGCAGTTGCAAGTGTGTTTACCAAAGCGGCTCCGAGCTGATTGGCGACAGAGTGTATAAGCTTGACATGATAAAGCTCAAAACCGAGTGTTTTTATAATGCTCCAGCCGCCAAACATCGTTCCGAGTGTTATAGCTGTTGTACACATGAGAATGACCCATAGAGGGATGGTAAATGTTTGTGTCTCATGGGAGGCTAAGAGCATCATTCCAATGATAGCCATTCCTTTCTGCGCATCGTTTGCTCCATGAGAGAAGCCGAGCCAGGAGACACTGAAGTATTGCGAAATGACAAAAAGAGGGCGTATCTGCATGGTAAAACGCTTAAAGACAAAAAAGATGAGTTTCATAATAAGAAAACCGATGATAAAACCCAAAAAAGGAGAGGCAAAGAGACCTGCGACCACTTTCATAACACCTGTCAGTTCTCCATGCTGCATCGCTTCTATGCCCCAGTTTATCTGAGTATTTCCAACAATGAAAAGTCCTGCACCGACAAGTCCGCCTGCAAGCGAGTTGGATGAAGAGGAGGGTAGTCCAAAACGCCATGTTATGAGATTGTAAGTGACTGCTGCCAAAAGGGCGGCAATCACAAGTGCCTGTGCATCACGCAGAGGGGCATTGGAGATATTGACAAATGTTCCGACAGTATCTGCCACGGCAAGTCCGGCAATAAGTGGTCCCAAGAATGTAAAGATAGAGACAAGTGCTATGGCCGTACTTGTGCGCATGGCACGTGAGGCTATGGCTGTTGCCACCATATCTGCCGAGTCATGAAAACCGTTTGTAAAGTCAAAGATAAAAACACTTATAACAGTGGCAATAATGAGAAAAGTTGTTAAATCCATAACTTTATTGTACAATTTTTATGAATAATATAAAAGAGAAGAAAATGAATAAAATTTTATATGCACCGTGGCGTGATGAGTATGTGACAAACGAAAAAATAGAAGGGTGTGTGTTTTGCTATATTGCCGCTCACGCAGAAGAAGATGATAAGCTGCATGTGCTTTACCGAGATGAACACTGTTTTATAGTAATGAACAAGTACCCGTATACTCCCGGACATTTTATGATCATTCCAAATATACACACGGACAAACTCGAAGAGCTGTCAAGCGAGACATGGCTGCATATGTCTGCACTGGCACAAAAAGGTGTACGGCTTTTAAAAGAAGGTTTTGGTGCAAAAGGTGTCAATATCGGCATGAACCTTGGCGCTGCAGCCGGAGCGGGGATAGCCGAGCATATTCATATGCATCTGGTTCCACGTTGGGAGAGAGATACAAACTTCATAACATCCATTGGAGAAACACGGGTATACTCGACTGATTTTGAGAAGATATATGACAAGATAAAAAGTATGATACCTGAGTATGTAAGTGATATTGTTTAGAAATTTTCTGCTGATTTTTCTGCTATTTGCAGCAGTACAGGCAGCCCAATACCCTAAGACTTTTGATACGATGGGAACGCCACTCTATAAGGCTTCTAAAGAGCTGCAATATTTTTCAGACAGTAAAGTATTGAGTGGAAAAGTAAAAAAATATATACAAGATTCACAAAATCTTCTGCGTGAGGGTATGAATGTAGATAAAAGTGATGTTCGACAGAAAAAGCTGGAATATCTGAAAAAGTTACGAAATCTGCAAAAAGAGTATGACTATATTGTTCATTTGATTCGTGTTGAAATAACAAAGAGTATTCGGGATAATGATATTGAAAAATTTATTTCATTAACTTCTCATGAAGTTGATGGTCTTCTTTCACCAAGAGCTTTGCGTGAGCAGTCTATAAAGTACTATCAAAAACATAAGTATAAAAAACAAAATCACTATTTAGAAAAAATTATCAAAGAAGAGAATTTGCTTGAGAGGTCTTCAGAAGAGTTCTTTAATCAGACAGAATCATCACAACTAAGCTCTCATACAATCAACAAAAAAAGTAGTAAAAATGTTTTTGCAAGTGTTAAAAAAACGAAGAAATATACAGATATTTTTTTTACGAACAAAAATCTCTATGACGTGACTTTGCAAGTAAAATCAAAAAATAAAAATATTAAGGCAGTAAAGTATAAAGAAGATCTTTTTGTACTTGGGGCAGACAGTACCGTGCGATATGCACGATATTATTTCAAGGCTCCGTTTGCACAATATGCTGTAAGTTATCGGTGGATATTGGGTTCAAAGGATGCAAGGCATGATAATAATTATCTTTACAGATTACCTTACGCTATCGGTCAATCACATATGGTCTCACAAGGATTTAATGGTAAAAGTACGCATAAGGGGCATTCTCAGTATGCAGTAGATTTTATGATGGATGTCGGGACGAAGATATATGCCGCACGTGGAGGAGTAGTTGTCAAGACAAAAGATAATTCAGACAAGCATGGCTTTGCCAAAGCATTTGCAAAATATGGTAACTATGTAACTATTCTGCACAGTGATGGAACTTTTGGTACCTATTATCATCTTAAGAAGAGGGGAGTTTTAGTTCATACAGGAGAAAAAGTAGAGCGGGGATATCCACTTGGATACTCTGGAAATACAGGTTATACAAGTGGTCCACATCTACACTTCGCTGTATTTAAAGCAACAGATAAATTAAAAACAAGAAGTTTGCCGATACGGTTTATTTCTACTCAAGGTATTGTAACGAATCCTAAAGTAGGCACATATTATCGAGCGAAATAATATTATTTACGTAGCTTTAAAAATAGGTAGATATAATAAATCTCATATTTATAAAATATAAGGAAAACTTAATGAAGAGAAGAGAGTTTTTAAAAACTTCGATCGCAGCATCTGCTGCGGTTTTGGGTTCTACGACTCTATCAGCAGGTGAAACTCATCAGCCGATAGACAATAGAAAAGTTGCAAAAATGGCGTTTCCCGAAAAACGTCCAATGATTACATATTCAGACAGACCACCACTTTTGGAATCACCTAGAAGTACTTTTACACGAGGTATTACTGAAAATGACGAGTTCTTTGTTCGTTGGCATATGCCGGATATTCCGACGCATATTGACTTGGACAGTTTTAAGATCAAGATAAACGGTATGGTCAAAAGAGAACTTGAGATCAGTGTAAAAGAGTTGAAGAATGACTTTGAACAGGTGGAAGTGACTGCAGTCGTTCAATGCGGTGGTAACTCTCGTTCAGCATTTACTCCAATCCCTGGCGGTATTCAATGGGGAAGCGGTGCTATGGGCTGTGCAAAATGGAAAGGTGTAAGACTCTCTGACCTTTTAGAACGTGCCGGACTGCAAAAAGGGGCACAATGGATAGGATTTAACGGTGCAGAAAAAGCGGCATACTATAAAACACCGAACTTTGTAAGAGAGTTGGAACTTACAGAGCTTGATGACCATGTTATCGTAGCTTATGAGATGAATGGCGAAGATCTGCCATACTTGAATGGTTTCCCTCTTCGTCTTATCATTCCCGGATATTATTCAGACAGCTGGGTTAAGATGCTTAACAACATTACGGTAACAGACAAGTACAAATCTCTTTTCTTTATGGATAAGGCATACCGTGTTCCGGATAATGCAACTGAAAGTGAAGATCCACAACATCTTGTTAAAAAGACGAAACCTATTACGCATATGAATGTTAAATCTGTCATAGGATATCCTGAAAACGGTATGAAGTTATATCATAACTCTCATGTAGTTGTACGTGGTGTTGCTTTTGACGGTGGTCATGGTATTGAAAAAGTTCTTATCTCGGCTGACGGCGGTAAAACTTGGGAAAAAGCAGAATTGAAGCGACATGGCCGTTATGCATATACTGAATTTAGATATGCATATAAGCCTACTGAGTATGGTAAAGTGACATTTATGGCTAAAGCTGTTAACTATCTTGGTGATGAACAGCCATTTGCAAAAGATATCAAATGGAATCGCGGTGGTTATAAATATAACGGCATAGATGAAGTTACAGTAGAAGTTATCTAAGGAAAAAAAATGAAAAAAATATTATTATTACTTGTATTATCGGTAGGTTCACTTTTTGCACAGCTCAAAGGTGATATGGAAGTTCCTTATATCTCGTATGAGATTAAAATGGGTCATGGTTTTGATACTGTTCAGGCAAACTGTCTTATGTGTCACTCATTTGGTTATATTTTAAATCAAGGGCCGCAGTCAAAGGAATTTTGGAATAAAAAGATCGATAAAATGATTGATGAATTCAAAGCACCTATTACAAAAGAAGATCACAAAATAATTGCAGATTATCTTTTCAAGCATTACGGTAACGGAAAATTAAAATAGTTCCTTTGGGAGCTATTTTAAGTATGTATTTTATATTTAACATTGATTTTACTATAGGGTGATAAAATCAGTGTTAAATGTACAAAAAGGGGACAACAATGAATTTTAAATCTATGTCAATTAGTAAAAAGATACATATCCCGCTTATAGCTTCTATAGTTCTAGGTTTCATCATAGTTCTTATCAACTACTTTTATTCAATCAAAGAGTTGACAAGCGATGTGTATGCCAAAGAGGAAAAAACACTTTCTTTAACATACATAGAACTTATGAATGCAAAAAAAGACATAGGTATAACCAATGCCATCAATATCTCTAAAAACTACAGTGTCATCCGCGCATTACTTGAAAATAACAGAACAATAGCCATAACGGGTCTAAAAGACCTCTCCACCGAATTTAAAAACTATACTAAATTTAAAAATATCAAAGTACATATCCACGATGCAAATATTCACAGTTTTTTAAGAGCATGGAAGCCGAATAAATTTGGTGATGATCTCAGTGGTTTTCGACATACGATAGTAGCTGTAAAACAGCAAAAGAAACCGATTGTCGCTGTTGAACTTGGTCGTGCAGGTTTGGTTTTAAGAGGACTTGCCCCTGTCATTGAAAATGGTCAATATTTAGGTTCTGTAGAATTTATGCAGGGTTTGAACTCTATTATAAAGTCTGCTAAAAAGAATAATGGCTACGATATTATCATTGTTATGAAAAATGATTTTCTTTCTGTTGCTACAAAGTTGCAAGATGCTCCGAAAATTGGCAAATATACGCTTGCCGTGAAAAAAAATGTTGTTAACCCTGTTTTAATGAATGATCTTCAAAATATGCAGCTTGATAAAACAGGTAAATTTCAGATTACAGATAAATATTTTGCAGTATCTGAACCTATTAAAGACTTTTCCGGAAAAATTGTAGGCTATGCCGTTGCTGCAGAAGAGTTGGAAAAAGTGAACAGCGTTATAGCGCAATCTGAAGACTCACTGCTGATGCAGGTATATATTATGTCTTTCATTGACCTGTTAATTTTGATCTTTTTGCTTATTGTGATCAAAAAATCAGTGACAGAACCAATTATCAATCTTGATAATGTTGCCAATGAACTGGCACAGGGTGATGCGGATCTTAGCAAACGCTTACCGATTAAAAGTCATGATGAACTCGGTCATGCAAGCGAAAGTTTCAATGCATTTTTAGATAAAGTGGAAAAAATAGCACTTGATGCTCAAACAGATGCAAAAAAAGCGGAAGAAGCTGCCAAAGTAGCTGAAGCAGTTGGAGAGAAAAACAAGCTTACACTTGCGTTATCATCCGAGATGATAAGCGGTGCTGTTAACAATGCTGAGAACCTTCGAAGAGGTATGGCTGAGAGTGTAGAGAGTGTAACACAGGCAAACGAACTCAATGCCGAAACAGCTAAAGTTGTGCAGGAAGTCAGTGAATCTACGAATAACATTAAAAATGCCATTTATAATATCACTGAAATGATTACAGAATCAAGAAATTCGTCTGAAGAGCTTAACACGAATGTAGAAGAGATTTATAATGTGATTTCTTTGATAAAAGATATCTCTGATCAGACAAATCTCTTGGCTCTTAATGCAGCCATAGAAGCGGCACGTGCAGGTGAACATGGACGAGGTTTCGCTGTTGTTGCCGATGAAGTTCGTAAACTCGCAGAGCGTACACAAAAAGCGACAAGTGAAGTTGAAGCAAATATCAGTGTCTTGAAGCAAAATTCTATGAATATGAGTGAGAACAGTGAAAAAATAGAAGAACACTCTGTAGAATCCCAAAATACACTTGATGCATTTATTACGACACTTACGCAGCTCATTGAAAATAGTAAAGTTATTACTAAAGACAATGAAATTATTGGGCAGGAACTGTTTGCAAATATGGCAAAACTCGATCATATGGTTTACAAAAACTATGCTTATTCTTCTATGATTGAAGGAAAGCTCAATTTTACACCTACAGACTATACAGAATGCAGATTTGGTAAATGGTATGCAGACGAAGGAAAAACACACTATGGCAAAAGTAGTGCGTTTAAAGCTATATTAGAGCCACATAAAAAAGTTCATGAAGATATCGCAAAAGCGATGAGCAAAATAGACAGTAAAGATATTGATGAGATCATCAAGTTGTTCAAAGATGCGGAAAAAGCTTCATCTGAACTATTTGATTATTTAGATAAGATGGTGAAAGAAGGCGTTTAGTCCTTTTTCTTGTCAGATTTTAAAACAAAATAAAAAATCCCTGCAATTACAACAAAAACTCCTATTCTGATAGTAAGTGTTGTCATATCTGTTGCATCATTCATATAAATCCTTTAAGTTTTTGTTTGCAGCATCTCCCCAGCGTTTGAGAAATGTTTCTCTTGAGAGAACAGTCGTCCCGAGCCGCTTTTTATACTCCATATGCGGATGACCCATATTCCAAAAAGCAAAGCCTTCTTTCTGTAGCTGTTGTGCTAATAAAACAAGTTGGAGTTTTCCGCAGTTATTATATCTTTTTTCTCTTGAACTGAAACCGCTAAGGCTGGTGTATGTAGTTCCAATTACATAACCTATCTCTCCTGCTATGAGTTCTTTTGTCACGCGTGAGACAAGTTCTATAGAATGCAGGCGAAAATTGTCATATGAGTTGTGATTGCGGTGCATATTTTTCATCAAGGTGAGATAGTCACCTTTTAACCAGTTGTATCGCTGATGCTGCTTTTGGATGTTATGGAGTACTGCATCGAAGTTGTTATTGAAAGAAAGTGTGAATTCATCTTTTGCAATGAGCTTTCGCACTTTGGATGAAATGTGTAATTTGTCAAAATCCAGGACTCCGTACTCAAACTGTATCTCAGGCAGCAGAACAAGACCTTCTAAAGTATCATAGGAGGTGCTTATAAAGCCTAATTGAGCTAACTTGATATAAAGAGCATCATTCCACTCATCACTCCAGTAATAGTTCACTTTTATGTTTTTTACGATTTCTTTAAAAAGTGTAGCATCGTCGAGTTGATCTAAAGAGAGTTTGTATATTTGCTCTTGCAAGTGATGTCCAGATAGTTATTTATAAATTGTAGCAAATAGCATCTTACATGGAGATAATGAGTTCTAAGTTTAAATAATATTGTTGATTATGGAAATTTATAAGTTATGGATGGGGTAGAGGGATTAAAAGTTCCCCTATTTTAGGTATTTTAATAAGTGTATATTGAAAATATACCCCTATATATACCCCTAAAAAATCAACTACATACAACTCAGCCTTATATTTCTTAATACCTATTATAGTTATTTATTCTTTACTTTCATTCACTTTATAAACTATAGTATATCCTTTAAAAATTAAACCTCTGATGTTGTCATCATCAAAATAAATGGATTTTCTACATTTATAAGGCATATCTTGTATATCTTCAATTAATTTTTTTATCTCTCTTTTAAATTTATTTGCTCTATTCTTGCTATCTTGAGCAATGTAGTCCCAAATGTTGTTAAAAGAGTTTATAAATTTTGGCTGATAGATAATTTGTATGTTTACTTACGAGTATGCTGTTCTATTTCACTCCATACTTCTGTATGTGAGAGTGGCTTGGTTTTTCCACTTTCAATATCTTCTAAAGCCTCTTGAAAGTAAGCCTTTTCTTCTTGATATTGCTCAGAGTTCAAATAATCATCTTTTTTATCGATCAAATTTAGAAGGTATTCATTAATCTTTGATTGCATATCAATACCAGCACTTTTAAGCTTTTGATAAACATCATCTTGAATATTTAAAGATACTTGCATCTGTAACTATCTCCTCTTCTTTATCATACGTATAACATATTTAGAGATACTCATAAATTGCTATTAGCAGGATGTGGGACTTTGATTAACCTAGCTACCTAAGATTTATTTAGATAAACCATTAAAAATTATTTTTTCTAACTTTACTGTATCTGCAAACTGCACACATTCAATAGCTGAATCTATATACTCTTTTGGAGAGATTTGTGAATAATCTATGAATTTATATCCATTGTAGGCGGCTATCATATCTATAAACATTCGTGTTATTCTACCATTTAATTCATAAAATGGGTGTAGAGCATTAAGCTCACATTTATAATAAGCCAGCTTTTTAGCAAATTCTGATTTTGGATGAGACTCATAATTTTTAAGATAGTTATCGGATTTAAGTTCTTCAAATATTTTTTGAGAAGAACTTTTAACAAACTCTCCTTGACAAAATCTGGATTCACCTTTTATCATATTAAAATCTCTATATAATCCAGCCCATTCATAGAGTGATTCAAATGTTCTTTTATGGAGTGAAATCAAATACGCTTCATCAAAACGAGTCTTTTCGTCAAGTTCATTGAAAAAGACAGTATATGCTTCTTCTAAGAGCTCTTTTTCTATTTCGTGGATAGTTTGAGTATCTTTAATGTCAAATTTATTGATTGGAACATCGCTGTCCTCATAATAGAATTTATTATCTACTAACTGATACTTTGATGTCATATTTTTCTCTAAGTGATTGAGCTTTTTTAATCACTGAATTGTTTGGAGTTGAATAACCTTCAATTGCTTGAGAGATTGTTACAATTCTAGAGATAATTTTTTTATTAACAGGATTTTTACTCATTATATATACTCCATATATTTGTGCATATTATACCAAAAATAGTGTTGTTGTAAATAATGTGGGACTTTGATTTGTTTTATGTTTGGTTTGACAACAGTCTTACAATCATAATCAACATCTTCTCATTTTAATCTTCTATTATAAAACGGCTTGCCTCTAAATACTCTTGCAAATCATCTTCAACCATCTCTTTTATCCATTGAGGAGCAAGAATATAAAGTCGAGGTATCCAATACTTTACAATAGGAAGTATTTCCATTTCATGTGTTATAGTAACGCTAAATTCCATAGTATCATCACTGTTGAGTGAATCTATCTTTTGAGTTGGTAGAGGTCGTCGCTTAAAATACTTTGTCGCCAACTTATCTGCATAGAGTTTTACTTCAAATGGTTCATTATCTCTTTGAAACCAGATTGAGAGAGAATTATCTAGTAGTTTCTCAAGTTCATCTTCTGGTTCAAAAGTTACTTCTAACAATTTAGGCTGAGATATATTTTTGAGGTAGTATTTTTTTAAAATATCATCTTGAAGTGCTATAAGATACCAGAATCCTTCAAAATTGACTATTTTTAAAGGTTGAATAGTAGTAGTGTATAGTTCATGTTTTTCATTGCTATAAAAGCATTGCAATTCCTTTTTTTCTCGAATTGCAGTCTCTAAAACTTGTATATCACCAAACTTATCACTAATATCTTCTATGTTGAGTTTAGTATAAATAGGATTAAAATCTTCGTTTTTAATTTTTGAGAGGAGCTTATGGGCTTTTGTTGAGAACTTTCCACCTATCCCCTCAGTAATCTTTTCCATTATATCAAGGACTATCTCATCTTCCAGAGATTGAGTCTTCTCTATTTTATAGCCCTCTTGCATCTTCCATTTTTTCTTCTCTTGATAGATGGGAAAAGAAGCAAGACGTTCGTTGAAATCACGCTGTATTGTTCTTTCACTTGTATTAAACTCTTTTGCAAGCTCTTTGACAGAGAGTGCTTCACCATCATTTAGCTTTGATAAAATTACTGTTAATCTGGTTAATATCTTATCATAGTCGTGTTTATATGCCATTTTTATTTTTCCTCTAATATTTTTCTTATTTGATTATAATCTTCAAAGCTATATCCATAAATCACAACTTCACAATCCATATCTATATGCCTCTGAAAGAAGTTTTTATAAAGGTGTATAACATCAGTTTTATCCAGTTCACCAACACCACAACCCATTAGTGGTAAAACAAGTTTCATAGTGTCTGATTTATTTTTTGCATACCAAAAGAGATAATTTTCTATATTTTGTAAAGCTTTTTTAATAATATCTATTGTTGGCTTTTTCTCATTATGTTTCACCCCTTTGTTGTAATTCATTACTGCAACATGCAACGAGTATTTAAAATTATTAGCTCCGCCAGATGATGTAGCAACAACATCTCCTTGTATCAAACCGCCTTTAATATATTTCAGGACACTGTTCATCTCGTTTTGTAATTCAATGCCACAGTGTCTTTTAAAAGCCATAGAAACACCACTACCAAGTATCAGCTTAGTATTTGAAGCATTGACAATAAAATCTGTTTCTTCATTTAGTAGGTTCCCTTGTTTTACAACTATTGAATATGGCATATTAACTGTACCTCTTTTTAAATTAACTTTCTAAAAAATTTATAATCATTTTATTTCTACTATTCTTCTTATCCAAGGATGCTATATATTTAGCTGTATCTAATTTATATGAAAATTCATCTTCAATACAAGATTTTTGATTTTCATTTAGTTTCATACTATAACAATAGACATTACTTTTTTCTTTAAATTTATGATTAGTCGTTGCATCAATTATATACCTATACGGAGAAACTAAATATTCATTATGCTCTTGAACAAGTCCAATTCTTGGTCCTTGAAATAAAAAATTATCTTTATTGTCATTTTTAATTATCTTTATAATTGAAGTATTTATACCTAATAATAAAGGTTGTAACTCTTTTCTTTCTAAATCTAAAATTTTCAATATATGCTTTAAAACATTAGTTGGTCCATCAATGTATTGATTTGTAGTAACAGATTTAATACCTCTTATTAAAATACCACCAAATTCTTTTTTATCTTTATTCCCAAATGTAATATCGAGACCACCTCTGCCTTTGGTATGAACATACCATGTATTTGAAAAAAGCTGATACTCACTTTTGTGTATGGAACAGTTACTATGATTATTGCTGTAAAAATAAAATTCTATTTCTGTTATATAAAACGATTCTTCTGCAATTTTTAATATTGAATTATTTAATAACAATTCTGCAATGCTACTAAAATCATATTCATTATCTTTTATTTTGATCATTTTATTTAAATTACTCATTTTAAGCTTTTTTTTTCAAATCTAATTTGTAATAAATATCTCTTTCATCTCTATCATAGATAGTAAAATGATACTTTTCATACAGTTTCATCGCAGGAATATATTCTCTTGAATCATATGTATAAAGATGTAAGTATTTTTTATTTAACTCTTTCGCCCTATCAATAGAAAAATTTAACAATTTTTTACTTAATCCTTGTCCTCTATACTCTTTATCAATACAAAACCAACCAAGCCAACACATATCGCTAGTGTCTTCCGCTTCGTTATAAATACCAGTTAAACCCATTACCTTGTCTTTAGTCGTATCTAGCATTATAAAATACTGCATACTTGTTAATTCATTTTTCTTCCAGCATTCTTCATAGTTATTTTTATCTAAACTTGCTTGTAGTGTTTCTTTTTCGTAACTTTTTAAATCAGAAAAAATTTTATCTCTAAGTATAACTGTCTGATTTATAGTTTCAACAGTCAAAGGTTTGATTATAAACTTACTACTTGTCATTACTTCCTTCCTTAATTAACTGCTGCAACTGCTCCCAAATCCGAACCATAGCCAAAGTATCAAGCCTACAATAAGCCAATAAATCTTTCTTTATCTCAGCTAATTGGCTTTTATCTTTTAGCAAATAAAGGTTAGCAAAAGTATCCATAGCATCGCCACCATTTTGAATAGAGCCAAGCTTTTTATAATCTAGTTCATCATCATTTGGGAAAAGTGTTGGTAAAACAATCTTTATAGAGTATTTACCGTTAAATTTTGGATGGTAGTAGTGTTTGTATTGGAATGGGTGTGCAAGGTCTATAAACCTCTCATTTAAAGCCAACAGTTCATCACTAATATCTGAACACACTTGTGCCAAGTTTTTAATCTGTGTTATCTCAAACGATTGATTAAAAGCTATAATTGAACCAGTTGGTGTAATGTCTCTTAACATCTGCTCAGATAATGGTCTCCTTGGGTCGCTATTTTCATCTCCCAAAAACTCCTTATGCTCTAGTGTTCCATCTTCATGTAAGATATGTAACGAATACTGAAAAGGCATTTGTGCATAAGGTCTTTGGTTGTCAAATCGTGGAATAGCATTTTGAAAAGTTTCAAAGTCGAAGAAGTTTATCGGGTATTCGATCGTGTCTAAGAACTCTTTAATCTTTGGTTTGTCTATTTTTATCTCTTGAGATTTATGATGTTTTATTTGTAAAGTGGCATTTTTACCAAGATGAAAATTACTTGGAATATCATCTATACTAAGGATACCTTGATAGTAAAGTTTCCATTGCTTACCCGTAGCATACGATATATCAAATACTGAATTTTTCTTAGGTATATGTTGCCAACAATGAGAGATAAAATCACATCCATGAGGGTCACTACAATGTTTACCAATGTCTATATCAGGTATGTCACCTTTTAACATCTCTTCTATCTCTAAAAGTTGTGGCTTTATATCATCTTGTTTTTCTAAAACTATATCTGTAATATCATCAATGCCAAATAACTCTTTTATATTTAGTTCACCATTTCTTACATACTTATTGTTAATATGGACTACATAGGCACGATTTAGATTTATAGCCTTAGAGAGTGCATACCATTGGATTAAAGTGTCATTGATGTGATACTCTTTTACATGTGTACTAGCTTTTACTTCATAAATATCCCAAGCATTTCCATTTTTGACTAAAATATCAGCCATTGCAAAGATACCATCTTCTTTGAATGTTGCTTCATAAATTACTTCTGTTCCGTTAGATATAAGCTCTTTAGTTTTTTCAATCATTCCATTGAAATTATTGCTATCAAATTCTATTTCAACACCATCAGGAAATAGCTCTTTTGCTAACTTTCCAACATCATACCCAGTATTAAAGCTCGATTCTGTTTGATTGTTTGGAGTATCTCTCAGTTCTTGTTTATTTTTATATAACCATAGTGACTTGTGACATTGTAAGCCTCTTATGTATAGGGATTTAGAGAGTATCAATGTTAATAGCTTTCAATGTTTTTAACAAATTTTCTAAAAATACAACTAAATCATTTTGCTTGCAAAGTTCAAATTCCTCATTTTTATAGACCGTAATATCGTATGTTTCATTATCTATGTCAAAAGTTTTTAATGTATCCATAATTTTATTTGGTATTTGTTTATTATTTTTTTCAAAAAATTCAATAATATATTTTTCATTATATATTATATTAATCTCAAAACTATAATTATCTTTATTTTTCCAATTTTTTATAGCTATATGAGGATATGTTTCCTTTATATCACTGCTTGGATGTGGATAAATTTCCAAAAAAGGTTCTAGGCTATTTAATTTTTCTTGAATATGTTGTAATAAGTATATACTATGCATTTCGTAAACTCGACTCCAACCCCATCCAGTTGCCTTGCTACTACTCCAACCATTATTTAAAAAGATAGCATTATTATTAATTTGTATATGATAATAATTTGCATATGATATTGGTGTCCACTTTTTATTTGGATTTATAAAATAACTTCTCCAATCATTACAATTAAATTCAAAACTATTAATAATACTTGTAAGCTCTTGTTTTATATCCTCATAATTTAATTCATCCAATAATTTTTTAAATTCTTCTTTTTCAAAAATCCTCCTCCAGTTTTCGTTTTTCTCCCTGAGTCCTAAACCAAAACTTCCAAAAGTATATTTATTGCTATTTTTTTTATGTGGAAGATAGTTTCCAAAAGTGAGAAGTGCTCTATGAAGCAACATCTCATTTTCTTTTTTATCTTCTTTAACACTTGCAAACTCCCATAAGGCTTGAAATTTCTCCATATATTTTTTAAAATTATCTTCACTTATTTCATTTTCTGCGGATATTTTAATTAGAAATTTGACTTCACCATCAAGATAATTATGATTTTCTGCATTTAAGAAATCTTTTTCCCAATCATGCTGATGTTTTTCATCCTCAATAATAGTTGCTTTTTCAATTTCTTCTTTTAATTGCTCTGATATATTATCTCCAAAGTCGTTTTCAGATAGAAATTCATATAAATTATCAATATGTTCACCTAAATTATTAATAAACTTTATACTATTTTCAAAATCCTTTATATTGTCGTATGCTATATTATGAATTATGTTTATATTAACTCTAGCCCAGCTTTTAAAGGTCTCTTGAGATTCACTTGGTAATCCTTTTTTCAAGAAAAACACCATAAGCATATAAAATTTTAATCTTTCAGCATAACTGATATCTTTTGGATTTTTGAGAAAATTCTGAAGAATGTTTAAATCTCGTCTTATTTCATCTGTATGATTGTCTTGGTAGGATGTTAAACAATCTAATACTTTACATATATCATCGATTTTTTCTGTATATATAAACTTAAAAATATCAACTCTATTGAACTCTTTACTATAAAAAGCTGTAATATTTTTGAAAAAGTTTAAAAATAACTCATCTGCTCTTTGTGCTGGACTATCTTCATCCTTTTCTTTTCTAAGGTTCCAAAAAATATCATACCATTCATTATCAAGTTTTGCTTTTTTTTCTTCATTATTTAAAAATTTTTCAAAATTTGATTTAAAATTCTCAAATTCTGAGAGAGGCTTACCTCTTGCATTCATTTTAATATATAGTTCATCAGTAAGTTTAAATTCATCTAATGGTAAAAAAGAAAAAGTAATTTGTTTGTGTTTTTTTGAAATTAGTTTTTCAAATAATCCCTTCTCATTTTTAAATTTATCTTGCACACTATCAAGCATTTTAAGCATACTTTTAATAGTTGGGTCATTTTCCCAATCACTAAAAAACCAAGTTTGATTTTTAATTGTGGTAGAGATTTCTTCTTCTTTTAAATTGACTGTGTTATTTATTAGTAATTTAATAAATTCTCTTGAAGATAGTCTTGTTTCGTAAGTAAACTTTGTGAGTATTTTTTTTGTATCTTCATTTAGTTTTTCATCTTTAAGTACTAAAAAATAATGAAGTAAAAAAAGGGTTGTTAATCTTTGCTGTCCATCTAATAGTATCAAGTAACCATCTTTTACAGTTCCATATACAAAATCTAAATCTATTTTTGTTTCACTATTTAGAACTTCCAATAAATTATTTAAAAAATTTTCCCTAATATCTTGAGCTTGTTTATTTTCTCTTCCTTGAGCATAATCTCTTTGAATAATTGGAATTTTTATACCAACTTCGTTAAGTAATTCCCAAAAAGTATATTTTTTATTTTGTAATTCAATCATTTTCTACATCCTCTAATTCGCATTTAACACTATATTTTTGTAGTAAATTAAGAATTTCATTCCTATAGTTTTCTACATCATCGTCTGTCCAATTCATCATATTTGACAACTTACTACTATATTGTTTTAAAAATACATTTTTTGTACAAACAGGGATAAAATTCCCATTACTATCTTGATCAATAATTATTGTTCTTTTTACGGGAAAAAATGCATTACCATAGCTACGATTTGTTTTGCTATCCAGTAGAGTCAAGTTACCTATACTATCTTTGTTCTCATCAGTTGGTTCTTTAATATTTAACATCTTTTTAACTAATAAAGTAAACTTATCAAAATTCTTTTTTATCTTATTTATTTTATCTTTATTAATTTCTCTATTTCCTATATATTTATAAACTGTTTTTATCCATTCTTCTTGATTTATATTATCAGTTTGTGAAGCAATATGTTCAATATCCCAATCTTTAAATTTAAAATGAAAAAAGTCAAATCGTACATTGGAGTTTTTATTTTTTAGTATTGTTTCTATATTAAACAAAAGCAACATTTTATGAACACCTTTTTCTCCATATCTTAAAGTCATTAAATTAATGTTTGGAATACCTTTTTCAATCAACTCGTTTAACTCAATTTTAAACTCATCTTTTGTTTTATCCTCATATTTCTCATACAAACTCAAAAGACTATGTTTAAAATGAATTAAATAAGCAACTTTATGATAAATCTCTCTATCGTTATACCAATTTAAAAAAGATCTATAAAGTTCTTGCGACTCTTTCCAAATTTTATTTTCTGATTTAAAATCGGTTTTTAAAATATGTGCGAAAATATAATATGCATATTTATCTTCGGTGATTTTAAAATTTAGTTTTTGGTTTTTTTGTTCATCTTCATGATTTTTATATTTTTCTTCTATTATTTTATTGTAGATTTTTTGATACTTTTGAGCTAGAGCAGTAAATATCAAATCAATTGCTGTTTCACTTTTTGAATCATTACTAAGAAAATACCAAAAATCATTCTTTTGCAAAGTTTGTTCGATATTGTCCCAAACTGATGAAAATTCAATTTGTTCTTTATAGTCTTTTATTGGTAAAAGAAGCATTGCTTTAATGAGCTCGGCATTTGTAAGTCCTATTTTTCCTATATTTAAGCGACTAAATATCTCTATCTCTTCTTTATCATTTTTGCAGTCAACTTCATACCAAATAAATTTAGTATTTTTCATAAGAGTATCTAAAAACAATTTTTTATTTTTGGTTTTAAACCACTCTTTTGTTGTTTGATATGCTTTTGACATATGATAATAATCTGGATTTGAATCATTTATCTTTTCTGTCAATTTATTGTTTAAGAAATCTTGACTATTTGTTCGGGTTTCATACTCTATTGAGTAAGGCTCTTGTACCTCAAAATCTTCAATATCACAAAATTCAAAAATATCTTTTACTTCATCATTATTATTTAATTCTTTTTTTATATCGTTAAATCTTTTACTACTCTCTTGAAGATATTTTAAGATGATGTAAATTGTTGTAAGTCTCTGTTGTCCATCAATGACTTTATAATGGGTATTTTCATCATCATATCTAAGAACAATTGGTTGAAGACAATAAAATTCATTTTGTGTCTTTATTTTATGTGCGAACTCATCAATATCATCAAGTAAATCTAAAACTTGCCTATCATCCCATCGATAACCCCTCTGATATGAAGGTATAAAAAACTTACTAGCCTTTTTATTTTCATAAATAACTTTTTCAATACTTTTTAAGTCTAAATTTTTAGTCTCATTATAATCCATAGATAAATATCCTATCATTTTACTTAGTTATACATTTTATCTAATAGATTCTAAAATGTTACTTTTTGTATTATTAACCATATTTAGCATTTCTTATTCAATCCCTTAAGTATCTCCATATACTGCGAAAATGTCTCACGAAGTGTACTATCAATATTCGTTAACCATCTGGTTACATCACTCCAAGACTCTTCTTCATAATACTCTTTTAACCACTCTATATCCGACTTTAACTCATCATAATCAGCTATTTTTGATTTTGATTTTACTAGCTCATCTAACTTATGTATGACTTCATCTAAAAGTAATGTATTTGGGGTATTACAAAAGTCGGTAAAATGATATTGATAGTCTTTCAAAGTTAAATTTATTTCCTTATCTGACCACCTTAGCCTTTTTAAATTTACTGAGATATTTTTAGTCTCTGTAATCTTAACATCCACTCTCCTCATAAGCGAACATAAGCCCTTAACAACTTCATATTTTAACCGCATAAACAACTCCTATATTTTATATATAAGAGTTTATTCTTTTTGTATGACAGCTTTATGTCTGCTTTTATTAAGTTTTTTATTTTTCGTAGTTTGTATTGTTGGCTACAATATTTTTGTAAACATCTTTATCAAATCCTGCAAGCAAAATAGTAGCTTTTACATAGTTCTCACCTACTGATTCATCAGTTGTTGTTCCCCAAATGATGTCAGCTTCATAGTGAGCATTTTCGTGTATTATCTCCATAGCTTCAGCGATTTGCATAATAGGTAAATCAGGGTGAACTACAAAATGGATTAACACACCTGCTATCTTATCAATCAAATCATAATCCATGATGAATTTCTAATTGCTAGTTTTATTGCTTTGGTTGCTGAGTTTTCATCCTCAAATTCACCAGTACCAACAAAAGCAACTCCTCCATGTCCCATAATGATCTTTAAATCATCAACATCAAGGTTAATATCATTATCTCCACTTGATATTACTACTCCAAGCATTCCTTTTATTGCTTCTTTTATTTCATCACTAAACTCCGTATTATCTATATATGTATATAGCTCTTTCTTGTCTATATTAGCATTAGCATTTGATTCTGTTGCTTCAAATATTTCCATTACAATTCTCCTGATATATAATCTTTTAATTTTCTACCAATATTAGGAGACTTCAATTTTTTTAATGCTTGAGTCTCTATCTGTCTTACTCGTTCTCTTGTAATACCTAATATTTTTGCTATCTCTTCTAGTGTGTAGTCACCGCTTTTTATTTTTTTCATTTAATCCTCCATTTGTGAATATATATTGTAAATAAGCTTAATCTCGCTATTAACAAAAAATATCAACACCTAAAACTAGTCACAATTTGTTTATAAATTATTTGTGAAGAGAGTTTAAAATTTTCTCTTGTCCCTAGCTCTTCTTCAGCATTTTTCTTGATTAAGTCATCATTGTTCATTATAGTAACATTGCTACTAACATTTTGGATACTCCCCAATGCACTCTGTGCTACAGATTTTCTTGTTTTCCCTTCAAAGCTAAATGGCATTGTTACAAAGACATAGACTTCCTTATCTAATGAATTTAAATACTCTACTATTTCTGATGTTGCACCACTACCAACACCACCTCCAAGTGTCGCAATTACATACACTTTTTCAAACGATTTTATGGATTTGAAGAGCTGTTTTTTACTACTACTATTGATAAGTTGTGCTCCACATTCAGCAACTCCACCACAACCAAGTCCCTCTTTTTTATCGTATCCCAATAAAATCTTATCTTTTGAAGTCTTCAATTGTAATGCTTGTAAATCACTATTAATATGAATAAATTTATGCCATTTATCTATTTGCGATATATCTTCAACAATATTACAACCACCGCCACCAATACCTATAAAACAAAGTGTTTCGAGCTTGCATGAGATATAAAACTTATCAAGTTTTTTTTCTAAATGTTCTATTTGAGTCTGATTCTCTTTGCGAATTTTATTCACCATATCATCAGCTCTATTTTGTAGTGCAAACTTCATTTTTTGAATAATGGCATAAATTCCAAACACAACAATAATGAGAGATATTCCAGATACACATAAAATCATTGCTGAACTCATTATGCTAAAAACCCCATAACATTTCCGTTAGATACATTTTTAACAGCTATCTCATCTTCTAGCCTTTGTATAAAATCTTTTACATCTGTGATAGGTCTAAATCTATTTTGTCGAGTAACTGCGGCAAAATCCCCCGGAGTTAAATATTTTAAACTCTCAACAGCTCTTTTAAATGAAATCGATGGTTGTGCTAGCTTCAAATCTTTACAGTAAGACAAAAACATCTTCCAAGATTGTTCAGCTTTTAAAAAATCAAACTCTAACTTCAAATCAAACCTTCTTAAACTTGCTTTATCGAGATTATCTATTAAGTTGGTAGTAGCGATAAATATTCCCTCAAAGTTTTCCATCTGAACTAACATCTCATTAACTTGTGTCACTTCCCAACTCTGATTCGCCCCAGTTCTATCAGCTAAAAAACTATCTACTTCATCAAATACAAGTACAGCTTTTTCTTCTTTTGCTTCTGCGAATGCTTTTGCAATATTTTTTTCAGTACCACCAACCCACATGCTAATTAAATCACTACCTTTTTTTAATAGTAATGGCTTGTTAAGTGTTTCAGCTATATATCTACCAAATGCACTCTTACCAGTTCCAGCAGCTCCATATAAACATAGTCTTGCATTTTGGTGTTCTTTGATACCTTGCGTTAAAACTTCTAAATCAGTAGTTGTATTGATAAACTTAGGGTCATATACATTTGGTAATAAAGTTACTATTTTCTCTTGTATCTCTTTATAACCTTGAGCTTTGAGAGTGTTATTTAAAACTTGTGTGAAAGCTTTTGGTTTGTCATCTGTATCTATACTACTAACTACTTTTGTAGCACGAGTAATAAGAGCCGGTGCAATGTTTTCATTTTCTGCCAACACTTTTATACTTTGCTCATCTAGTAGATTATTAGAGTAGTTTTTAATGATTTTAGCTCTTTTAGATTTATTTGGTATAGGTACCTCTATACTAAAATCAAATCTTCTCACCATTGCATTATCAATTCTATATATATTATTTGTAATCCAGATAGTAGGGATAGTATTTGTCTCAAGCATTCTATTGAGCCATGCCTTGTTGTCTTGTCTTTTAGGAGACAAGGGGCTCTCACTACTATCAAATATATCTTCAGCTTCATCATACATAAGTAAGATATTTTGGTTACTGAGAAGTGATTGTGCTGTTTTATAGGCTTTAAGTCTTTTATACCCATCAATTGCTTCATCGTCCTCGTCTGTATAGCTTATCTCAAAAAGTTTTGTTTGTAGAGTCTCTGAAATTGTTTTTGCTAATTCTGTTTTTCCTGTTCCAGGCAAGCCATAGAGAAGAATATTTACTCCATTTTTTTTATTCTTCATTGCATTATCTAAATAGGGTAGTACAATATCTATATCTTTTTCGATATGCTCATAATCTTCAAGCTTCAGTGTGCTTATATCGCAAGGTTTTACAGACTCTTTGAGCATAACTGATATATCTTCATCCAAGTTGAGCATATTATCAGCAAACTCATCACTGATGATTTCAATTTTATGACCGAGAGGAAAAGTGGATGATTTTGATATTGTAACTATTGAAGATTTGGCAAGTTTAGAGGTGGATTTAAAAGCTTCATTAACCGCTTTAGTGTCAATAGCTAAAATAATACCGATTGCTTTTTTTGCTTGAGTAGTGTTTAAATTATTTCCTAATAAATCAGTGGCATCATCAAGTACATCATATTGATTTACCAAAACAATAAACTCAAGTATCTGTTCTTCTACACTGTTAAGGTTCATGAGCTTTGAGATTTGTTGGATGTTTTTTGTAAGAATTTTTGAGCTTGTAAAACGTACTCGCTTTTCTAATTTTATATGATTTTTTTTAAGAACTGCAAGAATATCACTGCGTTTATACTCATCACTATCCATATCAACATATGCACCAACTTCAAGAAAATAAGCGAGACTATCTCTATATAGACGGTTGTTGTTATCAATAAACTCTCTAGCACCACCAAGATTAAAAATAATTCGTAAGATCCATAACGAAATTTTATCAACTAGCTCCTTATCTACAAGTTGTGTTTTATCGAACTCTTCTAATGTTGTACTATTTTTTCTTCGTCTCATCTTAAACTCCTCTAATTTAATGGAAGAAGTATAAGATTTTAGATTGACAGCTTTATGTCTGGATATTTAAACTATCTCAAAAACAACATTCGTGTTTCCCATATAAATAATAATCAGCGCTACTTGAAACATAGTAATTACTATTTAACATACTTTACGAAGTATTTTTAGCGAGAGAAGTGAAAAATTAGTTAGTTAAAAAGGAGATAAAACTGCATTTGCTTTTAGAATTGCTGTAATAAATTTATAGATGTGGGACTTTGATTAACCTAGCTATATTACTATATTTGCTTATTTTAGATCTATGCCATGAAAAAAATCTGCTAATTCCACCTCTAAAACATCTGCAATTTTTACAAGGTGTTCAATGTTAAAATGTTTATTATTGATACAGAGTTCCGCCATAGATACAGTGCCAACAGCCTTATGCCCTATGGCAAGTGCCAATTGCATTTGAGATACATTTTTCTCTTTTCTTATTCGCTTAACATTATCACCAATTATCTTATAAATTTGAAGCACTTTTTCATCAGTGATGGATGTATTCTCTTTCATTGCATACCTATAGTTAAACTTACCATAAGTATATTTTCATTAGAATCTTTCATCAACTAACTATAGTTAGTAATATTTTGCAAATTGCAATATTTTTGTCTATAAATTAATATATAAGTTACAATAGTTTTGATGTAAAAATAAAATATTAGGAATAAAAATGCTTAATGTGCAGTGTGCTTATGCAAGAGATATAGATGGAAAATATGAAGTATTCTCATCTAATTTGAGTGCTGATGAGATAGACTTAGAAGAGAATGAATACTATGCAATAATTGTTGATGCCGAGGAGTATGATAATCAAGATGATGGGGTAGAAATAAATGCTCCTATTGTAGAGTATCAAAAGAATCATCTTGGTAACTTTGAATATATCTTTCTTTATGATGATTATCAAAGCTATGCTTATGAATTGGGTGGTTTAGAAGATGAGGAAGATGATTACTGATGTGTCTTTTTGTGTATGGGACGCTTAAAAGTGGATTTCACAATCATTATCTTTTAGAAGATATGGAGTTTGTATGTAATGCCACTACAAAATATAAATATCCTATGGTCAATGTTGAAGAGTATTTTCCTTATTTAATTGATGCCAAGGGAAATGGGCATTATATAGAGGGAGAGGTTTATAAAATAGATGCAGAAAAATTGGCGATGCTTGATATATTAGAGGGGTATCCAGATCTTTATACTCGGCATCAAATAGCTGTCAAATCACTTGGCATAGAACTTCAAGCCATCACTTACTTTGTCAATGAAAAAATTAACTATACAAACTTGGAACTATTAAAAAGTTTTGAGTAAAACTAACACAAAGGACTAACAATGCAAACAATCACACTTGAGTATTTTGAGAATCAATTTGATTCACTTTATGAAGATAAAGAGGATATGGAAAATGCACTTTTAAAGCAGTATATGTTTGATGCCAACATGGATATTTATGTAACACAAAATCCAAATTTAGATAAAGATGACTCTATAGAGTGTTTGGAAAAATTGCATACCAATAGAGATGGTTTAGATATGTATATGTATCTTGTGAAAGTTGATAGAGGTGATTTACCGTTAAAGTCTGAAAATTAAACTTTTAAAAAGCAGAGGGAGAAGATAATGGATCAAAATGAAAAATTAGATTTGATATTGGGAAAAATTGAAGAACTAGATAGAAAAATGCTTTATTTATTTGATAGGTTAGAAGATACCAATCAAAGGATTGATGCAATTTACCCAAATGTTGGTCTTTACTATAAAGATGTAAAAAAGGATATGGTGACCTTAGATAATAATGCATTAAATAATTTTCAAAAATTAAGTGATTCAATGCATGAATCGCATGATATATTTATTGAAAGTTTAACGCAAGTATTTAAAGGCATAGATGAAGAGTTTAACTTAATTAAAGACCATTTGTGTAGCATTGATTCAAGTATGATGAAGCAATACTGATAGGCTTTTTAATGATTCGACAAGTTGTACTATATGAGATAATTGCTGGTTTAATTTTATATGAGACAAAACAGCTTTCACATCACTTTTGGTTTGTAGATTTTGGATGGGAAGTTGTGTTTCTTATAATGGTTGTTGTACCTGCTGTATATATCTTAACTAATATACATGTTTGGCTACCAAAATTATTTTCAGGTATTAAAATATATTATAAAACAATACTAGTGTTGATAGCTTTTGTAATTTCTATTACTGCATATAATGATTCTAAAGATCAAGAAAAGCAAAAAAAATATGAGTTAGAGCTTAAGCAAAAAAGGCTAAAGCGAGCAGAAAAACAACTTAAAAGCAAGGGATACTTTGTGCTTCCCGGTGAAAAAATCATTTGTTTTTATGATATAGGATGCAAACAATATGCAATGTATGGATATATAACATACTCAAATAATCCTACAATGCCAGCTAAATGGTTTTGGGACTTTATAGGTGGAACAGATAGCAATGCAACAAAAGAAGAATTAAGAAAAGAAGCACTTAAAAGATTGCAAATGATAGAAAAAGAAGTGAAAAATAACGGTATGGTGTCTGTGAGAATTAAAGATGGAGTATATGAAACAAAATTTATTAGAGATGAATATTATAATGAGGATATACCTACAAAAGAGGAGTTGTATAGATTAAAAAGAAAACAAGCATTTTCACATATTAAACAAGTTCCTGAACATATTTATTGGAAAAGAAAACTTTTTGAAGATTGAACAAAATTATATAAAGGTTTGGTATGAACTTATTAGATGAATTTGGTCTGAGTCATGCAGATATTGCTTTTTTGTATAGTGAAAATAAAAAGGGGATAGCTTTATGTATAAGAAGTCATCTTAATGATTCAGATAAAGTTACATTTGAAATTTTTTCACTCTATTTCAATAGATTTTTGCAAAAGCATGGTGATGAATGTTATGAAGAGGTAGCTCAAAGGGCGAAAATGGTTGGTCGCTCACATGCTGGAGATATTAAAGATATCATAAAAGAGGTACTTATGCAACAATTTGAGAAATATCTGCAACAGTATGAGGTAGAGGTTGTTTGTGATATTGAGAGGGAAAAATCTCCATTTTATACAAGCAGATATACGCAATGATGAATCTTTATGCTCAAGAGCTTATGGCTGCTCTCTTTAGGCACCAAGTAATCAAAATGAAAGATGTTTATCAAAGTGGCTCCTAAAAAAGTGTTATAGATTTCTTGATAGCAGAAATGGTTCAGGCTAAATATATTACTTTGGATTTTGATGATAACGGAGATGAGATAGTAAAAGAGTATAAGGGCGATAAGAAACCCAATATAATCAGTAAAAAATCTAATGTAATGTTTATTGATTCAACAAATATTGAGATTTTAAATGAATATAAGCACCGTGATGGAAAAATTACTTTTAGAGATGGTGTTTTATACTTTTTTGGTCGATTTGGTGAAGTTGTTTTTAGAACATCTATGCTTGAAGATTATGAGATAAATGGTGATTTACTTACTTTTAAAACTATGAATAGTGTGTATAGATTCAAGATGCTAAAAGATATAAAAATTGACGATTCTATTTTAGCATCTCAGGAAAATATAGATAAAGTGAAATCTTTTTATTCTTAAAGTTAGGACTTTGATTAACCTAGCTATATGTTTTCCTTTTTGAATTATAGAATTTTCATCTGTATAGTAGTTAAATTTTGCTAAAATAGATTAAAATATTTTAGTAGGGTTTAATGGCATACTCAGAATCAGATACTCGCTCAAAACTTATCGACCCATCTATAAAGGATAGCGGTTGGTTGGAATCCAACATAGTAAGAGAATATTATTTTACTGATGGACGAAAGCTTATTGGTGGTAAACGAGGTAAAAGATACTTTGTGGATTACATGCTGACCTACAAAAATACTAACCTTGCAATCATTGAAGCAAAATCTGAATCTAAAGACCCACTAGATGGTTTACAACAATCTATAAACTATGCCCAGCGATTGAAGATAGATTTTGTATATACAACTAATGGACATAAAATATATGAACACTCACTTTTAGAGGGTAAAGGTCAGTTTATTGAAAACTATCCAACTCCTGATGAACTTTTTGAGCGAAAATATAGGAAAGTTACACCTAAAGCCAAAGATGTAATTACTCACCCTTTTTATATTGAGGGAATGATGAAACCTCGTTTCTACCAACAAATCGCAGTTCAAAAAACCATAGAAGCTATCGCAGGAAATAAAGATAGAATGTTACTTACACTAGCAACTGGAACTGGTAAAACATACATAGCTTTTCAAATCGCATATAGACTATTTCAATCTAAGTGGAACAGAGATAATGCAGATAGAAGACCAAAGATACTTTTCCTAGCTGATAGAAATGTTCTCAAAGACCAATCTATGAATACATTTAATCCACTAGAGAAAGATTGTATTGAGATAAATGGGAAAATTATCAAAAAAAGAGGTGGAAAAGTTCCAACTGCTGGTAATATCTTTTTTGCAATATATCAATCAATAGCAGAAAATAAAAACAGAATGATTGATATAACAGAAGAAGAGTCAGAAGACGATGTAACTGCATATTATAAACAGTATCCACCTAACTTTTTTGATTTAATCATTATTGATGAGTGTCATCGTGGTAGTGCAAATGATGAAAGCTCTTGGAGAGATATTTTAAATCACTTTGGTAGTGCTGTTCACTTAGGTTTAACAGCAACTCCAAAGAGAGATGATAATGGAGATACTTACAAATACTTTGGAGAACCTATCTATGAATATTCACTTAAAGATGGTATCAATGATGGTTTCTTAACACCTTACAAAGTAAAAAGAATCCAAACAAACATAGATGAGTACAGATTTGACCCTAATGACATCATAACTGGGGAACTAGATAAACAGATAGTGGAACTAGAACAGTTTGAAAAGCAAGTAGTTATCCCTAAACGAACCGAACTAATCGCAAAAACTATACTCCAAAATATGAATACTATGGATAAAACTATAGTGTTTTGTGTAAACCAAAAGCATGCACTCGATATGAAAGTAGCCATAGATAAATTTAAAACTATCAAAGACAATAACTACTGTGTAAGAGTAACATCAGATGAGGGAGATATAGGTAGAGATTTCTTAGAGATGTTTCAAAACAATGATAGAGATATACCTACTATCCTTACAAGTTCAAAAATGCTCACAACTGGTGTGGATGCCAAAAATGTTAGAAATGTAGTTTTAACAGCACCCATAAAATCAATGACAGAATTTAAACAAATTATAGGTCGTGGAACTAGAGTATTTGAGGGGAAAGATTTTTTTACTATTATGGATTTTGTAGGAGCTACAAATCTATTTTATGACCCTAAATGGGATGGAGAAGATGAACCAATAGAAAAAACCCCAAGACCACCGAAAGGAAAAGGAATAGAGGGAGATGAAGGTGGACCACCAACTGAGCCACCTGAAGTTGAAGCACCCACTAATGAAAAAGTAACCATAGACATCAAAGGTAAAAAGCTCAAAGTTATCAACATTGAAACAACCTATGTTGGTATGGATGGAGTACCTTTAAAAACAGAGGATTACCTAGAACTACTTATAGGTGTACTTGGTAAGTTTTACAATGATGAAGATGGATTAAGAGAGATATGGAGTAACCCTAGCAATAGAAAAGATTTACTAAACAAGCTAAAAGAGATGAATATAGATGAATCTCAACTTGATGATTTAAAAGTAATATTTGAAGCTCAAAATAGTGATATATACGACATCCTAACCCATATATCTTTCAACCTAGATATTAAAACAAGAAGCGAGAGAGTCTTCGCAGTAGAGCACTCAGAGTTTATAGAAAAACATCATAATGAAAAAGCTAAAGAGTTTATAGAATTCATATTAGAGAGATATAAAAAAGATGGTGTTAAAGAGCTTGATGAGGATAAACTTGGCAAGTTGGTTGATTTAAGTGGGCTTGGAAGTGTGAGAGAAGTTGCAAATAACTTTGGTGGTATCCCTAAGATGAGAGATGAGTATTTTGAGTTACAGAGGGAGATTTATAGATGATTAAATTGATTTTTTTACATCTTATTAATGAATATTTTACTATGGTTCAGTATTTACTCGTGCAAACTACTAAAAGGAGCTATCATTAAATGAAAAAATTAACTTATATTGATCTGTTTTCTGGTTGTGGTGGACTTGCTTTAGGATTGCATAATGCAGGTTGGAAAGGCTTGTTTGCTGTAGAAAAAAGTGCAGATGCTTTTGAAACATTAAAATATAATCAAATAGATAAAAATCAAAACTTCGAGTGGCCAAATTGGTTAGAAAAAAAGAATCATGATATTAATGAAGTCATAAAAAACCATGAAGAAAATTTAATTGCTTTAAGGGGTAAAATTAAACTTATTGCTGGAGGCCCTCCTTGTCAAGGTTTCTCTATGGCAGGAAGAAGAAAAGAAAAAGATGATAGAAATAAACTCATTGATTCATATATAAAATTTGTAGAATTAGTTCAGCCTGAAATATTGTTTTTTGAAAATGTAAAAGGTTTTACTATTGGGTTTAAAAAGGGAAATAAGCGAGGTGAAGCTTATTCTACTTATGTAGTTAATAAACTTGAAAGTCTTGGTTACAATGTATCTGGAACTATTGTCGATTTTTCAGAGTATGGTGTTCCCCAAAAAAGACAAAGATTTATTTTAGTTGGTACAAGAAAAGGTAAGGCTAGAGATTTTTTTGAATCTATTAAAAATAATAGAGCAAACTTTTTTAAAGAGAAAAAATTAACTAAAGATAAAACTTCATTAAGTGAAGCAATTTCAGATTTACTTCAATCAAATGGTGAAGTAGAATCTCCTGATACAAAACGGTTTAATGCAGGATTATATTCAAAATCTAAAAGTAGCTATCAAAAACTAATGAGAAGCGGGAAACCTTTAACTAAAAAAGTAGCTGATAGCCATAGGTTTGCTAAACATAGGAAAGAAACAGTAGAAAAGTTTCAATATATTTTAAATAATGCCCAACCAAATAAGTCTATAAATGATGAATTAAGAAAAAAATATAATTTAAAAAAACATACGGTTGTCCCATTGTGTAAAGATTCTTGTACCCCAACTCTTACAACCTTACCTGATGATTATATCCACTATTGTGAGCCAAGAATTTTGACAGTACGAGAATATGCAAGAGTACAATCTTTTCCTGACAACTATGAGTTTAAGGGAAAATATACAACAGGTGGCGAAAGAAGAAAAGTTGATGTACCTAGATACACTCAAATAGGTAATGCTATTCCTCCTCTTTTTGCTGAACAGGCGGGAATAATTTTAAAGGAAATTTTATAATGTCAACAAAATGGGAAGATGTCCACTTTTTATCTCATGTTAATATTAAAAACATCATCGGTAAAGAACTTATAAATGATGATAATGTAGCTGTTATGGAGCTTGTTAAAAACTCTTATGATGCTGGAGCATCAAAAGTTGATGTAGAATTTAAAAATTTAAAAAGTGTAGATACTTTAAATCATGAGATAATTATATCAGATAATGGTAAGGGAATGTCTAAAGAAGATATTTTGCAGAAATGGCTAAACCTAGCATATTCTATAAAAAGAGTACAGAATGCACAGAACAATCGCTTACAGGCTGGGAATAAAGGAATTGGTAGGTTCTCGTGTGATAGGCTTGGAAAAAAGCTCAATATTTTCACTAAACAAACAAAAGGAAAAATTTATCAACTTCAAATTAATTGGGAAGATTTTGAAAATATTGAAGACTATAGTGTTGAAATAAATCAAATACCAATGAAATTAAGAGAAGTTAGTATGAAAGAAGTATTTGATGAGACAAATTATAAAATAAATACATCAGGTACAATAGTGCAAATAGTAAGCCTACGAACTAAATGGATAAAAATAAATCAAAATAGTTTATTTAATGAAGTTTTAAATTATCAAAAATTTTCTACATTAAAAGCTTCTTTAGAAAAATTAATAAATAAAAGTCAAGTTGATAGTGGTGGATTTAAGATACATTTACATGTAAAAGAAATAGAAGATAAGAATGAAACTGCATATTATAAAAAAATCAATGGTGAAATTACAAATAAATTTTTTGATAAATTAAACTTTGATACAACATATATACAGTCAGTTATTAGTGAAGATGGAACTCAAATAATCACACAGCTTAAAGATAGAGATAAGGTTGTATTTAAGACTATAGAAAAAAATACAGAGTTTCCTGATTTAAAAGGTGTTAAAATTATTTTAATGTATTTAAATCCATATGCCAAAGCATATTTTCAAAAACAAATGCAAATGCGAAGTGTAGAATTTGGTTCAGTTTATTTGTTTATAAATGGCTTTAGAATACCACCATATGGAGATATAGATAATGATGCATTTGGTATGGAAGTGCGAAAAAATCAAGGGAGAAGTAGATATTTAAGTAATCGTGAAGTTATTGGAAGAATTGAAATAGAGGATAGAGATGAACAATATCATGTTATATCAAGTAGAGAGGGAATTGTCCATAATGAAAAGTTTAAACAGCTTATACATGTATCAACTAAATCTACAACAGCTCAAAAAAAGAATAATGGTTTTTTTTACAAAACACTTAAAAGATTAGAGAGATATGTGGTAAATGGAATACGATGGGATAGTGTTTCCAAGGAATATACGGAATCTTATATACGAGAACTTACTTTTAGCAAAAATTGGAACAAAGATAAAGAAGTGTACTTATTATCTGAAGAAGAAAAGAAGAAAAATATTAGTAAAAATATCTTTAAGATTATAGGAATTGATGCAAAAGATAGCTTAGATATAAATATTGATGATAAAATACTACTATATTTACTTGAGGAAAAAGAAAATTTATTAATACAAAAAAATATCACAAAATTTTTAAAAGAATTCTCAAAATTACCACAATCAGCGATATCAAATGATTTAAAAAAATTTGTTAAAAAAGTATATAAAATTGTAGCTGATAAAAGATTAACAAATAAAATAACTTTTTTAATTAGTAAAAAGAATACTAATGAACTTATTGATGATGTAATAGATAAAGAAGAATCATATAAGGAACTTGACAAAAAAATATTAGTATTAAAAAATAGTGAAACAAAATTAAAAAAAGAACTAGAAGCAGCGAAATTAAAAAATAAAAAGAAAGATGAAGAGTTAACCTATTTAAAAACAGTTCAATCTAAAGATGTTAAGGAGCTTATTGCATTTCAACATCATATAGGCTTGTACACTAAAACAGCAAAAGATTGTATTTTAGATGTTGTAGATATGTTAAACAAAAATACAAGTATTAATGATGAAGTGTATGAATATTTAAAAGATGCATCATTTGAGTTAGATAAAATATCCTTGATTAACAAATATATCACAAAAGAAGATTTTTTATCAACAGCATCTAATGTTACAAAAGATTTAGTAAAATTTATAGATGAATATATTAGAAATATATACGAAATAACAACAAATAAAGAATTGATAATTGAAATTAATACAAATAATTTACAATACATTTGTAGCTTTGAACCAATCAAAGTCAATATAATAATTGATAATTTACTAAATAATTCAAAAAAAGCAAAAGCAAAAAATGTAACTTTGAATTTTATAAAAACTGATGAACATCTTGAAATTGAATATATTGATGATGGTTTAGGCTTAGATAATACAATAATAGCTGAGGATTCAATTTTTGAAATGGGTGTAACTACTACAAAAGGTTCAGGGTTGGGACTTTACCACATAAAAGAAATTTTAGAAGAAATGAATCAATCTACAATAAATGTGTATAAACTTGATACAGGTATTAAATTTTTATTAAGGCTTAAATTATGAAATTAGAATATAAAATTTTATGGATTGAAGACAATCCTAAATCTATTAGAAGAGATAAAAGACAGGTTGCAGAATATATAGAAGGATTAGGTTTTGTATGTGAGGTTCAAGAAATAAATAATTTTTCTGATTTTGAAAAGAATATAGGCTGTCAAAATACATCTGAATATGATTTATTATTAATTGATTTAGATTTAGGTAATCAAGAAACAAAAGATGAAGGTAACACTATAATAACAAAAATAAGAGATGAAAAAGTATATACCGAAATAGTATTTTACTCATCTCAATATGAAGAGTTAAACAGGAAATTAAATGAACATTTTGTCGAAGGTATTTTCACTTCTAGTAGAGATGAACTTAAAGATAAAGTAAAAAAAATTATAGATATTACAATTAAAAAAACCCAAGATGTTAATAATCTTCGTGGTTTGATTATGGCAGAGGTCGCTGAGCTTGATAGAATAAAAGAGCAAATTATTAAAAAATATAATTCGCAAGCAGATAGCGATTTTAAAAAATATATTAAAGAAAAGGTTTTTTCAAAAATAAAAGAAGAATTAAAAAATTTAAATTGTCTTGTTAAAGTTGAAGATTCAGAATGTACTTATGATGAAATAAATTTAGAAGAATTACAAAAAAACTTTTTTTATGATACTTTTAAAAAATCAAGAACAGTTTTTAAAATAAAAAAACAAAAATGTAATACAATAGAATTTATACACGAAAATTATAAAAAAGAAATTATCGATAAAAGAAATGTATTTGCACATCAGGAAGAAGAACCTAGAGAAGATGGTATTAACATTTTAAAATATCCTAATGGTGAAGATTTAGAATTTACAGCAGAACATTGTATTCAAATTAGAAAAGATATACGAAAATATAAAAAACTTTTAGTGGATATAAAAAATCAAATATGAATCAACTAATAGTCTATGGAGATATACACGGTTGTTACGATGAGTTTATATCTCTAAGAAAAAAGATAAATCCAGATAAAAGTGATATAGAAGTTTGTGTTGGAGATATTATCACAAAAGGTAAAAACTCTGTTAAACTTCTAAAATATATACAAGAACACAATATAAAATCTGTTATAGGCAATCATGAAGATAAATTAGTCAGATACTTAGAACATGAAAATTTCAATATAAAAAATCCTATATCTTTAGATGAAGATGAAAAAAATATTATTGAAAATTTAGATAAGCAAGATATTAAATTTTTAAAGAACTTACCATTGTTTTTCAAATATGAAAACATAACTATTTTACATGGTGGACTACAAAATTATCACAACTTAAACAATTTAACAAAAAAAGAAAACTCTAAAATACTTAGAATGAGATACCTTGATACTTATGATAATTTTATAACTTATGGTAAAGAAAATGAAGATTCCATTTTTTGGGCTGACACTTATGATGGTAACCAGGGATTTATAGTGTATGGTCATCAATGGTTTGATGAAGTTAAACACAGTAAATTTGCATTAGGGATAGACACAGGCTGTGTATATGGTAATAAACTAAGTGCAGTCATTTTTGATAATTACAATATAGAAACTTTTAAAATAATAAGTGTTAAGGCAAATAATGGAAAGTAAAATAAATAGAATAACAGACATACTACGAAGAGATGACGGTATTAGCGGTGCTATGATGTACACAGAGCAAATATCTTGGATACTCTTTTTAAAATTTCTTAGTGATTTAGAAGACTCAAAAGCTGATGAGGCACTACTTAATGGGCAGGACTACGCCTACATACTTGATGATAAGTTCCAGTGGAGTAATTGGGCTTGTCCTAAGAAAGATGGGAAGATTGACCTCATAAATGCTAAGAGTGGTGAAGACCTTTTAGAATTTGTAAATAAAGAGTTGTTTCCTTACCTCAAAGGTTTCAAGTCTATTACTGAGAATGCTAAATCTATTAAGTATAAAATCGGTGCTATCTTTGAATTTTTAGATAATCGTATCGCTAATGGGCATACTCTTAGAGAGGTGTTGGATATTATAGATGTTATGGATTTTCACAATCAAGCTGATCTGTTTCAACTTTCACTTATCTATGAAAAACTTCTAAAAGATATGGGGAGTGATGGTGGAAATAGTGGAGAGTTTTATACTCCTCGTCCACTTATTAAAGTTATCACTGATGTTGTAAATCCACAAGTAGGTCAAACAGTATATGACCCAGCAGTGGGGAGTTGTGGTTTTCTCATAGAAGCTTACAATCATATGAGATATACCAATGTTGAAAAGAATGAGCAAAGAGAACTTTCAACTGAGCAGTTAAAGTTTTTAAATGAAGATACATTTTTTGGAAATGAAAAAACTCCACTCTCTTATGTAATGGGTGTTATGAATATGATACTCCACGGTATAGAATCACCAAACATTTCAAAAACGAATACTCTTACAAAAGATATAAGAGGATTAGAAGAAAAAGATAGATTTGATTGTATTTTAGCAAATCCTCCTTTTGGTGGAAAAGAGAACGATAGTATCCAACAAAACTTTCCTGTAAAATCCAATGCTACTGAGTTACTGTTTCTCCAACATATGATGAACTATTTAAAGTTAAATGGCAAGTGTGGTGTAGTTATTCCAGAGGGCGTATTGTTTCAAACAAATAATGCTTTTCAAGCAGTAAAAAAAGAGCTTTTAGAGCGATTTAATGTGCACACTATACTTTCACTCCCAGCAGGGATATTTTTACCTTATAGTGGTGTTAAAACGAATGTAATCTTCTTTGATAGAAATGGCTCTACCTCAGATATATTTTACTATGAAGTAAATCCACCATATAAACTTACAAAAAATAAACCTATCCAGTATGAACACTTCAAAGAATTTTTAGATGTATGGGAAAATGGAGAGCTTACAGATAACTCTTGGATAGTAAATATCAATGATATTAAAGAGTTTGATATATCAGCAAAAAACCCCAACAATATCAAAGTTATAGAGCATAAATCTCCATTAGAGTTAGTTGAAAATATTAAAGAAAATAACAAAGAAATAAATGATTTGATGTATGAGATTGAAACTATATTGATTGGGAAAGATATAGATGAATGAGTTGTATGAGCTTCCTGATGGATGGGAATATAAAGATTTAAAAGAAGTTGTTTTCTTTCAAGAAGGTCCTGGAATTCTAAAAAAACAAATGTCTAAAGAGGGTATTCCATTACTTAATATTAGAACATTTAACAAAGATGAAACCTTAAATTTAAAAGATACAAATTTTCTTCCTTTAGAAACTATTGAAAAAAAATATTCACATTTTTTAGTTGAAGAAAATGATATATTAGTTGCTTCATCTGGTTCTTTAGGAAAAATGGCAGTTGTAAGAAAATGTGATTTACCTGCTGTGCTTAATACCAGTATTATCAGGTTTAGACCTAATGATGTACTTACTTTAGATAGAGAATATTTAAAATACTTTTTAAATAGTGATAACTTTTCAAACCAATACAATAAGGCTTATACGGGAACAGCAATTAAAAACTTTGGACCAACACATTTAAAAAAAATGAATATTATTGTTCCACCACTTTCAGAACAACAAAAAATAGTTTCTAAACTAGATAACCTTTTTGAAAAAATAGATAAATCAATAGCCCTACATCAAAAAAATATGGATGATGCTGATGTGTTTATGGGGAGTGTTTTGAATGATATTTTTGAAGAGTTGGAAGGGAAGTATAAATACACTAAGATGAAAGATGTTGTAACTAAAGAAAAAACATCAATTAAAAGAGGTCCATTTGGAAGTGCATTGAAGAAGTCATTTTTTGTTGAAAGTGGATATTTAGTATATGAACAATATCACGCTTTAAATAATGATTTTTCAATGGAAAGATATTTCATTAATGAAGATAAATTTAATGAGCTTAAAGGATTTGAAGTAAAAAGTGGAGATATAATAATTAGCTGTTCTGGTGTATATTTAGGCAAATTAGCTATTATCCCAAATGACTATACAAAAGGTATAATTAACCAAGCCTTATTAAAATTAACATTGGATAAAGATATTATAATTGATAAAATATTTGTATATTTTTGGAATAATTTAATGAATAATGGATTTTTCAATGCAGTTAAAAAGGGTGCTGCTATACCAAATATGCCGCCGGTTAAACAATTAAAAGAGATTGATATTCCACTTCCTCCTATTCAAATCCAACAAAAAGTTGTTAAATATTTAGATGAAATTTCACAAAAAATAGAAAAAATAAAATCAGTTCAAAAAGAAAAAATGGAAAGTTTAGTAGCATTAAAAGCTTCCATTTTAGACCAAGCATTTAAAGGTGAGTTATGAGATTATTTAACATTGGTAGCGAAAAATTAGATGAAGTAAATCAAAGAGCTTTTAAGTTAGAAAGAGAGATTCAAGGAGTTACCGAACAGAACTTAGAAATGATATTTGGTTATCAGTTTGTGAAGAGTGAATATTCGCTAAATAATTTTAGGTTAGATTCTTTAGCTTATGATGAAGCTAGTAACTCATTTGTGATTATAGAGTATAAGAGAGATAAAAATTTTAGTGTTATCGACCAAGGATATGCCTATCTATCGTTAATGTTAAATAACAAAGCTGATTTTATCTTAGAATACAACGAATGTATGAATAAAAATCTTAGAAAAAATGATGTAGATTGGTCACAATCAAAAGTCCTCTTTATTGCACCATCCTATACTCTGTACCAAAGAGAATCTATCAACTTTAAAGATTTACCTATTGAACTGTGGGAGATAAAACAGTTTGAAAATTCTACTGTTATGTATACACAAATAAACCCTACAAAATCAACTGAGAGCATTCAAACAATTTCATCTGATACAAACATCCAATCAGTAGCTAAAGAGGTTAAAACATATACAGAAGAAGAGCATTTAGAGAGAAAACCTCCAGAAATAGTTGAACTGTATGAGACAATTAAAAATGAGATACTAAGTTTAGGTGATATTAAAGTTAAGGCAAATAAACAATACATAGCTTTTGTTGGTAAGAGAAATATTGTTGATTTTGTTATTCAAAATAAGAAAATCAAAATGTATATCAATATGAAATTCTCTGAGCTCGATGATTATAAAAATATTGTTAAAGATATAACAAATATTGGTAGTTGGGGGAATGGAGATTGTGAAGTCAATTTTAGTTGTTTAGATGATATAGATTACTTAATTAGCTTAGTGAAGCAATCTTATAAACAAAATGGCTAAGAATTTATCAGCAATTCATACTACAAAAAAAAGTGGTAAAGAAAAATTTTACTTTAATGATAAAAAACTATCTATTGATGTACTATCCTTTTGGCAATGGTCTAGTTCGGAACTACTAGGTAATGCACTTCGTGGAGTTCTTGCAGAGTTTATAGTAGCTTCTACAATAGATGTTTTAGATAACCCACGAGAAGAATGGGATGCCTATGATTTACAAACTAAAAACGGTTTAAAAATAGAGATAAAATCATCAGCTTATCTTCAGAGTTGGGAACAAAAGAAATTATCTAACATTATCTTTGGTATTCAACCTACTGGTGATTCTCAAAGTAACTCAACTATCAGAACAAGAAAGTCAGATATTTATATATTTTGTGTGTTGGCTCATACTGATAAAGAGAGTGTTAATCCACTTGACTTATCACAATGGGATTTTTATCTTTTAGATACTAAAATTTTAGATGAGAGAGCAAAAACTCAAAAGAGTATTACTCTTTCAAGTCTATTGAAATTGGAGCCTATGAAAGTTAAGTATGATGGGCTCAAAAAGGCTATTTTAAAGATTGAATATCTTATAGATTGAGACTAAATAGTTCTTCTGCATACTCTTCAATAGATAAGGTCTCATCCAAGTCAAATCTTTTTGTATTAGTTTCTTTTGGAGTGTTGACTATTCCTGTATTTGTGGTTTCTTCTGTAAGAACTTTGATAATTGTGTCAATTTTTGTGATAGATGAGTTGAAGTCTTGCTCAATATCAACACATTGTTTTCCAATAATTGCAATCTTTTTTCTATATTGCTCTCTACAGTCTCTTGTCTGAGCCATTCGTTGCATATAGAATTTAGCTTTTTTATATAGTGCTTCCTGTCTTGGTCCATCGAATCTATCAATGCTTGTTCGTTCTGTTCCATCTTGTGTATTTTTTCGTATAATATTTTTGTTAATTCTTCCATTTAGTTCACCAGTTTTAAGTAGTAAGTATTGCTTTTTTTCGAGTAACTTAGATTGCTCGATGGTATAACTATATATCGTCCATCTTTTTGATTCAACCTGTACTGATTTGGAATCAACCATTTGCTCAGTGTTCTTTGTTCTTTGATTTGCAAGCTTTGCATTAATAAAACGATCAGTGTAAGTGCCAGAACCCCTAAAATTGGTATGAGAAGTTGTTGCTCTTTTGTTTTTGAAAGATTCTGTCTGATGGATAATGTTTTCTTGATTTTTTTGTTGTAAATTATCAAGTCTCTTAGCAGCTCTTTCTCTTGGTTTTCTATATCTTTCATTGATCTCTGTTGAGCGTTTTTCAAGTGCAATGTAGAGCTTAACTGAAACTCTTTTATACTCTTCTGGACTATATTTGTAGCTTCCTCTATATTGTTTGTTATTTGCAACTTGTTTTTCTCTATTTTCTCTGCTATATTTCCAAAAGTATGCACTATATATATCTCCTGTCAGTTTTATTTTTTCAGATTTATTTTGAACTGTTATATAATATAAGTCTCGACTATAGTCATGGCCTGTATTAATTATTTTTAAGTTGGTATCTTCTAATACATTTTTTACATCTGATAAAGAATTAATAAGGGATGCCTGATGTAGCTCTCTTATGAAATTATTTATTACTGAGCGACTCATCTTTCTAGATTCTTGTTTATTGTTTTTTTCCTATTGTGCAGTGTGAAAATCTTGTTCTTCTTGTATAAGTTGTCTATTATTTTGCGGACTTTCTAAATGATATTTTATATCAATAAGATTACGAATAAGATTAACTCGATATCTATCCTTCTTATCCAAATACAGTTGCAGTTGAGTTCCCGTATATAAATTGAATTTAGGAATACGGACATGAATATGATAATCATCTGTATCCATATGCAAAACTGCATCAAAATGGTACTCATAAGCTTCAAATCCATGCATAAAAAACTGTTCAAATTCGGTAAGAACTTGGGTCATTGTCTCTATAGAAGGTTTTCCTTTGAAACTTAAAATAATTGAATAAGCATTTTGTCTATAGTTTGGGTGATTTGTAATATGGTCACCAAGAGTAATATCACCTCTCAAAACCTTTATCTTTTCGTGATTTCTTGGTTTCTTCTTTGTTCCATTTATCACATAGTTCCCCCAGCCATCATTTGTGCCTGCGAATAGAATTAACATTTTAAACTCATTACCTGTTTGTAAATGGAAACGAGTAAAAAACTATCAATCTCTATATCTTTTGTAATATTACTTGCAATAATATTTAAACTTTTTGAAATAGTATTTAGTTCAAAAAGTAGAGCAGGGTCTGCTCTTTGAAAATAAGTAGACGAAGCAGGCGGAGCATGTGTACCAATGGTTATATCTAGTTTTTGACGAATATATTCTGCCATTGTCACATTTTTTTTGGCAGATTGCTGTTGTATTGTTTCATAATCAGTACATGTGACATTTACTTTTATTTGTTTTAATTTTGACATTATGACTCCATTGTAGACTCAGTATTTTCTTGCTTAGTTTTTGCAATACGGAGCTTTTCTTGAAATAGTTCATCTAATTCCATTTTCGAAAAGACTGTAACACCTGGGGTAATTTTAATAGGTGTTAATATTTCTTTTTTGGCTAATGCCCAGAGAGTACTTACTCCGATAGCTAAATAAAATGCGGCAATTTTTGGTCTCAAACCTATCGGTTCTATTTCTGTTTTTTCTGAAATTATTTTCATAACTTTCCTTTGTTTTGTTTTTGATTAGGAAAATTTTATTATATGCATTCATGATTTGCCTTTAAAAAGTGTTCTTTTTTTGGGGTGTTTTTCGCATTTTTTAAAAATTATATGATTCTAGTCCTTTATTGATATTTATAAAGATTTTTTTTGAAAAAATATACCTTTTAATATTGAAAATACAATAATCTAGTAAAATTAGTATCATTTAAATAAAAGGGCAAGAAAATTGACTAAAATAGTTTGGAAAATATATTATTGGCTAATTTTATTTGTTAGTATATTTGTATTAGGGGTATTTGTATTTATATTGGCTACGGATATAAATGAATTTAATAGTATTTTTGAGGGTAAAAGAGCATTTACAAATTTATATGATATCTTCTTTATATTACTATTTTTCATATCTGTTTTGGGCTTAAGAGGTTTTATATATAGTAAAAGCTACTTTATAAAAGAGTTATGGAAATTTATATTTTTTATGATGCTAGTTGAGTATTTTGGGAATATAATTTATTCTTTCAACGATTATGATAAATTAGAGTACATAATAGATTCTGCAGTAACATTACCAATATTATATGCTTTATATCAGTATGTATATAAAATGAATGATTTATGGAAAAATAATGATGACTAAGACTCAAAAAATACTTTCTGTACTTTCTACTTTAACGATTGGTGCAGTTGGTGGTCATCATCTAGATGATATAATTGAAAAGTACAATTTAGAAGTAGGTCGTTATCCAATACAAATTGAATACTTAATTACTGATAGTTGTCTATCGGTAAATGAAAAACCTATCCCTTATATTCAGTATGAACGAAAATTAGAAGATTGTACATGTGCCTTGGAAGAAAGTGAATTTCAATATGACTATACAAATTATAAATTAGATGAAAATGAGTTTTTAAAGATATTTAAAAAAAGTTTTAAAGAGTGCAGAACTGTGAGGAGATAATCCTCAACAGTCCTTAATCATCTTCATTATCAATATAATCATCATTGTTTGGATTATGTGAATCAGCCCAGTCATCCATATCTGAATCATTATTTGGATTGTTAATGTCAGAGTATAAATCTAACTCTTCTTGGTTCATATCTGAAGTATCCATAATTACTTTTTTCCTTTATTTAAATTTTTGTCAGCAGCACTTTGTGCTCTAGCAGGAAAGCTTTTTTTAGATGTATTAGTATCATTTTTTGCAGCTCCTGATTGAATCCTAGCTGCATCAGCCTTGGTCATTGGTGTTTTCTTTGCCATAGTTGGCTCCTTAAAATATTTTTCCTAAACTTTTGTTTAAGATGGTAAAATTATAAAATAATCGTAAGGGACTTTAGGGGACATACTAGAAATGAAAATTAATGACAAACAGAATGAACTCAGAATTTGGATTGATAAAATAGGTTTAAAGCAAAAACATTTTGCTGAGTTGTATGCTATGGATTTATATCATGACCCTTCTGAGGATGATATCCGAATTTTTTATGAGAAGTTTAAAGGACATATGAAGCGAAATACTACAAAAATAGCAGTAATAGAAAGGTATTTGAATTTTTTATTTACTCTTGATGAGTTTAAAGATGCTGGTTATGTAAAACCTAAATTTTATTTTAACAATAAACTTAGCAAGAGTTTTATCCAAAAAATGAGTGATATAACACAAGATAATTAAGTGAAATATTTGGACTTCGATTAACCTAGTTATACCTATACTATATTTATTTTTGAATATTATCGAGATAATTAGTCCACCATGTCATAAGCTGTACTCGTTCTTTAAGATATTTAGCACGGTTATATGCCTGAGAGACTGAATTGCCTATTTTGTGTGCTAATTGAGTCTCGATTACATCATATTTAAAGGGGCTTTTTTCATGTGCAATTGTTGAAAACATAGCTCTAAAGCCATGCGGAGTGAACTCATATGTAGAATAGCCCATTCTTCTTACTGCACCTAAGAGCGCTCCATCGCTAAGAGGAGTTGTTTTACTTTTTGTACTTGGGAAAAGATATAGGCTATTGCCTGAATATATTCGTATATCTTTTAGTAGTTCTATAATAGTATCAGAAAGAGGTATAATAAACTCATCATCTGTCTTCATTTTTTTTGCAGGTATGACCCATTGTTTGGCTTTAAAATCTATTTCACTCCATAAGGCTAATCTGATATTAGATGGTCTTACAAAAGTGTATGCTAACATTAAAAGAGCATATTTAGTCGACAACTCACCGCCATATTCATGAATACTTGTGAGAAGATTTCTTATGCCCGTATCATCTGTAATTGTAGGGTAGTGCTTTTCTTTAGATTTGCCAATTATTTCACTGATTTCTATATCACTTGCAGGATTTCGTTGAGCAAGACCATTTGCGATTGCCCACTTGAAAGTTTTTCCAATTTGTTGATAAACCTTTTCAGTAGAGTTTCTAACATCTCTTTCCATCATTTTACGGAGTAGGGTGATGATATCTTGAGCAGTTATAGTATCGATATGTTTATTACCAATATAAGGGAATGTATCATTGACAAAGCCTCTAAGTGTGCCTTTGTAGTGTGGTTCACTAATATCTTCTTTGATTTTTTCTAGTCGTTGAAGTGCAATAGCTTTAAATGTGTGTAGATGTTTTGTATCTTCTTTATGATGTTGCTCTTTTACTTCTTGCTTTGCTGTATTTGGATTAATGCCATCTGCTAAGAGTTTTTTATTTACTTCTCTAAGCTCTCTTGCTTTTGATAAACTTATTTCAGGGTATGCACCTAAAGCTAGAAGTTTTTCTTTTCCGTCAAACTTATACTTTAGTCTCCATAGCTTTGTGTTTCGCTTTGTAACTAATAGAAATAAGCCACCGCCATCAAAGAGCTTGTAATCTTTTTCTTTGGCTTTTGCAGTTTTTATTTTTGTATCGGTAAGAGGTGTAACAGTTCGTGCCATCGGTAACCCTTGAGTATATAGGGGTATATTTTAACTGTTATAAGGGTACTTATCTAATGTACCCCTTTAAATACCCCTAAAAAGATGGGATTACTATAGCATAAGCTAGATTAAGTTAGACTAATAAATTATTTAAAGTTCGTTGTTTGGGGAGTTTTAAGACTTTTTCAGATTAAAGGGTGGATGGGGTAGAGGGATTCGAACCCCCGAATATCGGTACCAAAAACCGAGGCCTTACCGCTTGGCGATACCCCAAGATGTTTATAGTTAATAATTGGTTGCGGAAATAGGATTTGAACCTATGACCTTCGGGTTATGAGCCCGACGAGCTACCGAACTGCTCTATTCCGCGATATGAAACAATAAGTTGTTTTGCTTATTGATGGCGAAATTATAGCATTTGAAATTAAAGACAAGCTTAAAAGTGAATACCCTACAAAAAATATTATAATTTGCTTAGTGTTCAGTAAATTCAAAGTCTGAATTTGTTAATATTTATGTCATGATATTTATTATGGAAAAGGCTCTTTTTGGAATATAGTGAAGTTGATCTTTTAGTGCTGAGGAGTATTGACAAAATTACAACACAGCAAACTATTGCGCAAGAGATTGGGTTTAGTGTGGGAAAAGTTAATTTTGTACTCAAAGCCCTTATAGCAAAGGGATTGGTAAAAGCTGAAAATTTTGCCAATAACCAAAACAAAAAACAGTACAAATATCTTCTTACAGAAAAAGGTATAAAAGAGAAAATAAATTTAACTGAAAAGTTCATCGAACAAAAGAAAAAAGAGTATGACATGCTTCAAGCTGATTTACAAATGCATAAAGCGAATGGTGAGTATGCAAAAGCCAAAGGAAGTATATAGGTTATGAATATACTTGTCACCGGTGGAGCAGGGTACATAGGAAGTCATACCTTAGTAGAATTGGCGAAGGCAAACTACAGTTTTATAGTCTATGATAATTTATCAAACTCATCGCAAGAGTCTCTTAAAAGAGTCTCTAAAATTATTGGAAAAGATATAACTTTTGTAAAAGGTGATATAAGAGACAAGGCTAAACTTAAAGAAATTTTTAGCAAATATAAAATTGACTCAGTTATTCACTTTGCAGGACTCAAAGCAGTTGGCGAGTCGGTAAAAAAACCACTTGAATACTATGATAATAATGTAGTTGGAACTTTGAGACTTTTAGAAGTGATGCAGGAGTTTGACTGTAAAAAGATCGTGTTTAGCTCATCTGCTACAGTTTATTCGGAAGTGGATGCTAAAAATTACAAACCACTTACCGAATCAAGTCCGACAGGTGGCACTACCAATCCATATGGTACTAGTAAATATATGATCGAGCGAATACTTGAAGACTTATATATAAGTGATAACTCTTTTAAAATAGCGATTTTAAGATACTTTAATCCTGTAGGTGCTCATGATAGTGGAACTATTGGAGAAGATCCAAATGGAATACCAAACAACCTTATGCCGTTTATCTCCCAAGTTGCAGTTGGAAAAAGAGAATATCTCAATGTATTTGGCAGTGATTATGATACACATGATGGCACTGGTGTGAGAGACTATATTCATGTAATGGATCTTGCTTTTGGACATGTCAAAGCCATAGAGTACCTGAATACTCATGAAGAGATAGAACCACTTATAGTCAATCTTGGAACCGGTAAAGGTTACTCTGTACTGGATGTTGTAAAAGCATATGAACGAATAAGTGGTAAAAAAGTGCCATACAAGTTAGTTGACAGAAGAGCTGGAGATATAGCAAAATGTTATGCAGATTCATCTTATGCGAAAGAAATGCTAGGTTGGGAAGCTAAACGAACACTAGAGCAAATGTGTAAAGATAGTTGGAGATGGCAAAGTAATAACCTAGGTGGATATAGCAATGGCTAAGAAAAAGTGAAATGCTATAACGAAATAAAAGGTCGCAAATGAAATATAATGAAGTAAAACAAGAACTTTTAAATAATCAAAAAACTTGGCTGATAACAGGTGTAGCAGGTTTTATAGGCTCAAATTTACTTGAAGAGTTATTGATACTCAATCAAAAAATCATAGGTCTAGATAATTTTGCAACTGGTCATAGATATAACTTAGAACAAGTTAAAAAAGCAGTTTCTAAAGAACAGTGGGAAAATTTTACTTTTGTAGAAGGTGATATGACTGATTTTACTATTTGTCATTCTGTTACTAAAGATATAGATGTAGTGCTTCATCAAGCAGCACTTGGTTCTGTTCCTCGTTCTATAGATAACCCTATAGCAACGAATAATGCCAATATAACAGGCTTCTTAAATATACTAACAGCTGCAAAAGATAATGGTGTGAAAAGATTTGTATATGCATCTTCTTCTTCGGTATATGGTGACTCAGAGGAGCTTCCAAAAGTTGAAGAAAAAACTGGAAATGTACTTTCACCTTATGCTGTTACAAAAGCTACAAATGAACTTTATGCAAATGTATTTCATAAATGTTATGATATGCAAACGATAGGGCTTCGTTATTTTAATGTTTTTGGCAAGAGGCAAGACCCTAATGGTGCTTATGCTGCTGTTATGCCAAAATGGATATCTCAAATGTTATACAATGAAGATGTATATATAAATGGTGATGGTGAGACAAGTAGGGATTTTACATATATAGATAATGTTGTGCAAATGAATATATTATCTGCTATGACGACAAATCAAGATGCTTTTGGTCAAGCTTACAATACTGCAGCAGGCGGTAGAGAAACACTTAACAATCTTTTTATAGCTTTAAAAAGTGGTTTGGAATCAAATATAGAAAACTTACATATTCCTAAACCAATTTACAAAGATTTTAGGGCAGGTGATATCAGACACTCAAATGCAAATATAGAAAAAGCGAAAAATCTTATAGGATACAAGCCAACACATACTCTCGCAGATGGATTAGTCGAATCAATAGAGTGGTACATAAATGATTTAAGAGGAAATAAATAATGGAAAATATAAAGATTGCTGTCATTGGACTAGGTTATGTGGGTTTACCACTTGCACATGCTTTTAGCTTTAAGTATAAAGTTGTGGGCTTTGATATAGCACAATGGCGTATTGATGAATTAAGAAGCGGATATGATAGAACTCTTGAGCTTTCTGAAAAACAAGTTAACGAAGCTATAGCCAATAAGATGGAGTTTACAAATGTACTTGAAGATATAGCTGAATGTAATATCTACATAGTAACTGTTCCTACTCCAATAGACAAGCATAAAAAACCAGATCTTACTCCTCTTATAAAAGCGAGCGAGTCTATAGGAAAAGTTCTTCAAAAAGATGATATAGTTATTTATGAATCTACAGTTTACCCAGGCGCAACAGAAGAAGAATGTGTTCCAGTACTTGAAAAATTTTCAAATTTAAAGTTTAATGAAGACTTTTTTTGTGGTTACAGCCCTGAGCGAATCAATCCAGGTGATAAAGAACATACTGTAACCAAGATATTAAAAGTCACATCGGGGAGTACACCTAAAATAGGAACGAAAGTAGATGAACTCTATGCAAGCATAATTACTGCTGGAACCCATTTGGCACCTACCATTAAAGTAGCAGAAGCAGCAAAGGTTATAGAAAACTCACAAAGAGATATAAACATAGCATTTGTTAATGAACTCTCAATGATTTTTAACAGACTGGGAATAGACACTAATGCAGTACTTGAAGCAGCTGGAACGAAATGGAACTTTTTACCATTTAAGCCTGGCCTTGTTGGAGGTCATTGCATAGGTGTGGATCCATACTATCTTACACATAAAGCTCAAGAAGTTGGATACAATCCAGAGATTATATTAGCTGGACGAAGACTCAATGATAATATGGGAATCTATGTAGCAAATCAAGTGATAAAATTGATGATAAAAAAAGGTCATAAAATAGAAGGAAGTAAAGTTTTAGTACTTGGAATAACTTTCAAAGAAAACTGTCCAGATATTAGAAACTCTCGAGTTATAGATGTTATACGAGAATTACAAGAGTTTGGATGTAATGTGCATGTCAGTGACTATTGGGCAGAGCAAGATGAAGTGAAATATGAGTATAATATAGCATTGAAAAATGATATAAATTATAATGATTATGAGGCAATTGTTTTGGCTGTTGCACATGATGAGTATAAAGAGTTAAACCTTAAAACTGATAAAAATGTAGTTTTTGACATTAAATCTCTTTTAGAGAATTCTGATGGAAGATTGTAAGTGATTTAAAATTTAAAATATAGAGAGGAAGTACTAAATGAATAAAAAAAATTTTGCATTGATAGGAGCAGCAGGATATATTGCTCCAAGGCATATGAAAGCTATTAAAGAAACAGGAAATGAGCTGGTGGCAGCTTTAGATCCATATGATGGCATAGGAGTTATGGATAGTTATTTTCCAAAGGCATCATTCTTTACAGAATTTGAACGATTTGATAGGTTTGTAGATAAATGGCATAGGGATGGTAATAAAAAAATAGAATATATTGGAATAACTTCTCCCAATTATTTGCATGATTCTCACATAAGATTTGCTTTAAAAAGTGGTGCTCATGCAATCTGTGAAAAACCATTAGTACTTAATTCACACAATATAGACCAACTTAAAGTAATAGAAGAAGAAACGGGTAAGAAAGTATATAATATTTTACAGCTTCGTTTACATCCATCAATCATAGCTTTGAAAGAAAAAGTGAACAAAGAATTGGCTAAAAATCCAAATAAGATGTATGACATAGATTTGACATACCTTACCAGCCGTGGAAAGTGGTATTTTGTTTCATGGAAAGGAAATGAAGCTAAAAGTGGTGGAATAGCTTCTAATATCGGGGTACACTTTTACGATATGCTTTGCTGGATATTTGGCGATGTGGAAGAAAACATAGTTCATATAAAAACAGCAGATACAAATGCAGGGTATTTCAAACTTAAAAATGCAACCGTAAGATGGTTTTTATCAGTAAACTATGACTATATACCAGAGGAAGTAAAAGCCCAAGGTATCAGAACATATCGCTCTATTACAGTGGATGGGGATGAGATAGAGTTCAGCGGTGGTTTTACAGATTTGCATACGAGAAGTTATGAAGAGATACTTAAAGGTAATGGCTTTGGACTTGACGAGGCTTATGGTTCTATAAGAACTGTGTCAACCATTAGAAATCTTCCTGCAGTAGGATTACAGGGTGAATATCATCCATTTTGTGAGAAAGTAGTTCTCTAATGAGCTCTTTTTTTGCACATGAGTCTGCTTATGTGGACGAGAATGTTATTATAGGTGAAAATACAAAAATATGGCACTTCTCACATATACTCTCAGGTACAAGGGTAGGCTCAAACTGCTCTTTTGGGCAGAACTGTGTCGTAGGGCCAAATGTGAAAATAGGCAAGGGTGTAAAAGTACAAAACAATATCTCTGTTTATGAAGGTGTTGAAGTAGAAGATGATGTCTTTCTAGGACCTTCTATGGTCTTTACAAATGTTATCAATCCAAGAGCATTCATAGTCCGTAAAGAAGAATTTAAAAAGACACTACTCAAAAAGGGCTGTTCCATAGGTGCAAATGTAACAGTAGTTTGTGGAGTGACTATAGGTGAATATGCCCTTATAGGTAGTGGTGCAGTCGTAAATAAAGATGTAAAAGATTATGCACTTATGGTTGGTGTTCCTGCTAAACAAATAGGCTGGGTAAGCAAAGCCGGTAATACTTTAGAATTTAATGAAGAAGGTATTGCAACAGATGCATATGATAATTCAAGATATAAGCTTATTGATGATAATTTAGAGGTAATAGAATAGATGCAAATAGATTTCGCAAATTTACAGTACCAATATGAACTTTATAAAGATGAAATAGATACTGCTATGCAAGCAGTCTTAGATAAAGCAAACTACATCATGGGTGATGAAGTAAGAGAACTCGAAGATAATCTTCAAAACTTCACCGGTGCTAAACATGCTATAACCTGCAGTAGTGGAACAGATGCACTACTACTTGCTATGATGGCTTTGGATATAGAGCCGGGTGATGAGATAATCACGACTTCTTTTACTTTTATCGCAACAGCGGAGACAATAGCCTTTTTAAAAGCAAAGCCTGTATTTGTAGATATAGATGAAAAAACTTATAACATCGATGCAAGTAAAATAGAAGAAAAAATCACACCAAAAACAAAAGCCATCATCCCTGTAAGTCTTTATGGTCAACCTGCAGATATGGATACTATTCAATCTATAGCAAATAAACATAATCTAAAAGTCATAGTTGATGGTGCTCAGAGCTTTGGAAGTACTTACAAAGATAAAACAGACAGTAATCTTGGTGATATCAGCTGTACAAGTTTTTTTCCTGCCAAACCGCTTGGATGCTTTGGTGATGGGGGTGCTGTATTTACTAATAGTGATGAACTTGCAGCAAAGATAAAAATGTTAAGAACACATGGACAGAATAAACGTTATCATCATAAGTACATTGGTATGGGTGGAAGAATGGATACACTGCAGTGTGCGGTAGTCAATGTAAAACTTAGACATTATAAAAAAGATTTGGCTCTTCGTCAAGAAGTGGCAGCGAAATATACAAAAGCATTACAAGGTAAAGATATGATCTTGCCTGAAGTAGAAAAGAATAGAACATCAGCATGGGCACAATACTCAGTTCGTGTGAAAAACAGAGATACAGTGCAGGCTAACTTCAAAGAAAAAGGGATACCAGCGGCGGTGCATTATCCTATGCCACTGCATTTACAAGAGTGTTTTCAATATTTAGGATATATTAAAGGTGATTTTCCTATTTCTGAACTTATCTCTGATGAGATTATGAGTTTGCCAATGAACCCTTATGTAACTGATGAAGAAATAAGCTATATGAGTGAGCAATTTTAATGCAATATGATTATTTAATTGTTGGTTCTGGAATTATAGGCATGACAATTGCCTATGAATTAAAACAACAAAATCAAAATCTAAAAATTGCTATTTGTGAAAAAGAAGATAATGTGGCTCAACATGCAAGTGGTAGAAATAGTGGAGTTCTTCATGCCGGATTTTACTATAGTGCAAACAGTTTAAAAGCAAAATTTACTGTTGATGGCAATAATCTTATGAAAGAATTTTGTAGTCAGCATAACATAGTAGTAAAACCTACTCAAAAAATAGTTGTTGTAAAAAATAAATATGAACTCAAAGGACTTTATGAACTACAAAAAAGAGCTGAAGTGAATGGAGTAGAGACGAGAATCATTACTGAAAAAGAAGCAGAAAAAGTGGATCCAAATATAAAAACATATCAAAAAGCTCTGCTCTCACCAAATACAGCAAGTGTAGATCCAAAAGAAGTATGTAATAAACTAAAAGATGTTCTGATAGAACATGGTATAAAGTTCTACTTTAATACTTCATTTGAAGAGGTTAAGTTTGATTATAAATACTTAATAAACAGTGCAGGAACTTATGCAGATAAAATTGCACAGCAGTTTGGACTCGCAAAGAATTATACAATGCTTCCTTTTAAAGGTATTTATCTAAAATATATAACCAACAAAACTGATATTAAAACAAATATCTATCCTGTACCAAACTTAGCTAATCCATTCTTAGGTGTGCATTATACTATTACAAGTGATGGAAGTATAAAAATAGGGCCGACTGCTATTCCTGCTTTTTGGAGAGAAAACTATGATGGATTTAATAATTTCAACTTAAAAGAAATGTTAGAAATACTATACTATGAATCAAAATTGTTTGTATTAAATAATTTTAATTTTAGAAATTTAGCTATTGAAGAGATGAAAAATTACAATTCAAAAGTATTTATCCAAAAAGCAAAAAATATGGTAAGATATATTGGAAGTGATTTTAAGCCTATTCCAGCAGGAATAAGAGCGCAACTTTTAAATACAAAAACCAATGAATTGGTACAAGATTTTATACTTGAACATGGAAAAAACTCTACACACGTGTTAAATGCAGTTAGCCCTGCATTTACATGTAGTTTTGCATTTGCAAAATATGTAGTTAATGAAATAAATCAAAATAAAAAGGAAAATAAAAATGTCAAATAATTTAAAAAATGCAAAAGTTTTAGTAGTAGGTGCTGCTGGATTTATCGGTGGATTTGTAATCAGTGAATTACTTAAAGAGCCTGTAAAAGAGGTTATTATTTATGATAACTTTACTAGAGGTAAAATGGAAAATATTGAAGAAAGTTTAAAAGATCCAAGATGTTCTATTTTTCCTTATGGTGGAGATGTAAGGGAAATTGATATTTTAGATAAAGCTATGGAAGGTGTTGATTACGTATTTCATCTTGCAGCTATGTGGCTACTTCATTGTAAAGATTTTCCCAGAACTGCATTTGATGTAAATATAGCTGGTACTTTTAATGTGCTTGAAGCTTGTGTAAAACACAAAGTAAAAAAACTTATTTATAGTTCATCTGCTTCTGTTTATGGTGATGCAGTGAAAGTGCCTATGACAGAAGATCATCCTTTTAATAACAGAAACTTTTACGGTGCCACGAAAATAGCAGGTGAAGCAATGTGTACTGCATATAATGATAGATATGGTTTAGAAATTGTAGGACTTAGATATATGAATGTTTATGGTCCAGGTCAAGATCAACATGCTGTTTACAGTGGAGTTGTGCCAATCGTTTTAAACAAAATTGATAGAGGTGAAGCACCTAGTGTGAATGGTGATGGTTCTCAAGCATATGACTTTGTTTATGTAGAAGATGTAGCAAGATGTAATATAGCAGCTGCAAAATCAGATGTAAAGTTGGGTTATTACAATGTTGGAACAGAAGTGCAGACAACTATTCGAGAACTATGTAATACTATGCTTAAACTAAAAAATTCTGATCTTGAAATTAACTATGTTCCATATAGTGAAGATGATGCAAGACAGTTAGTCCAAAATAGAATTGGATCAAGAGAAAAAGCAGAAAAAGAGTTAGGATTTAAATATAAATATTCTTTAGAAGAAGGTCTTCAAAAGTTAATTGACTGGAGAGAAGAGAAAGGGATAAAAGGTTAAACTCGATGAAAATGAATATCCCAATTACAAAAACAATTTTTGATGATGAAGAAAAAGAAGCTATTATAAAACCATTGGGAACTGGTTGGGTAGTTCAAGGTCCAAATGTAGCTAAATTTCAGGATATGTTTAGTGAGTTTACAGGTGCTAAATATTCCCATGCCACTACTAGCTGTACTACTGCGCTTCACCTTGGACTTGAAGCTATGGGTATTACAAGAGGAGATAAAGTTATTATTCCATCTTTTACCTATGTCGCTAGTGCCAATGCAGTTGAGTATACAGGTGCCGAAGTGGTATTTTGTGATATTGATTTAAAAACTTTTAATATCGATGAAACAAAATTAGAAAAGTTGATTCAAAATGACACTTCAATAAAAGCTATTATGCCAGTAAACTTATTTGGACTTTGTGCAAATATGCCATATATTATGGAACTGGCAAAAAAATATAATTTAACAGTTATTGAAGATAGTGCTTGTGGATTTGATGGCTGGATAAGTGATAAACATTCTGGTACTTTTGGGGATTGTGGTTGTTTTTCCTTTCATCCACGAAAATCTATCTGTACAGGCGAAGGTGGTATGTTGATTACAGATAATAAAGATATTGCTAACAAAGTATCTCAACTCAAAGATCATGGTGCAAGTAAGTCGGATCTCCAAAGACATAAAGAAAAAGGTGGTTCACTTCTTCCTGATTTTACCGTTAGAGGATACAATTATCGCATGACAGATATGCAAGGCGCACTGGGTGTTTGTCAGATGGATAAAAAAGAGTACATTATGAATGGCAGAAGAGAAGTCGCTGCTAAATATGATACAGCTTTAAAAGATATAGTTGAACTTGTGACTCCTTACATTCCAGAAAATTATAAACATGGGTATCAATCATATGTTTGTATATTTACAGACGGAGAGGATATATCAAATCTGTCAAAAGAACAAATAGATAGAATTAACATAAAAAGAAACATTTTTATGGAAAAACTTGAAGAGATGACTATAGCTACAAGACAAGGTACACATGCGGTACATACACTTGGATACTATAAAAACAAAAATAACTTCAAAGATGAAGATTTTTTGATGAGTTATGCAGCAGATAGACTTTCTATTGCATTACCTCTTTATGCAGGGATGAGTGATGAAGAGTTTGACTATGTGATATCAAATATTAAAGAGATATTGAAATAATATGTGTGGAATAGTAGGAGCATTGAGTTTAAATAAACCATCTATTAACGTAGATTTTGCAAAACCTATGGCAGATAAAATAGCTCATAGGGGACCTGATGATGCAGGATATCTCTGTTTTCATACAGGTGTGAAACATAACAGAAAAATCTCGTTTTATCAAAATCTAACTGATGAGAGATTTAAAAATATAGAAGATATGCTTCCTACTATAGAATCGTATTCAGCTCAAAGAGAATTACACTCTCATGATTATGACCTTTATATGGGTCATAGAAGATTGTCTATTTTAGATGTAAGCTATGCAGGACATCAACCTATGAGTGATTTGTCTAAAAATATCTGGATAGCATATAATGGAGAGATATATAACTTTAAAGAGTTGAGAAGTAAGCTTGAAAAACTTGGACATAAATTTAGAAGTCACACAGATACAGAAGTTATAATTTATGCATATATAGAATGGGGAATAGAATGTATCAAAAGATTTAACGGTATGTTTGCATTTTCTTTATATGATAACTTTCAAAAGAAGTTCTATCTCTGTAGAGATAGATATGGTATCAAACCAGTTTATTATCATATTGCAGAAGATAAAACATTTATATATGCAAGTGAAATAAAATCTATTTTAGAATATAAAGATTATAAAAGTGAGGTAGATAAAGAAGCTCTTTTAGAATACTTTACATTTCAAAATATGTTTACAAACAAAACACTTCATAAAAATATACAAATATTGGAAGCTGGGCATTATTTTGAGATAGATTTATTATCTAAAGAAATTAATAAGACTCAATATTGGGATTTTGATTTTAGTGAACCTGAAACTGTAAAAGATGAAAGAGAATATATAGAAGAGTTAGATAAACTTTTTACTCAAGCAGTTGAAAGACAACTTGTAGCAGATGTGCAAGTTGGGAGCTATCTTAGTGGTGGAATGGATAGTGGAAGTATAACGGCTATAGCATCAAGTCATTTCGAGAAGTCAAATGAGTTTTTAAAAAGTTTTACTGTAGGGTTTGATCTAAATAGTGCAAGTGGTATGGAGCTGAGTTTTGATGAGAGGGCAAAGTCAGAGTATATGTCTTATAAGTTTAAAACTGAACATTATGAGATGGTTCTAAAATCTGGTGATATGGAGAGGTGTTTGCCAAATTTTGCATATCATCTTGAAGAACCACGAGTAGGACAAAGTTATCCAAACTACTATGCAGCAAAGTTAGCAAGTAAATTTGTAAAAGTAGTGTTAAGTGGTGCAGGTGGGGATGAACTCTTTGCAGGATATCCATGGCGATACTATAAAGCAGTAAATAATGATAACTTTGATAATTATATAGACAAATATTATAGCTTTTGGAAGAGATTAATCCCAAATAAAGATATACAAAAAGTATTTGCTCCAATTATGGGTGAAACACAAAATGTATGGACAAGAGATATTTTTGCAAGTGTATTTAAAACACCCGTAAAATGCCAAACTCCAGAAGAGTATATAAATCATTCGCTATATTTTGAAGCGAAGACATTTCTTCATGGACTACTTGTAGTAGATGATAAGCTTTCTATGGCTCATAGTCTTGAGACAAGAGTACCATTCCTAGATAATGATTTAGTTGACTTTGCTCAAAAAATACCTGTCAAATATAAACTCGGTGACTTGCATAAAGTGATTAGGATGAATGAAAATGATATAGGGAAAATGCAAAAAACTAATGACGGGAAAGTGATACTTCGAAAAGCTATGAGTAAGTATATCCCAGAAGATATTTATAAAGCAGTTAAGCAGGGGTTTAGCTCACCAGATCAAAGTTGGTTTAAAGGTGAAAGTATAGAATTTGTAAAGTTTAAAATTTTAGATGATAATGCGAATATATATAAGTACATGGATAAAAATGCTACACAGCAATTGATAAATGAACATTTATATGGAAAAAAAAACCAAAGATTGTTTATTTGGAGTTTGCTTAACTTTGAAGAATGGAGTAATATTTATGGATAAGATTTTTAAAGAGCATATAGAAGTAAAGGATAACTTTATATCTTTAAAAAGTAGTTCAAATTGTGAAAATCAGCAGCAAACTAATGAAGCTTTTTCAGAAAAATGGATGGAGTATGAAAATAGTAATGAAAAAGAAAAATTTTACAAGATGCAACAAAAGTGGTATTTGGAACTGTATGGATTTGAAAATGAAGATGCCCTAGCAAAATTTTTATCTACTAAAAAGTATATTTTTGATGCTGGTTGTGGTTTAGGATATAAGGCAAAATGGTTTGCAGAGTTGGCTCCAGATTCTATAGTTATAGGTATGGATTTTTCAGAAGCATGTTCCATAGCAGCAAATAATTATAAACATATAAAAAATTTATTTTTTATAAAAGGTGATATAGCTGATTTACCATTTCAAGATAATTCAATTGATTATGTAAGTTGTGATCAGGTTATAATGCATACGGAAGTACCTGAAGAAACTTTTAAAGAACTAACAAGGATTACTAAAAATGGGGGGGGTGAGTTTGTTTGTTATGTTTATGCTAAAAAAGCGTTGCCAAGAGAATTGCTAGATGATTATTTTAGAGTAGAAACTAAAAATCTGACAAATGAGCAACTTTGGGAAATGTCAAGACAACTTACAGAACTTGGAAAAAGGCTAAGTCAATTAAAAATAGAAATAGATATACCAGATATTCCACTTTTAGGAATAAAAGGTGGTAAACAAGATATTCAAAGATTTATTTATTGGAATTTTTTAAAATGTTATTGGAATGGAGAGCAAGGAGAAGATAATAGTGATATGATAAATTTTGATTGGTATAGTCCATCAAATGCGAGAAGATACAGTGAGGATGAGTTTAAAAAAATGATTAGTACCAATGGTTTGAAAATAGAGTTCTTTCACATAGAAGAGGCATGTTATAGTGGTAGATTTAGCAAATAAAATTTTAAAATCTATTGATAAATTTTCTTTAAATTTAACAAATAAAATTATATTAACTGAAGCTGCAACAGGAAATTATGTTGTAACACCCATTATAATCGCATGCTCAGGTGCAAAAAAAGTTTATGCTTTTACTAAAGCATCAAAATATGGTTCAATTGAAGAGGTTAAAAGACAAACTTATGAATTAGCAAAGTATTTGGATGTGGAAAGTAAGATAGAAATTATAACAGACTTAAGTAACGTTCCTTTAAAAAGTATAGATGTATTAACTAATACAGGTTTTTTAAGACCAATCAATAAAGAAATTATCGATCAATTAAGTCCTAATTGTGTAATTCCTCTTATGTGGGAGACGTGGGAATTTAGAGATAGTGATTTAGATTTAGAAGTTTGTATAGAAAAGGGTATTAAAGTATATGGTACGAACGAAGACAACGAAAAGTTAAAAACAAAGGAATATATAGGATATATGGTTTTAAATTTTTTATTAGACTTAAAGCATACTCCTTTGTCATCAAAAGTGTTAGTATTAGGTTGTGATTATTTTACAGTATATACAGAACAAGTGTTAAAAAACAACTGTTATTATTATAAGATAATATCTGATTATAATGATAAAATCAATATTGATAATTATGATTGTATAGTTTTATTGGAACATCATAAACAAGATTTATTAATAGGAAGGAAAGGAGCGTTCATTGATATTAATACAATCAATGAGCATGTTGATGTAATTCATATTTGTGGCAATGTTGATTTTTCAAATGCAAAGTTTAATTTTATTCCTAAATATCCAGCATCTTTTGGTTATATGAGTTATACAGTAGATTATATGGGAAAACAAGTTGTTACAGATTTACATACAGCAGGTTTAAAGGTGTCAGAAGGTATGATGAAAGCGAATAAAATGAATTTAGAAAAAAAAGAATATAAAATATTTATGGAAAAAAACTACCCTGCAATGTCATTTAAAGATGAGAGGTATTGGTAAAAATGAAAATAGCAATAATTGGGAGAACTGAAATTTTATATGAAACAATTGAATTACTTCTAAAAAACAATTATCAAATACCACTAATTATTACTTCAAAAGAAGCTCCGGAGTATACTAAAACTTCAAAATATTTTGAAGAATTGGCAAACAAAATAGGTGCTAAATATATATATACGAATAGACTAGATAAATATAAAAAAGAAATAAAAAGTACAAATTGTGATATGGCTGTAAGCTTAAACTATTCTAGCATTATACCTCAAAATGTGATTGATTTATTTCCACTTAGAATTTTAAATGCTCATGGTGGGGATTTGCCTCGTTATAGAGGTAATGCTTGTCAAGCATGGGCAATTCTTAATGGTGAAGACAAAATAGGTCTATGTATTCATTCTATGATAGGTGGAGAAGTTGATAGCGGAGATATTATAGATAGAGAATATTTAAGTATAGATATAAACACTAAAGTAACTCAATGTTGGGAGTGGATGGCAGAGAGAATTCCTCAAATGTTTTTAAATTCTGTTAAAAAACTTGAAAAAAATCCTCAATATGTTTTGGAAGTACAATCAAAAAATCAAAAAGATGCTTTAAGATGTTATCCAAGGATTCCTGAAGATGGTAGAATAGATTGGAATAAATCAAATATAGAAATTCTAAGATTAATTAATGCTTCCAATAAACCTTATAGTGGAGCATATTGTTTTTATGAAGATAAAAAGCTAATTATTTGGGATGCAGAACTTTTTGAGGATGATGAAATATATTTATCAAAAGTTGGACAGATATCCAATATTGAAATGGATGGAAGCGTTATTGTAATTACGGGAAATGGAAAATTGAAAATAAGCAAAGTTGAATATGAAAGTTTTGTTGGAAAGCCAAGTCAAAAAATAAAAAGCATAAGAAAGAGATTTAAATAATGATAAATAAAATAAAAAATAAAATCAAGAAAAATTATACTTTATATATAAAGTTGAGAAATTCATATGGATTTCAAAAAGGTTTAGTTTCACTATTTAAAAGTAAAAAAGGAAGTATAGAGCATATTAAATCGACCTACTCTTTAGTAAAAAAAGATAGTAAAATACTTGGTAAACCCATAAATATAACTATAGAACCTACAAATGTCTGTAATGCTCAGTGTCCTGTTTGTGAAACAGGTGCAAATATATTAGAGAGAAAAAAAGCTTTTTTATCATTTAGTGATTTTAAAATTATTATAGATAAAATATATCCATATACAAATACACTGATGTACTATTTTATGGGAGAGCCATTTTTAAATAAAGAATGGGTAAAACAGGTCAAATATACTAAAGAGAAAGGGATACCTTTTATTTCTACTTGTACTAATGGTGATGTTAAAGGAATACCTCAAGGTATAATAGAATCAGGGATAGACTTCGTCTCTTTTCAAATGGGCGGTACAACTCAAGAGACTCACGAAGTGTATAGGGTCAATACAAATTTAGAAAATATAAAGAATAATCTTCTTCAAACTATAAAGTTAAAAAAAGAAACAGGAAGTAAAGTACATTTAGAGGCAGGGTTTATCCTGATGAAACATAATGAACATCAGGTAGAGGAATTTATAGAATGGTGTAAAGAGATAGATGTAGATAGCTTTAATATTATTGACCCTTGTGTTAGGACTGTAGAACAAGGGAATAAATATTTACCAACTAATAAGGATCATTGGATATATGATCCTGAAAAATTTAAAAAAGGAAAATTACAAAGAAAAATTGTACCTCAAAATGACTGCCCTTGGATATATTATAGTATGACAATAATGAGTAATGGAGATGTTGTACCTTGTTGTCACGATGCTTGCGGTAAAGAAGTAATGGGAAATTTAATAGAACAAGATTTAGAAGAAATTTGGAATGGAGAAAAATATCAAAACTTTAGAAATAAAATACACACAAATCAGAAAGATATAGAGATATGTCGTCTTTGTAGTGGATATGGGGTTAGTGATATAAAATGAGAAATATTTTATATATTGTCCCATCTGATTATGATTCATTAAAACAAAAAGGTGTTATTGATTTAATTTTACAGAGAGATGAAGGTGGTTTTTTTAATAAAGTATTTACATTGCATCCGTTTACAAAGAATAATAAAGTTATTAAATTAAAAGAAAATAACATAATCTTTGAATATGGCTGGAAAAGCAGCTTAGATTTTTTAAATAAATTTAGAATAACCAAAATATTTAGAACACTTATCATACTTTTGAAATTGATTTTTATTTTTCCATTCATAATCAAAAAAGAAAAAATATCTATAATAAGAGCCACAGATCCATATTATATGGGACTTATAGCATTGTACTATTCTAAGCTTTTAAAAATTCCATTTATAGTATCAGTTCATTCTGACTATGATAAAGGTGCAGAACTTGGAGGTCAAACATTTAAAGTTTTAGGTTCTAGAAAAATAGCTAAACAAATTGAAAAGTTTGTTTATAAAAAAGCTGATTTAATATTACCAATAAGTAATTATTTAAAAAGAAAAATTATAGATCAATATGAGATAGATGAAAATAATATAGATGTTTTTTATCATGGAGTTTCTTTTGAAAATTTTGATAATACAAAATTTTTAAATATAAAAGAAATATTTAATATTGATAAGCCATATATACTTGGATATATTGCTCGATTGTCTAAAGAAAAACAGTGCTTAGATATTTTATATATAACAAAAGAATTAGTTAAAATGAGAAATGATTTTTGTATATTAGTTGCTGGAAATGGTCCAGAATACAATTATATGAATTCCTTTATAAAAAAAAATAATTTAGAGAATAATATAAAACTGATTGGTTTCCAATCTAAAAATATAGTTTTTACTATAAAAAAACAATCTAATATAAATATATGTCTTCTAGATGGATTTAGCCTGATAGAAGCATGTGCTAGTGGTAAACCTGTTATAGCATATGATACTGAATGGCATAGTGAATTAATAAAAGACAATACAAGTGGTTTGTTGGTTAAAGAAAATGACATTAAAGAAATGGTAAATAAAATAGATTATTTATTAAATAATGAAAAACTTTCACATAAACTTGGGAAGTATGCAAGAGAATTGGCATTTCAAAATCATAGTTTAAAAAATTCAGTTAAAAATAAACAGAATATTTATCATAAAATTTTGAAAAAATTTGGAGAATAAAGTTTGATCTTTATAAGTATAAGTATAATTATAATTATAATTATAATTATAATTAGATTTTTTATTTTAAATAAAGCAAGCATGGTGGTGGTAGACCAGTGGTATTGGCTAAAATATAGAGATGCAGCAAGAAAACAAAAAAAATGTCCACCAGAATTACCAGAATATTTACTTGAAGTGAAACAGTGGTATCCACCTTTTTTTGGATGTTTTTTGTCTATTTTGCCAGATGACATTTTGAATTATTCTGCTTTTATTACACAATTTTTATCATTTTTTAGATTAATTTTAATTGTATTATTCGGAAAGTTGATAGGAATAGAGTTTTCTACTTCTATATTTGTAGCTATAATGGTTTATCTAACAGCACCAATATTAATATATTATGACAATCAAATAAATTCTCGTATCTTTGGATCAATACTTCTTGACATTCTTATACTATTTTTTTTTGGATATTTCGAGTATGAGTTAAGTTATATGTTGTTGCCAATTGTCTTATTGACTATACTATTAATATTAACTCATAAGATGTCTCATCAGTTATATGTTTTTTTACTTATTGGGTTATCAGTTTTTTATACAAGTTTAATTCCAATTTTTATTTATATATTCGCAAATATTATAGCGTTTCTTTTTTTTAATTATAAAAATTATTTAAAACATCATATAGAGATAGTAAAGTTTTGGCATAGAAATAGATATAAGTTAGGATCGCATCAGTTTTATGAATCTAATATTTATGGAAAAAAAGATTTTGTTCATGTCAATAGAGTTCATGGAAATGGTTTGAAATCAGTCATTAAAAAGCTTTCACTTATCATAGGAATGTTGCCTTTTACAATATTTGTAATTTTTAGTTTTGAATTGAATTTTTTTGGACTTGTCTTTTTTATGACAATGTTGTTTATTTTGCTCACAAGTTTTGTAGATAAATTTTTGTGTTTAGGTAGTGGCAACTTATACACATACAATTTAGTAACAATAATTTCTTTTTATGTGATTTATACAGATATTTATTTTGCTGATTTTACTAATCAAATCTTGTTATTGATTATTTCAGTAATGACAGCGGTAAGTATTTTTAAGTTTTATAAAGGGCTGAAAAATAAAAGTAGAGATAAAGATTTTGAGGATGCTATAGATTTTTTGAAAAATTCAGATTTAGACAGAGTGATGGTGATACCTTTTCAACTACCTGATGAAGTGACATATAAAACATCTAAAAAAGTATTTTGGGGTGGTCATGGTTATGGCTTTTTATGGTTGGAACCATATTTTCCTGTGATGAACGTAAAAATTGAAAAGGCAATGAAGGATTGGAATTTGGGTGCTATTTTTTTAAAAAAAGATTACTGGAGAGAGTTTTTTGAAAAAGTTAATATGAATCTTTTTCATGTGGCTTTTGAAAATGAAAAATATATAATATTAAAGGTTAAAAACTGGAAAAATGGAGAAAAAATTCCACAATGGGCAATAAAAAAATATTCAGATATATTTGGTAGGTTAAATGTGTAGTATTTTAGGTTATTTTAATACAAAGCTTCCTTATAAAGATATAATAAAACAAAATTTTTTTATATCACATCGTGGACCAGATAATTCAACCGTAAAAGAGTATAGTTTAAGAAACAAAAAATTATATCTTGGTCATAACCGTCTCTCTATACAGGATTTAGCCACTCATGCAAATCAGCCAATGGAAAATGAACGATTTTCTATAGTTTTCAATGGTGAAATTTATAATCATTTTGAATTAAGAAGTAAGTGTAATGTAGAGTGGAAAACTACATCTGATACAGAAACATTACTTATTCTTTTTAGTAAGTTTGGAGTAGAGAAAACTCTTGAAAAACTTATTGGCATGTTTGCTATTGGGATTTTTGACAAAACGGATAAAAAACTTTATTTGATACGAGACAGAGTTGGAATAAAACCACTTTATTATACTTTTCAAAATGAAGAATTTGCTTTTTCAAGTGAGCTAAAAGGCTTTGCAAGGCATTTGAAACAGCAAGTTTCAAATAAATCTTTGGTACAGTTTATGACATTAGGGTATATGCCAAATGATAACAGTTATTATACAAATATAAGTAAATTACCTCCTGGACATTACTTGATATTTGATGGAAAAAATATTGATATAAATAGATATTGGAATTTGCCAAAAGAAAAAAAATATATAAGCTATAACGATGCAGTAGAAGAAACTGAAAGACTTATAAGAAGTAGCATAAAATATAGACTTTTGGCAGATGTAAAAGTAGGAAGTTTTTTAAGTGGTGGTGTAGATAGCAGTTTGGTAAGTGCTATTATGCAGCAAGAAAGCAACAATAAAATAAAAACTTTTTCTATAGGTTTTGAAGATAAAGCCTATGATGAATCTACTTATGCCAAAGAAGTTGCCAAACATATAGAGAGTGAGCATTATGAATATAAGTTTTGCGTTAAAGATGTATTTGATTTTTTAGAAGATTTTGATACTTATTACGATGAACCTTTTGGTGATGCATCGAGTTTGCCTATGTTACTACTTAGTCAAAAAACCAAAGAGCAAGTTACAGTGGCTCTTAGTGGAGATGGTGGAGATGAACTTTTTTTAGGATATGATAGGTATTTTCTCACACAAAAATATCTTGATAGGTTTTCAAAAATACCACAAATTCTAAGAAATATATTGTCAATAATTGGGAAATATTCTTTAAATGACAAACTCCAAAAAGCAAGCTATTCACTGAAAAACTTAAATGAACAAAATCTTTATGCTCTTTTATATAGTTCCATAAAACCATGGGAACTTTCAAATTTATTTGATCAAGATTTTTTAGTAGAATCTTTTGGAAAAAGTAATTTAAACTTATTAGATATTTTAGAGTATCAATTTGATAGTAATGATCTTATGGACTGTTTAAGCAGGTTGGATTTTCACAGATATTTACCTGATGATATACTTACAAAAGTGGATCGTGCTAGTATGGCTTTTAGCTTAGAATCAAGAGTTCCATTATTAGACCACAGAATTGTAGAGTTTGCCTATAGTTTACCTATAGATATTAAGTTAAAAAAAGGTCCAAAATCTATACTAAAAGATATATTATATAAACAGATGCCAAAAGAATTGATAGAGCGGCCAAAAAAAGGTTTTAGCGTACCATTGAAATATTGGTTTAGAAATGAACTAAAAGATATAGTCTATGATAAAATTCAAAATATAGATGATAGATTTAATAAAAAATATTTGATTAATATTTTTAATGAACATCAAAAAGGTAGAAATTTTGAGTATGTTCTTTGGAATATTATGAGAATAAAGTAAAGGATTTCAAGATATGTTTAAAAAGCTTAGTTCCCTTTTAACAAAACATGATAAAAAGTATTTATTTTTTCTTATATTTTTTTCTGTATTTATAGCATTAATAGAAACAGTAGGTATAGCTGCTATCATGCCTTTTATATCGGTAGCCACTGACTTTAGTCTTATTGAGTCTAAAGATTACTATAAGTATATATATAATTTTTTTGAGTTTTCTAGTGCAACAAATTTTGTGATAGCCTTTGGTCTGATACTTGTTGTTTTTTACATACTGAGAGGTGGACTAAACCTTTTATACTTTTACATGCTTGCAAAGTTTTCTAAAGGCAGAATTCATCTTTTGTCTTTTAGGCTATTTGAAAGTTATTTAGGGATGTCTTATCATTCTTTTATTCAAAGAAACAGTAGTGAACTCTCAAAATCAATTATAAATGAGACTCAATATCTTGCACAACTTTTATCAGCAATCTTACTAATGGTAAGTGAAATATTTGTAGTAATTTTCATATATGGGGCAATGTTGTATATAAATTGGAAAATCACTTTGGTTATGACACTTTTTTTAGGATTAAATGGATTGTTTCTTGTAAAAAAGATATCTCCTTTAGTTAAAAGACAAGGTAGTATAAGAGAAAAATATCAAAAAAGTTTTTTTGAGATTATAAATAGTACTTTTGGTAATTATAAGATTATTAAGCTTCAATCAAACGATAAACTTATTTTAGATAGGTTTTCAAATGCTAGTTATGGATTTGCTAAGAGCGGAATTATAAGTGATACACTAGCCCATTTCCCACGAATATTTTTAGAAACTATTGGTTTTGGACTTATAGCTTTGATAGTTGTATATTTAGTGTTTAAATATGAAACAGATATTTCATCTTCACTTGGAATATTGTCTATGTTTATTTTAGGCCTTTACAGACTTATGCCATCTGCAAATAGATTACTTTCAAGTTATAATCAAATTATGTATTTTCATAAGTCATTAGATATTATTCATAATGACTTGATGTATGATGTAGAAAGTCTTGGTAATGAAAAGATAGATTTTAACGATAAGATAGATTTGAAAAATATAAGTTTTGGATATAGTGAAGATAAAATAATACTTGAGAATATATACTTAGAGATAAAAAAAACTGAAAAAATAGCTTTCGTAGGACCTAGTGGAAGTGGTAAGAGTACATTAGTAGATATTATCATAGGGTTATATAAACCTTTAAGTGGTCAAATTAAAATAGATAATGATATATTAAATGATAATAATATTCGAAGTTGGAGAAAAAAAATAGGATATATACCACAAAGTGTCTATCTTTTTGATGGTACAGTAGCTCATAATATCTCTTTTGGATTACATTATGATGAAGAGAAGATTAAAGATGTTTTAAAGAAAGCAAAAATATTAGATTTTTTAGAAACTCATCAAAATGGTATTCATACATTTGTTGGCGAAGGAGGTGTGAAACTCAGTGGAGGACAAAAACAGCGTATAGCTATAGCCAGAGCGCTTTATCAAGAACCAGAAGTTTTAGTGTTAGATGAAGCAACTTCAGCGCTCGATGAAAAAATAGAAAAAGAGATTATGAATGAGATATATGAAATAAGTCAAGATAAAACTCTAATAATTATAGCGCATAGACTTAGTACCATTGATAGGTGTGGAAAAGTTTATAAAATTGAAAATAAAAAATTGGTACAACAAAAGTGAAAAAAAAGTTAGCAATACTTATTTATTCATTAGCAAGTGGAGGGGCAGAAAGGCAGGTTTCTATTTTGCTGAAAGAATTAATAGATACTTTTGATATAACTCTGGTTTTAATGAATGATACAGTTTTTTATAATATTCCAGAAAATACAAAAATAATTTATCTTGAAAAATCTTCCCCTTGTGAAAGTGGTATAAAAAAACTTTTAAAACTTCCTTCATTAGGTTGGAAATATAAAAAGATATTACAAGATAATAAGATAGAGATTTCATTTAGCTTGATGACAAGACCTAATTATATCAATATTTTTTCCAAGTTATTTGGAAGTAAGGTTAAAACAATCATCAGCGAGCGTTCACAATTTTCTTTACAATATAGTTATGGTAATTTACAGTCATATACTAATAAAAAATTAGTTAAATTATATAACTATGCAGATGTTATTGTTACAAATTCTAAGGGTAATGCTAAGGATTTGGATGAGAACTTTTCTATAACAGCAAAAATGAAAACCATTTACAATGTTGTAGATATAGATAAAATAGATCAATTAAAAAATGAAGATATTGAGTTAAGAAAGCAAAAGTTTACTTTTATAACTATTGGTCGACTTGACAGTGGAAAAAATCATAAGTTACTCATAAATGCCATACAAAACCTAGATGCGAATTTATGGATCATAGGAGATGGTGAGCTTAGAAATGATTTACAACAACACATAGATACACTTAATTTACAAACTAAAGTACTTTTGCTTGGGCGACAAGAAAATCCATATAAATTTCTTTCAAAATCTGATTGTTTTGTATTTGGTTCAAATCATGAAGGGTTTCCCAATGTCTTGTTGGAAGCATTAGCTTGTAGATTACCCATTATTAGTACCGACTGCAAAAGTGGGCCTAGAGAGATTTTAGCACCGGATAATAATATGGATTCTTGCCTCATGAAAGATATAGAGTGTGCACAATATGGCATTTTGACACCTGTTAATAATGAACAGATAATGAAAAAAGCAATGACATTAATGTTGAATGATCATAATTTATTAGAGAGTTATCAAAAGAAAGCTATACTTAGAGCTAAGTATTTTGAAGTTGAGACAATGATAAGACAATATATAGAGGTTCTAGATTGAAAAATATTTTGTTTATTGTTACAAGATCTCAAAATGGTGGAGCACAAAAATGGACCAAGGAGCAAATAGAGATTTGCTCGAATGATTTTAAATGTTTTTTGGCTACTGATAGAAATGGATGGCTTTCTCACAATGTGAGAGTAGATGATAAATTTTTAAATGATCTAATATACAAAAAGTTTTCTTTTTCATATTTATTAGGGTTAAATAAATTTATAAAGAATAATAAAATTGATATGATAGTTGCAAGTTCTGCTAATGCAGGTATATATTCAAGATTAATTAAAATTTTAAATAGAAAAATAAAAATTATATATGTTAGTCATGGCTGGTCATCAATTTATAATGGTGGTAAATTGGCTTTTTTATATACCTTTATAGAAAAACAGCTTTCAAAATTTAGTGATTCAATTCTTTGTATTTCAAAAAAAGACTTTGAAAATGCGAAAAACATTATAGGGATTAATGAACATAAATTAAAATGGATTACTAATAAGATTTATCCTATTAAAAACAATGAGATTAGAGAAAAACAAGATAAAGTTATAAAGTTATTAACTGTAGCTAGATTGGAGTCTCCAAAAAGAGTTGATTTACTAATTGAAGCAACCAGAGATTTAGATAATGTAGAGTTACACATTATAGGAGATGGTTCTCAACGAAATTATTTAGAATCTATAAAACATAAAAATGTAGTATTTCATGGAGAAATAGATGGATTTAAGGACTTTGGAAAATATGATGTTTTTTCTTTGATTTCAGATAGTGAGGGGCTGCCATTGTCTGCTTTAGAGGCTATGAGTGCTAAGATGCCAATTATTTTAAGTAATATAGGTGGGTGTTCTGAGCTTATTGATGGAAATGGAGTGTTGGTTAAAAACGATGTAGATGAAATAAAAGCGGCTATAGCAGAATGTATTTTACAGAATGAGATGTTTTCAAAAAATTCGATAGATATATTTAACAAAATGTTTAATTTAGAACTTAATAAAAATAGTTATATTGAGTATTATAAAGATATATTAAATGATTGACAATATTTTAATTACAGGTGCAAATGGTTATTTAGGAAGTAGTTTTATAAAGCAATACCAAAACAAATATACATTTGAAAAATTTTCCCTAGTAAATCAAAATTTAGAAGATATAAACTTTGATAATATAGATGTGGTTTTGCATTGTGCCGCACTTGTACATCAAAAAATAGAATATAATTATGATAAGTATTATGAAATTAATGTAGAGTATCCAACTAAACTAGCAAAATTAGCAAAACAAAATGGGATAAAACAATTTATCTTCATAAGTACTATTGCTGTATATGGTGAAGATGAAGAAAAGCTAGATGAAAATACAAATTGTAACCCAGTCACACCTTATGGAAAAAGTAAGCTTGAAGCAGAAAAAAAAATGCTAGAACTAAGTGATGATAGTTTTATAGTAAGTATCATAAGACCACCTATGGTTTATGGCAAAGATGCTCCAGGGAATATAGACAGTTTAGTAAAACTTGTAAAAAAGCTGTCTATCATACCACTTGGCAGCATAGAAAATAAAAGAAGTTTCGTATATATACAAAATCTTTGTCATTTGATTGATGTTGTAATAGAACAACAAAAATCAGGAATATTTTTGGCCAGTGATGATGAGCCTTTAAGCACTTCAAGGTTAATTGAACTTATAGCGAAAAACCTTAATAAAAAAGTATATCTTATAAAAATACCATTTTTTGAAAATTTCTTGAAAATAATTAAATCGTCATTTCACAAAAGACTTTATGGAAGTTTGGAAGTGAATAATAGTCTTACAAAAGAGAAGTTGAATTTGACTAATCCTTATAGTGCAGAAGAGGGGATAAAGCTGATGATAAAAGGAGAAAATATTTGATTTATATAGTTTTATTTTTAATCTCTTTTACTCTTACATACATCATAAAAGAGTATGCTCTTAAAAAATCGTTTGTAGCTATCGTAAATGAACGAAGCAGTCATACGGTTCCAACTCCTCATGGTGGAGGGATAGCCATTGCTGTAACATGGTTTATGGGTTTATTGTATCTTTTCATAACAGATCAAATTGATACATCACTGTTTTATGCTCTTCTTGTTGGTGCTTTGATCTCCATTGTGAGTTTTTTTGATGATATGTATGAGTTGAGCCCTAAGTTGAGATTGGGAGTTCAAAGTTTGGTGGCATTGGCCGGGCTTTATTTTTTAGGCGGACTTGAAAATCTTACATTTGGCATCTTTGAAATTTCAAATCCGTTTATTACATCACTTTTCGCATTTTTATTGATTCTATGGTTTATTAATCTTACAAACTTTATAGACGGGATTAACGGCTATGTAGGGAGTGAGTTTGTCTTTTTGGGTTTAGCGGGCTTGATTCTTTTTCATGAGAGTTATTTTGGCATTCTTAGTGTATCTGTTTTAGGGTTTTTGTTTTGGAACTACAACAAAGCAAAGATCTTTATGGGGGATGTCGGGAGTACTCTTTTAGGCTATAACATTGCTGTTTTCACGATTTACTATGCAAATCAAGAAGCTACGAATCTATGGGTATGGATTACACTCTTTGGGGTATTTTGGTTTGATGCGACGTATACTTTAATCAGAAGAAAACTTAACAAAGAAAAACTCTCACAGGCGCATAAAAAGCATGCGTATCAAAGATTAACGCAAGCTGAATGGAGTCATATGAAGGTGACAAACTTCGCTATACTTTTGAACCTTTTGATATTTACACTTGTTTATTTTATACCCAATATAGCGATTAGTTTTTTTCTTACTCTGGTTTTACTTTTTACAGCAATGAACTTTGTTAATCAAAAAAAGCCTTTTGAATAATTGTTTTGGTAGAATAGCCATATGATTTTAGATAAACGAATACTCAATGTTTTAGTAATTATATTTCTGACAACTCTTACATTCCTTTGGACATTTTTTATATTCCACCAAGAAGTAAACTGGCAGATAATTGGGGTGGTTATTGTACTGAGACTTCTTGCTTCTTTTATGATCTACAAAGATTATTCTCTTTCATGGTCGAAAGCTACACAAAAAACATTTTTAATTAAAAGCATAGTTGTTGTAGTGCCTCTCATTATCTATATGCCTCTCTTTCATGGGGAAATTCGTTTTGCATTTATGCTGAGCGAGGCGATGACTTATCTTGTTTTGATCAGCTTTTTGATGTATACATACTACTATCTCATAAACAAAAGCCGTATTACAAAAACAAAAACGCTTATTATTTACGGTGCCGGAAAAGCAGGCATGAAAATAGAAGAAGAGTTTCGCAACAGCGAATATAGAGTAAAATATTTTTGTGATGATAATACGGTACTGCGGGGGAGAAGCATAGACGGTATTCGGATTCTCTCGGCCCAAGAGTTGCAAAACAAGCTTCAAGGTAGAAAATACAATCTGCTTATCATTGCAATGCCAAGTGCATCCAAGGAAGCTATTCAAAAAATTTACAATAGATTTCATCATTCATTTGGCAGTGTAAAAATTCTGCCGTCTTTGAGTGAAGTGTTAAGTGATGAACTGCTGTCAAATCAATTAAAAGATATCTCTGTTGAAGATCTTTTGGCACGTGATCCAAAAGACTTGGACAAACAGGCTATTGAGAAATTTATAAAAAACAAAAAAGTGCTTATTACAGGTGCAGGCGGAAGTATTGGAAGTGAATTGAGTCGTCAGTGTGCTTTATTTGGTGCAAGTAAGCTTATTCTGCTGGATCACAGTGAGTTTAATTTGTACCAGATAGCAGAAGAACTCGCGAGTGCTAACCCAAAACTTGTAATGCAGTCGGTAGTAAACTTAGAACAACTGGAAAAAACTTTTGCACTGTATCAACCGGATATTGTTATCCATGCAGCTGCTTACAAACATGTACCGCTTGTGGAAGAGAACATTCACGAAGCTGTTGTAAACAATGTGATTGGCACTAAAAATGTGATTGATTGCGCCATCAAATACAAGGCTGAAAAATTTGTTCTTATCTCGACAGATAAAGCGGTGCGTCCTACGAATGTGATGGGGACTACAAAGCGGATATGTGAACTTTATGCGCAGAATGTAGATGCCAAAGATACCGAGATTGTAGCTGTTCGCTTCGGAAACGTTTTGGGAAGCAGTGGAAGTGTCATTCCTAAGTTTAAAGCACAGATTCAAAACGCTGGTCCGATTACCGTTACGCATCCTGATATAACACGCTATTTTATGCTCATCCCTGAGGCGTGTGAACTTGTACTTCAAGCTGCTTCGATCGGAAAAGGCGGGGAAATATTTATACTCGATATGGGAGAACCTATCAAGATAGTCGATCTTGCCAAGAAGATGATAGAACTCAGTGGCAGAGATGATGTAAAAATTGAGTTTAGCGGCCTTAGAGCAGGAGAAAAACTCTATGAAGAGCTTTTGATCAGTGACAATGATATGCAAACAGAGTATGAGTCTATAACAGTGGCCGGAAAAACTGAGTACGACATTGAAAAACTTTCGAGTGATATAGAAGAGCTTGTTCAAACCACTCACAAAATTGATAAACTTAAAGAGATTGTTCCGGAGTTTAATCATCAGCTAAATTGATGATGATTTAACCCAATTGGGTGTATAATTCCATAACCAACATAAAAAGAGAATATCTATGACACCAAATGAGAGAGTTTTAAAAGCGATAGAAGAGATAAAACAGGGTAAGATGGTCATTATGTGTGACGATGAGGATAGAGAGAATGAAGGGGATCTTGTTTATGCTGCGGCATTTTCAACGCCCGATCATGTCAACTTCATGGCAACACATGCACGAGGGCTTATCTGTGTTGCCCTCTCACGTGAGATAGCAAACAGACTTGAACTCAATCCAATGGTGAGTTCGAACACTTCATCGTATGAGACGGCATTTACGGTCTCTGTCGATGCAAAAGATGCGTTGACGGGAATCTCTGCAAAAGAGAGAGATGATACCATTAAAATTTTGGCAAATCCTATCTCCAAACCGGATGAACTTGTACGACCTGGTCATATATTTCCATTAATTGCAAAAGAGGGCGGTACGCTTGTTCGCACAGGACATACGGAAGGTTCTGTTGATCTGTGTCGTCTGGCAGGACTGAGTGAAGCGGGTGTCATTTGTGAGATTATTAAAGACAATGGTGAAATGGCTCGTCGCGATGACTTGGATATTTTTGCAAAAGAGCACGACCTGCATACGGTTTTTATCTCCGATATCGTCGAGTACAGACTTGCAAATGAGCGGCTTGTTCAAGAAGTCGCTGTTGAAGAGATAGAGTTCTTTGGTGTCAAAGTGACACGCCATACATTTGAAGATCATGATGGTATAAAGCACAATGCTATTCTTTTTTACAGTGCAGGAGAGGTTGCGAATGTTCGTGTACATAATGTCATTCCGGATGATGAATTGCTACTCAATCAGGACAAATACAACAATCTTATAAAATCGATTGAATATCTTAAACAAAACAGCGGTCTGCTGGTCTTTATAAACAAGACGCATCATCAGGATAATTCTGCTCCAAAAGAGTTCGGTATCGGTGCGCAGATCATCAAATCTTTTGGTATTTCAAAAATGAATCTTATCACATCAATGAAAGCGACGGACTTTGTCGGTCTCAGCGGTTTTGGACTCGAAGTCAATGAGGTAATAGACATCTAATGCTTAGGCTGTTTGCCTTGGCTCTTTTTTTAATGGCTTTGCAGCTTCATGCGGAGCTGGTTGCACGGCAAAAAGTTGTAATGGGCACCTTTGTATCCATCTCTGTAGATAAGCAGCACAAAGAGCTTATTTCTCCTGCATTTAAACTGCTGAAAAAGATTGAGTCTTCCATCTCTTCTTTTGACAAAAATTCACCCATTTACAAACTCAATGAAAACAGAAGTGCCAAACTTGACAACTACAGCTATGAGGCTTTGCAACTTTCTTTAAAATATTACAAAGAGACGGACGGTTATTTTGATGTTGCTGTTGGAAGTATTACAAAAGATCTTTATCATTTTGGTGAAGATGAAAGAATTGCATCTAAAAAGTCCATGCAAAAAGCTTCGACATCGATGGATGGGCTTTTGTTTGATAAGCAGAAGGCTGTCATTACCGATACCATCAAGATTGATCTTGGCGGTATGGGGAAGGGCTACGGTATTGACAAAGTAAGTCAGTTTTTTAGAAACAACAGCGTAGAAAATGCGGTAATCGCCCTTAGTGGAGATATCCGTTGCATTGGAGAGTGTAAGATAGCTGTGAACAATCCCTTGAAAAACGATGCTGCGTTAGCAGTTTTTACAATGTGCGACACTGCTGTCAGTACAAGTGGAAATTACAATCGTTATGTCGGTAATATCACACATAATCATCTCATAAACCCAAAAAAGAAAAACTCTGAGCAAAACTTTATCTCAGTGACATTGATCTCAAAATTGCCTTCGGCAACGCTTGATGCCTTTGCAACGGCTGTGAGTGTTATGTCTCTAAAAAAAGCCTACCTATTTTTAGCTTCACAACCAATCGCTTATATTATCTTACAGGCAGATAAAAAGCTTGTTGTGAGCAAAAATCTGCAAAGTTACGTTAGTGAATTAAAACTGAAATAGCTCTGTTTTTAAGATTTTTATTTCGGTTAGTTTTTTGTCATTTTTAAGACCGAGTACTTTTGCCGCCTCTTCTGAGATAAGTCTAAAGCCAAGTGTGACTGTCATTAAATCGCCTTGTTGCAGTTTTGTGTCGTACTCAATACTCTTTTTTGCATAGATAAGCGTGTCTTTGAGAACATCTGTCGCTTCAAACGGCAGGCTAGCTTTGCCGTTTTTTGTAAATGTACGTTTGAATATGAATGGTTTTAGTGTGATGGTTTTGCCCTTGCGTGAGATGCTTACCTGAAGAACACCTTCTCTGTACGCCTGTCCAAAGAGTGCGTGGTTTGCCTGATTTTTTATCTGTATGACAAAACCGTTTTTATTTTTTTCAGCACTGATGTCAATGTACTTCCCAAGACTTTTACTCATATTATGTACACCTGCCATACCATGGTAGGCATGTGTCTTTGTATCTCTCAGTGTTGTTTTTGAGCCCATAATCTTTGGCATATGACAGGAGATGCAGGTCTCTTTGTCTTTTTTGTCAATGTAAGCATCGAGCATGATGACATCAAAACCGTGCTCATTGTTCACGTGAGAGTGACATCCCATGCAGACATTGCCGTTGTAGTAGTTTTCATTGTTATACTCTATTTGATGGTAAGGGGAGTTTTTTGCGTTTTTTATAAGACCGAAAAAGGAGCTTGTTGTTTCAAATTTGACCTTCGATTCATTTTTCTTGGAAACTTCGGCAGTATAAAAATCCTTTTTCTTGCCGCTGAGCATGTTTTGATTGCTTGTATCATTCTCTTTAACATCTGTGATCGTATGGCAGTAGATACAGGAGATAGGTTCTTCTTTTGCCTGTAATTTGTCTGTTGCACTCGGTGAGTGACAGTTTGCACATTTTTGTTTATCGGCATGCTCTTTTTCAAATATGGCTTTATAGATCATATCGTTTTGCAGTGATGATTTTCTATGTATGGAGTTGTAATACTCTTTATAGATGAGAGGGTGACATTTTTGGCATACTTTTGTTTGTGATGCCGACCATAAAGAAACGCTTGTAAGAAGTAGTGATAACAGGAGTGTAAATTTTTTCATAAAAAAGATTATAGCTTATTTGGTATAAAGAATACTTTTAAACAATATAAATAGTACATATAGTAAAGTGAACTCAAAAAGAAAAAATGAGATAAGTTTGACATAGATAAGAAAGTGTAGACCTGCAAGGATGCCAAAGGGAGAAAAGAGTTCCAAAAAAGCACTGAAAAAAGAGAGAGCGATGATGATCTGCATCTCTTTTGTATTGCGCTTTTGCGTAAAGATGAGAAAATGCAGCACAACCATGACAAAAAGTCCAAAAGCAAAGATATGAGGCAGGATTATCTTTAAAAGACCTGCATAGGATTTCGCCGGTATAAATGCCGCTTCATCACCAAGGTAGTAGTGCAGGATAGACTCATAGGAAAAGCCTATTTTGTCAGAAAAGATAAGTGCACCGCTTACAAGCAGCAAGAGGCTAAAAAGTAAGAAATAACCTATAGCATATCTGTACGCTTTATTTAGCAATATTGAGCTCCCAGAAAGATGCAAGCGTCATGTAAAATCCGACAATATGCCAGGTAAAAAAAGCAAAGAGGTAGATAGTTGTAAATTCAGGAGCATAAAAATATGATACCATCAGGCTAACAGGGCAGAGCAGCCCAAAGATCATAAGCAGGTTCATCACAAGTAGTGTGCTTCTTTTTTGATGCAGTAGACGAATAAAGACTGCTGAGAGTGTGAGCAGAAGCATCATTAAGAAAAATATCTGCATATGGACAAATTCAAGAAAGACAGACTTGTTCATCGGGTCCAAAAATTCATCGGCATTGCCAAAAAGCGTTGTATTGACCTGTGAGGAAGTGAGTCCCATAGTATGCGACTTTACAAAGATGTCAAAAATGATGTAGAGAAAAATAAAGACTAAAAGGCTGTTGAGCAGAGGCTTCATAGCCTTGTCCTGTTTTACATTTTTAATGAGGGTAAAACGCAACTATTTTCCTTTTAAGAGTTCATTGTATATGGCAAATGCGATGCGTGAGCTTTCTGTAACACTTCTAGCACTCAGAGTTGCTCCCGTAATGGTAGGAATGTCGCGTGAGAGATGCAGCATTTTATCTGTCGGAATGTTTTGAAACTGCTCCTGCCATGTTTTACTTGGAATATATTCGTGCGGTTCGTTAAAAGCGATGATCTCGATGCCGAGCAGTTTACCTTTAGTGATAAGGTACATAACAACAGCATTCTTGGAACGGACTTTATGATTGATCAATATACCATAACCTAAAGTTTTTCCTTTCTCCTTTGCGACATAAATGCGGTAGATCTTTGTCGTTAGTTTCGCCTTTGCAGTTGATTGTATCTTTTTAAACTGCTCGCCTGAAAGCAGGATGTTCTTTTTAGTAATAACTGCTGTTTGTGAATAGTTCTCTTTCATGGCATCTATCGGAGAAACAAGAACTTTCGCCGATAGAGAATCTGTGAGAGAAAAAATGAGCAGGGATAGGAGAAGAATATATTTCATTTTTCATATTTCGCTTATGTTAATTTTTGCCGTTATTATATCAAAACTCTAAAAAATAAAGCCCATCGAGATACTAAACGTATCCGCATTTGTGCCTGTATTGGCAAAATCATTGTCTGCCATTGCATAATCCATTTTTAAGACTACCTGCTCGTGAGGAAAGAAGTTGATACCTACGGTTGTTGTATTGATAGCACTATTTGTTGTCCCGTCAGCCAGTTTTTCTTGTGGGTTTACACGCTCATACTGAATAAAAACAGGAAGTTTTTTATTATATGAAGTAAGAGTTAACAGATCAAAACTTGCATTGATATAGCCACCGCTCATCTCTTTTACTTGTGCAGCCGTTGTGTCGGAGCGTTTTGTCTGCGTGTATGTTCCATAGAGTCTCGCTCCACTGTTCTCATAGTTCATGTGAGCATCCCACATTGTTATTTTGCTGTCGTTATAAACAGAGGCACCGACCAAAAGACCGTTGATGCCAGTATAGTCAAGACGTGCTACACCGGCAAAACCAGGATTTTTTACTTCAAAAGAGCTGCCGCGTCCTTTTCTGAGCCATTTTGCACCCGCTGTGTCATCCGGCTGCAATGCACTCACACCTGCGAGTTTATACTCTAAGCCCTCCGTAATTTCACCATAAATCATCGCACCACTTTCGTTCCATGTTGTAGGTATCAAATAATAGGCAGTTTGCGGACGTTGAACAGTTGTAAAGAGTGTAGGTTCATGTCTTTGGTTTGTTAAACCTACAGGCATAAGCATATTTCCAACTCTGAAGTTATAGTTCTTGTTCATTAAAAAATCTATATACATAAATTCAACGACAACTTCATCACCGCCGCCGCTTGCTGTCACGCCGCCGCCTTCGTACTCTATTTCTGTATTTAAGATAATATTGTCAGAAAATTTGTATCCAAGATATGTTATAAGTCTTTTGACCTGAGTTTCAGAACTATCCTCTGTGTCATCATCCGAATTTGTCGTAGAGTAGTACATCTCACCATATCCCCCGATACTAAGCGGTGATTTAGAGTAGTAAACCTTTGAAGCAGCAGCTCCAAGACCGCTATGTGACTTGTCTGTATCTACCGTTGTGTAGTTAAAACCTGTTTTAAGGTCACTTGTCTCATCAATAAGCGACTGTGTTGTCTCTTTCAACTCGGCTATCTCTTTTTTTAACTGTGCAATATCTTCTCTGTCATCCGCAAAAGATGCACTACTACATGCTAGTATACCGGCAAGAGCCAGTGATAATTTTGTATTTTTCATACTTTTAATCCTTTTATTTCAATCATGATATTTATTATCATAATTGTTTATGTCGAAATAGTACAAAAAAACTATATGAATGTCAATAGTTATGATAATTATTATCATATTATTATTAAAAAGATAAATTTTATTTCAAATTTCTTGATATATTTGTAGAAAATTGTGTATAATTAACCAACTAGTTATTTATTGGAGTTTAAAGTATGGCAAAACAGACAAGAGATGCCGAAGCGACAAAAGCGAAGATCATCGAAAATGCGATGCTGCTTTTTGCGAAAAACGGTTATGATGCGACGACGGCTGATGAGATAGCCAAAGAGTGCGGTGTGAACAAAGCGATGCTTTTTTACTACTACAAGAACAAAGCAGGGCTTTATGCCGCAGTCATGACACATGCGTTAGAGGCTATTCATAATGAGATCATAGTTACGGATAAATGCTGTGTATCACCTTTGGCAGATTTGGAGGCATTTATAAAAACTTATGCCGCTTATTGTGACAAGAACCCTTATCTGCCTTCGCTCATTTTACGTGAGCTGAGTGACAGCGGAGCACATCTGCCTGAATTGATGTTCGCGAGTCTAAGAAAACTTTTTATGCTCTTGAGTGAGATTCTGCGTGAGGGTGAGAAGCAGGGACTATTTCATGATATAGAGCCGATGATCATTCACTTTATGATAGTCGGCACGATCAATCTGCTTATCACAACAAAGCCTTTGCGTGAGAATGCAGCAAAAATGGAACCGGATATCAATACTTGCAGTGACTGTGATATCGATGAGATAGCTGCTTATATATTTAAAAAAGTAAAACTAATGTTGGAGATTAAATAGATGAAAAAAACACTTTTAGCACTGAGTATTCCTTACTTACTCAGTGCTCATTCAATTCCCGAGCTCTTTGATGCGCTCAAGTCCCATGCCCAGACCAAGTCTGATGAGATGGTGGTCAAAAAAGCAGAGGTTGCTGCTTCGCAGGCCACTTCACAGCTTTACCCGACTATCAGTCTCTTTGGAACGTATGATAACTATTCAAGTCCGACAAATATGAAGCCGATTGCACCAAATGTGATGAAACAAATGTTAGTCGATAATGCTATCTCTCAACCGTATAGTTACAATATTTACAAAGGTGGTGCACAGTTTACGATGCCTATTTTTGTAAAATCAATCTATACGATGGCAGACAAAGCAAAAGCGATGCAAAAAAGTGCACAGGCCAAAAAGCACATCAATCTTCTGCAAAATGAAGCGTTGATCGTCGGCAGCAATGCAAACCTTCAATACCTGCATGAGCTGAAAAGATCACTCGAATTAAAAGAAAAGTCACTGCTTGAAACACAAAAAACATTGAAGATAAAGGTCGATAACGGGCGTGCTCCGGCGTCTGCACTTTATAAGATAGATGACGGGCTTAATCAGGTAAGCATTGCCAAAAACAATATTGATCTGCAAAAGCAAAAACTCATCAGTTCCATTGAAGCTATTACAGGCATCAAACTTGATGTTCCTGTCGATATGCAAGAGGTCTCTTCTGTTAAAGAAGGAGAACTCGGTTCACTTAAACCGCTTGAAGAGAAACTCAGAGCTTCACGGTTGGAAGTGAATGCAGAGAAAGAGAAGCTCTATCCTTCCGTTGTGGCACATGGAAGCTATGCCTATTCATCGGCTACTGCTTACAACAATAATAAAGATGTCAACGAAGAGTATGGAGATATCGGTGTGGTTATCAACATTCCGCTTTTGGCAATGAGCCAGTATGACTCCATTAAAAAGTCAAAAATAGAGCTGCGCTCGGATGAAGTTGAGTTGGAGAAGCTACGTGAGGAGCTATCTGCAAAAGCTGATATGCTCAAAAGCTCTCTGCCCTTACTGGATAACTCCATTAAACTTTCACAAAAGAGTATAGAGAATAAAGAGAAGTTACTTCAAATCGCAAAAGTGAACTATAAGAGCGGAAGACTCTCTACCGAAGAGTATCTAAGATACGAAGATGATGTGGTCGATGCAAAAGCAAAGCTATATCAGGCAAAGGCACAAAAGTGGCAGACACAGATGCAGTTAGCAGTCATATATGCAAATAATATAGAGGAGATGGTAAAATGAATAAATATGTAAAGATAACAATAGCTGTAGCAGTAGTGGCAGGTTTAGGTGTAGCGGGTGTGAAGAAGGTAAAAGAGGCAAGAGCTCATGATGCCAATCTTCCAAAAGCGAAAATCTACCCAATCGTTGTGTCTACGATGACACCAAAAATAGCTCCGGTGACATTGACACTACCATATCTCGCAGAAGTTGCTAATGATAAAGATGTTCAATTGGCTTCAAGAATTGCGGCAAGAATTCAAATGATAAAGCCGAGTGGTTCAAGTGTTAAAAAGGGTGATGTTGTTGTCAGACTAGACACGACGACAATTAAAAGCTCCCTTGCAAGTGTTCAAGAGCAGATGCAGGCAGCAAAAATTGCTCTTGATAATCTTGAAGCAACACATAAAAGAACTTTGGATCTCTTAAAAGTGCAGGGCGCTTCCATAGAAGAGTCGCAAAAAGAGATGACGATGATAGCAAATACTCAGGCGCAGTTAAATGCTTTGAAACAAAAAGAGATAGAGTTGAAAAACAATCTATCTTATGCAACGATAGTCTCACCTGTAAATGGTGTTATAGCAAAGACATTTGCTAGTCAGGGTGCTATCAGTGTTCCAGGCAAACCACTTGTAGCTATCAGCTCTAAAAACGGGTTTTATCTGATGGTGCGTGTGCCAACTGATCTTCCAATTCGCGGTGTGAAATTTCATGGTAGGTTCTATGCAGCTACACCGCTTAATACGACTTTTCATGGTTTAGCAGAGTACAAGGTTTATACGGGTAATGTAAATCTTGTCAGTGGAGACAGAGTAGAGGTGGATGTTGTGACGTTCAATCAAAAAGCGACACTGCTTCCTTTTGACGCCATTTTAAATAAAGATGGTAAAAGTTATGTTCTTGTTGCTCAAGGGAACAAAGCGAAGGCGCAAGAGGTTCATATAGTTCAGAGTGCCCAGCAGGGTGTTGTTGTTTCAGATGCTTTAGAAGGCAAGAAGATAGTTGTTGCAAAACCGGATATTTTATTGAAACTTACAAGCGGTTATGCTCTTAAAGTAAAGGAGTAGAGGATGTTTGATTTTTTTTATAAACGACCGTATCTGCTCTATTCGCTGATTACGGCTTTTTTCATTATGGGAATCATTGCTTTGGTAACACTGCCAAAAAATCTTTTCCCAGATGCAAATCCTCCGGAGGTTATTGTCATCACGCAGGTACCGGGTGCTACAGCACAGGTTGCAGCCTCTACAGTTTCGAAGCCAATTGAGCAGGAGATCTCACGTCTTGGTTTGGTGACGGATGTCAGCAGTGTAAATGTCGCAGGTTTTTCAATCGTCAAAGCAGACTTTGGTTACAAAAAAGGGCTTAATGCTGCGGCAGTTGATGTTGCCAATGCGCTCTCTATTGTAAAAGCAAAACTTCCAAAAGGAACAAATCCGGCAATCTATACAGCAGGTGACTTTACACTTCCTGTCGATGTGATTGCTCTGAGTCCAAAAAATAAGAACATAGATCTTGCCGGTATTAGAAAGATCGCAGATTCGTTCATTAAACCGTCACTTTTAAGCAACAAAGAGATTGGAAATGTTGAAGTTTTTGGCGGCTATCAAAGTGCTATTAATATTGCAGTCGATCCTTTTAAAGCAAAACGCTACAATGTAAACTTCGATACTATCGCAAAAGCGCTCAACACACTTAACCGTGATATGCCGATAGGTTTTGTAAAAGGTGATAACAGCTTTTATACCATCACTTTTTATGGTGAAAAAGATAATATTGAAAAATTAAAACAGCTTCAAATCATGCCAAATGTGCGTCTTGGTGATATCGCCGATGTGAAATGGTCATACAAAAAACGTACAAGTGGTTACATTGGTAACGGTAAAGATGCCATAGCTTTAGCAGTACAACGTGCACCTGGCGGCAGTGTTTTGGATGTTTCCAAAGCGGCTCGTGCCGAAATGAAGATCTTAGAGCAAAAATATCCAAATATCAAGTTTGAGATCTCTGATACGCAAAGAGATCTGATAGAGCAGGCAAATGACAATATGCTTGAAGCTCTGCGTGATGCTATCATCTACACGCTTTTAGTCATTATGATTTTCCTTGGAAATTTCCGTGCAATTGTCGCGGCAGGGCTTTCGATTCCTATGGTCTTCTTCTCAACTATGGCGATTATATGGCTGACAGGCGGTGAGTTGAACATCGTTATCTATACAGCTATTATTTTAGCGCTTGGAATGCTGACAGATGATGCGGTTGTTGTATTGGAAAATATAGAACGACACCTTAACGAAGGGCATGAGAAACTTGAAGATGCCATTACACATGGTACAAAAGAGGTTCTCTCTCCTGTGTTTGCCGGAACGATTGCAACGATTGCTATTTTATTTCCGTTGATGTTTGTCGGTGGATTTCCGGAGAAGATATTTAAACCGCTTATTGAGACGCTTATTATTGCACTTTTAGTTTCTTGGTTCTTGTCTATTACGTTCATTCCGTCACTTTCAAAATGGCTTTATAAAAATGGAACAGGTAAGACGAAGATTGAAGGTTATTTTGAGAAGTTTTACCAAAATACGATTGGCAGACTTGTAGCTCCGTATGAGGGAATTATTAAGTTTTCAAACGGAAAGTTCTGGTTTGCACGTCGTATGATGTTGACAATGGGTGTTATCGCTATTTTGATGTTGAGTTTGAAAAATATTATGCCGACAATCGGAAAAGATGCAATGCCTCCTATGGATACGGGAATCATCAAAGCACAGATCGCATTTAGCTCCAATGAAAATGTAGAGAGTGCCCAGAAGAAGATTGAGCCGATACTTAAATGGTTAGACAGCCAAAAATGGGTGAAGATGAGCTCAGTTGCTTTTGGTACAGAACCTGGGGTACTTAGTCTTGGAAGCGGAAATCTTCCTTCTGAAGCGACAATAACCATCAATGCGGTTAACCGCTTTGAAAGAAAACGAACAATGTGGGAGCTTGAAGATCTTATTCGTGACAAACTATCTCATTTGGAGGGTATTAAACGAAATGATGTCTTTGACTTTGGTGCGACAGCGCTTTCGAGCATTAAAGCAACGGTAGATACCCGTTTGAGCTCGCCATACGTCGATGGTTTAGCAGATGCCTCTCACACAGTTCAAGATGCAATGCAAAAAGTTCATGGTTTGACATCTGTCTCAACTAGCTGGGACAAAGATTTTACGGAAATAGAGCTCGATATTGATAAAAATAAAGCGCTTAGCTATGGAGTAACACCGTATCAAATAGCGATGCAGATTCCTCTTAAAGGGCAGATAGTAGGGCTTAATGCCAATCTTGAGTCGATGAATACACAGTTTGTGAGACTCTATCTCAAAGGGAAATTCTCTAAAAATATAGAGACACTCAAACTTTTACCGATTGCAACACCATCGGGTGAGATTCCACTTGAAGCCATTGCAAAACTAAAACGTCATTTGACCTTTGCAAAGATAGAACGCGATAAAATGCTTTACTCTTTGGATGTCAACGGTTACCGCGCAAAACGACCGGTCACACACTTGACAGATGATACTTTGAACGCTTTGAAAAAAGCGAATATTCAAGATATTGAGCTCACGCAGACAGGTGATATCGCTCAGATTCATGATAGTTTTAAACGTATGTTAAAAGCGATAGGACTGGGTGTTATCATCCTCATTATGGCGCTTATTGCCATCTATCGTTCTGTTCGTATGGCGTTTATTATGATCGTTGTGCTTCCGCTTTCACTTATTGGTGCGGCGTGGGGCATGTTGCTTTTTGGGAAACCGAGCTGTATGCCGAGTCTTTTGGGGATACTGCTTCTTTTTGGTATTATCATCAAAAATGCGGTACTTTTAATAGACTTTTACCAAGGCTATAGAGAAAAAGGTGAATCTCCGTTTGACAGTGCTCAAGAGGCGGTCCGCGTGAGATTCCGTCCTGTTATGATGACGGCATTTGGTACTATTGCAGGAATGATTCCTATTGCACTGGAGCAGGCAGTTGGGCTGGAGAGACTTTCACCGTTGGCAGATGTTGCCATCGGCGGTCTTTTAGTCGGTACACTCTTGACACTTGTCTATGTTCCTATGTATGCATATATATTTGACAAAGATAACAAAAAAACAAATCCCCTTAATAAAGTTGAGGACGAGATAAAAGAGGTATTGGCGTAATGAATGAATTTTTTGCATATGGTGAAAAGGTTCCGAGTTATGACATTCGGGTTTTAAATGAGCGTGAGGCCAGAGCGGCGGCGGCAATTTTATTTGTCGGCGCTTTTTTAGGTCTTGTAAACGGTGTTATGCTTGGGACGGCTGTTTTTTCAAAGTATTTCGTTACATTTTTTGCGATCGATTTTACTTTAAGGGTGATTCAGCCGAGATATGCACCAAGTTTACTGCTTGGACGCTTTTTTGTCCGTAACCAAACACCAGAGTATGTGGGTGCAGTACAAAAACGTTTTGCTTGGGCATTGGGGATGGTGCTTGCATGGCCTATGTTTTACTATCTTGTTATTGATTTTCAGCCAAATCCACTGAAAGTTTTGGTCTGTTTGATCTGTATGGCACTGCTCTTTTTTGAAGCGGCATTTTCTATCTGTCTAGGTTGTAAGATATTTGGCTGGATCAAAAGAAAAGACCCGAAATACTGCCCGGGTGGTGTCTGTGAGATGAACATCAAAGAGCCTGTGCAGAAGTTTACTCCTGCGCAAGCAGCTATAACTGTTTTAACCATTGTTGTAATGGTCTATGGAATCTATGCATACTTTACAAAACTGCCGGATAAAACAATGTTTGTCAAAAAGATGAAAGTATTGATGATGAGTGATGCAGAGTTGCAGCGCATAGAAGATGCCAAAGCTGATGCCGAGTTTGAAGCGGATGATTTTTAAAAGTTAATTATGAAATACATCCTGCTTGTATTAAGTTTGGTATCTTTTGTGTATGCTGATACTCTTAACATACTAGGTTCTTTACGTGAGCGCGCAGAGAGTTGGCATGGCTTTAACAAAAAAGCGTATGGAAATGATTCTATAAATGCCAAAGGTGATGAAGTAGGTGAGAGTGATGATACTATCTTGCTCCAACGTATTATGCTTGGAGGAGAGTATAAAACTTCCAATATAGACTACTCACTCATTATGTATGACGCAAGAGAGTGGGGCAGTTCTTTAACTGATCTTGATTTCATAAAAAATAAAAATACCCCTTATGTTTATGCCATGAATCCTTACCATGAACATTTTGAACTTTATGACGCTTCTCTTACTTTTAAATCGCTTGGTATAGATAATCTCTCTTTTAAAGTGGGGCGTCAGGATATTGCTTATGGTGACAATCGTATTATAGGCCCTGGAAAATGGGGTAATACTATTGGCTGGCTTTGGGATGCAGGGAGATTCTCTTACAAGTTTCATGACAATTTCATAGATGCCTGGTACGGACAAACAAGAACGAAAGATCCTAATAAATTTAGTATGTTTGAGAAGCATCTCTATGAAGGTGCTGTAGTTTACAGCCATTTTAAAACGACACAAAAGGGAGCAGTTGAGCCTTTTTATGTTTACAAACATAATTTAATTCCAAAGATGAGCTCAGGGCATAAAAGTTATGAGTATCTTAGCTATACAGGTGCGCGTTTATATGAAAAAGATTATAACAGTTTTACTTATGATGCAACCTATGTAAATGAATCAGGCAAAGATGGCAGCAAAAAAATCAATGATTTTGCTTATGTTCTCAAAGGCGGTTATCAATTTAAAAAAACACTACTCAAACCAAAAATAGTGCTTGGAAGAGTCTATGCCGGCAAAGATTTCACTACGCCTTTTGGCTCAACGGACGGCAGTCACTACGGGCGAATGGATTTGATGAGCTGGTCGAATATGCAGGATAATCAAATTGCTCTTTATTTGTACCCAAATAGTAAAATAGATACAAAATTCACCTATCATGATTTTAGTCTGGCTGATGCAGATGGAAAGTGGGCATATTATGGATATAAAAATAAACCAGGTTACACCGATAAGAAGTTAGGAGATGAAATGGACGCAGAGTTTTTTTATAAGCCTGTAAAGAACATAAAACTCTCCTTTATCTATGCCTATTTTAAAGCAGGAGCATTTGTGAAAAATAGTGTTGCAGACAATAATGCACAACATATATTTTTACAGTTTGAATATAAGCTCTAAGTCTATTTTTAGACAGGTAATACTTTTTAATTAAGTCTCATTTTTATATAAAATTATTGATGTATAGATATAATTAAGTTTTATTGTGTTAGAGTCTATTGAAAAAAGGTGATAAATGAAGAGACAAGTAATGTCTTTGTTCTTATTGAGTACAATCTCTCTTAACGCAGATCAGATTGCATTTGCCGTTGATAATGATTTTTTTGTAGGTAAGGACGGGCACTTTACAAATGGTGCTACCTTTGCATGGTTGGAAGATAATGAGCAAAATGGTTATACTGATTTTTTGATAGATACTCTTCATAAATTTTCAATAGAGCTTGATAAGAGTAAAAACTATAATGCGGGTGTAAGTTTAACACAGATAATAATTACACCTGATGATACAACAATTGTAACTCCTCAATACAATGATATCCCTTATGCAGGGTATTTGGCACTCTCAACGTATTTAATCCAATCAGACAGCAACAGTTTTATAGAATACGCATTTGATTTGGGTATTGTAGGGCCTGCATCTTTAGCTGAGAGTACACAAGACACCTTTCACGCAATCATAGGAAATGACAAACCTGCAGGTTGGAATACACAGCTAGGCACACAGCTTACCGCTAATCTTTTGGTTAATTGCGGAGAAATTTCATGGGAAGGTAAACTTGGTGATGATTTAGATGCCGACTGGTTTAACAATGCCGCTGTTTCTCTTGGTAATTTTAATACTTCAGTCTTAGTGGGAACTGCATTTCGTGTAGGTCGCAATTATGTTAGAAATTTTAATGAACACTATCCATGTCTGCGTGAAGAGCCAACATTGGTAGGTGTTAAAAACCATAAAGGCTTTGGCTACTCTTTTGATACGGGCATCAGTGGGGTTGGTGTCGCTTATAATTATATTCTTAATGAAGCAAAAGACGAGGGTTATCAAACAGAAAAAGAAAATTTTAAAATGACCGGATTTATTGCTGCTGATGTATATTATGATAATCACAAGCTAAGTTTTTATTATCAGGGGCAGACACCGGCAATAAAAGAAGATAATAGTAATAATTATTTTGGAGGTTTTTTATATAGCTATAAATTCTAAGTTTATTTTTAGTCAAAGGGTTATATAATTAACTAAATAGTTAGTTATAATACAAAGGATCAATTATGAAAAGTAAAATAGAAGAGTTTGATAAATATCTTAGAAGTTTTGATTATCAAGAACGACAGGATATGAAAATAAAGCGTGATGAGTTGTTTGAACAGTATACAAAAGGCGAGATTCAAATCATAGATATTCGTTTCAATGAAGAGCATGAAGCATGGAGCTTGGGTTTTGGCGATCATATACCGCTTAATGAGCTGCCGGACAGACTTGATGAGATAGATAAAAACAAAACCATAGTAACAATGTGTCCTCACTATGACCGTGCTGAAATAGCACGACTCTATTTAAAACTGCAGGGCTTTGACGCAAAATATCTCACAGATGGGATGTTAGGAGTTATTGAAGGTCTGCGTGGTGATAAAGCACGGGATTATATGAACAAACTTAAAGGATAAATCATGCAAGAATTAGCGAGAAAAATAGTACCAAGTGAAATGAGCAATATGCGTATAGAGATTGAAGATTTTGTCTCTTTATATAATGAAGGAAAATGTGAACTCGTTGATGTTCGTGTACCTTTTGAGACAGCTGTGTGGCAAGTGAATTTCGGTTTGAAAATTCCGGCAAATGAGCTGCCGGAACGTCTGAACGAACTGCCAAAAGACAAATTAATAGTCGTTGCTTGTCCAAAAACGGATCGCTCGAACATGGCGCGAATCTATCTTGCAAGTGAAGGTTTTGAAGTGAAGTATCTTGTAGGTGGGCTGTTAGGCCTGATGGACGCACTTAAAGGCGGCAAAGCAAAAAAAATCAATCTATAAAAGGGTAATGGATGGGTCCTGAATTATTACATTATACAATATATTTCTTTTTGACATTGGGACTTTCTACTCTTTTTTCAATGGGTGGAGTCGGCTCTGCCATAGGGCTTGTTCCTATTTTTTCGATGATGGATATGTCTTTAAATCTTGCAAAAGCTATAGGACTGTTCATAAATTCTGCATCTACAATTACAGCATCAATTATGAATTTCTTTCGTGGTGTTTTAGATATTAAATTTGCTATTCCTCTTATTGTTTCTATTATGATTGCAACACCTTTGGGTGCTTATGCAAGTCAATATGTCAATAAAGAGATAGTTGAATGGATATTGGTCGCTTTTATTGTTATTAGTGCTTTTTTACTGCTGTTTTCCAACAGAGAACAAAAAGTTGTATATGACAAAGCATGGATTTTATATGTTATTGGCGGCAGTGTAGGACTTATCTCTGGGACTATCGGTGTCGGCGGCGGCTCTCTTATTATGCCGCTTTTGATTCTTTTGGGTTTTGATGCGAAAAAAGCTGCCTATGCCATTAGTTTCGTTATACCGTTTTCAACGCTTGGTGCATTTGCGACTTATCTGAGTTTTGTAGATATGGACTGGATGCTTTTAGGTGTCGTGACAGTAGCAGCCATAATCGGTGGTTATTTGGGTGACAGAATAATGCACTACCGTTTAACGCCTTCACAGGTGAAAAAGCTTATTGCCGTTGTATTACTGCTTTTAGCAGCAAAAATGATTTATAAGCTTATAGGAGCGTAAAGATGTTACATATATTGAAAGCAATAGCTACAAAAATGCTTGAGAATGAGAAAAAGGATGCCTTAGACTGTAGTATTTCAGATGAAGTAGTAGATGAATGGTTAGATACTATAGAAGAGCGAAAAAAAAGAATGCAGGAACATCATAAAACTGACACCGAGCAGTATGATATGCTGTTAGGTGTGGAAAAAGAGGTTAGACAAATCAAAGAGATTCGCGCGAAAAAATGCACGAAATCTGATTAGAAAAGGATGGTTACAATGTTACATGTAATGGCTAGAATAGCTGATTGGCTTATTGATCATGAAAAAAAATCTGCACTTGATTGTACTATACCTGATGAAGTTCTTGATGAATGGAAAGAAACCATAGAAGAAAGAGAGAAATCTATGAAAAAGAATCATCTCAGTGGAAGCGAGCAATATGATATGTTGCTTGAATTGGATAAAAAAGTTAAAAACTTGGAAACGATACGTGCAAAAAAATGTGCGCAGAAAGAGAAGTAAAACTATGCTTAAAACACTCTGCTTCCAGAGTGTTTTGAAGATAGGATTTCACCTGTCTCAATCTAATTTTACAAGGAGTTTGTCATGCAAATGCCAACGCCAGAACAAGTTTTAGCACAAATGGAAGAAAAGTTTGGACATGAGGGTGTTCCTAATTCAATTCGTCTAGCACAGGGTGTAGCGCCGGAAATGCTTGTTGAACAGGCAATGAGCTCTAAAATGAGTATGCAGAGTGATACAAATGCACTTGATCCAAAAACCTCTCTTTTGGTCTATTTTTCTGCCGCACTTGGAATGAAAGATCAGTCATGCATTGATACTTTAACATATGCTGCATTAAATGCCGGTGTTTCTAAAGAAGAACTTCTCTCAGTGGTAAAAATAGTGAGACATGCTGCGTTTAGTGGTATCGTCGGTGCAGCAGAAGATGTTCTTAAAATTATCAAAGAACATGAAGATAAATAAAATAGGAAAAAAAGGAATATATTATGAAAAAAGTAGTTATTTTAGGTGCAGGATTTGCAGGGTTGCATATATTTTACAAAATTCGTCACCTTATAGGTAAAAAAATAGATGTTACAGTTATTGACTCACGCTCTCATTCACTTTTAAAACCTTCATTGCCTGAGGTGGCATTCGAGGGTGCGCCATTATCGCATTCACTTGTTGAACTTAAGCATACTCTTGAGGGTCGTGGAGCTGAATTTATTCAAGATGAAGTAACACATATTGATGAAAAAAACAATATGTTAATGCTGAAAAATAGTGAAAATGTCGAATATGATTACCTTATGGTGACACTTGGTGCTGTCAAAGATTATGATGCTATAAAAGGTTTTAGAGAGTATGGTTATTCTGTCTGTGATGATGAGCAGGCACAAAGACTTTGGGAGAGAGTAAAAACTTTCGAAGGTGGCAAAGTAGTTACAGGTGCTGCAAAAAGTACATGGGGAACACGTGTTGATGCACCGCCGCTTAGTGCCCCTTGTGAAGGTCCTATTGGTGAGATTATGTTTATGCTGGATTATTATCTTGAAAAAGACAAAGACAAAAAAAGAGGTGAAGATTACAGCATAAATGTTTTCACTCCGGGTGAAGTATTTTTTGAAGATGTAGGCGATACTCCGCGTGAGGCCATTGGTAAGTTTATGACAGAGTATCAGATGAATCTCTCAAATGATAAAGTACTGACTGAAATAGGAAAAGATTTTGTAGCTTTTGAAGACGGTACGAAAATGGATTGTGATCTGGCAATTATTATTCCTCCGTATGCTGCTCCACAAGTTTTAAAAGATTCAAATATCGGCGATGAAAAAGGTTTTATCCCGACAGATAAAACAATGCGCCATTTAGACTTTGACAATATTTTTGCAGCCGGTGATATTGCAGCATTAGCACAACCTAAACTTGGTCATGTTGCTATCATACAAGGTGCAATAGCAGCTGCTAGTTTACTTAAAGAGCTTGGCGAAGATGTGGAAATCCCAGCGCACGAATTGGAAGTTTTTTGTATTATGAATATGGGTGGACATGAAGCGACACTAATTGCATCAGATGTTTTATATGGCGGAAAAAGAGATATAGCCTTTTATTCACCCATTTCAAAAATGATGAAATGGGGATTTGATAACTATCTTTACTTTAATAAAGGTCATATGCCACCGGATTTTGCATTGGAAATGACAGATAAACTGGTAAAATTTTTATAACTCAAAATATGAATGTGTGAGCATATTACATGATACGTGAAAAAACAGAGAGATTGATGCAAAAATTTGAATTTTCGTTAGCTAATTTTTATCTGTTTGTATATTCTGTATTTGTTGTTGTTATTGCTATTGTCCTACCATATCTTGAACCTCAGAACTTTAAAGATTTTTTTGATGCTTTTTGGTATATGGTGGTGACTGTGTCCACTGTCGGTTATGGGGATGTTGTTCCTCACAGTGAATTTGGACGCCTGATGGCAATGTTGGCAATTTTTGGCGGCGTTGTCGCTGTTGCAGTACTCACTGCACAGCTTACAACACAGTTGGTTACAAAAAAAATATTTTCTAAAAAGAGGTATCTTATGACAGAAAATCTAAATCATCACCTTGTAATATGCGGGTTTAAAACACCTAGAAAAGATATTCTCGCAGGTTTTGTAGAGAAATATGGAAAAAATATCGTCATCGTTTATCATGATTTTCCTCCGGAACTTGAAGATGTACTCAATGAATATGATCTAAAGTTTGTACAGGGAAATTATAATGAAGAAGAAGTTTTAAAACGCGCAAATATTGAAAAAGCAGACAGAGTTATGATTCTTAATGCACATGATGAGTATTCGGATGCAAAGGTATTGGAAACTGTAATCATCATCCGTTCATTAAATAATGAAGTATATATCATTGCAGAGATTATCAATCCGCAATATGAAAATTATCTTTTAAAAAGCAAATGCGATGAAATAGTGATGAGTGAAGAGTATAACCGTTTTTTACTTTCAAAATCAATTACTGAACCGGGGATGTCAAAGGTTATACGAAAACTGCTAAGAACTTCCAACTTTAAAATTCAGCAAAAACATCCTTTTACAGGTAAAACATATAAGGAAGCTTTTGATGCATTGTTAGACAAAAGAGAGATCTTACTTGGTGTTATTGAAAATGATGTAACAGCCAAAGAGTTGAAAAAGATTATTTTGAATAATATGCACTTTGGTAAAGATGCCCAAAAATATAAAACACTTTTAAATAAGATAAAAAACAGTGAAATCCAAAAGAATGTTATCATCAATCCTGATGATGATTTTACAATAACAGAATTTAGTGCAATAATTTTGATGAAAAGGTAAGCAATGGAGAAAGAAATTTTCAATGATTTAGATACGGGTGAGAAACAGGAGTTTTTACAAATGTTTACAAACCGTGAGATAAACAAAGATGATTTGATCCGCAGTGAAGGAGAAAAATATAAAAGCGGGTTTTATCTGCTTTCAGGGAAAATAGCTGTTATTAAAAACTCTTCAAGTGAGGATATCGAGGTTATAGAAGCTACAAAAGATGATGATATATTTTTTTCTTTTTCTTCTCTTATAGACAGTGGTATGAGCTTAACAACAATTAAAGCAAAAACTTCCTGTACAATAGCGGAAATAAGTGACAAGGAATTTTTTGAATTTTGCCAAAAAAATCCACAAATCGGTGTGAAAATAATGCAAAGAAGTATGAATATGCTTATGAGATTTTTACGAAACAGTGACAAGAAATTAACAGAGATGTATAAAACATTAGAAGAGGTGCTTTAATATGAAAAATAAAATTAGATTAATACAAGAGATATATGATTTAGATCCAAAAGATTTGCCAAAGCGGAAAGAGGCTATTGAAAAAATAGCAAAATATGTCGATGAAATCATGGACAAATTTTATGAAGAGTTGTTGACACAACCTGAATTTTCAGTTTTTATACCTGTAAATAAAATTGATCTCTTAAAGAAAAAACAGATTGCATTCATCATCTCTTTACTGAGTGAGCCTTTTGATGAAACTTTGTATGAAAAAATTGCCAAAGTAGGAATAGTTCACTACCACATCAGGCTGGACCCTGTTCATATGTCGTACGGATACCATCTGCTTTCAAAACTGATTCTTGCACAAGCAGCAAGAGATGTATCACTTATGAGTGATTTGAAGCTTGTGATAAAATATTTAAAAGTTGCAGAGACAATCATGGTGGAAGAGTATTTTGAACAAAAGAATATTGAAAATTCCCCTTACCGTGCAAATAATCTCTCTTTGGCTATGAATGAATTTAATGCCGCTTATATGCACTGCTCTAAAAATATAGATGCTCTTATAGAAGGTAAAAGTGACGAGATCAATATAAATGCAAAAGAGAAATTTGAAAGACATTTGCAAAAGATCGATCCATACCGAGATATACTTAAAGCGGTAGGATTAGATATAGCGACTGTAAAAAGATACTGCACTTTGATCGAAAATGCACAAGAAGGCGAAAAACGCCAGAAAGAGGCATTGACTTTGAAAAACTATATCAAAAGGTCTTTGAACGATCTGCAGATCACTTCATTTTTAAGTTTAAACAGTTCACTGAATGTTATTCGTTCTATAACGGATGTTATTTATAACAGAACAATACGGGACAACCAAAAAACTGATGAAAAAATTGTCAAACAAAATATTACAAAACTTTTACAGGAAAATTTTGCCTGGGCAATAGAAAAGATGCTTATCTCTGATGACAAACCTGAAACTTCTTCTTATGATATAGTGAAACACATCATGCTGCCAGGAGATGAAGAAAAAATAATTTATGTAGGTGTTTCAGTCAAAGAAATATCAAATCGTATTTATGTTCTTGAATCAGTTGATTTATTGTGTGAAATCATTAAAATGACTATTTTTTTATATAATAAATAGTTGTGTTATTATTTGCTAAGGAACTGAATTATGTGGGAATTTTTAACTTTTAACAATTTTATTACGCAAGATATTTTGATTTTCTTTTATTATATCGGAGCTGTGCTTATGCCTGCTTTTATGTACTTTTTCAGATCTTTTTTGATGGAACATTTTGCATTAGTTAAAGCGGGATATGAAAAATTGTATGATTTTTACAATTCATTCTCTGTGACTGAGAAAAAAGTTTTTTGGTTTGTTATGATAACGATGTTTGTATGTATGGAGTTATGCTGGAGAATGATGTTTGAAGCTATGATAGGCTACTTTGACATGCATGATTACCTTCATATCATATCTAAGGAGATGCAAAATGCAAGATAATGTTTGTCACGAAATGAGTGCTGGGGAGGTTCTCAATGCCTCTCACGCAGAGTATCCACTCCATGAAGCTCTTATTTACGGAAGTAGACTCGATTGTGCAAAGTTTTCTAAACGCTTAAGTTGTGCTATTAAGCACTTACCGATTCGTGTGCGTTTTTCTTTTGAACATGACCCGCAAAAAGCTATAGAACAGGGTATAACAAAAGATCCGACTTTGGTTTTGGACGGTGAGATATTTTTAGAAGGTCTCACGCAGGCGGAAGCGATAACAGAGGCATTTGAAAAGCTCATTTAGTGAATTTTTCTTTATTAATATATCAATATATATTGATATATTAATAAAATCTTGTTATAATTTATAATATTTGTAAAGGATTTATATGTGGCAGTCATTAGTTAACTATTTTACGGTTGATATGTTAGGATTGAGCGGCAGGCTCAATGACACTATCAACTTTTTTATCTATGACACGGTAAAGATTCTTTTTTTGCTTATTGTCATTATTTTTGTCGTCTCATACCTGCGAACACACTTCAATACCGAATATGTAAGAGCTCACCTACAGGGAAAATCGGAACTATACGGAAATATTCTCGCAGCATTTTTCGGTATCATCACACCATTTTGTTCATGCAGTGCCATTCCATTGTTTTTGGGCTTTATTCAGGCAAGAATTCCATTAGGTGTGACCTTTTCATTTCTTATAAGTTCACCTATGAACAATGAGGTAGCTATTGCCTTGCTTTTTACGCTCTTTGGATGGAAGATTACGGCAATTTACATTGGTTTTGGACTGCTTGTCGCGATAATTGGAGGTTTTGTTATAGGTAAGATGAACTTAGAAAAGTACATCTTACTCGATGTAAAACCGATGGAAGGAGAGCTTGAAGATGTAGGCGAAGTGAAGATGTCGCAAAAACAGCGTGCAAAAGAGGCTTGGCACTATACCTATGACATCTTTAAACAGATCTGGCTTTATGTTCTTGTCGGTGTTGGCATTGGTGCATTGATTCACGGATATGTACCTGCGGATTTTATAGCCAAATATGCCGGCGGCGATAACTGGTACGGCGTACCTCTAGCTGTTATTCTTGGTATTCCAATGTACTCCAATGCAGCGGGTGTTATGCCGCTTGTTGAAGTGTTGACAGAAAAAGGCATGCTTCTTGGAACGGCACTTAGCTTTATGATGGCAATTACTGCACTCAGCCTTCCAGAAGCAATGATTCTTAAAAAAATTCTGCATGTCAGACTCATAGGCATATTCTTTGGAATTGTCGGATTTGGGATAATCTGTATAGGTTATCTCTTTAACTTTATATTACAATAGGAGAAAAAATGAAAATAGAAATTTTAGGAACAGGTTGTGCAAAATGCAAAACACTTGAAGAAGTTGTGAAACAGGCGGTTGCAAAAGTCGGTGGTTTTCATCAGGTGGAAAAAGTGGAAGATATCATGAAAATTATGGAGTACAATGTAGTGAGCACTCCCGGACTTGTGATTGACGGTGTTGTTAAATCAACAGGTAAAGTACCAACAGTCGATGAAGTGGTCAAGATGATAGAAGAAGCACAAAAATAAAGTGCAGGAAACGCTGTTAGCACTTCTTAATGCTCACTCATATTTAGCCTTTTTAGGAGCATTTGGAGCAGGGAGTATTACCGCTGTAGCACCGTGTTCACTTGTTGCTGTCCCTCTGCTTGTTGCAAGTGCAGTGGCTGTGAACAAAGATTTGAGCGGGCATAAAAAAGTGCTTTATACTTATGCTTTTACAGCTCTTTTTGCACTTGGCGTGGCACTTAGTTTTTCTGTGCTTGGTTTCATTGTTGCAAAATTCGGCGGCTTTTTTTCTGTTGCGCCGATGTGGGCGTATGTCATTGCAGGTGTTGTCAGTATCTTGATCGCTCTGTATGCGCTTGGATATTTGGGTGAGTTGGATAAATCTTCTATCATCGAGCACTTTATCGAGTATAGACTCTTTGGCGGCTTGATGATCGGTCTGATTTTTGGACTTGTGAGTACGCCTTGTGCATCGGCACCGCTTTTTGCCATCATAACGACGGCAGGCAGCAGTGGATATTTGTATGCGTATGGTTTGATACTAAGTTTTTCTCTTGGGCATTCGCTTTTACTACTTTTAGCAGGTGTTTCAGTCGGATTTACGCAAAGTATTGTGTCAAACAAAAGAGTGACAAAATTTTCAAATTATATAAATAAGAGTTTTGCACTTCTTTTACTGCTTTTTGGAGTCTATTTCTTCTATGAAGCATATTTACAAATTTAAGGATAAGTGATGAAAAAAATATTGTTAGTAACACTTTTTATGGTGTTCAATCTTTTTGGACAGGAACCAATGTTGCGCGAGACTCCTTTTGCAGAAGTTTTGCAGCAGATAGGTAAGCATAAGAGAACATTTATTGAAGTTGGCTCGGATACCTGTCGCAGCTGTCAGGTAATGGGTAGAAAACTTTATGTGATAAAACAGAAACATCCCGAGTATCCTATCTATTTTGTCAATGTTCATAAAGAGCGGGAAGCGGCTTACAGACTGCGTGTTCAGATGATTCCGACACAGATTGTCGTAGATAGCCAAGGCAATGAAATCTATAGACATGTCGGTATCTTGGAAGCTCAAGAAATAAAAAAATTTTTTAATTAAGGAAAAAATATGAGTGAACATCACCATCACGATGTAAGTGGTAAAAATCTTTTTATCACTATCGTTTTGAACATCATCATTACACTTTCACAGATTGTGGGAGGAATAATGTCAGGATCACTGGCTCTTTTGAGCGATGCAATGCATAATTTCAGTGATGTATTGGCACTTTTTATCGCTTACTTTGCCAACCGTTTGGCAGCCCGTCCAAATAATGAGTCAAAGACATTTGGTTATAAACGTGCCGAGATATTGGCGGCACTTTTCAATGCTTCGGTGCTTATTGGAATTGCTATCTTTCTTGTCATAGAAGCTTTTCACAAGTTTTATCATCCAGAGCCGATTAATTCTGTCTGGGTTATCGGGCTTGGAACCTTAAGTATTGTACTTAATGCTGCCAGTGTACTACTTGTCAAAGATGACGCTCATGACAATATGAACATAAAAGCGGCCTATCTGCATCTTTTAACAGATGTTATGACAAGTGTGGCTGTTGTCGGCGGTGGTGTTTTGATGTACTACTTCGGACTTTTTTGGATCGATCCTGTGGTTTCTGCCTTAATAGCACTCTATCTTATCTGGGCATCTTTTGGTCTTGTTCGTGAGAGCAGTGCGATACTGATGCAGTTCACTCCGGAAGGGATCGATATAGAAGAGATCGCCAAAACTATTGAAGAAGAGTCTGAGATTAAGAATGTACATCATATTCACGTATGGAAACTTGATGATAATCATATCCATTTAGAAGCACATTTGGATTTTAACGAAGATGTGCCGCTATCCGTGTCAAATGCCGTTATTGAGAGACTCGAGAAAAAGCTGCATGACAGTTTTGACATTGAACACACGACTTTTCAGTGTGAATATGAGAGAGATGATAATAAAAATATCATCGCATAAGAAATATTATATATCAAGATATATTGATATATTGGAATAAATTTGCTATACTTGTATAACGTGAATAAAAGAGAGTGAATATGGAAGATTTTTTAAGAACAGTCGCTGCATTAAATGATGAAACACGGGTGCTTTTACTGCGTTTTTTAGATGAGAATGGAGAGTGTTGTGTCTGTGATCTGCAAAATTCACTCGATATGATACAATCCCGTCTTTCTCGCCATTTAAAGATACTCAAAGATGCAGGATTTTTGCGTGTTGAGAGAAAAGGAACGTGGGCATATTATTCATTACGCAGTCCCATAGACAGATTTAGAAGTGAAGCTATAGAAGAGATACGTCATCTTGATGTAAAACTTCCAAAATTAAATAAAACATCAGAAAATGAAGGATGCAAAATATGAAAAAAAATGTGCTGATACTTTGTACAGGAAATAGTTGCCGCTCTATTATGGCTGAAGCGATGATCAATGCAAAACTAGGTGATTGTGTTCATGCACAAAGCTCAGGTGTGAAAGCAAGCGGAAAAGTGAACCCTCATGCAAAGGCTCTACTTGAGTCAAAAGGAGAATGGAAAGACGAGTATCACTCGAAAGTAATCGAAACCGTACTTGATACTCCTTTTGACCTTGTTGTAACCGTATGTGATGCAGCAAAAGAGACCTGTCCTATGTTTCCAAAAGCTGTTAAAACCATTCATGTCGGTTTTGAAGATCCAAGCGGCAAGGCTGAAGAAGAGTATGAAAAAACATATGACCGAATGGAGAAAGAACTGCTGCCAATCATCAAAAAAGAGCTTTGTTGATATTTGTCATCTTCCATTTACTCTAAAAGGAGTAAAATTATCTTATAACAGATATATGGAGTTGTAAGATGTCACAAAATATTAAATGGTTTAATGAAATAGGCATAGAAGATGTTGCCGAAGTCGGCGGTAAAAATGCTTCGCTTGGAGAGATGTATCAAAACCTGACAAGTGAAGGTGTCCGCGTTCCCAACGGCTTTGCCGTAACATCGAGTGCCTACAGATATGTACTTGAAAGTAATAGTGCATGGGGAAAACTGCATGCACAGCTTGATAGTTTGGATGTAAATGATGTCGATGCTCTGCAGCGTGCAGGAGAGAACTGCCGCGATATAGTTTACAGCTGCAGACTGCCCGATGATCTACAAGCCGATATCTTAGCCGCATATGAAAAACTCAAAGAAGAATATGGCGAGAGTCTCTCACTTGCCGTACGTTCCTCTGCAACTGCTGAAGATTCTCCCGAAGCCTCTTTTGCCGGACAGAATGACACTTACCTAAATATCGCAAATGCAGATGAACTCCTCGATGCTTACAAACGCTGTCTTGCCTCAAACTTTACAGACCGCTCCATTCACTATAAATATGATAACGGTTTTGATTATCTGAAGGTCTATCTCTCTGTTGTTGTGATGAAAATGGTTCGCAGTGACATTGGTGCAAGTGGAGTTATGTTTTCTCTCGACACGGAAACAGGTTTTAAAGATGTTGTCTTTATAAATGCAGCGCTTGGGCTTGGTGAGAATGTCGTTCAGGGAACGATAAATCCGGATGCGTTTTATGTGCATAAGCCGACATATAGCAAAGGTTTCCGCACTGTTTTAAAACGCTCACTTGGCTCAAAAGAGAAAAAGATGATATTTACCGATACCATCAACCTTGACAACATTGCCGTTGAATATACGAAAAATATCCCGACAACACCAGAAGAACAATCCCACTTTTGTATAACAGACGATGATGTTATGGTGCTTGCCGGTTATGCCATCAAAGTTGAAAACCACTATTCTCAAAAAGCCGGTTTCCATAAACCGATGGATATGGAGTGGGCAAAAGACGGTATAGACGGAGAGCTTTATATGGTGCAGGCTCGTCCTGAGACAGTGCAGAGTCAGAAAAAAGGCACGATCCTAGAGACCTATCATCTCAAAGAAAAAGGCAAACTGCTTGTTACCGGACAGGCTATTGGTACGAAGATAGGGCAGGGGAAAGCACACTACATTGCAAGTGTCAAAGAGCTTGACACCTTTAAAGCAGGAGAAGTGCTTGTCGCTGATACAACTAACCCTGACTGGGAACCTATTATGAAGATAGCTGCTGCCATCATCACTAACAAAGGCGGACGAACGTGCCATGCGGCGATACTTTCACGTGAGCTAGGCATTCCAGCTGTCGTTGGCTGTGACAATGCGACCGAAGTGCTCAAAGATGCAGATGCCGTTACCGTGAGTTGTGCAGAAGGGGAAGAGGGGCATATCTATGAAGGGATTTTGGATTTTGAGATCATCAAAACAGATCTCTCTCATCTGCCTAAAACAAAAACAGAGATCATGATGAACCTTGGTAATCCCGACATCGCTTTCTCCCTTGCATCTTTACCGGTTGACGGTATCGGTCTGGCTAGAATGGAGTTTATCATCAATGAATACATCAAAGCACACCCAATGGCACTCAAACATCCTGAACAAGTCGATGATGAAACACGCGCGAAACTGCAAGAGCTTACCCAAGCTTATGAAAATATGGAAGATTTTTTCGTAAAAACGCTCTCCGAAGGTGTTGCAACCATCGCTTCTGCCGTCTATCCAAAACCATGTGTCGTTCGTATGAGTGACTTTAAGTCAAACGAGTATGCGACACTGCTTGGCGGCAGTACTTTTGAGCTTAAAGAAGATAATCCTATGATAGGTTTCCGCGGTGCTTCAAGATATGCGCATCCACGTTATGAAGAGGGGTTTGCACTTGAGTGTGCAGCTATGAAGCGTGTACGGGATGAAATGGGATTTGACAATGTCATACTGATGATACCATTTTGCCGCCGTATAGATGAAGGACAGCGTGTTCTTGATACTATGGCAAAATATGGACTCAAACAGGGTGAAAACGGACTGAAGATCTATGTGATGTGTGAAATTCCAAACAATGTCATTCAGATAGACAACTTCAGTAAACTTTTTGACGGCTTTAGCATCGGAAGTAATGACCTCACGCAGCTTACTTTAGGTGTTGACCGTGACAGTGAAGTGGTCGCGTTTGATTACGATGAGAGAGATGAGGGCGTCAAAGAGATGATCCGTCTCGCAGTTGAAGGGTGTAAACGCAACAATCGTCACAGCGGCATCTGTGGTCAGGCACCATCAGATTATCCGGAAATGGCAGAGTATCTTGTGCGTCTTGGAATCGAGTCTATGAGTCTCAATCCGGACACTGTGTTAAAAACGATAGAAAATATCGGTAAACTCGAAACCGAGTTAGGGAGATAGAAAATGTGGAAATGGCATAAAAATTTAAATCTTGAGATGAATATCAATAAAAACCTTGTAGACAATTTCAAAAAACATGCAAAGATAAGTGGGAGTATATTTGTCCTTTTTGGTGCTATCGGGATTTTCTTTCCTACTTTTATGAGTGTTACTACAGTTATGCTGGTTGCTTATCTGATGATGTTTGCCGGAATTTCTGCAGGTGTGATGACTTACAGGAGTAATAAAGAAGATTGGCATGGATGGCTCAAGAGCTTTATACTTGTTCTCTCCTCATTTTTCATTCTTTACTATCCTATTCAAGGTGCAGCAGCATTGGGGCTTGTCTTTGCTATCTACTTCTTTTCAGATGCGTTTGCAGGTTTTTCACTTGCTCTTTCACTCAGACCACAAAAGATATGGCTTGTATGGCTCTTTAACGCTATAACTTCTTTGGCTCTTGGTGTACTGTTTGTTATCGGCTGGCCGATGAGTTCACTTTTTCTTATTGGAATTTTAGTCGGTATCAGTCTGCTCTTTGATGGTGTTGCATTACTGCTTGGCGGTGCCTTTGTGCAAGATATAGATGATGAAGATAAAGATGGAGATAAATAATGAAGTTCAATATTCCGGCGGATGTTCCCGCAAACAAAGTTTCTATATATAAAAAAAATTTGAAAGAGGCAACAAACGGGAAAAACCGCTTGATGCTTTTTGCAGGTGACCAAAAGGTCGAGCATCTTAACAATGATTTTTACGGCAAAGATATCCCACTTGAAGATAACTCTCCTGAACATATGTTTCAGATTGCTTCACAGGCTAAGATTGGAGTTTTTGCAACGCAGTTTGGGCTTATCAGCAGATATGGGCGAGATTACAACAACATTCCGTATCTTGTCAAACTCAATTCAAAAACGAACCTCGTACCTTATGACGAAATAGACCCTTATTCAAAGGCTTGGCTGAGTGTGGGTGATGTGGTTAAGTTTGCAAAAGAGAGCGGTCTTGACATCAAAGGTGTGGGTTACACGCTCTATCTTGGCGGTGCGTATGAACATGAGATGCTCACGCAGGCAGCAAGCATTGTGCATGAAGCCCATAAGAACGGTCTTCTATGTGTACTTTGGATCTATCCAAAAGGAAGATTTGTAAAAGATGAACATGATGGGCATCTCATTGCGGGTGCTGCAGGTGTAGGTGCTGCACTTGGTGCAGACTTTGTAAAACTCAAAGTACCTTTTAACAAAAAAGGTAAATTCAGCTCAAAACTATTGCGTGAGGCAACGATGGCAGCAGGCAGAACAGGGGTACTCTGTGAAGGCGGCGCAAAAATAGATGAAAAAGAGTTTCTAGAAGAGTTGTATGAGCAGATACATAAAGGCGGCAGCCGTGGCAACGGAACGGGCAGAAATATCCATCAAAGACCGCTTAAAGAAGCAATAAAAATGGCAAATGCCATCTACGCGATAACTGCTGAAGATGCAACAGTAAAAGAAGCACTTAAATTACTTGCATAGGGAGAAATAAAAAATGAAAAAAAGAGTAGCAATTAATGGACTTGGACGTATTGGAAATCAAGTACTTAGACATTATATAAACAACCTTCCAAAAAACTGTGAGATCGTTGCTGCAAATACTTCGAGTGTAGAAGATGCGGCATATCTTTTAAAATATGATTCTGTCCATGGAAGAGCAGATTTTGACATTGCTACGGCTGAGAATAAACTTATCATTGATGGGCATGAAATCACAATCGTAAGTAATCATAATCCACTGGAATTGCCATGGAAAAATCTAGGCATAGATATCGTCATAGACTGTACGGGACGCTTTACCGATGGCACATTAGCTGTGCAGCATATTCAAGCGGGAGCGAAAAAAGTGCTTATCTCAGCTCCTGGAAAGAATGTTGACTTGACAATAGTAAAAGGTGTTAATGAAAAAGAGTATGACAATGAAAAGCATCATATCATTTCAAATGCTTCTTGTACAACAAACTCTTTGGCTCCTGTGATGAAAGTGCTTGAGGAAAACTTCGGTGTAGAGAATGCGATGATAACAACGACACATGCTTACACATCTTCACAAGTTACTGTTGATAAGCGTGCTAAAAAACGTAGACGCGGTCGTGCAGCTGCAGTAAATATTATTCCGACAACGACAGGTGCGGCTATTGCTACAGTAGAAGTTATCCCTGCGTTGGAAGGGAAAATGGAAGCTATGGCGCTTCGTGTTCCTGTTCCTGATGGAGCAATCACAGAAGTTGTGGCACTGCTGAATAAAGAGGTGAGTATTGATGATGTCAATAAGGCCTTTTTAGAAGCTTCTCAAAGCGAGTTAAATGGTATTTTGGAATTTACACAGGATGAGATAGTATCTTCAGATATCATAGGTAATCGTCACTCCTCTATAGTCGACGGGCTTTCTACTTCTGTAGTGGGCAATAGAATGATCAAAGTGATGGCATGGTATGACAATGAGTATGGCTACTCTCAACGACTCTTAGAAGTAGCGGACTATATCGCTGAGAATATGTAGTTTAGTGAATAGTTTTGGAAAGTCTATTTGTTATAAAGCCTTGAAAGAATGCGCCTAAAATAACGTAAAAACTAAGAACAAATGTAAACGTAAGTCCAAAATAGCTTATCATAAGCGGCAGCCATGGAAGCTTAATGGAACGTGCATATAAAAATGCCACTATAAGCCCGTCAAGGGCTCCTTTTTTTCGTAACTCTTCTAGCATCGGGTACCAGATGTATCCTGGTCCATGGCTTAATATGCCGCCAAAAAGGGTAATAGTCCAGCCTTTTACTCCACTGTCTTCTCCCAAATGCTTTGCAATACTTTTTTCATCTATAAAAGTGTTCAGCAGTGCCATGAGAAAAAAGACGATAAGTAAAATAGGGACTATCATCTTTAATGTTTCAAGACTGGCTTTGAACGATGCAATAATTTTATCGGGATGATAGAAGTAGAGTATGGTATAGAGCAGAATAACAATGCCAAGCATAATAATGCCGCTTTTGTTCTTTGGTGATTTTTGTGTACTCACGCAAAGATCCTTTCAATGAGATGGATCGTATAGACCGTTGTCCATGAAATTAATATAGCAAACAAAATACTCAGTAGATTTCTAATAACGGCAAATCTCATACCAAAAATGGAAAATTCCAAAGGCAGCTGAATCACACCCAGGGTAACATATGAGAGTATGAAAGCAGTGACCGCATAAAAAGAGACACCCTCTTTTAAAAGTTCTCCGCCTATAATGTAGCTCAAAAATGGCTGTCCGACCGAGACAGCTCCGGCAAGTGTTCCGATGAGTGTATCATGAATGACGGCATCATGAAAAAGAGAATGAATCATCTCTGGGGTGATAAAGATCTCAAAAAGCCCGACAAGACCGATGACAGCAAGTATCATAGGTGCAATCATAGCTAATGATTTGAGTGTATTTTTACTTGCAGTTTTGAGTCTTTTGGCTATATTTTCCGTCATTTAGATAATATCTTCATTGTATTTTTTTCTGTAATAACGTAACACACCCATCTTAACGGCATCATTGAATACAAACCATGTAAGTGCATAAGCCCACATTCCTAAACCCCATTCCCAGCCGATAGGTTCCATCAAACCAAAGCCGTAGACTGCTATGATTGTTCCGGCAACACGACTGAAAAACGTTGCATTAAAAAGTGTCCAAGACGGCCAAGGACGTTTCCAAAACCAATCATCTATACGGGTGTTGTAAATCGTTCCATGCCCGGCTATAACGAGCTTGGCAAAGAAAACACTCTGCACAAATGCAAGCGGCAGCTGCATATAAGTGATCAAGATCCAAAAGAGCATAAATGAAGATATTACCCCTGCAAGACCAAGCCATGAAGCCAGTACAAAAACCTCTTTCATATCCCATCGAACAGGACTCTCACGCAATTTTGTGTTATCGTAGGCAATGGTCATGATAGGGATGTCGTTTAAAAGAGCTAAGATGATGATCATGAGTGCTGTAATAGGATAAAAATCATAGACAACAATAGCCAACGTCATAAAGATAATGACACGGATAGTCTCGGCAATACGGAAGATAGTATAACTTTTCATTCGTTCGAAAATTTGACGAGATTGCTTAATGGCATCGACAATGACGGTCAGTCCAGGAGACATAAGAACAATGTCAGCAGCTGCACGTGCTGCATCGGTAGCGCCGCTTACGGCAATACCGCAGTCTGCTTTTTTGAGTGCCGGTGCATCATTGACACCATCACCTGTCATACCGACGATATGATTAGCTTTTTGCAGTTCATCTACGATGAAGTATTTGTCTTCAGGGAAAACCTGAGCAAAACCGTTCGCATCTTCGATAAGCGCAATGATCTCAGACTCATGCTTTTTAACGCTTCCTTTTGGCAGAGGCATATTATAGAGCTCTTTTTGCACTTTTTGCATGATTTTTTTAACGATTTCTTCAATTTCATCTTTAGAAGCATCAGGATGCATGGACTCGGCAATCGCTTTGGAAAGCACTTTTGAAAGGTAGATATACTCTTCGACAGATTCACCTTTGAGTGTATGAATATCTTCAATATTATCACCGATATTCAGTAGTGAAGCGATGTATTTGGCAACTGCGAGATTATCACCGGTGACCATTTTTACCGTTACACCTTTAGCTTTTGCTTCGGCAATGGCTTCAACGGAATCTTCACGCGGCGGATCAAAAAGAGGAATCAGCCCAACAAAATGATACACATCCTCTTCACATTTTCTAAACGCAACGCCAAGTGTACGAAAACCTTTGGAAGCAAAATCTTCCACTGCTTTATAAGCGGCGGCTTTGTCAAACTCTTTATCATCACTCTGTTCGATGATAACCTGCGGAGCACCTTTTGTGTAGATGATTTCACAGTTTTTATCTTCATAGATTCCTTCTGTCCTTTTATGAACAGGATCAAAAGGAAGAAATTTTTTCAGTTTTTTGGTTGTGAGTACGCTTGAAAGGTGTTTTTCATGCAAATAATCAAAAATAGGTTTCTCAATCGGATCTTGATTCTCTTCTTTGCTTGCATAGGCAGCATAGATCATTAAGTCATCGCTGCTAAAACCATCAGCAGTATAAGGCTCTGCCAGACTCATTTTATTTTGTGTAAGTGTTCCTGTCTTATCAGAACAAAGCACATCCATTCCCGCTATCTCTTCAATGGCTGCTAAACGGCTTACTATCGCCTCTTTTGCAGCTAAGGACTGTGCTCCGATGGCCATGGTGACGGTCAATACGGCAGGCATAGCGACAGGAATTGCAGATATGGTCAAAACAAGTGCGAAGATGAGCAGTTCCATTGTTGGCTGGTTTGTAGATATGCCGTGATAGACAATGATGGCTATCATAAAGAGTGTCAGAATGATAAGAAAGTTACCGACTTTGAGCACCATCTTTTGAAAATGACTTACCTCTTCATTTTGGGCTTTGGCGACCAGACCTACTGTTTTTCCAAAGTAGGTGTTCTTTGCTGTTGCCGTAACTTTGGCTATCATCTCGCCCTGTTTTATGATGGCGTTGGCATAGAGCTCATCACCTGCTTTTTTATGTACAGGCAGCGACTCGCCCGTAAGCGCAGACTGATCGACAAGTAAAAAGTCAGCTCCTTCAAGGAGTATAACATCTGCGGGTACGATATCTCCTATTTTTATCTTGACGATATCATCGGGAACGATCTCTTTGGCGTCTATCTCCTGCCATTTATCCTCACGCAGTACAACGGCTTTGCGGGCCAGCTTCTTTTTAAGCACTGCAATGGCATTAAGCGCTTTTGACTCCTGATAAAAGTCCACAAAAGCATTTACAAAAAGCAAAATAACAATGATGGTAAAATCTTCCCATCGGTGTGCAAGTGCAGAGAGCACTGCCGCTGCTTCTATCATCCAGGGAATAGGTCCCCAAAATCTTTTAAAGAGCCGATGCAGCCAACTCTCTTCTTTTTCGTTAAGCTCGTTGTATCCATACTGCTGTAATCGCTCTTGGACTTCTTCTTGACTTAAACCTTTTAAATCATTAGCACCGCTCATTTGCAAGCCTTTTTATAATAATTTATTCACTATGGAGTAATTATACTCCAATGAAATATAACATGCGCTAAATGATAATATTATATTAAGATGAAAGGGAGTAGAATTTAAACTATATGAGATATTTTGAAGTTTTAAGGCAATAAATTATGAAAAGAACAAAAAAACGAGAGACAAAACTTCCTTGGGAACATCCGAAACTTGAAGATGAAGAGCCAAAGGCAATTGAACTTATCAATACAATCAAAAACAGCCCGACATACAAACTTGCAATTGAGGACAGTGAGTTCTTGGAATCTAATGAAACTCGTGGTATCCGTCTTGAACTTGATTACCTTAAAGCAGAACTTGAAATTGCAAAACACGGGATAGAACACACAATCGTTGTCTTTGGAAGTGCGCGCATTATGGAACATCAAACAGCGATGCAGAAGCTTAAGGTCATTCAGGAAAAACTTGATAAAAAGCCTGAAGACAGAGAGTTGCTGCGTGAGTTCTATATAGCAGAGAGAATGGTCGGTAAAAGTATCTACTATGAAGATGCTCGCCGTTTTGGACGACTTGTCGGAGAGAGCGGGAAAAGTGCTGATGATTGTAAGGTCGTTGTTATGACCGGGGGTGGGCCGGGTATTATGGAAGCCGCAAATCGCGGTTCGTACGATGTAGGTGCAAAGACCATAGGTCTTAATATCCATCTGCCGCATGAGCAGTTTCCAAACCCATATATCACGCCGGATCTCTGTTTTCAGTTTCACTACTTTGCAGTAAGAAAGATGCACTTCTTAAATCGGGCAAAAGCCTTGGTAGTCTATCCGGGCGGTTTTGGAACATTTGATGAGCTTTTTGAAACATTGACATTGATGCAGACACGAAAAACACAAAATATGCCTGTAGTTCTGGTCGGCAGGAGTTATTGGGAAAAAGCGATCGACTTTGCATTCTTACAAGAAGAGGGTGTGATAGCTCCGGAAGATCTTGATATCTTTAAATTTGCAGACAATGCCGATGAGGCGTGGGAGCATGTACTCTCATGGCATAAAGAAAAAGGAAGTCCGCTCTTTGATTAAAGGAGCCAAAAGGAAGATAAATGGATATCTATTTCGCAGTGTTGAATTTTACACTCTCAGGTGCTATCGGGCTTATAGGATTGCTTACTTTGACAAAGGTTAGTACGCCAAGAGAGGTTGTTTTTGCTTCGCTGCCGCTACTTTTTGCTCTGCATCAATTTACAGAGGGGTTTGTATGGCTTGGTGTGGGCGGGCATATAGAACCAAGAGCCTTGGAGCTTGCTGCCGGTATATTCATTTACTATGCACAGGGAGTTCTTCCTTTTTTAGTACCTCTTGCCATCTGGCTCATTGAAAAGGACGGTTACAGAAAAAAACTTGTCGGCATTTTAACGTTCTTAGGTCTTGGGCTTGCTGTTTATACTATGTATGGACTTGCTACGGTTCCGAGTACGGTAAGAGTAGTGAATAACACACTTTTTTATAACAATCCATGGACAGCCAATATTTATGATGCTTCTATCTATGTGCTTACGACCTGTGGAGCCTTGATGCTGAGCAGTTCCATTGCCGTGGCACTCTTTGGTGTGTTAAATCTCATAGGTCTTACGATAATTTATCTGTTACGCCCTTACGGGTTTACATCACTTTGGTGTCTTTATGCTGCGGTTATCAGTGGGCTTTTGTATTTCCACTTTGTAGAGCGTCGTATAAAATTCTTACAAGACCTCAAGTTAAAGAGTGCTGAGTTCAGTGATAAGCTAAGCAGTGAGTTGGATGCTTTGAATAAAAAACGATTATTTACTTTTAAAAAGGCTTAATGATGAATAAACTAGAAGCAGAGAATATCTATTTTGAAATGGTACGCGGCCGTGCCTTTGAGTATGCAGCTAAAGAGCACTATATGCAAGGAGATATCTCAGGGTTTTTACATTTGGACATTGGGCAGGAAGCGCTCAGTGTCGCAGCTGTAAAAGCTTTTGAAAAAGGTGACATCTTCTCTACCTATCGTGAGCATATCATGGCAATGGCGCGAGGAATTGAACCGAGTGCCGTTATGGCGGAGCTTTTTGGCAAGGCAAGCGGCGTGAGCGGTGGAAAAGGCGGCAGTATGCACCTTTTTGAGCCTTCACATTTTTTTTACGGAGGCGATGCCATTGTCGGTGGACACATTCCAAACGCAGTGGGATGTGCTTATGCGAGAAAACTTCAAGGCAGTGAAGATGGTGTGATGGTCATCTTCGGAGACGGTGCAACAAACGGCGGCGCTTTTTTTGAGTCACTCAACAATGCAGCCACACAAAAACTGCCGCTTCTGTTTCTGTGTGAAAATAACGGTTATGCCATAGGTACTGCTATTACCCGTGCGGCTCCTTTTAAAGAGCAGGTAAAGAAGGCAGAGCCTTATATGCTGACATACAGTGTTGACGGCATGGATGCCGAGGCAGTTTACAATGTCGTGCGTGAGGCACAGACCAAGATACAAGAAGGGCACGGTCCTATCTTCATAGAGGCCTTTACCTGTCGTTTTGAAGGGCATTCTGTGAGTGATTCCAATGCGTACAGAAGTGCGCAGGAGATGGAACATTGTAAGGCAAAAGATCCGATAGAACACTTTAAAGCTGTGTTGCGTGAGAAGTATCTTTTGAGCGATGCAGATATCAGTACACTGGAAGAAAAAGCTCAAAAAGAGGTTGATGATGCAGTGACATTTGCAAAAGCGGCTGCTGAACCTGAAGTAGATGCTCTTTTTGAGCATGTGTTTGCAGAGGAGGTGTAGAATGTTATACCGTGAAGCTTTGAACAGAGCATATGATGAAGCGATGGCACTTGATGAGACAGTGGTGACACTTGGCGAAGATGTAGGCTTATATGGTGGGAGTTTTCGTGTCACTGAAGGGCTTGTAGAGAAGTATGGTGAAAAGCGGGTTATGGACACACCGATAGCGGAACTCAGTATCGTTGGAAATGCGGTAGGCATGGCAATAGGCGGACTGCGACCTGTGGCGGAGATAATGACTGGAAACTTTTCACTTTTAGCCTTTGATCAAATCATCAACCATATGGCAAAACTGCGTTATATGAGTAACGGCAAAATTACGCTGCCTATGGTGGTGCGTTTCCCACAAGGTGTGAGTAAGCAACTCGCAGCGCAGCACAGTGAAAGTTATGAGCAGATGCTCTGCGCAGTACCGGGACTTCGTGTACTGAGTGTCTGTGATGTGAACTATGCTTATCATGCACTTAAACATGCCATACTCTCTGATGACCCGTATATCTTTATAGAGCATGAACTGCTTTACAATAAAAAGGGAGGAGTGAACTTTGATGAGCAGCTTGACCCTTTTAAAGCGCGCATTGCCAAAGAGGGAAGATATGTTACAATAGTGAGTTACTTGAAGATGGTCGATGATGTGATGACGGCAGTTCCTGAGATAGAAAAAGAGCTTGGATGTTCCTGTGAAGTGATAGATCTCTGTTCGCTCAATCCTGTGGACTATGAAACGCTCAAAGCTTCCATAGAAAAGACATCCCGTTTGGTGATGGTCGAAGAGGATCATAAAACGGGTGGATATGGTGCGCAGATAGTTTCATGGGCGGCAGAAGAGCTCTTTTATGCCCTTGATGCACCGCCGCTGCGTTTAGCAGGTGCTGATGTGCCGATTCCTTACAACAGAACACTTGAACTTGCAAGCATTCCGACACCGGACTCTATCGCAAAAGATGTTATAGAGTGGGGCAGGAAAAACGATGTATGAGATAGTGATGCCTCAACTCTCTGACTCTATGGAGGAGGGAAAGCTCATCGCATGGAAAAAGCATCTGGGTGAGCATGTGAATGTCGGTGATGTTATCGCTGAGGTGGAGAGTGATAAGGCAATTATGGAAGTGCAGAGCTTTAAAGCTGGCATGTTATCTGAAGTGAATGTCAAAGAGGGTGATGCAGTGCCTGTCGGTAGTGTGATTGCACGGATTGATACCGGTGCAAAAGAGAGTAAAGCTCACGAGCCGAAAAAAGTGGAAGCGAAAGAAAAACCTGTAGTGAAACAAGTGAAGGTTCAAGAAACCGTAGCATCTGTAAAAGAGGAACCAAAAGAAGAGCCTCACGCAGTAGTGAAATCAGGCCATACAGCAGTGCATTTAAAAGGCGGTATCTCTCCAAAAGCCAGAGCAAAGGCGGCGGCACTTGGTGTAGATGTAGCAAAAGTAATGACAAAGAATGCAAATCAGACAGTGCATGCTGAAGATGTAGATGCTTATGCCAAAGAGCGTTATTTTACACCAAAAGCACGTAAGCTTTTACAAGCGTATCATCTCGATAGTTCACTCTTCGTACTTGATCATAAGATAGATAGCGATGAGGTACAGCACTACATCGACACAAATGAACTAAGTCTGCCAAAAGCATTGACATCTATGCAAAAAGCTATCATTTTAAATGTTACGGCTTCGGCAGCAAAACCAACCTTTCATATCTATGAGAGTATTGATGCCGCACTTTTAGAAAAACATACACAGCATAGTATTACAGCATGGCTTGTAAAAATATTTGCCAAAGTGATGATGCAGCATGAGAATTTTCGTGCAAAACTGCTTGAAAATGCCATTAGCATTGCGCCAAATGCTTCACTATCCATCGCCGTAGCAGATGATAACAACCTCTATATGCCTGTTATTAAAGATGCTAACAAACTGACGATAGATGAGATATCTAAACAGCTTGCCGCGTTTAAAAAGAAGCTGCAATCTTCATCGTTTAGTGCAGAAGATATGCAGGGCGGCTCGTTTGGAATCTCAAACTTGGGAATGCTTGGCGTGAAGCGATTTGATGCGATGATAAACAGAGATGAGAGCGGCATTATGGCCATTGGAGGCATTGAAGATGGAAAAATTAGTATTACTCTCACGGCAGACCATAGACTCATTAACGGCTATGAAGCGGCACTTTTTATGAACGATGTTAAAAAAGAGTTGCGTGAGCCTTTGAACTTTAAGGATTGAAACATGTATGACATTATTTATATTGGCGGTGGACTTAACTACGCAGGGGCGATCGTTGCGGCGAAAAATGGAAAAAAAGTAGCTTTGATTGAAAAAGATATGAATCAGCTTGGCGGGGTTTGTCTGCATAAGGGGTGTATCCCGTCCAAGATGTTTTTACACTACTCTAATGTCGTCTATGAATCCAAAAATGAGATTTTAAAAGGTTCACTGCAATTGGATATGAACACACTCTTTGAGAAAAAAGATGCCCTGCTAAAAAGTGTGACAAAAGTGCTGCAGAAGCAGTGTTCTCATATTGAGCTGATAGAAGGAGAGGGTAAGGTTGTTGCTCCTCATAAAGTGAACGTAAACGGTGAAACTTTAGAGGCTGAATATATTGTCATGGGAACAGGCTCGCATCATTTTGTACCTGATGGTATTGAACTCAATGAAAAGGACATCATCAGCAGTGACGGTGTTTTAAACCTAAAAGAGCTGCCCAAAAAAGTGGCTATTTATGGTGTTGGGGCTATTGGATTAGAGATGGCGAGTTTTTTTGCGACTGCCGGTGTGGAAGTGACACTCATCAACAGAAAGGAAGGTCTGCTTCCCAAGGCTCACGCCTCTATTTCTTTGGCTGTACGAACACAGCTTGAAAAACTTGGCGTTATTTTGTTGGAAAACCATCCTATTATAAAAGCAAAAAGCACTCAAAAAGGAGTGCATATCACCTTTGAAGATGGTAAAAGTATCTATATGCCGATGCTGCTTGTCGCAACGGGAAGAAAACCGAATGTTGATGTTGCTGCGTGTGAGGATATTGTCGTTGAACGCGGTATAAAAACAGATGCTTTTTTTGAGACGACTTTGGCGCAGCATTATGCCATTGGAGACTGTAATGGTAAACTTCAACTTGCTCATGCAGCACGTGCTCAGGCGCTTAATGTTACGCAGCAGATACTTGGAAACGATCCTCGTGCATTGAATTTGGAACATGTTGTGAAGTTCATTCATACACTGCCAATGAGTTATGCAGAGGTTGGAAAAACAAAAGGTCAGCTTGAAAAAGAGGGGATAGCTTGCAAAGAGAGTTTGGTGACACTCAACCAGTTTACATACTCGGTCTATAATCATGCCGGCAAAGGTTTGATGGTAAGTTATGTCGATGAAGAGGGCTTTATCTTGGGTGCTGAGATATTGGCTCCAAACGCTGAAGAACTCATCGCTATGGTCGCTATGAGCTTGGCAGGAGAGATGGACAAAGAGCAGGCAAAACGCACTATTTTGGCTCATCCGACATTTTCAGAAGCCTTAGAGAGAACATTTTACAAGTTATGATACTACATGATTGGGGTGAGATAGAATATACTCACGCAAGAGAGCGTATGCAGGAGATTCATACACGGGCGTTGTATGATAAACAGAACCACCTCATTCTCTGCTCACATCCCAATGTTTTTACGGTTGGCAGTGATACGAAAGAGAGTTTTGATGTTCGTGTCGTACAGAGTGACAGAGGTGGTTCCATTACCTGCCATACTCCTGGACAGTCTGTTTTTTACTTCTGTTTTTTGGTGCAAAATCCTGCGGTTTTTTATAAAAAAGTTCTCAATGCTTTTGAAGATTTCTTTATGAAAAATCTATCAGCAGTCACATATAATAAAGGCCGTCCTGGTTTTTATATACAAAACAGAAAAATCGCTTCTTTGGGGTTTCGTTATTCACAGGGAGTTTCACTGCATGGTGTAGCACTCAATGTTGATGTCGATCTGAATTTTCACTCTCAGGTAAGCCCGTGCAATCTTGAAGGTATTGTACCAACTTCACTCAAAGCTGAAGGAGTCAATCTCACGCAAGAGCAGGTCAATGATGAACTTATAATGATGATAAAGAAAAGTTTTGGTGATGCAGTTTAAGCCAAAGGTAAAAGCACCTCATCCAGAGTTTGTGGCAAATATGCAGAAGATACTGCAAAAAAATGAGCTTATGACGGTCTGTGAGGCAGCAGCGTGTCCAAACAGAGCCGAGTGTTATGAAAGAAGTAGTGCTACGTTTATGATTTTGGGTGATGTGTGTACTCGGGCATGTACTTTTTGCAATGTCAAAACCGGACATGGCGTGAGTGTCGATGCAGATGAACCAAAAAAACTTGCCAATGCCATAGAAGAGTTGGGACTTCAATATGTCGTTATTAGCTCTGTTGACAGAGATGATCTCAAAGATTATGGAGCAGGGCATTTTGCTGACTGCGTGAGGGCTGTTAAGGAGAAAAATCCAGATATCAAGATAGAACTCCTAACACCTGATTTCCATTATGATACAAAGGCTTTGGATATTGTCATACAAAGCGGTGCATATAAACTTGCGCACAATCAAGAGACAGTAAGAAGGCTGAGTAAAAGTGTACGGCCTCAGAGCGATTATGACCGTTCATTAAAAGTTTTGGAGTATTATGCTAAAAAAAGTCACTTAAGAGTAAAATCCTCTTTGATGCTTGGACTTGGAGAGTCTGAGAATGAGCTACGCTATAGTATGCGTGAGCTGTTGGATGTAGGTGTGAGTGAACTGACGCTTGGGCAGTATTTGCAGCCGACATCAAAGCATCATAAAGTTGAAAAATATTACTCTCAAGAGTTTTTTGATGCTATAAAAGAAGAAGCCTATGCTATGGGATTTGATGCAGTGGCTTCCGGAATACTTGTTAGAAGTTCGTATTTTGCAGAGGAGTTGGGAAGATGAAACAAGCACGATTGGTACTTGTACGGCATGGGCAGAGTGTTTACAATAAAGAAAATCTTTTTACCGGATGGACAGATGTTGCATTGAGTCCACAGGGTGAAAAAGAGGCACAGGATGTGGGAAGGCTGTTGAAAAAAAACGGCATCTACCCTGATATCTGTTTTACATCCTGGCTTAAACGTGCCATTCATACGGCACAGATAGCTCTGCGTGAGCTTGAGTGGGAACATATTGACTCACTGCGTTCATATAAGCTCAATGAACGTCATTACGGTGCATGGCAGGGACAAAACAAATCAAAGGTACTGCAGGAGTATGGAGAACAACAGTTTTTGGCTGTACGACGCGGTTATGATGTGCCTCCGCCGCCACTTGATGAAAACGACAGCCGTGTCGTCTGGAGGGATGCAAAATATGCGACATTTGAAAGAGCGCTGCTGCCGATAAGTGAATCGCTGAAAGATACGAAAAAAAGAGTTGTCGAATACTTTCAAGAGACGATACAAAAAGAGTTGAAAAAAGATAAAACCGTGTTCGTTTCTGCCCATGGAAACTCGTTAAGAGCACTTGTAATGCATCTTGAGCAGATAAGTGAAGAAGATGTCGTAAAACTTGAGATACCAACAGGTGAGATCATCGTCTATACTTTTACAACAGAGATACAAATAGATAAAAAAGAGATACTTTTAGGCTAAAAGAGAGCCTTTTATTGTTATAATCTAAAAATATAAAGGAAAACAGATGCAAGATTTTTTTGATGCGGTAATATTTGGTTTTAAAGAGATACTTCGGGCAAAGACAATGAAGTTCGCTATGCTTGGCGGCCTTATAATCAGTGTAGTATGGATTGTAATAGGTATCATATTATGGAATCCTATTATCTCATTTAGCAGTTCTATTTTGACGTACATACCGTTTTCTTTGATCCGTTCCAACGGTGCATGGATGCTCTCTACCTTTTTATGGCTGCAGGTTGTTCTTGTTACCTTTGCTTTGGTCTTTGCTTTTTTAGGCAATTTGATCATGGAAAAAGTACAGCGGGAAAAATATGCTTCGCTTACACTCTACATCGGGCTGACAAGTGCAGCTTTTTGGGGAGTTGTCTGGTTCTATGAAGGGGGCTATATCTATGCACAGTTTTTAAAACTCTTAACATGGCTGCCTTTTGAAACGATAGAAAAAGGGCTGGCTTATCTCATAGGCTTCTATATCATCTATACAGGCATTATTGTCTCCATTATCTTTGTTACAAGTGCTTATTCAGGTTCTTTTTTACAGCGCGTCAAAGAGAGACATTTTCCGTATGACAGAATGTATGATGAATATGAATATAAAACCATTACACAAACCATCAAAGATACGCTTATTTTTACGGTAGCTTCCATCATTTCATTCCCTTTATTGTTTATTCCTGTCATTAACTTTTTCATTCTGGTCGGGCTCTGGATATGGCTGATGAAAGACACACTTGCATGTGATACAGCGGCATTTGTTTATGGAGAAGTAGACAAAGAAAAACTAAAAGAGTATAAAGGTGCCATCTGGGGGCTGACTTTTATAGGCTCGCTTTTTAACTTTATACCTGTATTTAACGTTTTTGGTCCATATTTTACTGAACTTGCAATGTTTTACTATCTCAAAGAAAAAAGAGATTCATGAGCTACTACTTAGCTCTTTTACTGGTTTTTGGAGGGCTTGGACTTTTCATCTTCACTCTTATGATATTCTTAAAGGTAAGGGAAGAGAAACGGATCCAAAAACTCTTAGCCAAGCCTTTTAAAGAAGAATATAGAAAATATCTGCAAGCAACACCGCATTACAATAGGCTTACGCAAGAAGACAAAACCAAGATTGAACGATCCATCACTTTTTTTACAAATACAAAAGAGTTCATCGGTGTTGATATTGAAGTGACAGATGAGATGAAGGTTATCATAGCCTTCTATGCCTGTCTGCTTCTTTTACATAAAACGACCACGAACTGCTATGACAATCTAAAGACCATCATTATCTATCCAAATGCTGTTGCTTTTGAGAATGTACAGGCAACCAACGGCATCTACACAAAAGAGAAGTTTCTCATTGACGGGCAGTCTGCAAATGATACGGTCATCATTGTCTGGCATGATGCAAAAAAAGAGGCCTATCATCTGCGTCATGATAATGTCATAGTGCATGAGTTTGCGCATGAGATAGACTTTATGGACGGAGAGATAGACGGTATTCCTCCAATAGAGCGCTCAAAATATGATGAGTGGAGCCGAGTACTCTTTGGTGACTTTAAAAAGCTCAATAATGTGGCTTTAAAAAACAGAGAGTGGGGCAAATACAAACTGCTTGGCTCTTACGCCGCAACCAATGAAGCAGAGTTCTTTGCCGTTGCCACAGAACGCTTTTTTGAATCTCCGCACAGCCTGAAAAAACACTTCCCAGAACTCTATAAAGAACTTCAAGATTTTTACAAGATAAACACTGCAGAGCTTGTGCAATAAGAACTTTAGCAAACTCTGAGTATAATAAGAGAATTTTAAATAATGAAGAGTGGTAATGAGAGATTTTTTTAGACGTGTTGAAGATGGCAATGAAATAATAGTTGAGATAGACAGCAGTGCTTATGGATACTCACAGCGGTATGACTGGCTTTTGAGTGTTTTTATCAAATTTGATGCGGCAAATGAGGCTCAAAATGGCTTTGAAGAGTATCTTGAACTCAAAGAGTCGCTTATCATTGCTTTAGAGCATGATGAAAAGGCAAAATATGTCGGCGGCCGCAGTGTTGACGGCTGGAGTGAACTTTATTTTTATACTGCTGATTCAAAAGGGCTCACTGCTCAGGTTGATGCCATCTTAAAAGATAGCGGCTATAAATATGAAAGTAGTGTTGTGAGAGATTCAAAATGGGATTTTCATTATAAAAATCTCACGCCAAATGAGCTTGAAGTCGCACATATGCAGAGCGCAAAGATCATCTACCTTTTAGAAGAAGAGGGAGACAACTTAGAGACTCCCCGCATCGTTGAACACTATATCTCTTTTGATACACCAACACAAAAAGAGCGTTTTTTAGATAGCCTCACGCAGGAAAATTTCATCTTTAAAGATGAGATCAGTTCTGATGAGTTTGAAAACGGCATTGCTTTGACAAAAGAGCATGCTGTAACGGCAGAGGCAGTTGCTTCGGCTGTTGAAGAACTCTTTGAAATGCTTCAAAATAAAAAAGGCTACTACGAGGGTTGGAGCACAACACTCGCTTGTGAGGATTGATGTTTAAGATTGTCGGTTCCATAAACTACCTGCTGGTAGTCTTTCTGAATGCTTTTACCGATCTCGGGCATAAGATCATCATACAAAATACTGTTTTTAAAGTTTATGACGGTCCTACGCAAATAGTTTTGACGGCAATCATCAATGCACTCATTCTTTTTCCTTTCATTCTCGTTTTTTCGCCTTCGGGATTTTTGGCTGACAGATTTCCAAAAAACAAGATTATGGAATATGCGGCGCTTTTTGCTGTTGTCATCACTTTGGGCATCACCTATGCCTATTATCACGGTCATTTTTTACTTGCTTTTTCACTGACATTTGTTCTTGCTCTGCAGAGTGCCATCTATGGTCCGGCAAAATACGGCTATATCAAAGAGCTCTTTGGTGATAAATACATCAGTGGCGGAAACGGAGCTGTTCAGGCTGTCACCACTGTCGCTATCTTAGGCGGTATCATCTTTTATACAGTGCTGTTTGAAGGTATGTACAATGATACACTACTCACAGAAGATGCCATTCTTGAAGCTATCGCTCCAATAGGCTGGTTGCTGGTCGGCAGTTCTGTCATAGAGTGGTTTATGGCTTCAAAACTGCCAAATAAAATGCATACCGTTTGTGTAAAGAAATTCCATATGCGAAAGTATCTCAGTGGTTTTTATCTGGTGAAGAACCTCAAAACGGTCACGCGAAAAAGAGAGGTCTATGAAGCGATCATCGCGCTTGGTCTCTTTTGGTCTATTTCTCAAGTTGTTTTAGCAATATTTGGCGAATATGCAAAAGATGAACTTGGTGTAACAAATACAATCTATGTGCAGGGAGTGATGGCACTTGCCGGTATCGGAATTGTCATTGGCTCTATCATGGCCGCGAAATTTTCAAAGTACTACATAAACACAGGTCTCAGCGGTATTGGTGCTATAGGTATCACTCTGTTGGTATTTTCAATTCCATTTTTACACTCTATGTCAGTTATCGCTTTTGCTTTTACACTTTTTGGCATACTCTCAGGATTTCTTCTTGTACCTCTCAATGCCCGCATACAGCATTTGGCATCTTCTATTCATTTAGGAACGATTATCGCGGCAAATAATTTTATACAGAACATTTTTATGTTCTCTTTTTTGGTGCTGACAACGCTTTTTGCCTATTTTGGAATGAATGCGGAGATACTCTTTTATCTGATGGGTCTTGTCGGTATTTATCTTTCTTACCTACTTTTTAAGCGCTATTATGTTGATGTTTTTTGGGCTGTTATGGGATTACTTGGTTCATTACGACATAAGTATATTTATCATGGATTACAAAATATACCTGATGATAAAGCCGTGCTTTTGCTTGGTAATCATGTGAGCTGGTTAGACTGGATCATTTTGCAGCTGCCTCTTCGTCGAAGAATCAACTACATGATGGACAAAGAGATATACCACTGGAGAGTTTTTCATGCTTTTTTTAAAGCAGGAGAAGCTATTCCTGTTTCGCCGAAAGGCTTTAAAGATGCATTCAAAGAGGCTCACGCAAGACTTAAAAACGGTCGTATTGTCGGTATATTTCCAGAGGGAGAGATAACAAAAACAGGAGAGCTAGGCAGTTTTAAAAAGGGTTATGAGCTTATAGAGAAAGATTATGATGGCGTAATAGTGCCATTTTATATAAACAGCGGTATTTTTGGCAGCTCTTTTTCAAAATATAAACCGAAAAATGCTAAACTTAACTTATTTAAACGCAGGGTGATAGATGTCTATTTTGGTAAACCGCTTCCAAAAGAGACGACAAGTGATGAACTGCATGAGCTTATTTTGAAGATGAAGGAAAAGTATGAAGCTAAATAAACCAAAGCATAATCTCTTTAGAAACGGGATGTATGCTGTAGAGGGTTTTATTGATATTGTAAAAAATGAGACATCGTTCAAGTGGCAGCTGCTGATGCTGGCTGTTTTGGGAACTGTGGCATGGATATTACCTATTGGTTTTGGGTATTCGAGCATACTGTTTCTCTCACTTTTCATTCCAATCCTGGCAGAAGTGGCAAATTCTGCTTTGGAGCGTGTCGTTGATCTGGTAACAACGGATTATCATATTTTGGCAAAACAGGCAAAAGATGCAGGTGCGACACTGGTACTATTGAGCCTCATAGTGATGGTGCTTATCTGGAGTGCTGTTTTACTGGTGGCATTTAAGATAGTCTAAACAGGGAGCTTTTTTGAAATTTTTTCTTCTTCTTTTTTTGCTTGGCTCTATCCTGTTCGCACAAGATCGCCCAAAAATAGCACTTGTTCTTAGTGGCGGCGGTGCACGGGGCGGTGCGCATGTCGGCGTATTGAAGGTGCTTGAAAAAAATCGCATCCCAATCGATATGATAATCGGAACAAGTATGGGTTCTTTTATGGGAGGACTTTATGCAGCAGGAGAGACACCTGAAGAGTTGGAAAAGATGCTTGTTACAACGGATTGGAACCACTATATCAAAGCTGATTTTGATCGTGAAAAGATTCCTATGCAGCGAAAAAAATTGGATTACACATATCAAGGAAAGATGGGAGTTGGTGTAAATGCAGAAAATGAACTTGTTTTTCCTACCGGTGTATTAAAAAGAGAACCGCTGCTTTTGTACTTTGATCAATTAACATCCAATGTAAAAGATATTCAAAATTTTGATGAACTTTCCATTTCTTTTCGGGCAGTTGCGACGGATATTAAAAATGGGGATGCTGTTGTGCTCAAGTCAGGCTCCCTTGCGAAGGCCATTTATGCTTCAAGTGCGATTCCAGGAGGCCTACAGCCAATAAATATCAATGGAATTGATCTGATAGATGGCGGTGTCAGTGATAATATTCCCATAGATGTAGCACGTAAAATGGGTGCAGATATAATTATTGCAGTCGATGTGAGCGAGAACTTTTCTGAGACGCTTGATGTGGATTCATACTTGGTTGTTATGGGACAGCTTGTTGATATACTCATGCGTAAAAATGCGAATGAATCCTTAAAGCTACTCAGCGATAAAGATATTCTCATTGTTCCGCAGCTGAAATCGTACTCTGGACTTGATGTTGAGCACTATGCAGCTATCGTTGAAGCCGGTTATCAGGAGGCTCTTAAAAGTGAAAAAAAACTTCAGACTCTCTCTGTAAGCAAAGAGGCATATGCAAAATATAGAGCGAAACACCGCATGAAACATCAGGCAAAAGAGTTGGTTATTGATGCAATTGAAATTGAAAACGATACATATCTCTCAGATGAAATCATTAAAAGACACATTCGACAAAAGGTCGGTATGCCATTAAATGACACCATGCTGCGTGAGGATATATTGGCTCTTTATCATTTGACTGTTTTTGACAGTGTTAGCTATAAAGTAGTTCAAAAAAATGGCAGAAATATCTTACATATCACAACGACTCCAAGTTGGAATAATCATGGTGATCTGCTTTTCTCCATAGCTTTAGATGATGATTTTAATGGACACTCGTCTTACAGTCTCAAAGCAGGGTATATGATGTACGGTATCAACAGTCTGGGTGCAGAGTGGCGAACTTCTTTGGAAATAGGTAAGAAACAGCACTATATGACAGAGTTTTATCAACCGATCGATTATATGCAGATGTTTTACCTGAGGCCTTTTCTCTCATATGAAAAGATGACCTATGTTGTTCCAACAGATTCTCTTGGAAATCAAGAGCTTAAAAGTACAGGATATGGCGGTGGTTTGGCATTTGGTGCCAACCTGACAAGCAGTTTTAAAACAGAACTGAATATTGCAGCATACAGAGATAGATCTGACGTCGCTGTTTTTGATTACTCAGAGAAATTTAATGCGAGACAGCTCAATCTGATATTTTTATATGACAGTTTAGATAATTATAATTTTCCAAATAGTGGTGCCTTGGGAGAAGTGAACTTCAAAAAAGATGCAAAAGCATGGGGCAGCGATTATGATTATGAACAGTTATACGGGAAAATTCAAAAGCCCTTGACATACAAAGATAATACATTCATTCTTAATGCAAAGCTGGGAAAGACAAATATTAAAAGTCAAACAGCAGGGCAGGTTACAGTTTATGATAAGTTTGAACTTGGCGGAATGTTTAACTTATCCGGCTATCAACGCTACAAATTTGCAGGAAATAATGTTGCCTTTGCCAGTGCCATGTACAGATACCGCATTAAAAATGGCGGTTTTTTTGGTTCTTTAGGTATGCCTCTTTATGCAGGTGCCACTTTAGAGAGCGGAACAACTTGGAACGAAGGAAAGCATTTGCATGCATCTGATCTGAAATCTTCGGGTTCGATATTTGTAGCTGCTGATACCCCTCTAGGAGCTTTTTATTTTACCTATGGACGGGCAAACTCAAGAAATGACAGTTTTTATTTATATTTAGGAGAGAAATTTTGAAAAAAACAACGTTAATTATTGGTGCAGGCGGTGTTGGTCGTGTTGTCGCACATAAATGTGCGATGAATGCAGATGTTTTTGGAGAGATTGTGCTGGCAAGCAGAACGAAATCCAAATGTGAAGTGATTGCAGATGAGATTACTAATGTAGTAATAAAAACAGCTTCTGTTGATGCAGACAATGTTCAGGAGATTGTAGAGCTGATTAAAGAGTATAAAGCAGATATTGTCATCAATGTAGCACTGCCGTATCAGGATTTGAGTATTATGGATGCCTGTATAGAGTGTGGTGTCGATTATCTCGATACAGCGAATTATGAGCATCCTGATGAGGCGAAATTTGAGTACAAAGAGCAGTGGGCTCGTGATGAAGCTTTCGCTGAAGCGGGTATTATGGGACTGCTTGGTAGTGGTTTTGATCCTGGTGTGACAAATGTCTTTTGTGCGTATGCCCAAAAACACTACTTTGATGAAATTCACACAATCGATATACTTGATTGTAATGCCGGTGATCACGGCTATCCTTTTGCAACGAATTTCAATCCGGAGATCAATCTACGTGAGGTAAGTGCTAACGGGCGTTATTGGGAGAGCGGTAAGTGGATAGAGACAGAGCCGATGGAGATAAAAATGGTCTGGGACTATCCTGAAGTTGGTCCAAAAGATAGTTATTTGCTCTATCATGAAGAGATGGAATCGCTTGTGAAGCATATCAAAGGACTCAAACGCATCCGATTTTTCATGACCTTTGGCGAGAGTTATCTCACGCATATGAAGTGTTTGGAGAATGTTGGCATGCTTGGTATAGAACCGGTTGAACATAAAGGACAAAAGATTATTCCAATGGAGTTCTTAAAGACACTACTTCCAGATCCGGCTTCATTGGGACCTCGTACAAAGGGAAAAACGAACATCGGAATTGTTGCAGAAGGCATAAAAGACGGCAAGAAGAGAAAAATATACATCTATCAGGTAAGCGACCATGAAGCATGCTACAAAGAGGTGAAATCTCAGGCGGTATCGTATACAACGGGTGTACCTGCCATGATAGGTGCAAAGCTGATGCTTGAGAAGATCTGGTATAAAGAGGGTGTGCATAATATGGAAGAGTTCGATCCGGATCCGTTCATGGATGAACTCAACAAGCAAGGACTTCCTTGGAAGATTAAAGAGTTGGAGTAGTTATGACCTATGAAGATCTAGTTAAAAACATTGATGATATGCCGCCGCTTTCTAAAGTTGCAATGGTTATTCAGGGACTCTATGCCAATGGAGCACGAAATGTTGATGTAAGAAAGTTGATTCGTATGATAGAAGCGGATGTTATGCTTACGGCAAATATCTTAAAGACAATAAATTCACCTTATTATGGTTTTAGAAGCCAAATATCCTCTATTTCGCAGGCAGTGACACTTTTAGGGACACAGCAGATATACTCACTTGTTATTCATTATGCCATATCGCAGCATTTAACGGCAGATACGACGATATACGGCTTTAACAATGCACAGTTCAATGAGATGTGTATCCTGCAGAGCTCGTTAATGATGCAGTGGTATGCAAAGATCGATCTGCATGACACGCATATACTGACATCTTTAGCACTTATTATGGAGTCTGGCAAGATCATTATTTCAAAAGAGTTGATGGGTAGTGATTATCGTGAAGAGTATAGAAAAGGCTTTTTAGCTTGTGAGAATATTCCGAAGTTTGAGCAGGAGTTTTTATCGACTACTTCTTATTATCTGAGTGCATTACTCTTTGAACACTGGAATTTGACACCGATTTACTCGATAGTCTTGAAAAACCTTGACAGAAATGAATCAGAGTATGATGAAGAGGTTGATGCAATCTTTTCGCAGTATATCAAAGCGATAGATGTCATTCGTACGGCTATTAATCTCAAAGAAGTTTTGACAGATGCCTCTATACAAAAAGCTGCTGCAAAAGTCGCTCAAATGGGTCTAAGCAGTGAAGATTTTGAAACAGTTGCCAACAGGATACGAAAAAAGTATGAAGAATCAGCCTAAAGAACTAGAGACGCCTTATTATCTCTGTGAAGAGGAGCTCTTAGAAAACAATCTTAAGATTTTGGATCGGGTGCAAAAAGAGAGCGGGGTAAAAGTGATCTTAGCTCTGAAGGGTTTTGCGATGTGGTCTACTTTCGAGTTGGTATCAAAATATCTGCAGGGCTGTACAGCAAGTGGACTCTATGAAGCAAAACTGGCACGAGAAGAGTTTTGCAAATTCAATCCTCACGCAGAGGTCCATACCTACTCACCCGCTTTTAAAGAGAGTGAGATAGAAGAGATAGCTTCCATCTCTGATCATATTGTTTTTAATTCTCCAAATCAATTAAAGAAATTTCTTTGTAAAGTCAAAGAAATAAATCCAAAAATAGATATTTCTTTACGTGTCAATCCTGAAGTTTCATCTTCGCCTGTTGATATTTATAATCCATGCGGACTTTATTCAAGACTCGGTACAACATTGGAAAATATGGATGAAGAATCCCTAAAACAGGTAGATGGACTTAATTTTCATGCACTTTGCGAGCAAGATGTTGATGCTTTGGAGGCAGTTCTTGAGAGTTTTGAGGAAAAATTTGCACAATATCTGCCAAATTTGAAGTATGTTAACTTTGGCGGAGGGCATCATATAACAAAAAAAGGCTATAATGTTGATGGAGTTATTTGGATAATCAAAGAATTTAAGAAAAAATATAATAATATAGATGTTTATCTTGAACCAGGTGAAGCTGTCGGCTGGGAGACTGGGTATCTGGTCTCAAGTGTACTTGATACTTTTAAAAACGGTATGAACATAGCTATTTTGGATACATCGGCTGAAGCACATATGCCGGATACTTTGGCGATGCCTTATCGTGCCGAAGTGAGGGGTGCGGGTGAAGCCGGTGAGAAAAAGTACACTTATCGATTAGGTGGCAATACCTGTCTTGCCGGTGATATCATGGGAGATTACTCTTTTGATAAACCTTTAAAAGTTGGCGATACTCTCATTTTTGAAGATCAGATTCACTATACCTTTGTGAAAAATACAACTTTTAACGGTATAAAGCTGCCGTCTCTTGCCATCAAACGCAGAGATGGTACTGTAGAGCTGATTCGTGAATTTGGTTATGAAGATTATAAAAACAGATTGAGTTAGGAGAAAGAATGATAGAAGATAAAGAGAGATGGAATATTCGATATAAAGAGAAGCCTTTTCGTGATTATGTTGAGCCGATTATTGAAAAATATATAGATCTGGCAAATAAAGGACGTGCTTTAGATATCGCATGCGGGCAGGGTAGAAATACACATTTTATAGCCGAGAAAGGTTTTGAAGTGGATGCAGTTGATTTGAGTGATTATGCACTTTCTTGCGTGAGAGATGAGCCAAATATTCATAAAATAGAGGCTGATCTCGATGAGTATAATTTAGAAAAGAACAAGTATGATCTTGTTGTCAATATGAACTATCTCAACCGTCGTTTTTATCATCAGATAAAAGAGGCATTGAAGCCAGATGGTTTAGTGATTTTTGAGACATTTATCATAGCTCACGGAGATTTTGATAATCCTCAAAACCCAGAATATTTACTACGCAAAAATGAATTGCTGCATACATTTATAAGTCTTGATATTATCTACTATGAAGAACATGATGATATCAATCTTCGTGGGGAGAAAACCCGTGTAGCTTCGCTTGTAGCGCAAAAAAGATCCTGTTAGCAATTTCATGTCAAAAATTGTAGCGGAAATTTATGAGTTTTTACGAAAAGAGGATCTGCTACAAAATTCACCACCGCTATGGTGGCCGAATGCAGGAACTTTTGAAGTAGTGGTCAGTGCTGTTCTTACACAAAATACCACCTGGAAAAATGTTGAAAAGTCTCTGAAAAATCTAGAAGGATTTTTAACACTTGAAAGCTTCTTGACACTGGATGAAATTGAACTAAAAGAGAAGATTCGACCAAGCGGATTTTACAATCAAAAAGCTCCTCGGCTTTTACAGCTCTCACGCAATATTAAAGATGAATTTAAAAACTTTGAGACTTTTGGACAAGAGGTCTCACGCAAATGGCTGCTGGAGCAAAAAGGGATAGGAAAAGAGAGTGCTGATGCAATTCTATGCTACGGGTGTCTGCGTGAGGAGGTGGTTGTTGACAGCTACACAAAACGGCTTTTGAAGAGATTTGAGATAGAATTTAAAGAGTATGATGATTACAAAGAGTATTTGGAGTCGGGATTGCGTGAGGTTATTCCAAAAGAGCAAATCTTTGAAACTTTTGCACTGTTTCACGGCATGATAGTGGAATATAATAAAAAAGTGAAGTTATAACCCTTCCATAAGAACATTCCAGAGTCGATCGATCTCTTTGTCATTTAAAAAAAGAGAAGATTTGTTTTCATAGAGTTCATAAAGTCCTTTTGCGTTGATGGCATAGGTATGTGAGCAGTTAGGATGTGTCGGCAGATATGCCCGAATAAGGGCAATATTTTCTTCAAGTCTGCGTGAGCATAAAAAACAATATTTGTCCTGATGAAGGCGACCCTCCTGTTCAAGCAGTTTTACATAACTCTCTATTGCTACTCTTTTTGGGTTCTGTCTATTCCACTCCTGGGAAGCATGCTCTAAAAGTTCATAGTAAAAAGAGCCGATATCTTCTGCATCCTTGAGGTGTCGGTAGAAAAGTCCGCTAAAGCTCTGCCAAAGTCTCAGTTGTTCATGATTGTTTATCCACGGATAGCCGATATGAATGACATCTTTCAAGCGTCCGATTGTACTTTTAGAGGATGGTTCGATCTCATAATCGATCAAAAAGCCAAGATTGATGACGCCGTGACGTGCTCCATAAAATCTATAAAGCGTCTCTAAGTTCCCGTTTGATAAAATTGTAACTATCAGATCTTCTTCTTTAACACGGTTAAGACTTATGATAAAACCTTTCAAACACTGCTTCCTTTATACACATCTTACTAAAATTATTTTCATAAATGAATGCATATTATACTAACTTAAACTAAAAGGCAGTATAATAAACTCACTTTGTCTAAATAGACTAAGTTTCTTTAAAAAGAGATTAAACTGTAAAATTTTTTACATAAAATTTGAAAATTTGGGAGTGAAAATGGTTGAACATCATGATTTATTGAGATCGTTTAAAGATAACTGTGGTTTTGGTCTTGTTGCCAACATTGACAACAAGCCTTCACGTAAGGTTTTAAATGATGCTATTACTGCACTGGAGCGTATGATGCACCGCGGTGCTGTTGCAGCAGATGGAAAAACGGGGGATGGAAGCGGACTTCTTCTTGGTATGCCGGAAGAGTTTATTCGTAAAATAGCTTGTGAAAATGGAGTAGAGCTCTCAAAGCAGTTCGCCGTTGCATCTGTATTTACAAAAGATCTGAAAAATTTGGATGTTGTTGAGGATATCTGTGCTAACAACGATCTTAAAGTCGTCCTTCGCCGTGTCGTACCTGTTAATACAAATGCACTTGGCGAACAGGCACTGGAAACACTTCCAAATATCATTCAACTTTTTATTGTGCCTAATTCAATTATGGCAACAAACAGATTTGATGCACTTCTGTATCTTTCACGCAAAGAGGCTGAGCATCAGCTTGTTGATGACAAAGATTTTTATATAGCTTCTATGAGTTCACGTGTTCTCTCTTATAAAGGACTTGTTATGCCGACGCATATTAAAGAGTTCTATGAAGACCTGCAAGATGAATCGTTCAAGATATCTTTTTCACTTTTCCACCAGAGATTCTCTACAAATACGCTCCCTGAATGGCGTCTTGCTCAGCCTTTTAGAGCTGTTGCGCATAATGGTGAGATAAACTCGGTTGAGGGGAACCGAATTAATGTCGCTATTAAATCAGAGTCTATTAAATCAGAGGTCTTTTCTGCCGAAGAGATAGAGAGACTTCTCCCAATTTTACAACCTGGTGCTTCGGACTCGGCTTCAGCTGACAACTTTTTAGAGTTTTTGCTTGTCAACGGTATGGACTTTTTCAAAGCAGTTCGTGCAGTTATTCCTTCAGCATGGCAGAATGCTCCGCATATGGACCCGGAACTTCGTGCATTCTATGAATACTTTTCAACTGTATTTGAAGCATGGGACGGTCCGGCAGCATTCTCTGTGACAGACGGCCGTTATATCGGATGTGCTCTTGATAGAAATGGATTGCGTCCTTCAAAATACATCATCACGCATGAGAACAACCTTCTTATCGCATCAGAGTATGGTGTTATTGATATTAACGAAGATGAGATCAAAGAGCGTGGAAGACTGCAGTCTGGCGAAATGATCGGGCTTGACCTTAAATATGGAAAAATTCTCAAATCAAATCAAATAGATGACTATCTAAAATCTTCAAATCCATATATGAAATGGCTTAATGAACATATGATTTATCTGCAAGAGCATGTTGAAGAGCAGTACAGCGAAGCAGAAGCAATGGATGAAGATACGCTTGTAAGAAAACAGAAGTTTTACAACATCACTGAAGAGATCGTCGAGCAGGTAATTGAACCGATGATAAATGACTCTAAAGAGGCAGTTGGATCTATGGGTGACGATACGCCGCTTGCCGCATTCTCTCAAAAACAGAGAAATTTTACAGACTTTTTCAAGCAAAAATTTGCACAGGTGACAAACCCGCCTATCGATCCTATCCGTGAAAAAGTTGTTATGAGTCTCAATACAGGTTTTGGTGAAGTGCACAATATCTTAGATGAAATTCCTTCCCATGCGCATAGACTCAAATCTATTTCACCGATCATTACAAAAGAGAAACTTGAAGTCTTGAAATCATTCGGTGATAAAAAATCACCTTCGTACCAAAGTTTCTATCAAAATGAAACATTTTCTACAGCCTATGAAGGAAATCTTCGAGAAGCACTTGATATGCTTGTCGCACAAATCATTGGTTCTGTGAAGAATGACGGTACACGCATCGTTATTTTGGATGATGCAGATTTTGGACCGACGAAAAAGACAATTCCTATGGCTATGGCGGTAGGACGTGTTAATTTTGCACTTTTAAAGGCAAAAATTCGTCATCTTGTTTCTATTATTGCTGTTACAGGTGAAGTGGTTGATTCTCACTCAGCTGCTGTACTTATTGGTTACGGTGTAAGTGCAATCTATCCAAATCTTCTTTTTGCAACGGCTATCAATCAGTTGAAACGCAAAAAGAACACTGATATTGCAGTTCATGAAGCACTTAAATCTGTTCATACGGCTATTAATGGCGGTCTTTTGAAGATTATGTCAAAAATGGGTATTGCAACAATTGCATCGTATAGAAACTCAGGTCTTTTTGATGTTATGGGACTCTCACGTGAGATCGTCGAAGATTGTTTTGAATCTTCTAACTGCGTCATTCCTGGACTTAGCTATGAAGATATTGATGAAAGATTGGAAAAATTTCATAGATCAGCATTTAAAAATGACGGCTTTAAAAAGATTTTTCCACTTAATATCGGTGGTTTCTATAAATTCTATACAGGTCAGGAACATCATGATTTCGGTCCTGCAGTTATTCATGCTATTCACAAAATGGCATCAAGCGGAAAAACAGAAGATTTTGAAGCATTGAAAAAACTCGTTAACGGTCGTGGTCTGAAGATGATCCGTGATTTCTTAGATATCAAATCAGACAGAAAACCGATCGATATCTCTGAAGTAGAACCAAAAGAGGCAATCTTTAAACGTTTTGCATCGGCTGCAATGAGTTTAGGTTCAATCTCTCCGGAAGCGCATGAGACGATCGCTATTGCTATGAATAGAATTGGCGGACAATCAAACTCAGGTGAAGGTGGAGAAGACAAAGCACGTTTTTCAACTGAGCGAGTTTCCAAGATCAAACAGGTTGCTTCCGGGCGATTTGGTGTGACTCCTGCATATCTTAGAAGTGCAGAAGAGATTCAGATCAAAGTTGCACAGGGTGCAAAACCGGGTGAGGGTGGACAACTTCCAGGGCATAAAGTTACTCCGCTTATCGGCAAACTGCGTCATACGGTTCCTGGTGTTACACTTATTTCACCTCCGCCACACCATGATATCTACTCTATCGAAGATTTAGCGCAGCTTATCTTTGATATGAAACAGGTTAATCCAAAAGCACGTGTTGCAGTTAAGCTTGTCTCTACTGTCGGTGTCGGTACGATCGCAGCGGGTGTTGCAAAAGCGTATGCTGATAAAATCATCATCTCCGGTGGAGACGGTGGTACAGGTGCTGCTCCGCTTACTTCCATCAAATTTGCAGGAAATCCATGGGAACTTGGACTTTCAGAAGCACATAATGCCCTTAAAGCAAATAACTTGCGCGGCCTTGTAGAACTACAAACAGACGGTGGTCTTAAAACCGGACTTGATGTTGTAAAAGCTGCTCTTTTAGGTGCTGAGAGTTTTGCATTTGGTACAGGAGTATTGACGATCGTTGGATGTAAAATGCTTCGTATCTGTCATGTCAACAAATGTTCTGTCGGTATTGCTACACAAAACGAAAAGCTGCGTGAAGAGTTCTTTAAAGGACATGTCGATCAGGTTATCAACTACTTTACGCTTCTTGCAGAAGATGTACGTTCTATTATGGCAGAGCTTGGTTATAAAACAATGGAAGAGATGATAGGTCGTGTTGATCTGCTCAAAGCTAAAGAGGATGAATTTGCGAAGAAATTCGACTTCTCTGCAATATTGCATAAAGAAGAAGGTGTTAATACACATCAGCAGCCATTTAATCCTCCTTTTGATGACAATGCATTTGAAAAAGATGTGCTTAAAGAAGCTTATGTTGCTATTAAACATCCGGAACACCCTATTAGAATAAATCGAGAGATATGTAACTTAAACAGAAGTTTTGGTGCACTTGTCTCTGGTGAAATTGCAGAATATTACGGTGATACAGGACTCAAACCTGATACGATCAAGATCAATCTTGAAGGTGTTGCAGGGCAGGCTCTTGGTGCATTTTTGATAAATGGTGTCTCTATCTACCTTAAAGGTGTGGCAAATGACTACATTGGTAAAGGTATGCACGGAGGTAAGATCATCATTACATCAAAAAATGAAGGTGAAACGTACTCAGCAGGTGGTAATACATGTCTTTATGGTGCTACAGGCGGTAAGCTTTATATCTCAGGAAGTGTTGGTGAACGTTTTGCTGTTCGTAACTCTGGAGCGTTTGCTATTGTCGAGGGGACTGGAGATAATGCTTGTGAATATATGACAGGCGGTGTTGTTGTTATTCTTGGACGTACGGGTATCAACTTTGGTGCTGGTATGACAGGTGGTATCAGTTTTGTATATGATAAAGAACACAGTTTCATAGAAAATGTAAACGGTGAACTTGTTGAAGCGGTAAGAATAGATACCGATGAGGGTGACGAAGCACGACACTACCTCAAACGACTTTTAAAAGACTATGTTGTAGAGACAGGTAGTAAAAAAGCACAGGAATTATTGAATAATTTTAGAGTGGAAGTAAGAAATTTCTGGCTTGTAAAACCGAAAAATTTAACAAAATTACCACTTAACCTAGAGAATGGAGATTAATAATGAGAGAATATTTAACGACTGAAAGAATTGATCCGGAAAAAAGACTTGTTGTTGAGAGAACAAAAGATTTTGGTGAAATTTATGAAGTTTTTGACCGTGATGATGCTGCCACGCAAAGTGACAGATGTATCCAGTGTGGTGATCCGTTTTGTCTTAATAAATGTCCTCTTCATAACTACATTCCTCAGTGGCTCAAAGCGGTAAGTGAAAAAGATCTTGAATTTGCATTCAGACTTTCAAATGAGCCTTCTCCGTTCCCAGAAGTAATGGGAAGAGTCTGTCCTCATGACAGACTTTGTGAAGGAGACTGTACACTTAATGACGGTCATGGTGCCATTACTATCGGTTCTGTTGAAACGCATATCACAGAAGCAGGATTTAAAGCTGGTTATAAACCTGAGTTCCCAGGAATCACTACTGATAAAAAAGTAGCAGTCATCGGAAGCGGACCTGCCGGGCTTTCTGTTGCAACATATCTCTTAAGAAGTGGAATTGCCGTGACAATGTATGAAAGAAGTGACCGTGCAGGCGGGCTTTTAACATATGGTATTCCAAACTTTAAGCTTGATAAGAAAGTTGTCGAGCGTCGTATTAAACTTCTTGAAGAAGCGGGTATGAAGCTTGTGCTTAACTGTGAAGTAGGGCGTGACATTGATTTTGAAGAGATAGCAAATCAGCATGATGCGATGTTTATCGGTGTTGGTGCGACAAAAGCAAAATCTGCAGGAATTTCGGGTGAAAATGCACCGAATGTCTATGCCGCTATGGATTACCTTACAGCTATTCAGAGAAAGAACTTTAATCTTAGCTATGACAAAAAATTCGACTTTAAAGACTTGAATGTTGTCGTTATCGGTGGTGGTGATACTGCGATGGACTGCCTTAGAACTGCTAAGCGTGAGGGTGCAAAATCTGTAACATGTCTCTACCGTCGTGATGAAAAAAATATGCCGGGAAGTAAAAAAGAGTATAAGAATGCGATGGAAGAGGGAGTTGATTTCACTTTCTTCGTTGCTCCAAAAGAGATTATACTCAATGAAGCAGGCCAGGCAGTTGCCGTTGAAGTTGTAAAAACAACACTCGGTGCAAAAGATGAATCCGGTCGTCAGCGAATGGAAGAGGTCAAAGGAAGCGAACACAGAGTCAATGCCGATGTTATTATTATGTCTCTTGGATTTGACCCTGCTGTGCCTTCATTCTTGGCTGAAAACGGAATAGAGACAAATTCATGGGGCGGCATTATCATCAATGAGGAAACGCATGAGACAACAACATCGGGAATCTATGCCGGCGGTGACTGTTTCAGAGGTGCCGACCTTGTTGTAACAGCCGCTTATGACGGTCGTGAAGCGGCACGCAGCATTGCAAATGCTTTGCTCAAATAAATTTTGATGTTAGTATTAATTTGCTATAATACTCTATGATTATAATATAAGGATAATTTTTTGGACTTTCTTAACCTTTTTAAAAAGACATTTGAAAATAAACAACCTGAAAAAGCAGAAGCTGGTTCTCATTGGATAAAATGTAAATCTTGCCACTCTCTTATGTACTACAAAGAGGTTGAGAATCAAAACTATGTATGTCCAAAATGTGGCTATCATATTCGTATCGGCGTTAAAGAGCGTATTAAACTGCTTGCAGATGAAGGTACATTTGTAGAGTACGACGCAGGTCTCGAGCCTGTAGATCCATTAAAATTTGTTGACAGCAAGCCTTACAAAAAGAGAATTGAAGATGGTGAAAAAAAGACAGGAAGAAAATCTTCTGTCGTTGCCGGAAGCTGTAAGATGAATGGTACACCTGTGCAGCTTGTGATCTTTGACTTTGCTTTTATGGGCGGGTCTCTGGGTTCCGTTGAAGGTGAAAAAATTGTACGTGCAGTGAATCGTGCTATAGAAAATCGTGAAGGTTTGATTATTCTTTCAGCTTCCGGAGGGGCGAGAATGCAGGAGTCTACTTTTTCACTGCTTCAAATGAGTAAAACATCTGCGGCACTTGGGAAGCTTTCTAATGAGAACCTTCCGTTTATCTCAGTACTTACTGACCCTACAATGGGTGGTGTATCAGCATCATTTGCAAATCTTGGTGACATTATTATAGCAGAACCGGGTGCACTTGTCGGTTTTGCAGGAGCAAGGGTAATTGAGCAGACAATCGGTTCTGAACTTCCTGAAGGCTTTCAAAGAGCCGAGTTCTTACTCGATCATGGTTCTATCGATATGATCGTTAATCGTAATGAACTTAAAAAGACACTTGCTGATCTTCTTGTACTTATGACAAATAACGACTAATATGCGACTCTATGCTCTATGCGACCAGGATATGCTTGACAAAAAAGGTCTTTCTATAGAGGACTTTTTGCAAAAAGCAATGGAGCATAAAGCAGAGATCATACAATATCGCGCAAAAAATGCAGATATAGCTTTTATCAAGCAACAGCTTATCGCTATTAGAAAACAGTATGACGGATTTTTAATTGTCAATGATTCCTATGAACTTGTAGAGTTCTGTGACGGTGTTCATGTAGGGCAGGAAGATTTGAGAGTTATAGATGAAGACAGCCATAAAGCTGTCAAAATACTGCGAAGTGTTATTGGTGGCGATAAGATTCTTGGAATTTCAACACATAACGAAGAAGAGGTCTTAGAGGCAAACCAAATGGATTTGAATTACATAGGCCTTGGAGCATATAGAAACAGTTCTACAAAAACGGATATATCAGGAGTCCTTGATGATAAACTTGATGACATCGCTAAACTTTCAAAACATTATGTCGCAGCGATAGGCGGTGTCAAACTCGATGATACGTTTAAAAATGTAACCTATCATGTAATTGGCAGTGGACTTGTGTCATGAATATAGAAATAGTCTCTATTGCCAAAAAAGAGAAATCTATCTACGATCCACTCTATAAAGAATTAGAAAAAATGATATCTCGGTTTGCGAAAGTAAAAGATACCGAGATTTTCACCAAAGATGTAACAAAAGCACACACTATTTCCCCAGATGCCGCTCAAAAGGCATATACAAAGGCTTTAGAAGGTTATATTGGGAAAGATTTTTGTATAACTTTGCATCCAGATGGGAAATTAATCGATAGTTTTGAATTTAGTAAGCTATTAAATGATAAAATGTCCGTTAAATTTTTTATCGGTGGAGCTTATGGCTTTGAAGAGAGCTTTTTAAAAAAAAGCAACAGTGTGATAAGCCTTGGAAAAGTTACAATGAGTCATAAGATAGCAAAAGCAGTTTTGTTAGAACAGATTTATAGAGGTTTTTCTATACTTAGCAATCACCCATATCATAAATAAGGAAAGCATACGTGCAAACAAGTGAGTTAAATTATTTCAAAGAGATATTAGAGAGTCGAAAAGAACAGATTCTAAAGAATATCAATAGTGTAAGCAGTGAATTAGATCAAATAAGTAATTTAGAACTCAGCGATGAGGGCGATCATGCTGCTGCTAACAACAACTCAATGGTAGAGAGTGCAATTGTACAGCAGCAGCAGCAAGAGCTGCAAGAGATCGAAAAAGCTCTTGGAAAAATTGCAAATGGTGAATATGGCATTTGTGAAATGTGTGAAGACGATATCGGATTTCAACGCTTAAAAGTGAAACCGCATGCAATTTACTGTATCGATTGTAGAGAAATTGTAGAAAAATCTAACTAAGGAAGAAAAGATGTACATTAAAAGATACTCAATAGCTGCGTTTATTTGGATAGCTTTGGTCGGTTGGTATGTGTATGCATATGTAACTCAAGATAGCATGAGTATTGATATGTTTGGTATCCCCATGCCATCATTGAAAACAGCGTTATGGGTAGTAGTGCCATTAGTGGTTCTCTACCTTGCGAGTGTCTTACATATGGCTTTTTACTCTATGTTAGGTAATTTCAAGCTTCGCGGCTATGAAAAGGATTTTGAAAAAATCATTGATGCTATTATCGACGCTTATTTAGGGAAAAAAAGCAGACACTATACTTTTAAGACTGATCGCTATAAATTACTTGGAACATTGCTTGAAAAGACAACTGTCTTTCCAAATGCAGAACTTATCGGTGCAACAGGAAATGAAAAGATAGACAGAGTTTTAAAAGCTATTGAAGATATCAAAAATGGCGAAGTTGTGGATCTAAAACCATTCAGTCTTTTGCCGGAAAACCCGTTAGTGATTCAAAATGAAAAAAATCGTATGAAAAAAGGTGATGTCTCTGCATCAGATATTCTTTCAAACTGTACAAAATATGCTGATGAACTTTGCCAGTTTGCTTATACAGAGTATGTAAAAACAGCATCACTGCACAATATCTTAAAATATAAAGCATATTTGACAAAAGAAGCTCTTCATGAGATCATGGCACGTATCAATGCAGATGAGCGAACATTGAGTATTTCCAACGAAGAGCTTATAGAACTATTGAATAAATTAGAACTCTCTAAGCAGGATTATATTGAACTTTCAATAACGCTTTCAAAAGGCGGTATGATCCCAGAACAGAGAATGAAACTTTTTGAAATGCTCAGTGAAGAGAAAGAGGATGCAATGGATGCTTATCTCTTTACACTTTTTGATCTAGAGATGCTTGCTCCGGCTGATGAAGTGCTTGAACATTCACAGCCGGATGAATTTCAAAACTTTAAAGCTTACAGAGCACTCAAAGAGTGTGGCAAAAACTTTAGCATATATCTCTTTGTATGATTGAAAATCTCTCCTTCGAAAAACCTCTTTATGTTCTAGCCCCGCTTGCGGGCTTTACCGACCTGCCATTTAGAAGTGTTGTCAAAAAATTTGGAGCTGACTTGACAGTTAGTGAGATGCTCAGCTCAAATGCTTTGGCTCACGGCTCACAAAAAACACTCCACATGCTTGAAAAATCTCCCCTTGAAGACCCTTATTCTGTCCAAATTGCCGGTGCAGATGTTGATATAGTTAAGCGTGCTGTAGAGGTTCTTAACGAACAAGAAGGTATAGATATTCTTGATCTCAATTGTGGTTGTCCTGTACCAAAAGTAGTAGGACACGGCAGTGGCAGTTCGCTCCTTTTAAATCTTCCTCTTATGGGAGACATCATTAAAACTATTAAAGAAACATCGAATAAAGAACTGACGTCTGTCAAAATTCGTCTTGGTTTTGAAGAGAAAAATCATGTTGATATTGCCAAAGTCGTTGAAGACAGCGGTGCTGATTTTTTAGCTGTTCATGGAAGAACACGTGCCGGAAAATTTAAGGCTGCCGTTGATTATGATGCTATTGCCGAAATAAAAAAGGCGGTAAGTATTCCTGTTATCGCCAATGGTGATATTGACTCTTATGAAAAGGCGAAATGGGTTCTTGAACATACCGGAGCTGACGGTGTTATGATAGGGCGGGGTGCTGTCGGTGCTCCATGGATATTTCACCAGTTACGTACAGGTGAAGAGTATGTCAGCCAAGATATAAAGCATGAGATTGTGATGGAACATTTTGACAAGATGATAGAGTTTTATGGTGATTATGGCGTTATACTTTTTAGAAAACATACGCATACTTATTCCAAAGGTTATCGTGGTGCTTCGGCACTCAGAAATCAGGTCAACACTATTGATGATGTAGCTGAGTTTCGAGCACTGCTTGATGACTTCTTTAAAAATAGTGAAATGGCTCTGTAATGTTAGAAATAACTCCCTCAATAAAAAACCTCGAAAAAGACGACATAGCAGATAATTTACTGCACTATGTCTATAACACAAAACATCTGCTCTCTTTGATAAAAAAAGGCATAGATACTGAGGACCCTTCTTATCTCAGTTCCTATCGGTCTTTTGAAGGGGAGGTATACGAAAACTTTTTGTATGAAAAGTTACTGCGCTATGCACAGGATAATGACTATATAACGAAGTTTATACTCAAAGGTTTTCACCAGTCCAAACATAAAGCATATGCCAATACGCTTTCTATCAGTGAAAAAGAACAGATAGTCTATAGAACGAAATCGCGTGAGATATCCGAATTTGATGCTATGTTCATTACTAAGAACAATGAACTCTATTTTGTAGAGATGACACTTGTGAAATCTGTTTTAAAACTTCGCCGTCGTTTACGTAAGAAAAAAGCGCTGTTGGAGATTATTTTTCCAAACTATACAATTAAATCTCTTATTATTCTAAATGAGGGTGCAACGGGTACGAAGCAGTTTCCAGATTATTGTAAAGTATGGTTTACAAAAGAGTTTTCAGCAAAAGAGGTCCTGGAGTACATTACGAAGCTTGACAAGCAAAAACTACAGCCAAAAGATAAACCGCGTTCGAAAAAGATGATAGAAGCCCATACGTTAAAGCTACATCCTTTTAGATACTACAATACTATGAGCTGGATCACTAAAACACTGCGCGCACATAAAAAACACATCATTGACATGAGCTTTTTATATAATTATAAAATTCAACGATATCATGATTTGTACAATAAGTTTTATATCGGTTATTTAAGTCTTGCTGATGCTAAGAAAATCATTAGCATAAAAGATGGTGAGTATAAAGATGACCAGAGAGTAGTGGTTGCGATCGAGAAGAAACATTCTGATGAGATCGTCTTGACATATTATATTCAAACGACCCGTAAAACACTCTATCTATATAGTTTTGATGATCATGGAAAAGAGACAAAAGAGAAAAAAGACCCTTATGGTATCACTGTTACAGAAGTCTTTCATGTTAACAAACTAATGAAAGAGAAATATGAACTCAACCTTCAAAATATCAATACAGTGAAAAAGCTGCTCAAAGAGCGTTTTTTAAAGAGTTCTAAAAAAGGTTCCTAGAACTCATCTGTGTAGCTAAGTGATGCCGCTCTCTCTTTGTATGCCTGTAACGGCTCTTTTTTCTGTGTAGAGTATGAAGTTGCATCTCCTCCATTATTTAAAAAGTTTTCCAACTCTTCATGTCTGCTTTGCAGTATAGATTCAAACTCTTGCTGAGATGTCGGTCTCTCTTCATGAAACTTATCAAGAAGAATATTACTGTTGCCCATCAGTACAAGATAACTCTCTTTTCCAAAGTCAAGCATGACAACGGTGTTCTTTGTATCAATAGATTTTTGAAAACGTATGCTGACCTCATTTGTGCTCTCTGCTTGTTGTACGGATTTTTGATCATTTGCTGCATTAAAAAGCCATGGTGTCTTTTGCTGTTTTGCTGCCTGCGTATTTTTTTGCAGCTGCGCAGGTGTTGTTTTTCTTTTTATGTAAAAAAGAATAAAAATACCAATTATTAGAATTGTGATGACGATATAGTAGCTTCTTGTAAGATTATCGCCTTTTTTTGTCGGTAGTCTACTTAATGAAGTGCTTGTTGCTGCATAGTTTGCTTTTGTTTGTGTCATAATTTGATGATTGGAAGCACTCTTGTTTGTAAAACGAAGTCGTAGTCCATAGCCGTCAGATGTCTTAGATGCTATAAGTTTCACAGATTGTGGAACAGATGCGATTATCTGTGTCTCATTTTTCATAGGCGTAATGGCAACAGATTGTAAAAAACGTGAAGCGACTTTTTTGATCTTTGGTGCTTCAATGGAGGCATCTTCAAGTTTGATGATAATTTTCGATTTTCCTCTGCTTTGTTTAATAATGCCATTGTATGGGGTATCGAAAGTTATCATAACATCGGCTCTGTCAGTTCTGTCATAGATATTATAACTGAGAATTTGAGATGAAAAGAGTGAAAGAGGAAGTAGTAAAAGCAGTAGATAACGCATTACATTCTCTCCTTAGAGAGATAATAAAGAACAGCGGAAGAGTCAAGAACTTCATTGATACGGATAGCAAGATTTTTTTCATAGACCATAACCTCTCCTTTGCCTAAAATTCTACCATTTACATAAGACTCAACCGATTCTCCAGCTGGTTTCTTTAAATCAATTATAGAGCCTTTTTCAAGCTGCAGTATATCATGCACCGTCAGCTCAGTTTCTCCAAGATCAGCAATAAACTCGATCTCCATATCCAGAATTCCAGAATAATCCATCCACGATAATTCGGATTGTGGGTCAAATTCTTCTTCTTTTTTATTTTTCTTAGGCATCTATTTCCTTGATCGCAATTGTAAGTTCATCATTATCGACCTTTATTGTTTTTGACTCATCGACGTCAAAATCGAACGCCCCGATCTTTTCAAATTTGGGCGTTGAGATAGTGTAAGGGTTGTCATTTGTCTCTTCGGCTATAACCTTTGCACTTCCAATGATAAGATTGGCAGTCTCAAGAGTCATATCTTTGAGCGTATCCTCATCACTTTCATCTTCTTCAAGAAAAAGCTTGGAAACTCTCTGCATAAACTCTTTGTCAGAAGCAATATACACTCTGTGCTTTTTATTGTCCTGTGTATCAATATCTATGTAAGCAATAAGTGTTCTCTTTTGTGTTGAACCATCTTCTAACAAATGTGGCTCTCGAATTTGGTGGATACAAAAGTTTTCAGCTGCCTGTTTAATAGTATCTAACATAATTTTCCCTTTTTATAATCAACTGATTATACTTGAATGAAACACAAAGAAAAATTAAACGCTATGTGTGCAAGGCGTATCTTATTCATCTTGGGGTATAATTCCAAAAAAATTTGATGGATTTTTATGCTTGAGTTACTCCTGCTTGGTTCTTTTGTCGGTCTTCTTTCCGGTTTTTTCGGTATTGGCGGAGGAACGATTCTTATTCCTTTGCTTTTAATGCTGGGATACGATACGAAAGTTGCCATTGGCATCTCTGTTGTGCAGATGGTTTTTTCATCGGTCTATGGCAGTTATCTGAACAATAGAAAAGGAACACTCGATGTCAAGATGGTCAGTATTATCGGTATCGGTGGATTTGGTGGTGCTCTTTTAAGCGGTACTTTGGCAGCAATGCTTAGTGATAGAGTTCTAGAGACGATGTTCCTCTCCTTTGCACTTTTTGCACTTTTTAGACTCTTTTTCAAAACACATGAAGATGTGGAAGAGAAACGGCTCCATTATTCTCTTTTACTGCTCATTGGAACAGTTTTGGGTGCATTTAGTATGACTATTGGAGTAGGCGGCAGTATTTTACTTGTTCCTATTTTGGTTGGATTTTTGCATATCTCACTGAAAAAGGCTGTTTCTGCAGGTCTCTTTTTTGTTGTTTTCTCTTCGGTTTCAGGTCTTATCTCTCACGCAATTGAGGGGCATATCGATTATGAAAGTGGTATAACAATAGGTTTGGCTTCTTTGCTGGGTGTCTACATAGGCATTCATCTCAAAGACAAAGTATCGAATACAGTGCAAAAGAGAATGTTAGTCGGATTTTATCTCTTTGTAGTGCTTTATCTGGCAAAAAGAATATTTTTTTAAGGAAAAAATTTGAAGAAAAAAGATGTTATTACAATAACAGGTGCACGTGAAAATAATCTCAAAAATATTAATTTAACAATTCCAAAAAATGAGCTGATAGTCATGACTGGACTTAGCGGAAGCGGAAAATCTACCCTTGCCTTCGATACACTTTATGCAGAAGGGCAGCGCCGTTATATGGAGAGTCTCTCAAGTTATGCACGGCAGTTTTTAGACCGTGTCGGTAAGCCTGATGTCGATAAAATAGACGGATTGACGCCTGCCATAGCCATCGACCAAAAGACAACGTCGAAAAATCCACGCTCAACAGTCGGAACAATCACAGAGATATATGACTATTTGAGACTTTTATATGCGCGTGTAGGTATTCAGCACTGTCACAAATGCGGCAAAGAGATTTCACAGATGTCTGCGAGTGATATCATCAATGAAGTGGAAAAACTTCCAGAGGGAGCGAAGCTTGTCCTTATGGCTCCGCTGGTACGTGAGAACAAGGGTGCTTATGCCGATCTTATAGAATCACTCACACATAAAGGGTATGTAAGAGCGATGATCGATGGTGTGATGGTGCGGCTTGATGAAGAGATAGAACTATCTAAAACAAAAAAACATACGATTAAAGTCGTTATAGACAGAGTTGTTGTTAAGCCTGAAAACAAAGAGCGTATTGCATCTTCTGTGGAAAAAGCACTTAAAGAGAGTTATGGTGAGCTTGAGATTGATATTTTAAACCATGAAGAACTTGGTACAAAAGAGCATATTCACTACTCGGAACACAATGCCTGTTTTGATTGTAAAATCTCTTTTGATGAGCTTGAACCGCTCAGTTTTTCATTCAACTCTCCAAAGGGAGCCTGTAGTGAATGTGATGGACTGGGACTTCGCTATGCTCTGGATGTAGATAAGATCATCGATCCCGATCTCTCTATTGAAAAAGGAGCCGTTAAGATCGTATATGGCTTTAACAAAGGGTACTATTTTACTTTTCTAAAGGGATTTTGTGCAGCGAATGACATCGATATCACGGTGCCGTATTCAGAACTCCCGACACATCAGCAAAAAGCGATTCTTCACGGCGGCATCGAAGAGGTTGAGTTTCTGTGGAAAAAACATACGGTAAAGAGAGTCTTCCCCGGAATCATTCGTATCGCCTATGATATGTTCAAAGATGAAAAAGAGCTTGGTGATTATATGAGTGAAAAGGTTTGTAATGTCTGTGATTCACACCGCTTAAAACTTGAATCTTTGGCTGTAAAAGTGGCAGGCAAAGGGATAGCAGAACTTTTAGATATGCCGATAGCCCAGACATATAAGTTCTTTGAAAATGAAGAGAACTTTTCCTATCTTGACAAACAGCATGCACAGATAGCCCATCCTATTTTAAATGAGATACGTGAGCGTCTCTTCTTTCTCTATGATGTCGGTCTTGGCTATATTACACTTGGGCGTGATGCACGAACTATCTCCGGAGGTGAAGCACAGCGTATCCGTATCGCTTCTCAGATAGGTTCAGGGCTTACAGGTGTGATGTATGTGCTTGATGAGCCGAGTATCGGATTGCATGAACGCGATACTCTTAAACTCATTAAAACATTGAGAAGTCTGCAGGATAAAGGCAATACTGTGATCGTTGTCGAGCATGACAAAGAGACGATTGAAAATGCTGACTTTATTGTAGATATTGGTAAGGGTGCAGGAAAATTTGGTGGCGAGGTCGTTTTTAGCGGAAAGCTTGATAAACTCAAAAAAGCCAAAACATTGACAGCTGACTATCTCTACGGCAGAAAAAAGATCGAGTACTTTTACAGACGTCCTCAAGAGAAATGGATAGAGATAAAAAATGTCACGATTAACAATATAGAAAATTTAAGTACAAAAATTCCGTTGAATAATTTTGTCTGCATCACCGGTGTTAGCGGAAGCGGTAAAAGTTCTTTGATGCTGCAGACACTGCTTCCCGTAGCGCGTGAGCTGCTGAATCATGCGCGAAAGGTCAATAAAGTAGCCGGTGTGGAGATAAATGGGCTGGAAAATGTTGACAAAGTCATCTATCTTGATCAAAGTCCTATAGGACGAACACCAAGAAGTAATCCAGCAACCTATACAGGCGTTATGGATGAGATACGTAATCTTTTTGCACAGACAAAAGAGAGCCAGATCCGCGGTTATACGGCCTCTCGTTTTAGTTTTAACGTCAAAGGCGGGCGCTGTGAGAAGTGTCAGGGTGAAGGTGAGATAAAGATCGAGATGCACTTTTTACCAGATATAATGGTCAAGTGTGACAGCTGTAAAGGCAGAAGATACAATGACCAGACATTGGAAGTTTACTATAAGGGCAAAACTATCTCGGATGTGCTTAATATGTCTGTCGATGAAGCCTTTGAATTTTTCAAGCCTATTCCAAAGATTCACCAAAAGATGAAGACACTTGTGGATGTCGGGCTTGGGTACATTACTCTTGGTCAAAATGCAGTAACACTCTCAGGCGGGGAGGCACAGCGTATAAAGCTCTCCAAAGAGCTCTCACGCAAGGATACGGGAAAAACACTCTATATCCTTGATGAACCGACAACAGGACTGCATTTTGCCGATGTGGACAGATTAACAAACGTACTGCATAAATTTGTAGAGTTAGGTAACTCTGTACTCATTATAGAGCATAATCTCGATATGATCAAAAATGCTGACTATATCATAGATATGGGCCCTGAAGGGGGTTCAGGCGGAGGCTTGGTCATTGCTGAGGGTTCTCCAGAAAAATTAGCTAGTGAGCACAAGAAAACCGGTTCTTATACGGGTGAGTATTTAGAAAAAGAGCTGGCTTTACATACATAGAAGAAATTCATGTTATAATTGAACATCGTTAAAAATTGGTAGAGTGTATGAAGAAAAAGTTTGATATTTTAGTTGTCGATGATGTGAGTGAAAATATCAAGATAGCCATTGGTATTTTAAAAAATGATAACTATAATTTTTCTTATGCTTTGAGTGGAAAATCAGCGATAGAGATACTCAAAACAAAGCGTTTTGATCTTATCTTGCTTGATGTAATGATGCCTGAGATCGACGGTTTTACACTTTGTAAGATGATTAAGAAAACGCCTGCACTTCAAGATATTCCCATTATCTTCGTTACTGCTGTCGCTGAAATAGAGTATATGCAGGAGGGATTCAAGCTCGGTGCTGTGGATTATGTAACAAAGCCGTACCACTCTGTAGAACTAAGAGCACGTGTGGCAAATCATCTTGAACTTTACAGATACAGAAAAGAGTTGAAGTACCATAATAAAGAGCTCACGCGTGATATTCAAAATGAACGTGATCAGCATTTAGCAGAGTTGGAGCTGGCCCAAAAAGAGATCATAGATATACTTTCAGAAATCATTGCTTCAGACAGTGGTGAAACGGCAGAACATGTAAAGCGTGTTGCCGATATATCCAAAGAACTTGCTATACTCGAAGGTAACCTTTCTGCTCAACAAATCCATACAATTTATTTTGCTTCACCGCTACACGACATTGGAAAAGTGATTATTGATAAATCGATAGTACATAAAAATGCGAAATTGACCGATGAAGAGTTCGATGTAATGAAAAAACATCCGTCCTACGCACTTAATATACTCAGTAAGTCCAAAAGTGAACTTATAAAAGCGGCTGCTATTATTGCTTATGAACATCATGAAAACTGGGATGGCAGTGGATATCCAAAAGGGCTGCAAGGAGAAGATATACATATTTATGGTAGAATTGTTGCAATAGCAGATGTTTTGGATGCTCTTACCCATAAACGTGCTTATAAAAAGCAGTGGAGCTTTGAAGATGCGGCACGTTACATAATAGACCTTGGCGGTAAAAAGTTTGACCCAAGACTGGTAACACTCTTTGAAAACAATCTCGAAGTATTTAAAGAATTGACACAAGAGGCATAAGGAAGTAATGATAAATATTTTTAAATCAAAGAAGAGTGATACCATTGCAGCTCTCGAAGATGAGATATATAATCTTAAAGCAAAAATATTAGATCAAGAGAAGATAATCCAGCATGCAACAAACAGTAATAGAGGCCGTTTGGCACTGGAGCAGATAAAAAAGATAGAATCACTTGAAGCAGAGGTGAAACGACAGCAAAAACGTGTCAAAGATGCCAAAGCTGTCGCTCAGGAAGCCCATCGGGTTAAGTCTGAGTTCTTGTCAAATATCAGACATGAAATTCGTACACCAATGAACTCTATTATTGTCTTTGCAGAACTATTGGTGCAGGAAACGCAAACACCGAAACTGCAGAATTATGCGAAAAATATTTACACCTCCGGAAAGAAACTTTTAGAAATGATAGATGACATCATCAATTTATCAAAAGTTGAAAGAGGAACATTTACGCTTGATGAAAAGCCTGTAGAGATCAAGACGCTTATTGGAAATATTGTAAAATTTCAAAGAGATGAAGCTGCACGAAAAGGCTTGGAATTCACACTTGATATTGATGCTGACTTGCCTGATTCGTTGATGCTGGATGAATCGAAGATAGAAGATATATTTACAAACTTAATAGAAAATGCTATTAAGTTTACTAAGAGAGGTTTTGTACATGTGAAGCTTCTTAAAAATGGCGAAGATATAGTAAAAAATGCTGTTAACATGACTTTAATTGTTGAAGACAGCGGAGTGGGAATAAATGAAGATGACAGAGAAAAGATTTTTGAGATATTTGAAAAATCCACTGTAAAAGATAAGACAGCAGGCATGGGACTGGGACTTTCAATTAACAAGCGAATGGCAAGAGAGATGAACGGTGATATTTATCTTGAACCAAAAGCAGGGGAAGGGTCAAAATTTGTTTTTACGATCAAGGACGTAGAGGTTGTACTGCCAAGTACAGAGTCTCAAGATTTTAATGCAGATATGATTGACTTTTCTCTCATTAGGCCTGAAGGTGGTACTATTATGGTGGTGGATGAGAATGCAGAAGTCAGAAATCTCATAAGAGACGTGTTTTTTGAAAGTGCTTTGAAAGTTCTTTCTTTTGATAATCCAAGAGATGCGATAGATACTTTGAAAAAGAGTGATGTCGACATGATATACATTGATATTGATATGCTTACAAGTGACGATAATGCAGTCTCGAAAATTTTAAGAGGTATCAGCCAGGCACCTGTAGTTACTTTAACAGATAAAAGAATCAAAGATATCGATCTGAGATCTTCAGCTGCAAAAATAGCAGGACACTTGAAAAAACCTTTGTTAAAATCTGAACTTTTCAAGGTCTCTTTACATGCCTTAAACAACACTAAACAGAGGCAGCATGCTTTGGTACTAGAAGATGAATCAATCTTTGATCATCTTGAAAGATCACAAGTTGAAGGTTTCCTTTCGCTTGCATCGAAACAATTAAACAGACTCTATGCCAATGCAAGTTCTACCAATGATCTTGAAGCCATTAGGGCATTTGCAAAAGAACTATTGAACGTTTCTCAAGAGTGTGATATAAAAGAGCTGGTTCAGTTTGCGGAAAAACTTCTTGTTAAGATCGATCTTTTTGAGATAGAAGCTATCAATACAATGCTGCAAGAATATAAAAGAAAAATTTCGTTGTTAAAAAAATCTATTGTATAATTCGACAAAAAATTAAAGGCTAAAAATGTCAGTATATGTTTTTGGACACAAAAATCCTGATAGTGACTCTATTGTAGGTGCTATCTCTCTCTCATATTTAAAAAACCAAGTCGAAGATGAAGCGTATATTCCTGCACGTCAGGGAGATATTTCTGCAGAGACAGAATTTATTTTACAAAACTTCGGTTATGCAGATAAAGTACCTGAATTAAAGACCTCTGTTGCCGGTGAAAAAGTATTTATCGTTGACTCTACAGATAGAGCGCATTTTCAAGATGATATTGATGAAGCAACTATTTTAGGAATTGCAGATCACCATAAACTCGGTGATATACAGACAAGTACACCACTTGAAGCATGGATACGCCCGATAGGATGCTCAAACACTGTTATTTACGAAATGTACAACTCTTATGGCGTTACAGTTCCTAAAGATATTGCAGGAATGATGATGCTTGCAATTTTAAGCGATACTGTCATCTTCCGCTCTCCTACATGTACAAAAATAGATACAAAAGCTGTGAAAGAACTAGCAGCCATTGCAGGTGTGGAAGATTATAAAAAGCTTGCTATGGAGATGTTCATCGTTAAATCCGCAGTTGACGGAGCGAGTGCAAGAGATTTAAACACGCGTGATTATAAAGAGTTTGACATGAACGGTACTAAAGTTGGTATCGGACAGCTTGAGATGGTAGACATTTCAGTTCTAGAGCCGCGTGAGGACGAATTACTTGAAGATATGCAGAAAATGAAAGAAGAGGGTGGTCTTCATACTGTCCTTATTCTTTTGACTGACATCATGAAAGAGGGCTCAAAACTGCTTGTTATCTCAGATGATGAAGCAAAAATCGAAAAAGCTTTTGATATAAAACTGCAAGACCATAAAGCATGGCTAGAGGGTGTACTCAGCCGTAAAAAGCAGGTCGTTCCTTTCGTTCAACCACAGTTTTAGTCTTTTTTTTACGTAGTGTATAGCAGCTACATTATAAGCTGCTGTACTATTGATAAATAAGAACTATTCAGTATAAAGATATCGTTTGATCTTTTTCGTCGGTGTTTTAACAAAAGGTTCGATTTGCTCGATAAATTTGGTTATTTTTGAAAATGATGCAAGTTGTGTGTTGACCTCTGTACGCATATTTTCAAGATATTCAGCGATTTTCTCTCTTACTTCCGCATCCGGTGTATTATGTGCTTTAAACATTTTATCTATGAGTTCATAGTCTAAATGAATACGGGCGATGAGTTTGCCGTCTTGTTCCATAACTAGTGAATCAAGTACTGCTTCATTTTGATTGATAATAGCTTCAATTTGTTCAGGATAGATGTTTTCACCTCCTGGACCTATTATGACATTTTTGCTGCGCCCACTTATAAAAAGATAACCATCTTCATCAATATAGCCAAGGTCACCGGTCCGAAACCAGCCATCTTCAGTCATAACCTCTTTTGTCTGCTCTTCATCTTTGTAATATCCTAACATCACGCTTGGCGATTTGACTAAAATCTCTCCCTCACCGTTATGTGGATTCGGGTCATCAATTTTTACATCGACTCCAATCATTGGAAGACCGGTTGAACCTATTTTTATTTTGTATCCTATTCTTCCTCCGGCTATGAGTGGGGAGGTTTCAGTCAATCCATAACCGACAATATAAGGAAACTCTGCTTCTGCAAGAAAAGTCTCTACAAAAGGTGAGAGTGCCGCTCCGCCGATACCAAAGAATTTGAGCTTGCCGCCAAAGGTATCAATTAGTTTTTGACCTGCTATTTTGTTGAGCTTTCTGCGAATGAAAGGAATGTTGTACAAAAAACGCATCAATACAGAACCGGTAAAGTTCGGCAGTACCTTGTTTTTGTATATCTTTTCAATAATCAGCGGCACAGAAAGCATCATAGTTGGTTTAACAACACCAAAAGCTTTGATAAGAACATTCGGTGTCGGTGTTTTATCGATGTAGACGACATCGGCACCGTGTAAAATTGGGATTATCATGCCGACGGTACACTCCAATGTGTGTGCAAGTGGCAGTATGGAAAGAAAAGTGTCATTCGGTGTTATGGTAACATTTTTGTATGCACTCATGGCATTGGTCACAAGGTTTTTATGTGAGAGCATTACTCCCTTTGAATGCCCAGTTGTTCCTGATGTGTAAAGAAGTGCAGCCATATCGTCCTCAGATGGTTGAGGCAGTTCTTCTTTTGAAAATATCTTTCTTTTTAGTTTTGACATATAGCTATGGTTTGTTAGTTCATCAACCATACTCAAATCATCAAGTTTTATGACAAATTTCATGTTTGAATTTTCAAGTTCTTCTATTGTCTGGAGATACTTGTTAGAGACAAAAACGGCTTTCGCTTCGGAATGTCTGATAATATGCTGTACATCTGCCGGGTGAAAATCAGGAAGTATGGGAACGATTACAGCCCCAAAATAAGTGACACTGAAGTAAGCAATAGCCCAGTTCGGCATGTTTTCACTCAAGAGTGCAACTTTATCGCCTTTTTTTATACCATTCTCTTTTAAAAGTTTAATCATAGCCATGACATTGTCATAGAGTTCATTATATGTCATTGGCTCCTGAGCAACTTTTGAGAGAACTTTGTTCTCTCCGTAGAGCCTAACTGACCGGTTTAAAAGTGTTGGTAAAGTAAAAGTGTTCATACCTTCATATGGATACATCATATATAATCTCTTCTTTTGGAATAATTGAGTATTATTATACATAAATAATTTCTAATCAGGTAAAAGCATGAGCAGACGACACAAAAACAATGGACCAAAACGCGATACCGTTACTTTTACGACCAAAGATTTTCTGCCGACTACGCGTGCAGAGATGGATGAACGCGGATGGGACTATTGTGATGTCATTTTAGTCAGTGGCGATGCTTACATCGACTCTCCTTTCATTGGGGTTTCTATGGTCGGTCGCATGCTTGAACGTATGGGCTATAAGGTCGGTATGATCGGTCAACCTGATATTGATAAACCCGATGACATCATGCGTCTTGGCGAGCCAAGACTCTACTGGGGTGTCAGCGGCGGTAGTGTTGACTCTATGGTAAGTAACTATACGGCAACAAAAAAGTTTAGAAACTCCGATGACTACACACCGGGAGGCAAGAACGATAAGCGTCCGGATCGTGCAGTACTCGTGTATACAAATCTTATCCGCAGATATTTTAAAAACACCGTACCGATTGTTCTAGGCGGCATTGAAGCCTCTTTGCGACGTGTGACGCATTATGACTATTGGCAGAATAAATTGAAAAAACCTATTTTATTTGACTCAAAGGCGGATGTGATGATCTACGGCATGGGAGAGATTGCGCTCGAGCAGTTAACGCGTGCTATAGAAGAAAAAAGAGATTATACGGATATACGAGGTATCTGCTACATATCCAAAGAACCGGTATATGAATATATTCAGCTTCCTTCACATCAGGAGTGTTTGGATGACAAAGAGAAGTATATTGATCTTTTTGATGATTTTTATGATAATAATGATCCCATCTCTGCAAAAGGTCTTTGCCAGCCTGTAGACAGTCGTTATCTTATACAAAATCCGCCGTGTGATTATCTCAATGAAGATGAGATGGATGCAAACTCCAATCTGCCTTTTACGCGTGAGCTGCATCCATACTATGCAAAAGACGGCAAAGTAAAATGTCTTGAGACCATCAAATTCTCTATCATGACACACCACGGATGCTGGGGTGAGTGTAATTTCTGTGCCATCGGAGTGCATCAGGGACGAACAATCCGAACACGAAGTGAAGATAACATAGTCAATGAAGCCAAAGAGTTTAACAAGTATAAAGATTACAAAGGTGTCATCTCTGATGTCGGCGGCCCTACGGCAAATATGTATGGCTATGAGTGTGATAAGAAGCTTAAAAAAGGAACATGCGACCATATGAAATGTGTCGATGCAGACAGACTCTGTAAAGCTATGCATGTCAATCATGATAGAAATATCAAACTATTGCGCCGTGTGAGAGAAGTGGAAGGTGTAAGGCATGCTTTTGTGGCAAGCGGTATTCGTTATGACCTGATAAACGCTGATAAAGCGCATGGGTACAGTTACCTAAAAGAGATGGTAAAGCATCATATATCGGGACAGATGAAAGTCGCTCCTGAACATACGCAGCAACATATATTGCAATTGATGGGAAAACCCGGCAAGGAAGAACTTGTCAAATTTAAACATCTCTATGACAGAATGAACAAAGAAGAGGGAAAAAATCAGTTTCTCACGTACTATCTGATCGCGGCACACCCAGGCTGTAAAGAGAGTGACATGAAAGAGCTTAAACGCTTTACAAGTGAAGAGTTGAAGATGAATCCTGAGCAGGCACAGGTCTTCATCCCGACACCAGGAACCTACTCAGCTGTAATGTACTACACAGAAATGGATCCAAAAACACGACAAAAGATCTTTGTAGAGAAAGATACGAAACGTAAAGAGAAACAGAAACAGATTGTTGTGAAGAAAGATTGTTTCAAGTCTGGTTTTGCTTCTTAATCTTTAATGATGGAAGTCGCTGTAACAAAGATATAATCTTTTCCTGTGATGGTTACGCGAAACTTCTTTTGTTGTAGATATTTTTTTGCAAAGTTGACATCTTTATAAAGATTGGACATTTCACTAAAAGGATAGTTCTTCATCTTCGCTCCATATATCATCTCTCCATCTATCCATCGACAGTTCGGCCAGCCGAGTATCATCGCGCCTTTGCGTGAGAGCTGGTTTTGAACAATGGACATGAGAAGTTTGTTGTACTCTAAGTTTGAGCTTTGCAGCGTGCCTATAGTGATAATAAGATCGAACTCTCCAAGATTCAATTCATTTAAATTATTGATGTCGGCACAGAGAAGTTTTACATTGGTGTCATCTTGGAATTTTTTTTGAGCATCTTTAATGGCAGAGGCACAGTAATCAATGCCTATAATTTCCATATCTCTAAAATTTTCACTCATTGTTTTGATAAGTTCAAACTCATCGCCGCTGTTTATGCCGAGGTTTAAAATACGTTTGCGTGAGGAGAGATTGATATTTTTCAAGGCTTGCATGAAGTAGTGTAAAAATCCCGCCTCTTCATTTTTGTGTATGTGAGAAAAGATGGAATCACTACCGTATTTTTCTTCTTCATCAGCATTGGTTGTGTGAAAGCTGTCAGAACTCAGCTTTTCATAGCGAATTAGAACGAAGTTTTTATCTATTGGCTGTGGCGTGAGCATTTTGCATTTAAGTTGATGCGCCAGATCTATCCATGTTTTATAACCGCGATAAATGGCATTTTCACCATCTATACAAATCTTTGTTCCATTGTATGTAGCATAAGTAATATCGGGATTGACAACCATGAACTCTATGATATCTTTTGGCTTTCGTTCTTGAAGTATGTTGTTAAGTTCTGCCATAATGGTCGTTAAATGAGAAGTGTGTAGTTTTATCATAAATCTCTTTAGCGCAAAAAATGTTCCAACTTTTTCTTTTTCTTACATTTCTTTCAGTTTAATTACTCTACAATAACTAAAAATTATTTGGAAACTCAAAGAATGCGAATAGATAAATTTTTAAATTCTGTCAATATTACCAAACGGCGTTCCGTTGCACAGGATATGCTTGCAAATGGTGTTGTCGAGATAAACGGTGTTGTCGCGAAACCGAGTAAAAACGTAGAAGTTGGTTCTATCATCACCATCAACTATCTTAAAGAGCCAAAACGTTATGAAGTTTTGCAAATTCCCACAACAAAATCAACCCCGAAATCATTGCAACATGAGTATATAAAGGAGCTTTCATGAATTACGCAGAGGCAAAAGAGAAATTCACTGCACTTTTTGAGCATCAAATGAGCGATGATGAGATGCGTGAGTTTCTCCTCTCTATGGAGTTGAATGAAAATACTCCGGTCGAGTCTATTGCCGCAGCAGCAGAAGTGATGCGTTCTTTTGCCATCTCTTTGCCAATCAGTGAAGAGCTGCGTGAGCGTGCCATAGACATTGTAGGGACAGGAGGCGATAAGATAGGCTCTTTTAATATCTCTTCAACGACCTCTATTCTGACAGCAGCATGTGGTGCAACAGTTGCCAAGCATGGAAACCGTTCTATCACCTCCAAAAGCGGTTCTGCCGATGTTTTGGAAGCGTTTGGTATTAAACTTGATCTGAGTGTGGAACAAAATGCAAGGCTTCTTGAAGAAGTAGGATGGTGTTTTATGTTCGCACAAAATCATCATCCTGCTATGAAGTTCATTATGCCTGTGCGTAAATCCATTGATAAAAAGACAGTTTTCAATGTACTTGGTCCGCTTACCAATCCGGCAAATATCAAAAAATATATGCTTGGCGTATTTGACAAAGCTTTTGTGCCGAAAATGGCAGAAGCACTCAAGATAAACGGTGCAAGTTCTGCACTTGTCGTCAGTTCACAAGAGGGAATGGATGAGATAGGTATATCTGGCATCTCTCACGCAGTGCGATTGCAAGGTGGTAAACTTGAAGCAATGGAGATAAATCCTGAAGATTATGGACTTAAGATCGCACCTCTTGAAGCTATTGCCGGCGGTGATGCAAAAGAAAATGCAAAAATTATGCTCAATATCTTCGATAATTCTGCTACAGATGCACAGCGTGATATCGTTCTTTTAAATACCGCAGCATCTTTGATGGTTGAAGGTATGGCGCGTGACATTCAAGATGGGCTTGAGATGGGAAGAGAAGCCCTTGGCAATGCAAGAGCAAAGAAAAAACTCAAACAGATAGTGGAAACTTCAAACAAGCTATGAAGAAAGTTTATGAGTTAGAGCTGCGTGAGCTTGACGGATTCGTTAAGGATGTGTTGAGTGAGTTCAGTGGGGGCGTTATAGTTTTGCGTGGTGATTTGGCCGCAGGAAAGACTACACTTGTAAAAGAGTTTGCAAAACAACTTGATTGCAGCGAAGAAGTGACATCACCTACCTTTTCACTGCAGCAGTGTTATGGTGAGAAGATTTTTCATTATGATATTTATAATCATGGCTTAGAACACTTCATCTCACTTGGGATGCTCGAAGAGCTTGAGAAAGATGGCCTGCATTTCATAGAGTGGGGTGATGAAGCTCTTATAGAGCTCTTGGAGTCCGTAGGTATAGATGTGATGAGTATAGATATTAACAAGATTTCAGATAAAGCAAGAGAGTACAGCGTATGCATACATTAAAAGCAGAAAATTTAAAGAAAAAGATAAAAGATTTAGAGATAGTCAAGGGGATGAGCCTTGAAGTTCACAGTGGTGAAGTAGTGGGGCTGCTTGGACCAAATGGAGCAGGGAAGACAACAACTTTTTATATGATATGCGGTCTTGTTGAAGCGAGTGACGGAAAGGTTTTTTTTGATGGTGAGGATCTCATAGGAATGCCGCTGCATCAGCGTGCACGCAAGGGTATCGGCTATCTGCCGCAGGAGGCTTCCATCTTTAAAGATCTCAGTGTAGAAGACAACTTACTGATAGCTGCAGAGGTTGGCATCAAAGATAAAGAGGAACAGGAAAAACGGATAGTTGAACTTTTGGACATGTTCAATATCGAACCGATTCGATACCGTAAAGGTATCAGTCTCTCAGGTGGAGAGAGACGTCGTGTCGAGATTGCCCGTGCTCTTGTGAATAAACCGAAATTCTTGCTGCTCGATGAACCGTTTGCAGGAGTGGATCCAATAGCTGTGATGGATATTCAAAAGGTCATTCATCAGCTTGTTTCTTATGATATCGGTGTATTGATTACAGACCATAATGTACGTGAGACACTTGATGTCTGTGACAGAGCCTATGTTATTAAATCCGGCGAGTTGTTAGCAAGCGGAACAAGTGAGGAAATAGGACAAAATTCTGATGTTCGTAAGCACTATCTTGGCGAGAGCTTTAAGCTGTAGGCTGGTTAGAGTAAAATATGGGAGCATTACGGCAGACGCAATCAGTTGAGAGCAAACACAAACTCTCAAACACGCTGCGCAACTGGTTGCCGATTTTGCACTCATCGCTTTCAGACCTTCCTGAAGCGATGGCTCCCTTTGTTGAAGCCAATCCTGTTGTGGAACTAAAGAATGGCTATGAAGAAGATTTCGAGAAAAAGATTCCAAAAAAGATCATTTCAGGTGCTGTCAGTAACTCCAGAACAGAGCAGATTGAAGCACTTACCATACAATCACGTTCTCTTTTTGAAATACTTGATGAACAGCTTGGTGCACCGCTTTTCCCTACGCCGATCTCCCAAAAGATAGCACTTTTTGTTGTGGAAAATCTTGATGAAAATGGTTACTATGAGGGTGACACAGAGACATTTTGCCAAACGCATGCTATAGAGAGTGATACATTTGAGAAAGTTCGTCAGCGTTTTGCTCATGTAGAACCTATTGGCATTGGAGCAAAAGACCTTGCAGAATCTTTTTTGTTTCAGCTTGACAATGCTGAAATAAGTGACAGCGCCTATGCTTTGGCACTGAAAGTCATCAATAATATGCAGGAGATTCACAGCTATTCGTCTGAGGAGCGTTTTGCAGAGGTTATACACGTTATATCAACTTTTAAAAATCCTCCAAATATTGAGTATCAAGAAGATTCTGCTCAGATTGTTCCCGATCTCATGATATACTTCAATGACGATAACGAGATAGAGGTTAAGCTCAATGATGCTTACTATCCTACTATTAATATCGATGCAAATTATGGTGTAGAGCATGATTTTGTCAAAGAGAAGATAAAAGAGGCAAAAAGTCTTGTCGATGCATTAGATATGCGTAAAGCGACACTCTATAAGGTAGGGCTTATGATAGTCGAGTATCAGTATGACTTTTTTTGCGGCGGGCAGATCATGCCGCTTACACTCAAAACGCTTGCTGATGAGTTTGGACATAACCCCTCGACCATCTCACGTGCTATAGCAAATAAGTACATCGCCTGTGACAGAGGTGTGCTTGCAATGAAAGAGTTCTTTACGACGGCCATTGACGATGATGTGAGTAATGCGGCTATCAAAGAGTATCTCATCTCTCTTGTGAAAGAGGAGAGTCATGCCAAGCCTTTGAGTGATATGAAACTTTTAGAGAAGATAGAGGCGAAGTTCAAAGTAAAAATGGTACGCCGTACCATTGCCAAGTATAGAAAACAGCTCAATATCGCCGGTTCATCTGAGCGAAAAAAGCTATATCAGCTTGGTGGATAGAAAAGTTATAAAATAAAAATCAGGAGAATAAAAAATGGTAAAAGAGATAGTAAAGTATCCGACAACACCAAGTCTGGAGTTCGGCGGGAATATTCGTCATTTTGATGAGAGTCTGTTTGAGCTGATTCAGGATATCAAAGATACGATGGAAGCGAATGATCTCAATGCTCTTGCCGCATTTCAGATAGGCTCACCGTATGCGGTCATTCTTATCAAAAAAGAAGACGGCAGTTATCTTGAAATTATCAACCCTCGAATCATTAAACGTGAAGGGGTTATAGAACCGATTGAGACTACAGCTTACTTTCCCGGTCTTTCAGCCAAAACAAGACGCTATGAAAAGATAAAGCTGATGTATGAAGATAGAGAAGGTAAACAGCAATTTTTGGAGGCTGACGGAGATCTCTCAATTACGATTCAGCGTAAGATTGATTATGTATTTGGTTCAAATTTTCGCATACGTCTCAATGATGAAGAACGTAAGCTTTTTGATTCCAAGTTGGAGTTTGGTACTGATGCCATTATGGACAATGGCTGCCCAACCGTTTTTAAACGAGACAGGATATTACAGCTTTTTCGAGTCCTGTTCATATCAGCAATTATCGGGTTGATCGGCAGTTTTTTTGTCTCACCCGAAACATTGGAAACTTTGAAAAGTGTTGAGAACTATCTGATGCTTTCCATGCTTGGATTAGTCGTTGTTTATTTCTTTTATGCACAGTATGAAGGAAGACAGTATAAAAACTGCAGCTCCTGCCAGATAGGAAATATCATAGGAACAAGTGCCATCGAACTTACAAAACTTTTGGCACTTTTTATTGCAAGTTATTTTATACTCTAAGGAATCTAAGAGATGGCATATAACTTAAAGGATAAGCTTGTTGTCGCTGTAAGCTCACGGGCACTTTTTGATCTTGAAGCCGAAAATGAGATTTTTGAAAAAGAGGGCTTGGCAGCATATTATAAGTATCAGCTTGAAAATGAAGATACGCCTTTGCAAAAAGGGACAGGTTTTCGTTTGATCGAAAACCTTTTGAAGATAAACAACCATTTTCCAAAAGATGAACGACAGGTCGAAGTTATCGTCCTCTCTAAGAACAATGCCGCTATCAGTCTGCGCATTACAAAAGCCATAAGTAAATATAACCTCGAGATAATTCGCTCAGGGTGGACAAGCGGACGTGATATATCAAACTATCTCAATGCTTTTAAAGTCGATCTTTTTCTTTCTGCAAGTGATAAAGATGTTGTCAACGCTATACAAAACGGTGTTGCGGCTGCTAAAATACTGCCTTCTCACGCAGATGTAAATCACTCTCTCGGTGATCAGGTTCGTATTGCCTTTGACGGTGATGCTGTTTTATTCTCTGAAGAGTCTGAACTCATCTACAAAAAAGAGGGTCTGGAAGCTTTTATAGAACATGAAAAAAAGAATGCCAACAATCCGCTTCAAAAAGGACCGTTTGCGAAACTGCTGCTTATCATCGCTTCCATCCAGAAAAAATTCGAAGATGAACGCTCACCGATAAGAACGGCACTCATAACGGCTAGAAATGCACCGACACATGAACGGGTCATACAAACATTGAATGTCTGGGGTGTACGTATAGATGAAGCCTTTTTCTTGGGCGGTACGGATAAATATGAAGTACTTGAAGCTTTTGGCGCAGATATTTTCTTTGATGACCAGGATGTACACCTTGACCTTTCATCCTCAGTTGTTCCCTCAGCAAAGGTTATTCAAGAAAAAATCGACGAAGCTTCGCACTAAGACCTTTTGGCTTTTTCTTTTGTTGCTCGATAACTTCATGGACTTTATGTTGATTTTTTACCCTTACAAGCTGATCTTGAAGATATTGCAATGCCATTTTTGTAAATTTTGGATGAAAATTATTCATAGTCTAGAATCTTGTTTATCTCATGCATAGCATCATCATTTTTCAGGCTGAACTTTATCTCTATTCTGCGTGAGGCACTTTTGTCTTCTTTACCGTTTTTATCTTTTACCGTATCAAGGTAAGAGCGCCCGCTTGCCACTAACAGAGGCGTTAAATTGTTCTTTTTTGTAAAATGAAGCGTAAGCAGGTAGTTCATAACTGCATAGGCTCTTTTTTGAGAAAGATTGAGGTTGAAAAGATAACCACCGTCACTGTCGGTATGTCCTTCGATGATGATTCTGTCAATATGATCTTTTATGTATCTGTTGGCAGTAAGCGCGCCTACATAGTTGATAAAAAGTTTTTTCAGCTCTTTTTTTGCACTCTCTTTGAGATGCGCGCTTCCCTTGTCAAAAAGAATGTTCGAGGAGAGACGTAAAGAGCCGTTATGGGGATCTATCTCAACTTTGTCTTTAAGAGCGCGTTTGAGTTCAGAAATAACTTTTATTTTAATACCAGTCAGATTTTTTATCTGCGCTTTTTGTTTTTGTAGTTTTGCAATAAGTGCATCGTATTTTGTCTCTTTTTGTTCTATAAGTTTTAAGAGATTGAGAAGTTTTTTCTCTTGCAGTTGCAGGGTGTCATCTTTTTTCGTCAGTTCATTGGAGAGAATAAGTACCTTGTTCTCGTAGTTTTGCAGTTTATCATTTTGTTCTTCAATGGTAGCATTCGATTCACTGAGAAGATTCTGCATAATGATGATTTTATTGTTGAAGTCATCTATTTTCATATTCTGTGAAAGCAGAATGTTGTTAAGATTTTCAATCTCTTTGGCTTTGAGTTCAAGTGCATCTTTACTCAGGAGCAGTTCGTTGGTTGTAGCATTGAGTTCGACACTTCTTTTGGCTAAAAGGGCTTTGAGTTTTTGGAGTTCCTTGTCACGCAGGAGCAGCATCTGTGTTGAGCTTTCAAGCGAGTTCTCTTTGGAATCGAGATTTGTTTTAAGAATGATGGACTTTACGACAATAGCACCTATGAGTAAAATAAAAACAAAAAGCAGTCCGGCCATTAAGTCTGCATAGGATATCCAGAAGTTTGTCTCATCCTTGTTTTTGTCGTTAAAGAGCATTTACTTCACTTTGCCTGCCGTGTCTGCAACGAGTTTGTGATACCTGGCTATGGAGTTTTGCACTTCTTGGCTTTCCAATGAGACATGTGTGGCAAAATCTGCAAGCTTGATGACTATATCGCCAATCTCTGTATCGATTCTTTCAAAAGTTCTACTGAGTGAATTTTCAAGCTGAGCATTGTAGACTTTGACATTTTTTTCCAAGCTGCGTGTTGCTACCGTAAAGTCAACAAGTGCTTTGTCAATGTGATTTTGAGCACTGAGTGCAGACTGACTGTGCTGCATCTCAGAGAGTGTCTTTGTCAGATGCTCGGAAACATTACTGAGCTGCTGCGTGAGATTGTTAAAACTTTTACTGGTATAGGAAACACTTTTTTCAAATGCTTCAAGCTGTTGCTGGGTTATCTCACGCACAAAGTCGAGATTGAGATTTTTTGTATAGTCAAACTGCTTATATTTGTAAATTTGAAGCTCGGAATCGCTCCAGATATTTTTAGAAAACTCTTCTTTAATTTTTTGAAGGTAATTATTGACTTTACTGAGTCCTCTTTTTTCAAAATAAGTCCAGATCAATGACAGCAAAATTCCATAAATCGATGCATAAAAAGCGGAACCGACACCGCTGAGCAGCAGTGATATCTCATGATCAAGCGCATCGGTGTCTTTTACAGAAAAATCCGGCATTGCAATTGCTATAGCTATAAAAGTACCTAAAATACCGAGCATCGGAAAAATGGAGGCTGCAACAGAAGCGAAGTTGTCATTTCTCACATCTTGATAGTAAGATTTTAAAAATTTATCAAGGTCAAAAACAGACTTAGTCTCTCCTTCTATTGACAAATTGTTTTTATCAAGTTCTGCATGAAGTTCATTGCCGAGTTTTAGATAACTCGAGCGAATCTTGCATATTGAATAGTTGGCATTATGTCTGATAAAAAGTAAAAAGGTAAGATAGATGAATCCAAGTATGACAGTAGCATGAAAAGGCACAAAAATGGGAAAAATTCCCATGTATCCTAACAGCATACTAATAAAAAAGAGTGTCGGAATAAAAGCTATGACTATGTAGTTAGCTATACACAGTGAAGAGTTGTATTTTGGGTGCATAAATTTCCTATTTTTTGCTATTTTGTAGCAATTTCAGTACCATCCTTATGAAAGCGTAAGGGTTCTCCTACGAGTCTGCCTTGAGAGTAGAGAGCCTTGAGAGCAAGGTTGCCGTTTTTATGCCACTCTTTATACTCTCCGTCGCGTTTTCCAAAACGATAATTCGTAGTACTTTTTTTATTGCCGTTATCGTACCATGTTCTTGTTTCTCCGTTTTGAATGTCATTTTTAAAATATGCAGAAGATTTTTTATAGCCGTTTTTATACCATGTTGTGACCTCTCCATCTTGCTTTCCGTCACGGAAGTAGGCGATTATTGCTTTATTGCCGTTTGAGAATTTTGCAATGTACTCTCCGTCCTGTTTACCTTTACGAAAGTAGGCGATTGTTTTTACATTGCCGTTTGCATACCATTCTGTAAGTCTGCCGTCAATCTTACCTTTATAGTAAGGAACGATTTTTTTCGTTTTTCCATTGTCAAAAAAGGTATATGCCTTGCCTGTAAAAGGGATATTGCTTTGTTTTTCATATACGATACCTTCTTTTTTTATAAGATGGGAAGCCTCTATGTTTTTTGCCATAAGCAGGGAAGTAAAAAGTGCCATTGCTAAAGAAATGAAAATGATTTTTTTCATACTACAACCTTTTGAAAGTTTATTTTCTTGTATACAAGCATAACAACTATTTGAAAAAAACTTTTACTAAAAGTATTATTTTTTATTATTTTTGTCACATTTGAGTAGTATCGTAATCATTTTGAGTATTATTTGAATAACAAATATTTTTCTTCCTAATTTTAGAAAGAATAATATAAAATAAGTTTATATATGTCCAAGAAAAATATTCCTATAAGCGGGACGAGACAAGTCATATATAAAAAGGCGGAAATAGATGGATATTAAATGAAAAATGCAAGAATAAAGAATATAGCAGGGTATTTATGTAAAGCTTTTTTACGTAATCCATTGACATCGATTTTAGCAATTGCAATACTGTCGCTTGGATATGTCTCTTTAGAGGTTATGCCGCGTGAGGAAGATCCTCAAATAGCGGTAAGCGGCGGTTCCATCATCGTTCCTATGCCTGGGGCATCTCCTGTAGAGGTTGATAATGCAGTTTTAAAACCGCTTGAGCGAAAGATAAGTGAAATAAAAGGTGTCAAGGATGTCTATTCCACAGCAATGCATAATGTAGGAATGCTCAATATACAATATAGAATAGGAGAAGACAGAGAAAGTGCCAACCTGAAACTCTACGATAAAGTGATGCAAAATATGGATTCTCTACCCGGTGGAGCGATGCAGCCACTTGTAAAGCCGTTTGATATTGATATAGATGTTCCTATCGTTACACTTGCCTTTTACAAGAAAAAAGATCTTGGTATAGATCATATAAAACTCTACAAGCTTATCAAAGATATACAGCAGGATATCAATGCAATTCAAGATATTTCCAAAACAACACTCAAAGGTGCCAAACGTCCGCAATTTAATGTTTTACTTGATCTTGACAAGCTCGCTGCGTATCATATTTCGATAGGGCAGGTCGTGCAGGCCATTCAGGCTATAGCAAAAAATTCACCTGAAGTTGATCTTCCAAGCAAAGATAACAGACTTGTGGTGTTTGGTGTTAAAAATGCCATTAATTCCATAGATGATTTACGAAATCTAATTATTGCAAAATATATGGGATCACTTGTGTATCTCAAAGACATAGCAAATGTAGAGTATTACTATGACATACAAAATTATAAAGAAGCTCTTGTCTCATACAAAGCAGATGGTCAGCCGCTCAGTGAAGCAAAAGACCAGGTTACAATGACCATCTCAAAACTCAAAGGAACCAATGCGGTTCATCTTGCTGAAAAAGTACTCGATCTGCTCAAAGAGTACGAGGAAAAACTTAATGATTACGGTCTTGGATATATTGTAACAAGAAACTATGGCGAGCGTGCCAATGAAGCTGTAAATGAACTTGTCCATCACCTGGTCATTACTATTGGTATTATTTCTCTTATTTTGATTCCTGCACTTGGATGGCGTGAGTCAATGGTTGTAACCATTGCCGTACCTATGATTTTGGCTGCAACACTTTTTATTGCTTTTATGACAGACCAGACTATTAACAGGATTACACTCTTTGCCTTTTTGCTCTCACTTGGACTGATTGTCGATGACGCTATTATCGTTATAGAAAATATTCACAGGCGAATGCACCTCAAAGAGACGGCTGAACAGAGTTTTGATCAGATAATCATAGAAGCCACCGATGAGATAGGACCATCAACGAACATAGCGACTATAGCTATTATGTTGACAATGATTCCGATGGCATTTGTCGGAGGAATGATGGGTCAGTTCATGCTGCCTATTCCGCTTAATGTGCCTGTGGCACTTGCAGTTTCACTGTTTGTAGCCTATGTATTTGCACCATTTTTAGCCAAAAAGTTCATTAAGCGTAAAAGAGGGGAGCATTAAATGAAGTTCAATATGGAAGAGACAGTTTATAATATTGTCAGTTCTAAAAAAAATCATCGTAAGGTTGGATTGATTGTTTTGTTTTTTCTCCTCTTCGCCGTTATGATGATACCGACGAAAATTGTTTTAGCAAAAATGCTTCCGGGCAAAAGTGCCAATACTTTTAGTATCTATGTAGATACGGCAACAAATTCAACAGTAAAGCAGACAAAAGAGGTTGTCGAGTGTGTTTTGCATACAATGCGAGATGAAGAGAATATTAAAAATATGGAGATGTTCATTGGGCAGGGTGCACCGCTTGATTATGCAGGACTGGTCAAAGGAAGTGCTTTTAAAGCATTGAAAAATCAGGCTGAGATAGTTGTGAACCTTACGGACAAGCATGAGAGAGAAGATCCTTCTTATATGATGGTGCATCGCCTGCGCCCAGTTGTTAAAAAAAGATGTGAGAATATTTACAAGTATACGCGTATTAAGTTTGTTGAGATGCCTTCAGGTCCCCCGACATATGCTACGATAGTGGTTAATCTTTTTGGAAAAGATACTTTTTTACTGCGTGAGGTTTCAAAAACTGTTAAAGAGGCGCTAAAAGAGACAGAAGGGTTGGTTGATGTGGATGTTTTACAGGACAATATCTTTACAAAGTATGAAATACTGCCAAATGTTGAAAAGATACTAAACTCCAATCTCTCCATTGAACAGGTCAGCAATATTCTTTATCTTGCATTCAAAGGAAATGTTGTCGCAACCAAAAACTCAACAATTCAGCAAGATCAGATTCCTATCTATGTGGCGCTTGATGGAAAAACACGTCTTTTGGCACATTCTAGCAAAGAAGATCTTGAGTTAAAACTTTCAAGACTAAAACTTTTAAACAGACAGGGCATGATGGTTCCCGTGAGAGAAGTTGTGACAATAGTTCCAACAGTAGGCGATCCGACAATTTACAAAAAAAATATGCACTATAGAGTGGCCGTTACTGCAGAGTGTGATATGGTTTCTCAGGTCTATCCGTTAATGGACGCGCGTGAGCTAATGATTAAAAAGCTTTCAAAACGTTTTGATATAGAGCGGCTAACAGGGATGAGCACATATATGTTCGATCTTATGCTCACGGAAAAAAAGACAGGTGAAAAAATCTTAGTTCGATGGGATGGAGAGATGAAAGTCTCACTTGATACGTTCCGTGATCTTGGAGGTGCATTTATCGCGGCACTTATTCTAATGTTCTTGCTCATGGTTGTATACTATAAATCTTTTGCACTCAGCGGTATTGTATTGGTTGGAAGCTTTCTTTCTATCATTGGTGTGATAATAGGACATTTTCTTACAGATCAAATCAGTCTGTTACTGAGTGATGTGCATTTTTATCTCACAGCGACCTCATTGATTGGATTTATCTCTTTGATGGGTATCAGTGCAAGAAGTTCACTTCTGCTCATAGATTTTACACGTTCATTAATAGTAAGCGGTGTGGAAAAACACCGTGCTATTGCTATTGCAACAGCAACACGTTCAAAGCCTATTATGCTGACGGCTATTGCTATTATTTTAGGTTCACTTCTTTTGGCAACAGACCCTATTTTTGGTGGACTTGGAATAGCTCTTATCTTTGGAAGTGTGGCCGCTACACTTGTATCGCTCTTTTATATTCCTGTGCTTATGGCAAAGACCGATGCAGTATGTCCTTCAAAAGACGCTCCGTGCGAGATTGGAGAGGGAAGCGACGGATCAGATGTTGATCTTGAAGAAGTGCCGCCTATGGTACCGCAAAGTGAGGATTGAAAAAAATAAAAATATGCTACTATTTCAAAAATTATTTTTGAAGGTATATTATGAGATTGTTACTTTTGGCACTTATGGCATGGAGCAGTGCTTACGCCGTCGTTACAATTGCTCCTGTAGATATTGGAGCGAAGCCTGGTTTTAGTGGATTGCTAAAAGGCTCTCTGGAAACTTCTAGAGGCAATACAGATACTGACAGTTATGCTGCAGGACTAAGATTTCAGTACGATAACAATCAAACTTATGTTCTTTGGAGTGACTTTGTTTTTAACTATGGAAAAAGTTCAGGCAAAGTAAATACAAATAAAACATATTCTCACGTGAGGTATATTCATACTCTCTACAAAAAGAGCTTTGACTGGGAAGCATTTGGGCAGTCTCAAACCGATGAGTTTACAAAAGTAGAACATCGATATCTTGTTGGTGCCGGCATACGTGTAAATTGGAATAAAAAACTTTATGGTAAATTTTATGCTGGATTTGGTGCTTTCTTTGAAGATATAGACTATACGACATCTATTGATCCGCATGAAAACAATATGCGTTTTAACAGCTATGTCGCATATACAAAAAATTTTACAAAAGAGACAAAAATCTCAGATACATTCTATTATCAGCCAAAATCAGATGATATCAGTGACTATATCATTTCAAATGGTTTGGAATTGAATATATTGATCTATAAAGAGTTGTATATCAACTTTTTACTGCTTTATAATTATGATAATGAACCGGCTTACGGGGTTGAAAAAGAAGATATCTCTCAAAAAACAAGTTTTATATACAAGTTTTAAGAGAGATGGAAGAAAAAGACTAAAGTTTTTTATTGTCGTATTTAGCTTTTAGTCTTAGGTACTCTTTGTAATCATCATCTGAAATATTATTTGAGATGCTTTTTGTAGAGTCGTTTGCATTGTTAGAGATAGTCTTCGTTGAGTCACTTGCATTTGTAGTTGCAGTATTTGAAGAGTCGCGTAAATCATTGGAAACTGTTTTTGTAGAATCATTTACATTGTTAGAGATAGTTTTTGTTGAGTCGTTAGCATTGTTTGTTGCTGTGTTCGAACTGTCTCTTAGATCGTTGGAAACTGTTTTTGTAGAATCGTTAGCATTGTTTGATACAGTTTTTGTAGCATCATTGACATCATGTGAAACTGCAACAGCAGAGTCTTTGAAATCTTTCGTTGCCATAGTTGAACTGTCTTTGAAATCTCTTGTAGTGTTTGATGCAGTATCTTTTGTGTCTTCTGCAATTTCTACAGTTGAATCTCTTACATCGCGCGATACACTTGTTGTTGTATCAGCACCACTTTTTACAGTGGCTACTTCACTTGTCTTGAGATCATCACTTGCTTTTACTGCTGTATCTTTTGCATCATGGCTTACATTTGTTGTTGTACGCTCCGCACTTTTTGAAACCTCAACGCCACCGTCAACACCTGCTTTAAACGAGTCTTTCGCATCGTGACTCATAGAGGTCATTCCTTCTTTCATGTCCTTAAACATGTCACTAAAGCTGAAATCAGCTGAAAGTGCTGTCGTGAGTGCAAGTGCTGTTACTGCACTTATAAGTAGTTTTTTTGTCATTCGGTTCCCCTTAGTTTTAATTTAACCTTAGAAAACTATAGCTCTTAAAAGCTAAATAAAAACTGAAATTAGATAAAAAAAACTAATAATCAATTATAATGTTTTGATATATCACATCTAACGGGTATTGTTGTAACACTATTAGAAAAACTTAATTTTAAAATGGATAATATTATAAAATTTAGCTATAATAAACTGAATTCGACATATAGGAGAGAGTAGATGAAAAAGATAATAGTGGCAGTGGTTGCAGTATGCAGTTTGGCTATGGCGGGGAACTATACGAAAGAAGACCGCATAAAAGATATGAATCAAATGGCAGAAGCAATGAATACAATTCAGAGCGGATTTTTCTATAACAATTATGAGACTGTTGCACAGGGAGTAACAAAACTTACTGATACTGTTGTGCATGTAAAACCGCCTTTAGAAGAAAAAGAAGAGAAGAATCCTATGGCTCGCTATATGAATCAAAAGATTCAAATGAGCAACAAAATAGTTAAGAAGATCAATCAAAAAGGGCTTACTATATTACAACGATTTAAAGATGGAGATACAGAACAAGCAGTCCAGGCATATACTAAAATAATGAGACAATGCATGAAGTGTCATAGAGAAATCAGACATTGGTAAGACAATGAGATTCTTAGTACTGATTTCATTCCTTGTTTTTTCTTTGTATGCAAGAGAACTCGTTCTTACAGGTACAGTCATCTCTAACAATAAAAAAATGATACCTGCGCGTTATATGGGGTATGTGAAGAAGATAAACTTTGAAGTAGGCGATTCTGTGGAACGCGAAGATACACTTTTCGAGTTGGAATCTGCCGAATTTGACATTATGGAAACGCAGGCAAATCTTGCACTCGAGCAGACAAACCTAATGCTTGATGTTTACAAAACACGTTTAAATGTCTTTAAAAAAAGAAAAGAACGTCTGAAGCGAAAGAAAAAACTGATACCGGCTTTTGATTTTCGAGCCAATATGGAAGACCTGAATGAAAACATAGATGATATCAGCGGATCCATTGAAGCCGCAAAGGTTTTAGTTGAACAGGCAAGTGAAAAATCAAAGCAGTTCGCAACGATTGCCGGCTATCTAAAAATAAAAGCACCTAATGACGGTGTTGTCGTTGAGAGACGTATTCAGGTCGGAGATATGGTTGCACCCGGTATGCTGACAATGATTATTGTAGATATGAAACATTTGGAGATTGAAGCCGAAGTGGCTGAATCTGATTTAAAATATGTTCGTAGACATAAAGTCGTCGATGTTACTATACCTTCGTTGAACTATAAGGCGTCAGGTTATATCAAAGCGATAGTTCCAAGTGCAAATCCCATGGCACATACTTTTAAAATCCGCGTTCATTTTGAGAAAACAAATGATAGAATTTTCCCCGGTATGTATGCAAAGGTCTATATTGATCTGACAAATGAGATGAAAGAGACCAATAACTGAAAATTAGAACAGTCCATAGCACTTCATCAACAACTCCACTGTTTTTTGATATAATCACTTAAAAATATCAAAGGATATATAAATGGAGTGCGAATTTCCAACCGTTAATGCAAATACGGATGAGATTAAAGAGATTTTTGACAGTGTGAAGACTATTGCTGTTTTGGGACTTTCTCCTGATGAAACTAAAGCAAGTCACCGCGTTGCAAAATATTTGCAGGAACATGGTTATAAAATAGTTCCGGTTTATCCAAAAGGGGAAACAATCCTCGGAGAAAAAGTCTACAATTCTTTAGCCGATATTCCATTTGAGGTTGACATGGTAGATATATTCAGAAAACCTGCTGCGTTGGATGCTGTTGCTGATGCTTGTATTAAGCGTGGGGATGTGAAAGTTTTCTGGGCACAGCAGGGTATTGTAAATAATGAAGCAGCTCAGAAAGCAAAAGATGCAGGGATGAAAGTAGTTCAAAACCAATGTGCGATGGTCGATCATCGTAATATTTATGCATAGGCAGCCGTATTGTTAGATCTTAATCAAATTCAAGAAGCAAAAAAACGAATAGAAGGTGTAGTCGTTGAAACACCTCTTGCCTATGCACCGTACCTCAGTGAGATAAGCGGTATCAATGTTTACCTTAAAAAAGAGAACCTGCAAGTTACCGGTGCTTTTAAAATACGTGGTGCTTACAATAAAATGGCTTCGCTCACGCAGGATCAGGCTGCATGTGGTGTTGTTGCCGCAAGTGCCGGGAATCATGCGCAGGGAGTTGCTCTATCTGCACAACTGCTTGATATTAAAGCTGTAATAGTTATGCCTGAATCGACACCACTTACAAAAGTGAACGGGGTTAGGCATTATGGTGCGGAGGTTATTTTAGCCGGCAGTAACTATGATGAAGCGTATCTCTATGCCAAAGAATATGGTGAGAAGAATCATCTGACATTTGTACATCCTTTTGAAGATGAAGCTGTTATTGCAGGGCAGGGAACCATTGGACTGGAGATTCTTTCAAAATGTCAGGAACTTGATGCTGTTATTGTTCCTATCGGTGGCGGTGGTCTTATCGCAGGTATCGCAACTGCACTTAAAGAGACAAATCCAAACATCAAAGTCATAGGTGTAAGTGCCAGCGGTGCTCCGGCTTTTAAAGAGTCGTATGAGCTCAAAAAACCTATAGATTCCAAAAGTGTGCGTACTATCGCCGATGGTATTGCTGTACGTGATACTTCGCCAATAACTTTAGAGTATGCCCTAAAAAATGTTGATCAAGTGCTTAGTGTTGACGATGAAGAGATTGCCAGTGCGATTTTATATCTTCTTGAAAAGCAAAAACTGGTTGTTGAAGGTGCAGGAGCTGTCGGTGTTGCCGCTTTACTGCATCACAAGCTTGATGAATTAAAAGATAAAAATGTAGCGGTTGTACTCAGTGGCGGTAACATGGATGTAACACTGCTTTCGGTTATCATTGAAAAAGGTCTTTTAAAGTCACATCGTAAGATGAAAGTGACGGTCACTCTTGTTGATAAGCCAGGTTCGTTGATGCGTTTTACGCAGATACTTCAAGAGCTCAATGCCAATATTGTGCATATTGCCTATGACAGAACTTCCATATCCCTTGACTATGGTGATGCGAATGTGACAGTGCATATGGAAACAAAAGGCAGGGAACATCAAGAAGAGATACGCTTGGCTCTTAAAAAAGAGGGCTACATAAGGGACTGAAACAATAATGGAAATTCTACTCAGCAAAAGCATTGCAAAACCGGTCATATTGATGAAGATTCTTCAAAACGGGGAACTTGTAATTGTTGATGCTGAGACGACTGTTCGTTATTTTAACAAAGAAAATCTGGAACTTCAAAGCGGTTTTAAGGTTGGCATAAAACATAAGCGATACAAAACTGCCGTTGTTGCTTTTGCAAATAACGGTGAATATTTTGCTACATTGACAAGTGATGCCAAAGAGTCCAGACTTTTTAATGCTGCAACAAAAAAGATGATAGCCAAAGTTGAACGTCATCAGGGAGAGGTCTCTTGTGTCGGGATCGATCCGCTTGCGAGATATATGTTCTCTTGCGGTGATGACGGTAAAACCTTTGCCATTGATGTTCAAAGCGGAAAGCTTGTTTTTACACTGCCGCCTCACGCAGATACCATTAATGATGTTACTTTTTCACGTAATGGAAACTGGGTGGCAATTGGTAGTTATGACAGAAAGATAACACTTTTTTCTCTAGTGACAATGACACCGAAAAATAAGCTCAGAGCACATTCTGCTCCGGTTATGCATCTTACATTTTTTCAAAAAAACAAACTTTTAAGTATCGATAAAAATTCATCAGCAATTATTTGGAATATATACAGCGGAAAAGTACTCGGGCGACTCGAAGGTATTCATGATGAAGTGAATAGTTTTGTCATTGATAAAGACGAACAGTTTTTGTTTCTCGGTACGCAGTTGGGGTATGTGATTGTATATGATTTAGATACTTACGAGCAGATCGCGTCTAAATATATTAAAATCACATCTCCAATCACGAGTATGGAGTTTGATGATGAAAACAATCATTTAATAATCGGCACTCAAGACGGCTTTGTAATCTGTTATGATATATATGAAGGTACTGAGACTTTAAAGGATCTTTTAAAAGAAAAAGAGTTTGCAATGGTGCAAAAGATTGTTGATATCAATCCTCTTTTGGTTTATACACAAATCTATTCATTGGTGACAAACTTTTGGGAAAATTCTCTCCAAAAAGCAAAAATAGCGCTTCAAAAAGGGGATAAAGAAAAAGCAATGCTTATTTTTGGACAGTTTAAACATATGCCTTCAAAAAATAAGATTATCCAAAAACTAGTACGTGACTATGCAGAGTTTCCGAAGTTCGCACAACTTGCCAAAGACGGTAAACTATCTCTTGCATACGGCTTGGCAAACAGGTACCCTATTTATAAAGAATCAGCAATCTATCAGGCACTTGAAAAAAGATGGAAAAAAGCTTTCGTTCAGGCACAAAAATATGTTCTTGATCCAAAAACGGCACCGCTTGCAAAAGAGATTCTCGCTCCTTACAGAGGAATGAGTGAAAAGACAAAATTTATTCAAGAAGTTTTGAGCAAGGCTGAAATATATAAACGTTTTCGTGCAGCCATGGCCAAGAAAGAGTTTAAGGTCTGTTCTGAGCTTATCAAGCAAAATCCTTTTTTACATGAGCTCCCCGAGTATGACAGTTTGATGAAATATGCAGATAATCTTTACATTCAGTCACAAAAAGCTATGAAAGAGGGCGATATTCACTCAGCTATTAAAATATTAAGAGTATTGCAGGATTTTGAAGAATTTAAAGATGAAGCCCGTAATTTCATGGTTGATCTTGAATCAAAAGCAAAATTTTTCAATGCTGTTCGTAATGGGGATATAGCCACTGCATATGATATGATGGCAATCTCCGAAGATTTGATGCAGACTAAAGATGGACTTCGACTTCAGAAAATTTGGAACGATGATCTCAATCAGGCAAAATCTGCTGCTGCATATGGCAATATCCAAGGTGTGAAAGCTGCAATGGAAAAATATATGAAGATAGATTCTAAATATGCTGCGCTTGCAACTGTTTTTGCTTTTGCATATATGGTACAGCTAGAAGATGCTTTGCAGCAAAATGCACCAAGGCAGCAAATTGAAAACGGCATAAAGAATTATATTCTCAATTTTGGGCTTTCTGAGCAGATAGAGGCTTTTTACAACCTGTTTGAAGATATGTACCCCGAAACAAAACTCAATCTGGAACTCTTAAAAAAAGGCTCGTTTTCTATGTGGCGCCCGTCAATGATAATTGATTCAATCTTAGATTAGCTTTTTATCTGTCAATTACCTCCTCTTTTAACCTCAAATATAGATATTTTTAAATATAATGAGCAAATTTTAATATATACACTACAAGAGGAGACTTTTCATGCAAATTAGTGGCGCACAGATGGTCATTGAAGCACTTATTGCAGAAGGGGTAGACACGGTATTTGGCTATCCTGGCGGAGCAATAATGAATGTCTATGATGAAATATACAAACAGGATAAATTCCAACACATTTTAAATCGTCACGAACAAGCAGCAGTTCACGCAGCAGAAGGATATGCCAAAGCGAGCGGTAAGGTCGGTGTTGCAATGATTACATCAGGTCCTGGTTTTACAAATGCGGTCACAGGTTTGGCAGATGCCTATATGGATTCTATTCCTCTTGTCGTAATTTCAGGTCAGGTACCAATGACTCTTATCGGTACGGATGCTTTTCAGGAGATAGATGCTGTCGGTATCAGCCGTTCATGTACGAAACATAACTATTTGGTTACGGACGCGAAAGATCTTCCACGTATACTTAAAGAAGCATTTTATATTGCGGCTTCAGGCCGTCCCGGACCGGTCCATGTTGATATTCCAAAGGATGTTACTGCGCAGATCGCTGAATTTAATTATGACATTGATGTTGACCTGGAGACATATAAGCCTCACGTAAAAGGCAACCCGCGTCAAATTAAAAAAGCCATAGAAGCCATAGCTGCTTCGAAACGTCCGATTTTTTATCTCGGCGGTGGTATCATTAATGCAAATGCAGCCTATGAAGTAAGAGACCTGGTTCATAAAACAGGTATTCCTGCTGTTGAGACCTTTATGGCACGCGGTACACTTTCACATGATGATGATCTGCTTATAGGTATGCTTGGTATGCACGGAAGCTATGCAGCAAATATGGCTATGAGTGAAACAGATATGATCATTGCCCTTGGTGCAAGATTTGATGACCGTGTTACCGGAAAACTCTCTGAATTTGCAAAAAATGCAGAGGTCGTTCATGTAGATATTGATCCTGCTTCTATTTCCAAACTTGTCAACGCAGACTATCCTATTGTCGGTGATGTCAAAAATGTTGTGCTTAATATGCTCGCACAGGCTGATAAAATCGATGCAGACAAATATGAATCGTGGAGAGAGACTATCAACAACTTTGATGAGTTGCATCCGCTTACATATCATGAAGACAGTGAACGTCTGAAGCCACAATGGGTCATCCAAAGAGTTGGTCAGATTCTCGGTGACGATGCAAATATCTCTACTGATGTTGGTCAGCATCAAATGTGGACAGCACAGTTCTATCCGTTTAGCAGACCGCGCCAGTTTATAAGTTCAGGTGGACTTGGAACGATGGGATTTGGTTTCCCTGCTGCTATTGGTGTACGTGCTGCATCTCCAGAGAAAGTTTCCATCAACTTCACGGGAGACGGTTCTATTTTGATGAACTGTCAAGAACTCATGACAGCCGTTGAAAAGAAACTGCCGGTAATTAACATCATCCTTAATAACAACTTTTTGGGAATGGTTCGTCAATGGCAGACACTCTTTTATGACAAGCGTCATTCAGAGACTGATCTTTCGGTCCAGCCTGACTTTGTCAAACTCTCTGAAGCATTCGGCGGAATAGGGTATAGAGTCAGTACAAAAGAAGAATTTGATGCAGCACTTAAGGATGCAGTAGAAAAAGGTGTTGTTGCATTCATTGAGGTACTGGTTGAGCGTTTTGAGAACGTAATGCCAATGGTTCCCGCAGGCGGAAGTCTGTTTAATATGATGTTATTAGAGAAAAAGGAGAGTAAATAATGAACGAAAACGCAAGAAGAGTAATCTCGGTTATCGTAGTTAATGAAGCGAGTGTTTTATCTCGTGTTACAGACCTTTTTTCAGGACGTGGATACAACATCACATCATTGACCGTTGCGCCTATTCCAGATAGTAAATACTCTCGTTTAACTATCGTTACATCAGGTTCGGTTCGTGTAATGGAACAAATTACAAAACAGCTTCATAAGCTCATCCCTGTCTTGCGTGTTTACGAACATGAAGATATGGTCGAGAAAGAGATGGCTATGATCAAGTTCCCAATCACTGAAAACCTGAGTGATATCAATACTCTATGTGAAGCATACAATGGGAAGATCGTTAATGTTGGTGATAATATTGTTATTGCTATGGTTGCAGACGAACCAAAACGTATAGACAACTTCTTATGTGCAGTAAAGCGTTATAATCCAAAAGAGATAGTACGAAGCGGTGCTGTAGCGCTGGAGAGATAGTCATGAAATTAAGCGAGATTGCAAAGATAGTCGAAGCTGAGTTTCATGGAGAGGACAAAGACATCGTCTCTCTCAATACTCTTAAAGATGCTGCAAGCAATGAACTCTCCTTTGTAGCCAATCCAAAATATGTCAAAGATATCCCCAATACAAATGCAGGTGCTGTTTTAGTTACCGAGGCAACAAAAGAGTATGTGCCAAAAGATTCTGTCGCTTTGGTTGTAGAAGATACATACTGGCAAATGGCTGTTCTTTCTCAATACTTCGCGCCTCCCATTGAAGACAGTGACGCCCCTGAAGCCATCATAGGACAAGGAAGCAGTGTCGCTTCTACTGCTACTGTCGCCAATGGTGCTGTCATTGGTAAAAATACAACGATTATGCCGGGTGTCTATGTCGGATCAGGTGCCCAGATAGGAGACAATACGATACTCTATCCAAATGTTGTCGTCTATCGTGACTGCAAAGTGGGTAATGACTGTATTATCCATGCGGGAACAGTTGTCGGCAGTGATGGCTTTGGTTTTGCATCCAACAGACTCGGTGAACATAAGAAGATATATCATATCGGTAATGTCGTCATTGAAGATGATGTTGAGATCGGTTCAAATACTTCCATAGATAGAGCTGTTTTTGGAACGACGCTTATTGAAAAAGGTGCTCGTCTTGACAACTTGATACAAGTGGCACATAACTGTGTTTTTGGCAAAGGAAGCGTAGCTGCAGCACAATCCGGTTTCGCAGGTTCAACCATCATTGGACAAAACAATGTTTTTGGTGCGCAATCAGGTACTGCAGGGCACCTGAAAATTGCGCCATTTAATACTTTTGCCGCACGCAGCGGTGTGACGAAAAGTGTTAAAGAGAGCGGTAAGACATTTGCAGGTTTTCCATTTATGGATCATAAGGCATGGTTGAAAATTCAAGGCAAATTAGCTAGACTTATTAAATAATTTAATATATAATAAATAAAAAAGGATTTACAAATGTCTAAAACAATTGCATTAAGCGGAACGAAAAACGGTGTTATTTCTGTAACAAAAATAAATGAACCTTATGGAGATGGAAGTGGGACTGTTGCGAGTATCGGTATCTCACTTAATGGTCAGGCAGACAATCCTGAATGGAAAGTTCATATCCCATTAGATAATCTTGATGAAGTTATCAAAGCACTTCAGGAGTTAAAGTAGGCAAAACCTACTTTGCTTTGAGTTCTTGAATGAACTCATCTATACGTCTAATACCCTCACGGATCGTTGCAATACCAGTTGCAAATGAAAATCTAAAATAACCTTCACTTCCAAAACCGACACCGGGAACAACTGCCACACCTTTACTTTCAAGAAGTTCTTTTGCGAAAGAGAGTGAATCGTTGCTGACTTCTTTAATATTTACAAAAAGATAGAATGCTCCGTCTGGTTTTAAAACACTGAGCCCATCGACTTCATTAAAAAGCTTTACAGCTTCATCACGACGTTTTATAAACTCTGTTTTCATCATTGCTATATCTTTATCTGCGGAGCCATCTAGGCCGGGGATTGCAGCATATTGCGTCATTGTATTGATATTTGATGTACTTTGAGACTGCAGTTTTTTTGTTGCTTTTATAAGTTCAGTGTCATAGGCAGCCGTATAACCAAATCTCCAGCCTGTCATAGCAACTGATTTAGAAAGCCCATTGATTGTTACAGTACGCTTGAACATATCGTCACTGATTGCTGCTGTTGATGTGAATTCACCCTCGTATGTAAGTTTTTCATACATCTCATCACTTGCTACAAGAATATCTGTACCTTTTAGGACTTCTGCAAGCGCTGTCAATTCTTCTTTTGAATAGATCGCACCTGTTGGATTTGACGGAGTTGTTAAAACCAACATTTTTGTTTTTGGAGTGATGGCATTTTTCAACTGCTGGGCGGTAATTTTAAAACCGGTCGTATCATCTGTTTGAATCTCGACTACTTTCCCTCCGCAGTACTTCACAAGTTCAGGGTAGGTAACCCAGTATGGAGCGGGAATGATAACTTCATCGCCATTATCGATTGTTGCAGAAAAGAGATTGAAAAGTGAATGCTTTGCACCATTATTTACAATGATTTGGTTTGGAGCATATTCTAAGCCGTTGTCACGTTTTAATTTCTTTGCAACAGCCTCTTTAAGAGCAGGAATCCCATCAACAGCCGTATATTTTGTAAAACCACTGTTAATGGCAGATATAGCGGCATCTTTAATGACTTGAGGTGTGTCAAAATCAGGCTCACCGGCAGAAAAACTGAGAATGTCTTTTCCTTGCGCTTTTAGTTCCTGTGCAAGTGTTGAAACGGCAATTGTTATGGACTCAGATAGTGTATTGATGCGATTTGTTAGCATAAAAACCCTTTAGGCGTAAAAATATTAAGGAATTATACTAAAAAAACGATGTAGTAAAGTTGAGAAATAGAAATTTTTTTAGTTTTTCATTGATTTAATAAAGGAATCGTAAATCTGTTCAAGTTCGAGGTCTTGCTCAAGTACTTCTTTGTTGTCTTTTACGAGAATATGCTCAAGTACAGCAACCCTTTTAAGGAGATATTCAAACATCTCTTTGTTGATATCTGGAAGCATGTTATGCATAAAAGGATCTTTACATCTTCCTTTTTCTATGACATGGGCAGGGATGCCAATAGCAGTCGAGCAATCAGGAACCGGTTTGACGACAACTGAATTTGCACCAATCTTGGCATGTTCACCGATTTCAATATTTCCAAGGACTTTTGCGCCGGCTCCAATGACTACACCCTGTTTGATGGTGGGGTGACGTTTTCCATGTGTCAGTGAAACACCACCTAGAGTGACGCCTTGATAGATGAGAACATCATCTTCAACGACAGCAGTCTCTCCTATGACAACACCTGTACCGTGATCTATAAAAACGCGCTTACCGATCTTTGCTGCGGGATGAATATCTATGTTGGTCATTATCTGTGTTATACCCATAATAATTCTGGCTATTCTCTTAAAGTTCGCATTGTAGAGCCTGTGCGCAACCCTATACCAGGCAACAGCCCAGACACCGGGGTAGTTAAAAAGAAAATCGAGACGCGAGTTTAAAGCTGGATCATTCTTGTAGGCATTTGAAAAATCTTCTTTAATCTCTGTAAAAAGTCCCATAAAATTCCTTAGTTTGTAGTTCTTAGATAGCCATTTTGATTCAGAAAGGTCTCTAGTTTTGTAAGTGTATCACTTTTTTCTTTTTCTGTGATAAAAGTGCTTTTTTCTACATCACTTTTAAGTTTATTTAAAATTTCATCTTTATCATAACCGATGGATGCGAGAATATCCAAGATATTTTTAGACTCAATATGATTTGTAATCTCATAGCCTGTATCAGTAATGTTGACTGTATACTCATTCGGATGTGTAAAAAGGTTATGCTGCATACCAAGCGTCTCCTGATAAGCACCCACATTGAAAAATCCTAAAAAGTAGTCATTTTCATCAATATTTACATCATGCAGATAGAGAGGTTTTTCCGGATTAAAACCTATCTCTCCATCACTGTCACAGGTAATATCCCAGAGTGAAGCTGCACGAAGAGGTGTGGTGTTGAGATAATGTATGGGCATTACAGGAAAATGTTGTCCAAGTCCCCAGTAGTCAGGAAGACTCTGAAAAACACTTGCATTTATCAGGTAACGCTCCTGAAGTTTTATTTGTAACTGCTCAAGTTCATTGGTCGGATTTGAAGACTTCAGATAAAGAGCTTTTTTTATGATGTTATGCACGAGTATTTCTGCATTTGAACGGTCTTGAAGATCGATATAACCAAGATCAAAAAGCGTAAAAAGTGATTCCATATGGTCAAGTGCATCATGCAGGTACTCTATACAGTTGGCGTTGGTAAGAAGCTTGTTGAGCTCACGCAGTTCTTCAATGAGAGGAGGGTTGCTCTCTTTGAAATTAAGAAGCTTTTCCTGATAGTCTTGTGAAAAGAGCTCCAGCACAGGAGTTATAAGGACTGCGTGAGATGCGACAATAAAACGGCCTGATTCTGTAAAGATGTCGGGATGGGAAACATTTTTGGCATCCATGATCTCTCCTAGTAAAAAGACAACAGAGCTTGAGAACTCATCAATAGAGTAATTTCTTGCATGGGCTTTTTCATGTTGATCATATTCAACAGCAAGCCCTCCGCCGATATTGATGCTTGAAAGTGATTCTGCTCCCATTTTTTTGAGTTCCGCGTAAATATTACCTGCCTCACGCAGTGCTTTTTTGAGCGGTGCGATATCAGACATCTGTGAGCCAATATGAAAATGAATCATGGTAAGTTTATCTAAGAGATTTGCATTTTTAAGCAGGGCGATCGCTTCGATGATTTCAGTAGAGGTAAGCCCAAATTTTGCATCCATACCACCGCTTTTTGCCCATATACCGCTGCCGGCACTGTGCAGTCTGACCCTGATACCTATATTTGGCACTCTTAGTGATGATTTTTCTGCAACAGCAATGATAGTCTCGAGTTCATTCAAGCCTTCAATCGTTATAGTGATTTTATGACCGCTCTGTGCAGCAATGAAACCAAGTGTAAGCATCTCTTCATCTTTAAATCCGTTTACGGTGATGTTCGCGCTTTTTGGCGTTTTACTCATGGCGAGTATGAGTTCTGCTTTACTGCCGGCCTCGAGTCCGTAATTGTACTTTTTTCCCTGTGTTGTAACAGCATTGACAAGTGAAGGAAATTGGTTCACTTTTAGAGGAAATACAGCGTTGAAGCTTCCTTTGTAGTTATTTTCTTCTATCGCTTTGTAAAAATAGCTATAGAGCGTTTTTATCTGTCTTTTAATGAGGTGTGGAAAACGCAAAAGAAGTGGTCCTTTGACGTTGTTCGAACGTATCTCGTTAGCAATTTCCAGCAGAGACGGCATAGATTTATAGTTGAGTTTTATCTCTCCGTCTTCAATGATAAAATTCTTGTTTGCCCATATATTTAAACCAAAATTATTCAATTTTCCGCCTTATATATGGAGTTTGTGATGGAAATATTGGTCAATGTCAAAATATATTTCGCCGTTTCTATTTTTAAAAGTGAGATGTTTTTTATTGAGTTCTTTAATATGTTTTATTCCCATGACAGCTAAAACGACTTTCATGCTTTTAATGAGGTTTTTATGATAGTTTCCTATCTCTTTACCCTCTTTGACAACAAGATAGGATGCACGTTTCTTTTCATCTTGTGTAGCCATACCGACAGGGCAGACATGTGAGCCAAACCCTGAACACATACGCGCTCGAATACATCCGCCGCTCATCATGAAGCCTCTAGCGATACCAACGGCGTCAGCTCCCATACACATTGTAATCACAGCATCATCAGGTGTCAGTATCTTACCGCTTGCTATAATCTTTATATCCTCACGCAGGTTGTACTGCTTGAGTATTGTGTCTAAGATATAGAGTGCATTATTTGTTGTGAGTCCTACAGACTCCATTAACTCAAGCGGTGCTGTCGCACTGCCGCCTTCACCACTGTCTACGGTAATGAAATCAGGAAGTGTGTTGCCTGCTTCTTTATGTTTTTGCATTGCCTCTGCAAGATCTTCGACTGAATGCGAATCCGAGATGACTATTTTAAATCCGACTGGCTTGCGTGAGAGCTTTTGAAGTCTTGAAACAAACTCTAAAAGATGCTCGGTCGTATCTGCATAGGGAAAACGGTTTGGAGAAAAGATATCTTTACCTTCAGGAACCCCTCTATAGTAAGCGACATCAGCAGTCACTTTTTTCCCTGCAAGTTTTCCGCCTGTCTGTTTCGCTCCTTGAGCGATCTTGATCTCGGTCATACGGCAAAACCGCATTACTTTTTGGTATTTCAGCTCATCGAAATTTCCATTTTCGTCACGAACGCCATAGAGACCGGAGCTCATTTGAAATATCATATTTGGAATTTCAGATGGTACCTCTTTTGGAAAATCTTCCAAATCGGCATCCCAGTTTACACGAAAGAGCACATGAGAGCTTGTGTCGTAAATATAGGTATTTTGCGTCTTTTTATTTAAAAGTGCATTTCTATACCATTTGATTGCGATCTTTCTGTTAAAAAGTAGTGCACCTATTTTAAAAACGAGCTCCGCATAAGGCGTCGAATTGACGATCTCTAGGTATTTGTCCTTACCTACATTGGGTTTCAGTGTAAAGAGGTGGTTGGAAGTCAAAGAACCCTCACCGGTATTGATTGTCAGTTTTGAATCACGTCCTGCAATACTAAATGCACGTACAGCTTCTGGAGAGAGAGCCCCGTCACTCATAGCAGATCGGATAATTGGTGTATGCGAGACAAAAGGGATTTCCCTTTTTTCTCCAAAAACTACGTTTGTATCATCACTAACTTCATCTTCATTGAGAACACTTGAAGCATGCTTGATGATAAAGCGAGAGCCTGAAAAAGGTTGGTTTACAGAGAAAGACTGATAGTTTGGTTTGTCTTTTGCAGCTTTGTAAACCCAGTCAACTTTGTCTTTTGATTCAAAAAATGTCTCTTCGGCAAAGTATTGGCGAAGCGGCTCACGAAGTGCTTCGAAGAAGTAACGAAAACGCCCGATAACCGGATAATTGATAAGAAGTGCATGTTTTCGTTGTATATATTTGTCGTAAAAATATAATAGCGTAATGACAATAACAATTCCAAGGATGAAAAACTCTAAAAAATCGAGGAAAAATCCCCATGCATTATCTAAAAAATTTTCATTTGTTTCCACTTAGAACTCTTTTATGCTGATCGTCTCTTCAGTCTTGTTTTGCAGATCTTTGACCCAGATAGTTTCATTTTCAAGTTCATTTGAACCGATGACGCAGCAAAAACGCGCGTTTATCTTGTCTGCAGATTTAAGATGGTTTTTCAGGTTTCGTGCACGATAGTCACAAGAAGCTTTCTCTGTTTGTCTTTTTTTCTGCGTGAGGGAGATGACAAGCTCTATTGCCTCATCATCCATAGCGCCCAAATAATAACCTTCACGTGATTCCTCAGGCATCTGTATAAGTTCTAAAAGACGTTCAATTCCCATTGCAAAACCGACAGCAGGAGTAGGGCGTCCGTCTAAAAACTCTACTAGTCTGTCATAGCGTCCACCGCCGGCTATGGCACTCTGGCTTCCAATATTGTCACTCACAAATTCAAAAGCAGTTTTAGAGTAGTAATCAAGTCCGCGGACAAGATTTGTGTCGATCTCATAAGCAATCTCATTCTCATCAAGGATCTTTTTGAGTTTTGTAAAGTCGCTTTCACAGTTTTCACAGAGTGAATTTATGAGTTTTGGAGCTTTTTCATAGAGGGCTTGGCATTTTTCATTTTTACAGTCAAGCACACGTATAGGGTTTGTTGATTTTCTGCGTTTGCAGTCCTCACAGATATATTTTTCCACGCTTTCTATGAAGTTTACAAGGGAGTCTCGATATGGCGGCATACACTCTTTGCATCCCAGAGAGTTAAGCTGCAGTTTAAAACCAATGCCAAGCTCACGCAGGATATCTGCAACCATCATGATCATCTGAGCATCTTCATAAACACTCTCTACGCCGAAACTCTCAACGCCAAACTGATGGAACTCACGTAGACGACCTTTTTGTGGACGCTCATAACGAAACATAGGCCCATGATAAAAAAAGCGGTGAATCCCACCTGCACGGTCGAGCTTGTTTTGGATAAAAGCACGAACAACACCGGCCGTGCCTTCAGGACGAAGACAGACGTCGTTGTCACCTTTGTCAATAAATTGATACATCTCTTTACCGACGATGTCACTTGATTCACCTACGGAACGCTTAAAAAGTGCTGTTTCTTCCAAAAGAGGTGTCTCAATGTAATGAAAACCATATCGTGAAGCTGTTTTTGAAGCTATATCTATAAAGTATGTAAATCTTTTTGATTCTTCTTCACTTAAAATATCGTTCATTCCGCGCAGTGATTTAATCATTTTTGGCCTTGTTTGTATTAGTTATGAAAGGATACCATTTTAGGAATTAAGAGTGCTTAAAATCTCTTTGTTGATTGTTTCAATTGATTGTGTAGCATCGATTTCTATAAGCTCGATATCAAGCAGTTCTGCTGCTTTGATGATGGCACCTTGGATTTTTAAAAGATAGTCACTGCCACGTAGTTCAATTCCGTCAAGTTCTTTTTGTGAAAGACGAAATTCAAGTTCTTCCTTACTGAGACGGAGTAAAAAGACCTTTTGCGGGTAGATGCCGTTGGTGGCGAATCTATTGAGGTGGACAATGGCAGTTTCACTGATCTCTTCTTGAATCAATGCATAAGCGACACCGCTTACGACACTTCTGTCAGAGATAATCATGCGTTTTTTAAGATTTGGCTCGATGACCTCTTTTATATGTTCGGCACGATCTGCCAAAAAGAGTAAAAATTCAGCTTTTTTGCTTTTTGCTTTTGCACTCAGAACCAATTCACGAATCTCTTTGCCAATGGCTGTTGCACCGGGCTCTTTTGTAATGACAGCTTCGGGGTAGTTGCGTGAGAGCAATGCTATCTGCGTACTTTTCCCTGCTGTATCTATACCTTCTATTGCTATATACATCAGTTTTTCTCTACTATTATTTTTTGAACTGCCTGTGGAAGAAGATGCTCTGTTTTACCGTTGAACTTAAGCAGATTTCTAACAATTGAAGAGCTGATAAAAGCGTGTTTGAGCTTTGGCATAAGATAGACAGTTTCAATAGTTTCATCAAGAGAGTTGTTGAGATATCCAAGCTGCAGTTCATATTCGAAATCACTGACAGCACGTAGACCTCTGATGAGCACACCGGCTTTATGCTCATGAGCGAGTTCTATAGTTAGATTGTCAAAGCCAACAACACGGACACTGTCGATTCCATCAACTGCAGCCTGCGTCATTGTGATTCGCTCATCAAGAGTAAACATCGGCTTTTTATCTTTTGATTCAGCTACGGCAACGACGACTTCATCAAAAAGATTACGTGCCCGCTCTATAATGTCAAAATGGCCATTCGTTATTGGATCAAATGTTCCCGGATAGAGGGCTGTTTTAGGGTTGCTCATCAATTCCACCTTTTATATAAATCATTTTCAATATCAAGCAGGTCAAACCATTTTCCTATAATAAAATTTTCCATATCCTTAAGCGTTTGCTGCTGTGAATAGTAAGCCATCACAGGCGGTGCGATAACAACGCCCAAAGAAGCCAGTTTATGCATATTTTCAAGTGCAATGGCAGAAAAAGGCATCTCACGCGGTGCTAAAATAAGTTTTTTTTGTTCTTTTAACATAACTGCTGCACAGCGTGTTATAAGGTTGTCCGAAATTCCACAGGCGATTTTTGCCAGAGTATTCATGGAACAGGGTGCAATAAGCATAGCTTCCACACCAAAAGACCCCGAGGCGATAGAAGCAGATATATCACTGTTGTCATGTGCTATGATATGCTGCATCTCTTTGTCGAGTACCACTGCTGCATTTTGTGACATTATAAAATGTGTTTCAATCTCCTGCGGCATAAGCGAGAGGGCTTTTATACCGATATTGACACCGCTTGCACCACTAAGGGCTATAACTATTTTTCTTTTTTTCATCTATTTCGCTTTTGCTCTGTTCTTGCCGATGACGACGACACGTAATTTTTTATTATTGTTATACTGCACCGTGATCGTATCACCATAGCGGCCATTTTGCACCGCTCTTGCTGAAAATGTGATCTGCACACCTTCATCCTGTAGTGTTACTGTAACGTTTGCGCCTCTTTTTATAAGATAGAGACCTGTTATATCTCTTTGCGTGAGAATTGTACCTTTGTCTATTTTATGTTTTGCTTCATATCTGTTCTTTTCAAGTTGCATAAGAGGCAATGCTCTGAATTTATCAAGTATTATACTCTTTTTTTGCAGATTGAGCAGCGAAAAGGCATCTCCTCTCTTTATTTCTTTGGTCGCTTCATATACAGGAAGCTCTGCGTGAAGGGTGTATTTAAAAAAATATTTTCTATTCTTTGGTGTTTTTATGTAAAATATTCCTTTATGGGAAAGGTAGGCATTTCTTGCAAATCCGACTCTGAATTCTTTTGGCAGATGGGACATATATTTACTTGGACGTAGAGAGATGCTTTGAATTTTTATATCTTTATAGTGATTGTTATAATACTCTTTAACACGGTTTTTTAGAAAATCGGTCTCTATAGAACTTCTTTTGCTGAATTGTATGTAGGCATGTTTTGTCATGCACTCTTTATAACCATATAGTTTTAATTTACTAAGAAGTTCTGAAGATCGAACTCGTTTAGAGTGTTTTGCAGGATTGATATTAAATAGTATGTAGTCTTTTTTCGGTGTTTTTATGATATCTGAAAGTTTAACGGTATCTGTTTGAATAATATATTCTTGTTGTAATTCACAGGAGTAAAGAAATGGATTGTATAAAAGTAAAAAAAGGATTGTGTTTCGCAGTGCTATCATGTAAGCAGCCTTGTTTGACAAAATTGTCAGTGGTACCAGCGGGGGGACTTGAACCCCCACAGCCGAAGCCAACGGATTTTGAATCCGTCGTGTCTACCATTCCACCACGCTGGCATAATATGTTGGAGTTGAAATAATAGTGAGAAGTTACTTAAAAGTAAATAACATTTTGCCGATTTTATGTGAAATGGAACTTTAATTGCTGGAATTTGGCATAATAAAGTAGAAATGATATTTTTTAAAATAATGGAGGCCTGTCATGCGTGTAACCAACAGTATGTATTATGACAGTATTTACGGGAACAACAACTCAAAACTCAACAGAAAACTCTTTGATGTCAACAAGCAAATAGCATCAGGCCTTAAAATTCAATATGCAAAAGACGATGTACGGACTTTTACAGAGACAATGCGTCTGGATAACGAAGTGACTGTTTTAAAACAGATAAAACAGAGTACACAAAGCGGCTATAAAATGGCAAATCAAACAGATGAAGTGATGAATGAGTTTCAAACAAGCATCAACAGAATGCGGACATTGCTTATACAGGCAGCCAATGAAACAAACAGCGATACTTCACGAGATGCCATTGCGGATGAACTGCGAGGTATTGAAAAGAATTTAAAAGGTTTGGCAAACACTTCTATTAATGGGCAGTTTCTCTTTGCCGGCTCGGCTGTAGATACAAAGCCCATTGCTGATGACGGCACATACAATGGCAACGACCATGCTATGAATGCTTTTGTCGGTGCAAATAACAAGCAGCAGTACAATCTCAGTGGCGCAGATCTTTTTTTAGGTGAAGAGATCCTTAGAAAAAGAGAAATTACGTCGAATGTCGTCAATGGAAATTTAATTGACAATACAAAATCTTTGACACCGGATAGTACTCTTCGAGAACTCATGGGTGATAAAGACAATAATGCAGCAACTGCCAATACAGACTACTTTTATCTGCGTGGAACCAAACATGATGGTAGTGCTATTAAAGAGAAAATATCGCTTCAGGATACAGCAACAATTTCTACGCTGCTAGATCGTATCGGTACAGCTTATGGCAACACAGGAACAGTGAATGTTGTCGATGTAAGCATGAACTCTGATGGGCAAATAGTGGTAAAAGATAAGATTTCCGGTTCAAGCAAGCTTGACTTTCAACTTGTAGGTGCAGTAGATTTTAGTGGAGGTTCGGCAGCAGATGTTACTGACATTGACAATCTTGACAGTGGAGAAACTACATACCCTCCGGCAGGTAATTTATATGTTAAAGAGTTTATGAAGTCAAACTTGAATCCTGCAGCAGGAGCGGCAGCGAATATTGAAGGTCTGGTGTACGACAGAACACTTTTTAGCAAAGATGGTCTTTTTCTCTCTTCAAATGCACCTCAAGTCCTGAAAAACAACAATGCTTTTGCAACACCTTCAACCAAAATATCGGAAGTCGCCGATCTTTCTCAGGGGAATGCAGGAACGTTGGATGGTTCTTCGCTTAACCTTGTCGGTACAGATGTCAATGGCGGTGCATATGATGTAACGATAAACTTTCAAAGTACGGTAAACGGCGGCAGTACATTTACTGACAACAACACAGGTACGAGCTATAATATCTTTAATATGGATGCAACAAGAACGGCTGTCAATGCAGATGATATGACCTATCAACAGCTTATGGATGTTGTCAATATGGTCGTAACAAATACATTACCAAGTGCAAATACGGCAACGGCATATGATACGGCTATAGATGATGCTTCCTTAAAAGGCAATACGTATCTGAGTTATGATGGAAAATTAAGCTTTCACGACCTGCAGGGAACAGACGTTAATGGTACGCAGGCAAGTATTTCACTCTATGATCCAAATAGTGATGATTTTACAGCCGGTGCGGCATCGTCTATCATGACCTTTAACACAAACAATGCACTTACTATAACAGATCCGAAAACTGATTTTTTTAGCATGGTAGATGAGATGATTACGGCTGTAGAAGATCATAAGCTATATCCTGATTCACGCAGCGGTCACGTAAGAAATGTAGGTATTGAAAATGCCATTCAAAAGATAGATGACCTTCAGGATCATGTACTTCGTATGCATGCAAAAGTCGGTGCGCAGTCAAATACACTCAATACCTCACTTGAGAGGACACAGATATTGGAAGTCAGCACAATGAGCCTGCGTTCTGAAGTTGTTGATACCGATTTGGCTGAATCTTCTTTGAGACTACAGCAATTGACGACAAATTATCAGGCAATGCTTTCAACAGTCGGTCGTATATCAAAACTGAGTCTAGTTAATTATCTATAATATTTTTTAGCTATACTTCCTTTTTATAAATTGATTTAAACATTTTAAAGGTATTTTATTTGAAAGAGACTCTGTTTATTGTTATTGTCGGTGTGCTTATTTATCTCGGATTTTCTACAATCTTTGGAGATACAGGGCTTATGGGGAGTTATGGAGCTGCATTTGCTTCTTATAATAAAATCTACTTTGGGTATGTGGCATTTGTCTATCTCTTTTTGTTGTTGTGGCCGCTCTATCATCTGTATAAACACACAAAATTTGAATTTAGAGAAGCAGAGGTTACTGTCGCTTCTTTTTTAATCTTCTCTTCTATATTACTTGCACAGGCGCTTCTTGTAGAGAATGGTTACAGAGGAAAGTTTGGAGCTGATTTTGTAGATTTTCTTTCTCCATATATAGGTCTGTTTGGATTATGGGTATTTTGGGCTATTATAACACTGGTAGCCATTGTTATTTTGCTTGACAAAAGTACATCTGAGATCATGAACTATCTTTTTGCAGCTCTTAAAAACAGTTCTGTAAAAGTCAAACCTGCTGCCGAGTCTACTCCGGTAAATACAATAGATGATGTTGATATAGATAAAAAGCAAGATATCGATGCACAAACAATGCCTTCACCTTCTGTTGAGGAACCGTTTGAAGAAACATTCGATGAAGATATTGACAAACCTGCTTATCTACGAAAAAGTGAAATAAAAAAAGAAGACGAGCTTCACAAAGAAACAAATCACAAAAAAAATATACTTGATGTTGCCAAAGAACTCAAAGAGCATAAAAACACTGTCATAGTCGAAGAGCTTGAAGAAAATAAAAAGTTGCTTGAGAGCATAGAAAAAGGCCAAGTATCCAAACCGAAAAATTTCAAACTGCCGCCGGTTGATTTCTTTCAGAAGCCGCCAAAGACTGCTAAAAGTGTTGATGAGAGCGAACTTGATGATAAAATACGCTATCTCATTGAAAAGCTTGCCCATTTCAAGATAGAAGGGGATGTCATACGCACATATGCCGGTCCTGTTGTCTCTACATTTGAGTTTAAACCTGCTGCAAATGTTAAAGTAAGTAAGATATTAAATCTTCAAGATGACCTTGCAATGGCTCTTTCAGCTGAAACAATCCGTATTCAGGCACCTATCCCAGGTAAGGATGTCGTGGGTATTGAGATACCAAACGAAACGGTCGAAACTATCTATCTGCGTGAGCTTATCGATGACAAGCTCTTTAAAAATTCATCTTCGCCGTTGACCATAGTTTTAGGAAAAGATATAGTCGGCAAACCTTTTGTGACGGATCTCAAAAAACTACCGCATCTGCTTATTGCAGGAACAACAGGGAGTGGAAAAAGTGTAGGGATCAATGCAATGATACTCTCTCTTTTATATAAAAATTCTCCAGATCAGCTGCGACTCTTGATGATCGATCCAAAGATGCTTGAATTTTCCATCTACAATGATATTCCACATCTGCTTACACCGGTTATAACAAAGCCAAAGCAGGCAATCGTAGCACTTAATAATATGGTCGCCGAAATGGAACGCAGATATGAATTGATGGCGGAGAGCCGTACGAAAAATATTGAAAACTATAACGAAAAAGTCAAACGCGAAGGCGGCGAACATTTTCCATATATCGTCGTTGTCATAGATGAATTGGCAGACTTGATGATGACAAGTGGAAAAGATGTTGAAATCTCCATTGCGCGTCTTGCGCAAAAATCACGCGCCTGTGGTATTCACTTGATAGTGGCAACACAGCGTCCATCAGTCGATGTCGTGACTGGACTTATAAAAGCTAATCTTCCTTCACGCATATCCTATAGAGTAGGGCAGAAAGTTGATTCGAAAATTATCTTAGACCAAATGGGTGCTGAATCGCTCCTTGGTCGTGGTGACATGCTTTTTACACCGCCGGGTGCTCCTGCGCTTGTACGTTTACATGCACCTTGGGCTACAGAAGAAGAGATAGAAAAGGTTGTGGATTTCATCAAAGCACAGCGAGAACCAAACTATGACAAAAGCTTTTTAGTAGAAGAGAGTGAAAGTAGTGCAGGGAGTTCCGGTGAAACTTATGAAGAGCTGGATCCTCTTTATGAAGAAGCAAAAAATGTAGTACTTAATGACAGGAAGACATCTATATCGTATCTACAAAGAAAACTTCAGATAGGATATAATCGTTCGGCACGTGTTATTGAACAGTTAGAGCATGAGGGTGTTCTCTCTTCGCCAAATGCAAAAGGCATCCGAGAGATTCTTTAGATGTCAAAACCTCAATTTGTTTTCACACAGCGCAAAAACTCCTTTAGTGTGCATATTCCAAACCTGGAAGATTTGAGTGTTGCTGACATACAAATAATAGAAACATTTGTTGAAAATCGAAAAGGTATTTTTGATTTTAATACATATACATTCGTGATACCAAAAAAGCTGGAATTTCATGAATTTATAGCCTTATTAAAACATATCAACATGAATGCCGAGTGTTCACAACAAGAGATGGGAAATTCTTCCAGCAGCAACGTTGTCTCTTTTGGACAATACAAAGGAATGCTTTACAGTGATCTGCCGGATGCATATCTTTTATGGTTAAAAGATAACTATAGAGGCAGAGAAAGTGCATTCGTCCGCCAGGAACTGACTAATCGAAATCTCTAGTTGTTACTATTTTATACATCTTTTAAAAAAACAAAATATTTTTTGTTTCTCATGGTAACACCTTCAAAAATGATTGCTTATCTTTGGTTATAATATCCCAAATTTAACCAAACAGGAATGATTATGGGATTTAGAGAACAATATGCAGCTCACGTAGCTGAAAGAGAAGCACTTGGTGTTCCTCCGTTACCACTTACTGCAGAGCAGACTGTAGAAGTTATCGAGTTTATTAAAACGGGTGAATTCGTTGAAGAGATGTTAGATCTTCTAGAGAACCGTGTATCTCCAGGTGTTGATGATGCCGCTTATGTTAAAGCTGCTTTTTTAAATGAAGTGGCTTCTGAAGAGCACCATGTTGCAGCAATTCCACCGGAAAAAGCTGTTCAAATGCTTGGAACGATGCTTGGTGGATACAATGTTAAGCCATTAGTTAACTGCCTGACTTCAGAAAATAAAAAAGTTGTAGCTGCAGCTATTGAAGCATTGTCTCATACTCTTTTGGTTTATGATGCATTCAACGATGTTGAAGAATTGCATAAAAAAGGTGTTACTGCTGCAACAGATGTTATGAATTCCTGGGCAACTGCCGAATGGTTCACATCAAAACCTGAACTGCCTGAAAAAATTACTGTTACAGTATTTAAAGTTCCTGGTGAAACAAATACAGATGATCTTTCTCCTGCATCAGAAGCGTTTACTCGTTCAGATATTCCTCTTCATGCAAACTCAATGCTTGCAGCAAAAATGGAAGACCCTATCGGGACTATCAACAAACTCAAAGAGCTTGGACACCCAGTAGCGTATGTCGGTGATGTTGTAGGTACAGGTTCATCAAGAAAATCTGGGATCAACTCTGTGCAGTGGCATATGGGTGAAGATATTCCGGGTGTTCCAAACAAGCGTACAGGCGGTGTAATTCTTGGTGGTATCATTGCTCCTATCTTCTTTGCAACGGCAGAAGATTCAGGTGCACTTCCGTTAGAACTTGACGTAACTCAAATGGAGACAGGTGACGTTATTGACATCTATCCATACAAAGGTGAAGCGCATAAAAACGGCGAATGTATCGCGACATTCAAGTTAAATCCAAATACTATTACAGATGAAGTTCGTGCCGGTGGGCGTATTCCTCTTATCATTGGACGTGGTTTAACTTCCAAAGCACGTGCTACACTCGGGAGAGGTCCAGCTGATATGTTCTTAACTCCTGATCAACCTGAAGACAGTGGAAAAGGCTATACTTTAGCACAAAAAATGGTTGGAAAAGCTTGTGGAATCGAAGGCGTTCGTCCTGGTATGTATTGTGAGCCTGAAATGAGTACAGTCGGTTCTCAAGATACAACAGGTCCAATGACTAGAGATGAGATCAAAGAACTTGCCGCACTTGGTTTCAATGCTGACTTGGTTCTTCAGTCTTTCTGTCACACGGCTGCATATCCAAAACCATCTGATGTTAAAATGCACCACACACTACCTGACTTTATAGCCAACCGTTCTGGTGTTGCTCTTCGTCCTGGTGATGGAGTTATCCACTCATGGTTAAACAGAATGGTTCTTCCTGATACTGTTGGAACAGGTGCAGATTCTCATACGCGTTTTCCTATCGGTATCTCTTTTCCTGGTGGTTCCGGAATTGTTGCGTTTGCAGCAGTAACAGGTTCTATGCCGCTTACTATGCCTGAGTCTGTTCTTGTTAGATTTAAAGGTGAAATGCAGCCGGGTATCACACTTCGTGATCTTGTAAATGCCATTCCTCACCAAGCAATTAAAGAAGGACTTTTAACAGTAGAGAAAAAAGGTAAGAAAAATATTTTTGCCGGTAGAATCTTAGAGATCGAAGGACTTCCTGAACTAAAAGCGGAACAAGCATTTGAGCTTTCTGATGCATCTGCAGAACGTTCGGCTGCTGCATGTACAGTGCGTCTTAACAAAGAGCCTGTCATTGAGTATTTAAAATCAAATATTACACTGCTTAACTCTATGATTGATGCCGGTTATGAAGATCATAGAACACTTGCGCGTCGTGTCGTTAAAATGGAAGAGTGGCTGGAAAAACCTGAGTTAATGGAACCAGATGCTGATGCTGAATATGCAGCAGTCATTGAGATTGACCTTAATGAGATTACAGAGCCTATTTTAGCATGTCCTAATGATCCGGATGATGTAGCAACACTATCTGAGATTTTAGCTGATGGTAAACGCCCTCATAATATTGATGAAGTATTCGTAGGTTCTTGTATGACAAACATCGGTCACTATCGTGCACTTGGTGAAGTTCTTAAAGGTGAAGGTGCTGTACCGACTCGTCTTTGGGTTTGTCCTCCTACAAAAATGGATGAAAAACAACTTACAGAAGAGGGTTACTATGCACTATTTGGTGCAGCAGGTGCTCGTACAGAGATTCCTGGATGTTCTTTATGTATGGGTAACCAGGCACGTGTTGCTGATAATGCAACCGTCTTTTCAACATCGACTCGTAACTTTGACAATCGTTTAGGAAAAGGAGCTCAGGTTTATCTTGGTTCTGCCGAACTTGCAGCGGTATGTTCACTTCTAGGAAAAATTCCTACAAAAGAAGAGTATCTTGAACTTACGAAGAAAATTCAAGGAAAAGAAGATGATATCTATAAATATCTTAACTTCAACCTTATCAAAGATTACAAGCTGAACTAAATTCACAGTGCAAAAACGGACTAAATCCGTTTTTGCTAAGCTGAACTGAGCTTATAGTTTGCAATACCAAGAGAACCTTTTTTGGTTCTTTTACCTTCAACTAATCTCGTATCACATCATAATCGTCAGGAATTTTTGGCGTAAATTCTTTTTTATCTATCGATTTATTTACTTTTTGATTTGTAAAATCTATTATTACACTGTTTTCAAATTCATCTTTATATGATATTGATTGTATTGAGTTGCTTTTAGTTCTTATAAGAAAAGTAGTGTTGTTGTAGCGTGCAAGATATTCATTTTCTTTGAGCTTTTTTGCATGTTTTATGAGTCTGAAAAAGTCAAAATTATTACCAATCTTTTTAATGATTGCCTGCTCAAGTTCAGGCTCTACAATGATAGCCTGATTTTGCAAAATATAGACCTGTTTGTCAATCGGTTTTATGTATGTCCAGAGTGCAAATTGCGGCTTTGTTGCTTTTACATGCCCGTAGTAGATAATTGACTTCTTTTTATCATCGACAATGTTCTGTTTGAAATCAGCTTCAAAGGAGTTAATGCTGCTTAAGTTTGCAAAACTTGCAGTTGCCAGACACAATAGTAATAATTTTTGTTTCATATTTATTCCTTATTTGCAGAAATTATAGCAAATTATCCATTTATACTATTTATTAGAATTAATGTGATAAAATAAAAACAATTTAAACTATTACTATATAGTAAATTATATAGTAAACTAATAAGGTGAGCAATGCTACAGGCATTTATGGGTAAGGTATTTGGTACAGCAAATGACCGAGAATTAAAAAAATATTTAAAAAAAGTAGAAAAAATCAATGCACTTGAGAGTAAATATGAATCTTTAGGTGATGATGAACTGAAAGCTTCATTTTTGGAGCTCAAAAACAGTGTTCTTAGTGGCGATAAAACGCTTGATGATGTTCTGTTTGACTCATTTGCCATTACACGTGAAGCATCTAAACGTGTTCTTGGAATGCGTCATTTTGATGTTCAACTTATAGGTGGTATGGTTCTTCATGACGGACGTATTGCTGAAATGAAAACAGGTGAGGGAAAAACACTTGTGGCGACACTGCCTATTATTTTAAATGCCATGACTGGTAAAGGTGTTCACCTTGTAACGGTCAATGACTATCTTGCTTCCCGTGATGCACATGAGATGGGACCTCTTTATAATTTCCTTGGCTACACTGTCGGTACAGTTCTTGAAGATATTCATGATCCGCAAGAGAAAAGAATTGCTTATGAAGCAGATATTACATATGGTACAAATAATGAATTTGGTTTTGATTATCTACGTGACAATATGAGCTATTCAAAAGAAAATATGGTTCAGCGTGGTCACAACTTTGTTATTGTTGATGAAGTGGATTCCATTTTAATCGATGAAGCGCGTACACCGCTTATCATCTCTGGCCCGACAAACAGAAATATGCAGGATTATGTTCGTGCCAATGCTATTGCTCAGCAACTCAAAAAAGATGTACACTTTACCGTTGATGAAAAAGACAAAGTAATTCTCATCACAGAAGAGGGAATTACAGAAGCGGAAAAACTTTTTGGTGTAGAAAATCTCTACAGTGCTGAAAATTCATCACTGCCGCATGCTCTCGATCAGGCACTCAAAGCAAACTATCTTTTTGAAAAAGATGTAGATTATGTCGTTAATGACGGTGAAGTTGTTATTGTAGATGAATTTACAGGACGTCTCAGTGAAGGCCGTCGTTTCTCTGAAGGCCTGCACCAGGCTCTTGAGGCAAAAGAGGGTGTTGAGATCAAAGAAGAGACACAAACGCTTGCAGACATTACATTTCAAAACTACTTTAGAATGTATGATAAACTTGCGGGTATGACAGGTACTGCTGAAACGGAAGCGACAGAATTTGCACAGATATACAATCTCGATGTTGTCTCAATCCCTACAAATATTCCTATTGCAAGAAAAGATCTCAACGATCTTATCTATAAAACAGAAGCAGAAAAATTTGATGCTGTTATTGAGACTATTAAAGAATTGAGTAAAACCGGTCAACCTGTCCTTATCGGAACAGCTTCTATTGAAAAATCAGAACTTCTGCATGAAGTACTTAAGCGTGAAAAAATTGCTCATACAGTCCTTAATGCAAAAAATCATGCCCAAGAGGGTGAGATCATCAAGCATGCCGGTGCCAAAGGTGCTGTGACCATTGCTACAAATATGGCAGGACGCGGTGTTGACATTAAAGTAGATGATGAAGTAAAAGCACTAGGCGGTTTATATATCATAGGAACCGAGCGACATGAGAATCGTCGTATTGACAATCAACTGCGTGGGCGTTCAGGCCGTCAGGGTGACCCTGGAACAACACAGTTCTATCTCTCGCTTGAAGACAATCTGCTTCGTATTTTTGGAAGTGACAAGATTAAAAACATCATGGAGAGACTCGGTGTTGAAGATGGTGAGTATATAGAGTCGAAGATGGTGACGCGTGCAGTAGAAAAAGCACAGAAAAAAGTCGAAAATATGCACTATGAAGGTCGTAAGCAGATTGTTGAGTATGATGATGTTGCGAATGAGCAGAGAAAAATTGTTTACAAATTCAGAAACCAATTGCTCAGTGAAGATTATGATATTGCTTCGAAGATTGATGAAATTAGAGAAGAATATGTATCGCATATCTTATCTCACGCAGATATCTTTGAGGGAGGGGCACCGGAAGAGTACAATTATAAGAAATTAGCTGAATTACTCAAAGAAGAGGTGAATTTTGAGCTTGACACTGCAGAGCTTGAAGGGTTAGAGTATGAAGATCTCTCTGCAAAAGTCACTGCGTTGTTAAAAAGTGCTTATGATGAAAAAATGAGTGTTTTAGATGATGAAACGCGCCAATCCATTGAAAAAGAGTTTTACCTCAAAGAGCTCGATGATGCATGGAGAGAGCATCTTTATGCAATGGACAACATGAAAACCGGTATTCGCTTACGTGCATACAACCAAAAAGATCCATTGGTGGAATACAAAAAAGAGAGTTTCAATCTTTTCAGCGAACTTATTAACGATATCAAGTTCAATACGATTAAAACACTGCAGATCATTCAGTTTAAAATGGAAACAGCAGAAGAAGAAGCTGCAAGAATTGCCAAACAGCTTGAAGATGAAAAGAGAGTACAAGAAGCTCTTATGCAGCTAAATATGAGTGATGATGATTCTGAAGAAAGAATTGCAGGTTCAAGCAAAAAACCTGCAAGAAATGATCCTTGTCCATGTGGAAGTGGTAAGAAGTATAAACAATGCTGCGGGAAAAGCGGCCCTAAAAAAGGTGTATTTGCTTCTTGAAAAAAAATATAGTCCCATATCTTGTAAAAAGATTTCTTCGCTTTGATAAAGAGCAGCCTTTCATCTTTATCTCAGCACTCCTGGCATTCCTTGGCATTACGATTGGTGTAACGGTTTTACTGATTGCTATGGCGCTTATGAATGGCTTTGACAATGAGTTTAAAAAGAAACTCACTGTTATGAATTACCCTCTAACTGTTCTTCCTAAATTTTATGGTGCCGTGAATGAAAACCTTTTAATGGATCTCGAATCAAAATTTCCCACTTTGAAGTTCAGTCCTTATGTGCAGTCATCTGTTATGGTAAAAAGTGGCTCAAACCTCGAAGGCGGTTATCTTTTTGGAGTCAATTTTGATGATGAGGCCAATGTAAATGAGATTCTAGCAAAAGCGATTAAAAATGTAAAATTTCACAAGTTTGATGTTTTAGTCGGAAAAAGTCTTCAAGAAGAATTCGACCTCAGTCTAGATGAAAAACTGATGTATATCTTTACAAGTGTTGAGCCGGGCGGACTCTCAGTCACTCCAAAAATAAAACGATTTAAAGTACGCTCTATCTTTGATTCCGGTCTCTCTGCTTATGATAAGGCCTATAGTTACACTACGTTGGCATCCCTGCAGAGAATTTTGCATATGCCGAGTAATCAGTATGATGGAATTCATGTTTATTCTCTCAATCCTAGAGAAGATATAACAAAACTTAAAAAAGCGTTGCCGATAAGTACGACGGTCAGAGGATGGTGGGAAGACAATGTGAACTTTTTTGCAGCATTGGAGATGGAAAAGGCTTCTTTATTTATTGTTTTGATGCTCATTATTCTTATTGCCGCTATCAACATTATCTCTTCACTTCTGATGACTGTTATGAATAGACGTGGCGAAATAGCATTGCTTCTGTCACTTGGGGCAACAAAAACAGAGATCAAAAAAGTTTTTCTTTATCTTGGTATCGTTATAGGCATAAGTGGAATTGCGGCTGGCATTATATTGGGGCTTAGCGGCATTTTTATTCTTTCAACTTTTGACATTATTCATTTGCCAAAGGATGTATATCCTACATCTACATTGCCTCTTGATCTGAGCATTCAAGACTTTTTTATGATTGTAAGCGGAGCTTTTGTAATTGTTGTGGCTTCTGCGTACTATCCGGCAAAAAAAGCCAGTGAAGTAGATATATTAACAGTTTTAAGAAATGAATAAACCTGTATTATTTTGAACTGTTAACATCTGCAATATCTATGACTATTTTATAAGGCAGTGTCAACGTTCTTAGTATAATATTCAGAGGTGCAACCGCAATATCTCTAGCAAGCATTGTTTCTACCTTAGGATCTGTCAATTTTCCCGTAACTTTCAAAGTTGTTGAAATACTTTGTCCATCAAAGATGATATAGCCAACGAGAGGAACTTTTGAAAGATTACTACCCAAATCTGTTTTTAAGTTTAGGGTCAAGTCTATCATGTCAGAATCAAGACTTGCTTTACCTTTCCCGAGAATCTTTATCTCTTTTGAGCCAAGATAGATATCTGAAAAATTAAATAGGTTATCCTTAGCGTGAAAATTTGCATAGGCATTTTCTATATGCAAGCCTTTTCTATTGTATCCAGGGAGTGAAAAAGTTGCTAAAGAAGGGACAGTATTGATAAATGCAAGAATATTGTTAAGAACAACATAATCCTGTATCGTCGTATCTTTTATGTAAAATATACCAGTATAATCTTTTAAAGCACCATTCATAGAGAAATCCAGACTTCCGCCGTTGAACTTAGAGAGTGAAAAAAGTTTTTCCATAAATTTATCATTAAAATTACTTCCATACAGGTGAAAATTGTTGTTTTCTAACTTGAAACCTGCTTTTCCTTTATCATGGGTAAGTTGTGCAGTTGTTATACCATTGTAATACTGCAAATGAAACATCTCTGAAATAATATACCTGTTGTTTCCAACATATAAATAAGAGTTTTTTGCGTCTAAAAAGATGTTGGGAGAATTCTCATTGGTATTTTTATTTTTTGCCTGCTTTGTTAATAAATTTATAAATTTCAATAGTTCATCAACATTGACACCGCTGTTGTTGAGAGTGATGTTTATATTTTTAGCAATCTTAATATTTGCCCTGTCATTTACTTTGAAGTAGATATTCTGATTTTTACTTATATAACCTTTGATGTTATACTTTTTAACTGTTTTATCCTTGTTGGTTAAAAGTTTATATGGAAAGTACATGGCACCTTTAAATTTTGTATATTTATCATCGTTACGTTTGTAAAAGCTGATTTTTCCATTTGATATATTGTATTTTCTTAAAAAATTTGAATTCTTTGCAATAAGACCTATTGCATCTAAATTGAGAATCCATTTATCGTCTTCTAGAAAGAAGGTGGCTTGTAATTCTTTTGCTGAAATTTCTATTTTTTTATCAAGCATTGCAAGGTCAAGAGCGATACTCTTTTTATAATAAAGGATTTTTTTTGTATTTGGGTTTACCAGTATGAAATCTTTTAGATTTATATCGGCTGTTCGCTTCTTGAAGTCATAATCCGCATTTATCTCGGTATTGATATATTTTCCTATTTTTAGTTTTGTATGTTCAATCTTGAGATGCTTGCCATTTGTCTTTGCAAGAAGTTCTTTTACTAGATACGGTGAACCGTTGATACTCAAAAAAATGTCATTGCGTGAGCTTATCGAAAGTATTTTATCATAATGAAGATCCATTTCTGCATTGGATTGTTTCAACTGTATACCTTGATATGAAAAATGAATTATATCTGCTTTAAAATCTGCCAGACCACTCTTCATATTGGCACTTCCTGTAATAAACCCATCTGTAACATTTTTTATGGAAAAGTAGGTTGTAGGCACCGTAAGTTGTAATGTTTTTAAGTCAAAAGACATTGCAACAGCATCGATACTGACGTGTATTGGTCGATGCACTCCCTGAACTATCCAATTGGATTTTTCAACGATTATTTTATCTCCTTTTGGAGATATTTTGTAACTTATATGGAGTGGTTTTTGAGTTGTGTCAAGATGGTTGTTTTTCGTAAGAGCTACTTTTGTGAGATTAAAATCAATGGATCCCTCTGAATGTTTTGCATTGTATTTTACAGTTACATCTGCATCAGCAATATCTTTATATTTTGCTTTCATTTTAGTGATGTTTATATCATAGTTGTCAAGCTTTATAAGAGTATCGGCAATATCAATATTTAAACCAAGATAATCAAAATTCGCTTTTTTTGTAAAAAAACTTCCATGTGCATCAATATCAAGAGTCATTAGATTTACTGCAAGAGTAAGGTTTGTCGCTACTTTTCCCCAATGCTGTAAAAACGGCAAATTTATATGATAGGTATCGAGGATATGAAGCATGTTTTTATTGAGCATACCGTCAAAAAGCAGATGAAGCGTCAATATCTCCTGCGGCTTTGTAAAATCAATCTTCAACCAGCTTTTATTGAGATACATTCCGTATGAGTAAGCCTCTTTTGGTCGAATATATAAAACACCATTTAAAAACTCCAGTTCAGTTCTTTGCGTATGTATCGCATCAAGCTGCGGGTTATACATATAGTTGAGTCTGTTGACAGTTGCTGTTAGATGAAGGTGTCTATAGGCAGAAGCAATATCATTATATTGAACAAATCCTTCTGCCTTTTGAAGAGTTACACTTGGAGCATCTATAGCATCTACAGTCCAATACTTGATCTCTTTTGGAAGACCAAAGAGTTTGACAAGTTCACGAATGTGTTCAATATCTTTTTTTGTTTCAATTGTATAGCAAAAGTGTGTTCTATCAGCAATACCATAAAGTATAAGATCTGCATCATTGTTCAAAACGGCGTGCAGTTTTGAGTAAATCTTTTTTTCTTGCATGTTCGCAACAATACTGCCGTTTATATTGACTTTATTGTCCATTGTTTGCAATTTATCAATAGTAAAGAAGAAGTTGTGACCATAAAATTTAAAATGCGCATCAAAATTAAAAGCAGGGGAGGATGCTAGAAGAAACCCTTTTTCTTTGAGATTGTGCTTTAAGTGTATAGTCACATTGTCATAGCGAAGTTTTTTAATTACAATAGATTCAGTTAAAAGAAAAAACTGGGAAGTAGCTTTAAGGTATCGGCTGATATCTTTATAGTCTAATTTTGCCTTTTTTTTCTTGTTTTTGGCAATATCAAGCTCTTCAATGGAGATATTTAATTTTTCATTCCATTTAATATATGCATTTTTTATTGTAAGATTGGCAATGGAAACTTTTTCAAGGTATAATCCATTTTGAAGAACGATAAAGATTACAATAAGTGACAAAAGAATGAAAGATAAAAAACTAATAATCGCTAAATATGTTTTTGAAATTATACTAATAACTTTTTTATCTTTCATCTACTACCTAATCCAACCTGTTAAGACCCCAAAAGTACTCTATATACCGCAGGGTTCGATTAATCAAATTATAACACAACTAGCAGACAAAAATTACGATGTTTGCAAACTTGATTCATTAATTTTACGTTTTATCGGAAAGCCTCAAAGCGGGTGGATAAATTTAGGATCTACCACGAATACAAGAGCTGATTTTCTGATTAAGTTAACAACTGCAAAAGCGGCATTAAGAGATGTAACACTTATACCCGGAGAGACAACTTATGTCTTTTTAAATCAATTAGCTCAAAATCTTGGACTTGACAGAAAGAAACTTCAAGAAGAGTTTGAGAAACAATCTCCTGTTAAGGAGGGTGTCTTTGTGCCAAATACTTACAAAATACCAGTAGGCATATCTGAAAAAGCACTCATTTCTTTGCTTTTAAAGATCTCTTTAAAAAAGATGGAACAACTTTCTATTAAAATATTTGGAGCCTATAATGAAAAAAAATGGTTTCATTATGTAACAATCGCATCTATAATACAAAAAGAATCAGCAAACAATAAAGAGATGCCGTTAGTAAGCTCAGTTATATACAACAGGTTACGTAAAGGGATGAAACTGCAGATGGACGGCAGTCTCAATTACGGAAAATACTCTCACATAAAGATCACAGCAGATAGAATCAAACATGACAACTCTCTGTATAATACATATCTTCATAAAGGCATTCCTTCTGTTCCCGTCTGCAACGTAAGCATTGATGCTATAAAAGCAGCTATATTCCCTGCAAATACAGATTATCTCTATTTTATGAAATCAAAAAATGGAACACACGATTTTACATGTAACTATTCTACACATTTACGTAATATAAAGCGTGCTACAAAATGAAACATATCATAAATATAGATAAATCTTTTCAAAAGCTTAGCAAATATTACCTATCTTAGTGTTATTATTAATCTTGTAAAATTCATGGACTTTAGCGAGTGTCATGAAAAAAATATTATTCACGAGGACATAATATGTCAAAAATTATTTGGTCAAAAATTGATGAAGCTCCGGCTTTGGCAACGTATTCACTTTTACCTATCGTAAATGCTTTTACAAAAGAAGCAGGCGTAGAAGTTGTAACTAGTGATATTTCACTAGCAGGTAGAGTTTTAGCGGCAATGGGTCTTGCTGAAGATGAACTTTCTAAACTGGGTGAACTGGTACAAAAACCAGAAGCGAACATTATTAAGCTTCCAAACATCTCAGCTTCAGTTGGTCAACTAAAAGATTGTATTGCTGAACTACAATCTCAAGGATATGATATTCCGAACTATCCTGAGAATCCTGCAAATGCAGAAGAAGAAGCTATTCAGGAAAAATACAGCGTATGTCTTGGTTCAGCGGTTAACCCTGTTCTTCGTGAAGGGAACTCTGACAGACGTGCAGCTCACGCAGTTAAAAAATATGCACAAGAGCATCCACACAGATTGAAGCCTTTCTCTGAAAATTCAAAAGCGTATGTTGCACATATGAATGGAGACGGTGATTTTTACGGGAATGAAAAGTCTGTAACAATGGACAAAGCTCAAAAAGTTACAATCGCTTTAAATGGAAAAGAACTTAAAACTATTGATGCACTTGATGCTGAGATTTTAGACGGTACATTCATGTCTGCTAAAAAACTTCGTGCGTTTATTCAAAAAACAATTGATGATGCAAAAGCAAATGGTGTTTTATGGTCTATTCACTTAAAAGCAACTATGATGAAAATCTCTGACCCTATTATGTTCGGTCATGCTTTTGAAGTGTTCTTCAAAGAAGTATTTGATAAATATGCAGATGTATTTGCAAAAGTTGGCGTCAATCCTAATCTTGGTATGGCTGATCTTGAGAAAAAAATCGCCGGTCATGCAAAAGAAGCTGAAATAAAAGCAGCTTTTCAAGCAGTAGTTGATTCTGATAATCCAGAAATTGCAATGGTTGATTCTGACAAAGGGACAACAAACTTCAATGCTCCGAATGATGTGATTATCGATGCTTCTATGCCTGTTGTTGTACGTGAAGGTGGTAAACAGTGGAATCGTAAAGGTGATGCAGTAGAGTGTGTTGCTGTTATTCCAGATGCATCTTACGGTGTCTTCTATGATGAAATGATCAAAGACTGTGTTAAAAACGGTCAATATGATGTTACTACGATGGGTAATGTTGCAAATGTCGGTCTTATGGCACAAAAAGCGGAAGAGTATGGTTCTCACCCAACTACTTTTGAAATGGCTGAAGACGGTACTGTAACAGTTACAGCAGAAGACGGAACTGTTCTTATGAGTTTTGAAGTAGAAAAAGGTGATATCTGGAGAATGTCTCGTGCAAAAGATATTCCAATCAAAGACTGGGTTCGCTTAGCAGTTGAACGTGCAAAACTTACGGGTGATCCTGCAGTATTCTGGTTAGATGAAAATCGTGCTCATGATGCACAGATGATCAAAAAAGTAAATCTATATCTAAATGATCATGATACTACTGGTCTTGATATTAAAATCATGGATGTTGCTTCTGCAACACGATTTACAAATGAAAGAGTAAGAGCCGGTAAAAACACGATCTCTGTAACTGGAAATGTTCTTCGTGATTATCTTACTGATATGTATCCGATCTTAGAGCTTGGAACATCTGCTAAAATGCTTTCAATCGTTCCGTTGTTAGCTGGTGGCGGTCTGTTTGAAACAGGTGCCGGCGGATCTGCTCCAAAACACGTTGATCAATTCTTAGAATGTGGTCACCTTCGCTGGGATTCATTAGGAGAGTTCTTGGCACTTGCAGAATCTCTTAGAATGATGTACCAAAAATCTGAGGACACTAAGATTGGCGCATTGACTGAAGCTTTGGATAAAGCAAATGAAGGTTACCTTGATAACGACAAAGCACCTTCAAGAAAATGTGGAGAAGCAGATAATAAGGCATCTCACTACTGGGTAGCACGTTACTGGGCTGAAGCACTTAGTACAGAAACTGCGGACACCGCTCTTGCTGAAAAGTTCACTCCAGTTGCTGAAGCTCTTATTAAAAATGAAGAAAAAATTCTCTCTGAATTAGCTGCTGCTGAAGGTAAAGCACAAGATATCGGTGGTTATTTTCACCCTGATGATGCAAAAGCAGAAGCTGCAATGCGTCCTTCTAAAACGTTAAACGATATTATTAGTTCTATATAATTATCGTTTTATGCACCTTAGGGTGCATGATTTTTTCATTTTTTATATGAAACAGTGAATATGTTTCATATAAAAGGTGAAAATTCACCTTATCATGATGCTTAGTATACTTAAGTGTTATGTGTTCGCACATATTGTTTAAGTGTATCTAAAATAAGCATCATAGTACTTAATATGAAGGAGTGTATATGAGTCAAGGAAAAAGGGTAGGAATAGTAGGTGCCGGAAACGTTGGTGCAACGGTAGCTTACTCTCTTGCTATGCTTGGATCTTGTCACGAAATTATTCTTCGTGACAACAAAATCGATGTTGCAAAGGGAAAAGCGCTTGATATGTCTCAAGCGGCGTCAGCAGTCAGAAGTCACACCGTTGTTAGTGTTGCAGAAGAGATGTCTGATTTAGTCGATTGTGATGTTGTTGTAGTAACAGCAGGAAGTCCGAGACTTCCAGGAATGAGTCGTGATGATCTGCTTATGATAAATGCCAACATTACAAAAGATGTAATCAAAGGTATTGCAAAATATTCTCCGAATGCTATTGTTATTATGGTTTCAAATCCACTTGATGCAATGACATATGTAGCACTCAAAGAAAGCGGCTTTGACAGAAGTCGTGTTATCGGTATGGCCGGAATCTTGGACAGCTCACGTATGGCTGCATTTATTCAGGAAAAACTTGGATACGGCGGTGGACAGATACGTGCTTCTGTTATGGGTGGTCATGGTGATGACATGGTTCCTCTGCCTCGTTACTCAACAGTTGCAGGTGTGCCACTTTCAGATGTCCTCACGCAAGATGAGATCGATGAGATAGTAGATAGAACACGTCATGGTGGAGCAGAGATTGTAGGTTACCTAAAAACAGGTTCAGCTTATTATGCTCCTGCAAAATCTACAGCTATTATGGTAGATGCAATTTTAAAGGACACAAAGCAGATTCATCCATGTGCAGTTTGCCTTGATGGTGAATATGGTTACAATGATGTAGTTTCCGGTGTACCTGTCATGCTTGGTGCCAAAGGTGCTGAAAAGATCATTGAAGTTACACTAGATGAAAAAGAGAACGCAATGTTCGCACAATCATGCGCATCAGTGCAAACACTTATAGACACATTAAATAAAAATAATTTTTTTGAAGGGAAATAAAAAATGAAAACTCGTATAGAAAAAGACACTATGGGAGAGATTGAAGTTCCACAGGATGCTTACTGGGGTGCTCAGACTCAAAGAAGTATTCAAAATTTCAAAATCGGTGAAGAAAAAATGCCGTATGAAATTACACGTGCATTTTCTTACCTGAAAAAAGCAGTGGCGCTTGTCAATAAAGACCTTGGAAAACTTGATGCCGCTAAAGCAGATGCTATTGCACAGGCTGCTGATGATATGCTTGCAGGGAAACTTGACGGGAACTATCCACTTGTTGTTTGGCAGACAGGTTCAGGTACACAATCAAATATGAATAACAATGAGGTGCTTGCAAACCGTGCTACAGAGATTCTTGGCGGTGATTTCAAAAAAGAGAAACTTGTTCATCCTAATGATGATGTAAACAAGTCTCAATCTTCAAATGATACTTATCCGACTGCACTTCATGTTGCTTCGGTTATTGCAGTTGAAGAACAGCTTCTTCCGGCAATTGCAAAACTTAAAGCAACACTTCAGGCAAAAAGTGAAGAGTTCGCCAACATTGTAAAAATTGGTCGTACACACCTTCAAGATGCTACACCTTTAACACTTGGTCAAGAGATCAGCGGTTGGGTCGAGATGCTTAACAAGTCTGAAAAAATGGCAAAAGATTCACTCGAAGCTGTGCGTGAGCTTGCTCTTGGCGGTACAGCTGTCGGAACAGGGTTAAATGCTCACCCGGAACTTGGTGAAAGAGTTGCTAAAAAACTAAGTGAACTTACAGGTCATGAGTTTATTACCGCACCAAATAAATTTCACGCTTTAACTTCACATGACGCTTTAGTGTTTGCTCACGGAGCATTAAAAGCACTTGCAGCAGATATGATGAAAATAGCGAACGATGTAAGATGGTTGGCATCAGGTCCTCGTTGTGGAATAGGGGAGATAGAGATCCCTGCGAATGAGCCGGGAAGTTCAATCATGCCAGGTAAAGTAAATCCTACACAAAGTGAAGCAGTGACTATGGTTGCATGCCAAGTAATGGGTAATGACACAACTATCGGTATTGCAGCATCTCAAGGAAATTTTGAACTCAACGTTTTTAAACCGGTAATTGCATATAACTTCTTGCAGTCTGTAAGACTTTTAAGTGATTCAATTGTATCGTTCAATGATAATGCGGCAGTAGGAATCAAACCGGTAGAAGAAAAAATAGATTATTTCTTACATAATTCACTTATGCTTGTAACAGCGTTAAATCCATATATTGGGTATGAAAATGCTGCAAAAATCGCTAAAACAGCTCACGCAAACAACTCAACGCTAAAAGAGACGGCTATCGAGCTTGGTCTTTTAACTGCTGAGCAGTTCGATGAGTATGTTAAACCAGAAGAGATGATTGCGCCCAAGGCGTAATTACAACCCAACTTAAAACAAGGAGAATAGATGAATATACATGAATATCAAGCAAAACAGGTTTTTGCTGAGTATGGTGTGCCTACACCTAAAGGTATTATTGCTAATACACCGGATGAAGCAGTAGAAGCTGCGAAGCAACTTGGTGGAAACATTTGGGTTGTAAAAGCTCAGATTCACGCAGGTGGACGTGGACTTGGAGGCGGTGTAAAACTTGCTAAAAGTCTAGAAGAAGTTAAAAGTCTTGCTGATGAGATCATCGGAATGACGCTTGTGACTCACCAGACAGGTCCAGAAGGTAAACTTGTTCAAAAGGTTTACATAGAAGAGGGTGCTGACATCAAAGATGAGCTTTATCTTTCAGTTGTTCTTGACCGTGCTGCAGAGATGCCTATTATTATGGCTTCTACTGAAGGTGGTATGGACATCGAGACTGTTGCAGAGAAGACTCCTGAAAAAATCATTAAGGTTCAAGTTGACCCATCAATCGGTTTTCAAGGCTTTCACGGTCGTGAATTGGTTTTTGGTCTTGGCATCACTGATAAGAATGAGCAAAGAAAAATGATCGATTTCGCATCAAAACTTTACAATGTTTACATGGATAAAGATGCAGAGATGATCGAGATCAATCCTTTGATCAAAACAGGTTCAGGAGACTTCCTTGCACTTGATGGAAAAATGGGCTTTGATGACTCTGCACTTGGACGTCATCCGGATATCGAAGCAATGAGAGACATCTCTGAAGAAGATCCTGATGAACGTGAAGCTGCACAGTATGGCCTTTCTTACATTGCACTTGACGGTGAGATCGGTTGTATGGTAAATGGTGCCGGTCTTGCTATGGGTACAATGGATACTATCAACTACATGGGTGGTACACCTGCTAACTTCCTTGATGTTGGTGGATCTGCAAATGCAGAAACTGTTGCAAAAGGTTTTGAGATTATTCTTAAAAATCCAAATGTAAAAGCTATTTTTGTAAATATCTTTGGTGGTATTGTACGTTGTGATCGTATTGCGAACGGAATTCTTGAAGCTACAAAACTTGTAGATGTTCATGTTCCTGTTATTGTTCGTCTTGATGGTACAAATGCACCTGAAGCGGCAGAAATTCTTAAAAATGCAAATATTGCAAATGTTATACCGGCTACAGATTTAGCTGATGGTGCAGCAAAAGCAGTTGCAGCAGCGAAGGGAGAGTAATAAAATATGTCAATTTTAGTAAATAAAGATACAAAAGTTATCGTTCAAGGTTTTACTGGTAAAGAGGGTACTTTCCATGCTGAACAATGTTTAGCGTATGGTACAAACATTGTAGGTGGTGTTACACCAAACAAGGGTGGACAAGAACATCTTGGCAAACCAGTTTTCAACACTGTTAAAGATGCCATTGATGCAACAAGCGCAACGGTTTCTATGATCTTCGTTCCACCTGCATTTGTTGCAGATGCTGTTATGGAAGCTGCTGATGCAGGTGTAGAACTTGCTGTAATTATTACAGAAGGTGCTCCTGTTCGTGATATGATGTATGCAAAACAATACGCTACAAAACACAATATGAAAACTATTGGGCCAAACTGTCCAGGTATTATCACTGCTGAAGAGTGTAAAATCGGAATTATGCCGGGTATGATCTTCAAAAAAGGAAATGTAGGACTTATTTCTAAATCTGGTACATTGACGTATGAAGGTGCAAATCAGGTAGTTAGAGAAGGTTTTGGAATTACTACAGCTGTTGGTATCGGTGGAGACCCGATCATTGGACTCTCTTATAAACAGATTTTACCAATGTTTGAAGCAGATCCGGATACAGAAGCAATCGTAATGATTGGTGAAATCGGTGGTGACCTTGAGATTCAAGCAGCTAAACTCATCAAAGAGCAGATTACAAAACCTGTTGTTGCGTTTATTGCAGGGCAAACTGCTCCTAAAGGTAAAAGAATGGGGCATGCTGGTGCAATCATCTCTGGAAGTGCGGGAACTGCAGCTGAAAAAATGGCAGCACTTGAAGCAGCTGGCGTTAAAGTTGTTGTTTCACCGGCAGAGATTGGTAAAGCAGTAGCAGAAGTTTTAGCAAAAAAATAATTTTCTATCTTAGTGTGAGCCTTTCAGCGTAACTTTTTGTTACGCTAGATGGGCGATACGAGCACATTTTAGAATATAATTATCAAAACTTGGATACTCTATGAGTAGAAAAGTAATATACAAAGTTAATTTGTATTTAAACAATAGGAGAATAAATGGGAACTTTTAAGACTGAAAACCCTGGTGATCAACCTGTATGGGTGAACACAAGCAACTGTAAAGCATGTGATATTTGTGTATCAGTATGTCCTTCAGGTGTACTTGGAATGGTTTATGAACCGACATCGACACTTGGCGCAATGATCTCTGTCGATTATCCGGACGCTTGTATTGGCTGTATGGAATGTGAGTTATCTTGTCCTGATTTTGCTATTTATGTAGCAGATAGAAAAGAGTTGAAAGCAGCTGGAAAAAGCTTTGCTAAATTAACTGATGAAGCGAAGAAAAGACAAGAAGAAATTGTTGCAAACAATTATATGTCTGTAAAACATAAAGGAGCTAAATAATGGCAAGAGAAGTAATTTCAACTGGTAATGAGCTTGCTGCAAAAGCAGCCATTGAAGCTGGTGCTAGATTTTTTGGTGGATATCCAATTACTCCATCTTCAGAGGTAATGCACGTTTCTTCAGACTTGTTACCAAAAGTTGGTGGAACTGCAATTCAAATGGAAGATGAGATAGCAGGTATCTCAGCAGCACTTGGTGCATCTATGGCTGGTGTTAAATCATTTACTGCGACATCAGGTCCTGGTATTTCGCTTAAAGCTGAACAAATTGGTCTTGGTTTTATTGCTGAAATTCCATTAGTAATTATTAATGTTATGCGTGGTGGTCCATCAACTGGTCTTCCTACTCGTGTTTCTCAAGCAGATATCGGTCAAGCGCAGTATCCAACTCATGGTGATTATGCTTCTATTACTTTATGTGCAGGAAGCTTAAGTGAATGTTATACTGAAACAGTACGTGGATTCAACTTAGCTGAGAAGTATATGACTCCGGTATTTGTTTTACTTGATGAAACTATTGGACATATGCATGGAAAAGCAGAGCTTCCTGATATCGAAGAGATTGAAGCAAGTATTGTAGATCGTGAAAAGTTCCATGGTGACCCAGCTGACTACAAACCATATGATGTTCCGATGAACAAGCCTGCAGTACTCAACCCTATGTTTGAAGGTTACAAGTATCATATTACAGGTCTTCATCACGGTGACGAAGGTTTTCCTACGGAAGATGCTGCGCAATGTGAATTTAACATCGAACGTCTTGTTGGCAAAATAAATACAGTTCACCTCGAAAATGGTGGCCTTGATGATTTACCTGACTATGAGGAAGTTGATCTTGAAGATGCTGATGTTTGTATCATCGCTTACGGTTCTATTGCACTTGGTGCATATGAAGCTGTTAAAAAACTAAGAAGTGAAGGCATCAAAGCAGGACTTTTCAGACCAATTATGCTATGGCCAAGCCCAATCAAAAGACTTGAAGAGCTTGGAAAGCAATTTGAAAACAGAATTATGGTTACTGAACTTAATATGGGTCAGTACTCAAAAGAGATCGAGCGTGTAATTAAACGTAATGATTTTACAACGTTACTAAAAGCAAACGGGCGTCCTATCGCACCTGCTGAAATGGTAGCAAAAGTTAAGGAGATGATGTAATGGCATTTAATTATGACAAATATTTACGTGTAAACAAAATGCCGACACTTTGGTGTTGGGGTTGTGGTGATGGTGTTATCTTAAAAGCTACTATTCGTGCTATTGAAAAGATGGGATGGGATATGGACAATGTTTGTGTCGTTTCAGGAATAGGTTGTTCCGGACGTTTCTCTTCATATATAGACTGTAATACAGTTCACACTACACATGGCCGCACAATTGCTTATGCTACAGGTATCAAACTTGCTAAGCCTCACGCGAATGTAATTGTAGTTGCTGGTGACGGTGATGGTCTTGCTATTGGTGGTAACCATACTATTCATGGTTGTAGAAGAAATATTGATTTAAACTTTATTTTAATTAACAACTTTATTTATGGTCTTACAAATTCTCAAACAAGTCCAACTACACCTCGTGGTTTCTGGACTGTTTCTCAGAAAAACGGTAATATTGACCCGACTTTCAATGCTTCTAATTTGGCAATTGGGGCAGGAGCTTCATTTGTTGCTCGTGAAGCAATGATAGACCCTAAAAAATTAGAGAAGATTCTTGTAAAAGCATTCTCTCATAAAGGTTTTAGTTTCATTGAAGTTCTTTCAAACTGTCACATCAACCTTGGCCGTAAAAATAAAATGGCAAATGCGATGGAAAATCTTGCATGGATTGACAGTATCACTATGCCGCTAAAAAAATGGGAAGCACTTGAAGACCCAGATGAAAAAGCAAATTTTCTGCCTACAGGTGTACTAAGAGATGTAGATCAAGAAGAGTACTGTGAGATGTACGCAGAGATTCAAAAAGCTGCACAAGGACAACGTGCTAAAATTACTCAAGATGACTTTGAGAAAAAAATATAAGTAAGGAGTTATAAATGAGACATACTTTAAGATTTACCGGTGTTGGTGGACAGGGTGTTCTACTAGCTGGTGAGATTATGGCTGCTTGTAAGATTAAAAATGGTGGTTATGGTCTAAAAACTGCTACTTATACTTCTCAAGTTCGTGGTGGTGCAACAGTAGTTGACATTACATTGGATGACAATGAAATTCGTTACCCGTATGCAAATGAAGGTGAAATTGATTTCATGCTTTCAGTTGCAGATGTTTCATATCAGCAATTTAAAAATGGTGTAAAACCAGGTGGAATCATTGTAGTAGATCCTAACCTTGTTCACCCAACAGATGAAGATAGAAAAAAATGGACTATCCATGAGATTCCTATTATTACAATTGCAAAAGAAGAGGTTGGTAATGTAATTACTCAATCAGTTGTTGCTCTTGCAATTACAAATACAATGACAGGCGTACTTCCGGAAGAGTCTCTAATTGAGACAATGCTTTCAAAAGTTCCGCCAAAAGTTCATGAAGCAAACAAAAAAGCATATGCGCTAGGTAAAGCATATGCTTTAAAAGCTATGAATTAAACATAAGCTTTTAACCTTTATGTGAAAGCAGTTTCCTTTATGGAGCTGCTTTTTTTAAATTTTCATACTGATATTAAATAATATCTATCCTATTTTAATGCTTTCCCAGAAAAAATCCACATGTTTTTCAAATTGTGTTGACAAATGATTAACAGAATTGGCATCAAATTTCAACATTGTTACTTGCAATCGTATGTAGAATAGGGTGCTTATAAACTCATATGCAACCAACATAGGATCACTAGAACGTATCAAAGAGTTCTGCATCATGATAAAAAAGCCCTCTGAGAGCGTTTTAATATTCTTGTTATGAAATTCACTTATAAACTGCTCTCTAAGCAGTCTATTTTGCATAAGTTCGATCATGAGTAGTCTAAACATGCCTTCGTTGCTTTTATCAAATGTAAGCATTTTATACTGCATAGTAAACTTTTGCAAAAATGGCTTCCCTCGTAATGCTAACTCTTTAATCTCATCATTTGAAAGAGAGAAGGGCGATGAAAATATGTCTTTTGCTACTTCTAAAAATATCTCTTCTTTGTTTTTAAAATGATTGTAAAGAGCACTCTCTCTTATGCCTACTTCTGCAGCTATCTTACGTACACTTGCACCTCTATATCCCAGCTGAGAAAAGAGAGAAGCAGCTACTTTTAAGATTTTTTCTTTTGTTTTTGTTCCTTTATTTATATCCCTGTTTTGCGACATTTCAAGCTCCTTTTTCTGTTATGAACATTTGTTAATATATCTCTAATTATATATGAACAAGTGTTAATATATCCTTAGTTAAAAAGAACAGATGTTCATGTATGTTTTAGCAAGTATGAACGATTGTTCATTTTACTGTTTTGCCGTAAATGAATTATGATGTATAATTACACTTAGGTATAGGAGATAGTGACTTGGAGATGATCCAAGAGGAAAGTCCGAGCTGCCGTAAGACAATGTTCCATTTAACGAATGGCCGTAGTAATACGAGGGAAAGTGCAACAGAGACTAGACTTCTGCAGCAATGCAGTAAAGGTGAAAAGGTGGAGTAAGAGACCACCAGTCTTTATGGCAACATAGAGAGCTTGTAAACCCAACATGGCAGCAAGAAACAGATGGTTAGCGTCTTACAGTGCTATTGTTTCGCTAGAGGCATGTTGCAAAACATGCAGTAGATTAATGCTATCACTACAAAACTCGGCTTATCCTATACCTGTAAATAAAGAAGTAGGGGAAATTGTATATGCTAAAAAGTATAATTTTCTTTTTTACGCTACTGGCTCTTAGTAGCTGCTCTTCACCTCATATAAACCAAAAAGACAATAACGAACTCAATATCAGCTATAAAAACACTGTTCTAATTTCAGGAAATGCCAAACAGGTCAATACAAATAAAATCTATTTATCTAATATTAATATATATCAATCTATATACGATACTCAAAATCAGTGTCTAACATACGAGTACGCAAAAGCAACCAATGGATACAAATTTTCTAAAGGCGTTAAACGTTCTATATCAATTATATTTAATACAAATGCATATAACCTAGAGTACCAAAAAGGAAATCTTTATTTTTTTACATTGCAACAAGACAAAAAAAAGCTTTATCTCATAGTTGAAAATATTAACTCATCAGCATTGAAACTTATTTATGGTTTTGAAAAAGAGAGCTATGATGCAATTATGGCATCTGTCAAGGAGAATAAACAGGTCATAAACAATAGTAGAAATAAAATCAAGAATAATACTGTGCTTGAAAAAGACATGTCTGCGTATATCCAGACAAAATGGTCACCAAAGCTAATCATCATAGATCAGTTAGTTGCAAGACCGATTGGAAGAGGACCCGTTGGAAGATAATAATTTTTTCAAGAGAATTTACATTATGTTAACCAATTCTTTGGTCCATACTTTATAGTACTTTCTATGTAATTATATAATAAGATATAATTACATATGAAATTCAATACAGATGACTCAAAAACCCTCTTAAAGATTATGAAAAACAGACGAGATGTTCGTGGTAATCACTTTTTATCTAAAACAATTGAAGATAATCAACTTCAGTTTATACTAAAAGCAGGTTTAACTGCTCCATCAGTAGGCTATTCTCAGCCATGGAAATTTATAGTTATAAAAGATGAAACTATCAAAGAAAAGGTTTTTGATAACTTTCAAAATGAAAATGAAAAAGCAAAAGAAATTTTCAAAAGTGAAGATTTATATCAAAAATTAAAGCTCGAAGGTATTAAAGAAGCACCCATAAACATAGCTGTTTTATATATAGAGAGAGATAAAGAAGTTCTTGGTATGACAAGTATGAAAAAGATGGGTGAATACAGTGTTGTTTGCGCTATTCAAAACATGTGGTTAATGGCAAGATCTTTAAATATTGGACTTGGTTGGGTTAGTATTTTAGATGAAAAAGAAGTCTTGAATACAATAGATGCGCCAAAAAACACAAAGCTTATAGCTTATCTATGTCTCGGTTTTGTACGTGAGTTTTTAGATGAACCTGAATTAAAAACTCTATCTTGGGAAAATGAAAAAAGCTTCAAAGAATGTGTTAGTTTTATTTAAAATCTCCACAAATAAAATCAGTGTATTTATTGTTATAAAATAAGCATAGTGTGAGTATCATAGAACAATAACGGATCTCCAATTTAGTATTTTTTAGGGATAACACCAGTAGAATTAAAATTTTGGTACAATATAAAATACTAACTATAGGATTTTTCTATGAATACACGATATCTCGTACCATATATATTTCTATTGTTTTGCATATTGAGCACGCTGAATGCTTCAAGTCAATACAGCCTTCGAAAATACCAACATGTAAAAGAGTTTTATAAAACGATTACACCTATAGCCATAAAAATATCCAAAGAAAAGCATGTTCCTCCTGCTGCCATACTTGCCATAGCTGGTGTAGAATCTGGCTACGGAAGAGGATATGTTTCTCAAATTACAGGAAATATCTTAAGTCTTGGGGCATACAAGAGTGATCCGGAACTGCCAGCACTCTATCTGCCCTACTCAAAATCCAAAAACAAGATCCTCTTTGACCCACAAGAGATAAAGAAAAGCAAAAAAAGTGATCTTTCTTATAAAACAAGAGCACCAAGCCTTAAAAAAGACTACCGCCCATCACCCTATGCTGGTTCTTATGAAAATCTGGCACTGTTAAAATACAATAAAACCTTACGAGAAAAAGCGTATACTGCATGCATTAATGATTTTGCCACTAAATGGATAAGTGCTGATTCAAATATAAAAAGTTTCAAAGAAGCCCGAATATGGCTCAACACTATAATAGCTGATCATGGGTATACTGCCCTGCTCACGCATAAAGTAAATAATGATTTTATCGATTACATTGGAGGGAAGCCTCACTCATTTAACTACAGAAAATCATGGCCTAAAAAAGTAAAAAACATTATGAAAAGAGCTGGACTTGTTGTACTGGTGCAAAAAATGGAAAAAAATAAAATGGGTTTTGATGAAGCCTGGAAGGATAAAAGATAAATATGACACAAAGAAAAGAACAACTTATTACAGATATCCAAAATCTTTTGAATAATTATGAAGGTATACGCCCAACTTCTATAAACCCTGATCTACTTGAGTTTATGGATGAAGAAACACTTATAAGCATTATAGATTCACTCCTTGATCAAAAAGAAGACAACAAAGAAGCCGATACAGAATGGCTGGAAAAATTCAAAACAAAATAAATCATTGTTTCATTTTGTTATCGTTATTTACTATTAATAGTGTATAATTTCACAAATTAACATAATAGGGGCAACAATGAGCAATGTAGATTTAATTCAATTAACTGAGCAAACAAAAAAACTGACAGCAATGGTTGTAGAAGATGAAAAAGTAACAAATGAACTTTTAAGTTCTACTTTTAAAAACTTTTTTGCAGATGTAGATTCATGCTTTGATGGTGAGACAGCACTTAAAATTTATGAAGAGAAAAAACCGGATGTAGTTTTTGTAGATATTATCATGTCAGGAATGGATGGTATCGAGTTAGCTCGTAAGATTCGTGAAATCAATCCTTCTCAAATCATCATCGTTATCTCAGCAAGTAATGACATGGAAAAAATCTCTGAGTCTATCGAGGTTGGTGTCAACAGCTTTATCCAAAAACCAATCGATACGAAAAAAATCATTGAACTTTTAAACAATGTCGTTTCTATGATTGCTAAAAAGAAAAAAGTTGAAACAAAAACGTTCTCTATCTCTCTTCCTTTAGATCTTTATGAAACTGTAAATGACAACGCGAAAGCTGAAAGCATTTCTAAAAATGCTGTAATTATTAGAGCACTTCGTAGTTTTTACGAGTAGATATATTTTTATATAGATTTTATCTCATTTTAAGAGTAAAATCTATATAATTTCGGCTCAACAAAACAGTTGAACTTTCACTACAAAGTGGCCCCGTCGTCTAGCGGTTAGGATCCATGGTTTTCATCCATGTTACAGGAGTTCGATTCTCCTCGGGGTCACCAACTTTTCTCTACAACTCCCTAAAATAAGCACTTTTACAAACACTTGATTGAGCACATTGCATTTGTGTACACATTTTTGATGCACATCGGGGTCATTCCATGGGTAAATACATAATGCAAATCAACAAATCTCTCTACTTTCGTAAAAGAATTCCACAGGCTCTCTCACACTATTTTAACGGTAAATCCGAGCTGAGAATAAAATTTGGAGCAATATCTCATTTCCATGGTAACATGTATGCCAAAGAACTGAACTTTATGTTCGAGGAGTTAATCACTATGTTACAATCCGATACAACCAACAAAAACGAGCTAGTTTCCAAATATACAGATGCTATGTACTGCTACTCAAATAACAGCAGTCGAAAATATACAATACCAATTACAGTTCCAGATTTGGAAAAAAAGAATGAAGAGCTGAATGAAAAACTACACGAAAAAATTGACAATCTTACTTTTAAAGAAAAGAAGAAGCTTTTAGAGAATTTAGATGTGTTTGATAAGCTTATTCATATTATAGATCCAAAAAAAGATTTTGCCAATTACAACTCTGCCCAATCAACTGCATCACAAATGCAAAAAGCAAATATTACACTCAAAGAACTCTATGAAATATTTATCAGAGAAAAACAACAGGAGTCTGGCGAAGATATAGCACAGAGCACTTGGAGAGACTATCAATCCTCTTACAATGATTTCATTTATGTAATCGAAGATGCAGATAACAGGGATATATCAAGCTTCACACGGGAAGATTTTAGAACATTTGTGGATGCTTTACACAATCATCTTCCAAAAAGTAGAACGAAACTCAAACAGTTTAAATCACTCCCCTACTCTACACTCAAAGATATGGAGCTTACAGAAGATGAAAAACTTGCATCCAACACAAAGAAAAAGAAAATGTCTACTATTAAACAGATGTTTGATATTGCCATGGATGCAAGATATTGCTATATTGAGACAAACTATGCAGAAGCTTTTTTAATTAAAGAGACAAAAAGCAAAAAGAATGAACAACCAAAAAGAACTCCGCTTACTGATACAAATCAAGAGAAACTCTTTAACTCCAAACTCTACACTACACATAAAAAAAGCACTTTAAAATACGAACCGGAAAAATACTGGATACCACTTATTGCCCTCTACACAGGGATGAGACAAAATGAAATTTGTCAGCTCTACATAGAAGATGTCAAAAGTGAAGTGATAAGCACAGGAGAAACAGTTTATTACTTTGATTTGAATGAAGATAAGGACAAACATCTAAAAAATGATAATGCTTACAGATTAATACCTATTCATCCAAAGCTCATAGAACTCGGATTTATTGACTATTTTAACTCTATAAAAGAGAAACAAGAGAGACTATGGGATAACCTGCGACTGCACCCTACTCAAAAAAGATATAACACAGACTACAATAAAACATTTATGAAATATTTTAGAACTCATGTAACAAAAGATCCTACACAGGTTTTTCACAGCTTCCGCCATACTGTCGGCGACCAATTGCTTAAAAATGCTGTCAAGCACAAACTGCCAAAAGACTTGATGAATCAAATTTTAGGACACGAGCCTGATAAAGATGAAACATCAAGAACTTATTCTTGCGGATATGGGATTGAAGAGCTTTTTATTGGGGTTTGTACTTTGGAATTTGATTTATTTTATTGAAATATAGATCTACCAGATGATTTAAGCTCGGAGTGTTAAGCAGTTAATAAAATTTAAAAAAAATGTTAGAATACAAAAAAACAAAAAGAATAGGAAAAAAATGAAAAAAACATTTATAGCTTTATCGCTATTTACGACATTAGTACATGCAGATTTATTTAATGATGGAGTAAAGGCATATGAGAATGGAAATTACAAAGAAGCTATGAGATTATATGAAAAAGCTGCTCTTCAAGGGAATACTAATGCACAATACAATTTGGGAGTCATGTATGCCAATGGTAAGGGTGTAAGACAAGATTTCACAAAAGCTCTAAAATGGTTTCAAATAGCTGCTGATCATAGGGATGCTAGCGCACAATACAATTTGGGAATCATGTATGAAAATGGCAGAGGTGTACGACAAAACAAATCGCAGGCAAAAGAGTTCTATGGACAGGCTTGCGATAATGGTTTACAACTAGGTTGTGAAGCATACAAAGATCTAAATGAAAAAGGCTTTTAATAGCCATAATACAATGAAAGTCAAGTATTAATTAGCTTTATTAAATAAACCGATTTGCTCAAAATTGACCCACTTTTAAACCAAGCCATAGCCCCGTAAAGGGCATACTTGGTTCAAGTTTTTTTCAAAACTTAGGCTTCGCCATCTCTTTTGCAAAACAGGGTGGCTCTTTTTTGGCTCATTTCAAATTTCACAAAAAAATTCTTCTAAAAATTCACACATAAATTTTTTGCAAAAGAGATGGCGTAGCAACTCAACTGACATCATTTTTTTATTTTTTTCGTGAAGTTTACAATATAACTTACATAAACTAATCGGTGCATTGAATGATATTAACTACTTTAAGCTATCTAGCTGACATATGCAATTTGCATATTTAACTCTATCCTACCAACACAAATGTTATCGACAGTTGTTGTATCAAGATTTTTCGTTGCTTTACGCTTGTAAAACAAAAAGCACATTTTTGAATTTGACTACTTGATAGAAAAAATCCTTAATGGATTGTTATATAAAAAATAAAACAAACAAAAGGATTTACCAATGGGTACAAAAATAAACTACACAAAAAGAGCTTCTCAGATATTAGAGATTGAAGAATATGAAGTCAATGAACTTGTAAAACGAATGTATGGGCATTTTAATAAGAATGGCTTTGCAAAAGATGAAATTGTAAAATCATTTTTTATTCTCAACGACATAAAAATAAGAAAAGAAAAAATAAGACTTGAAACCACTGCCCCACTCTTAGGCTTTAAGAATAAAGGGATAGAACAATACAAAGGAAACATAGTAAAACTTCACGATGAAGGGAAAAGTACACACGAAATACACAAAAATTTAAAACTCAACAAAAAAGATGCACCATCGCTTTCAACTATAAAAAGATATATAAAATCATTGCAGGAATGGAGAAGTAACAATGGCTAATCTAAAAGGATCAACATTTGAAAAACAGGTGCGAGATGCAAACTTTCGTCTTGCAGGTTTTAAAGAGAAAAGAAACGGTACAAATTCCAATAGAACTCACTCAGATGCAACGAGAATAAAACGAGATAGTTACTTCAAAGACTTTAAGGAGTTTGCAGAAGAACAAGAACTAGATGGAAAACTAAATGAACTTATGACAGAAGAAAATATGAGTATGTTTTTGGAACAGAGATTACAGAGCATCTCCTCTTTTTCTGCCCAAGAGGACTATATTAGAGGATGGTCTGGGCTTGTTCAAGGTTTACAACAGAGTAACGTTAGTATTGATTTGGATAGAGGCATTTTTAATGAAATAGTTGCAATTTATAAAGAAGATGCGATTGAACGAGGCGACACATTCGGAGAGCCTAAACCTATAACAACTTCGTTTCATCCCACAGATGTAATCAATGAATTAAACTCTCCACTTAGTGTAATAGCACAAGTGCAATACGAGACAGGCTTTCGAGTTTCAGAAGCATATACAGTCATCAATGACTTAGAGAAACATCTTGATAATTTAAAACTACACTCAGTAAAAGGTAAAGGCGGACAGATGTACAATGCAAAAATTATCTCTCTTGAATTAAAACTCATGCTCTTAAAACTTAAAGCACAAAATGTCAAAATACCACATCAAAGCACTTATTACAGGCACTTGCAGAAGTACGATATGGCTTCACACGACATAAGAGCATTTTACACAAAAGAATTATATGAAGAAAAAAGAGAAGAAGGTTTATCTCATATTGAAGCCTGTCAATTCGTGAGTAAAGAGATTAATCATCATCGCATACAAATAACTGAGTATTATTTAGCTAAGTTTTCTTGACTTGAGATATAAAAACAGTGTACAATATTTTCATAAAATTTAGGCACAAATTTTGTGCACACAAACTCTTTGACACTCAATTAAGAGCCCTGTTTATGGGTGTTTTGAGATGTAGGTGACCCTCTCCTCGGGGTCACCAACTTTTCTCTAAAAACTCCCTAAAATAAGTACTTTCATAAACACTTGATTGAGCACATTGCATTTGTGTACACATTTTTGAAGCACATGAGGATTATTCAATTAGCGTATAAAACGCGTAAGAAAAAAAGCCAATAAGAAAATCAGCTTTTTTATAAACTTACTCCTGTAATTTTTTTGCTACAAGCTCATTAACAACTTTTGGATTTGCTTTGCCACCTGTTGCTTTAAGTACCTGTCCTACAAAGAAACCGAGCAGTTTTGTATTGCCCGCTTTAAATTTACTTACATTATCAGGGTTCTTTGTCATAACATCTTCAATGATTGGTAAAATTTGAGCTGGGTCACTGATCTGTACAAGGCCTTTTTCTTCAACGATCTGTGTAGGATTTTCTCCAGTTTTTGCCATTGATTCAAAGACCTGCTTGGCAATTTTATTTGAGATAATCTCTTCATCGATCATCTTGGCAAGCTCTGCTACGCCTTTAGCGTCAAATTTCACCTCAGTGAGTTCTTTATCTTTTAACTCTCTGGCAACTTCATTTGCCACAAGGTTGGCTAAGATTGTAGAAGATGTGCATTGTGCCAATGCATCTGCAAAGAACGATGCCAGTTTTTCATCTCTGGCTATGGTGTTTGCCACTTCAGTGTTAAGATCGAGTCTTTTTGTGTAGTCATCATAGAGAGCCTGCTCTTTTTCAGTCATTGATACGACTTCGCCATCAACCTGTACCGGTTTTTCTTTAGGTTTACGCTGATTTCTCGGTGCTCTTTTTTCTGTCTTTTTACCCCAAGAGTCTTTCAATCCGACAATTTTGTTAAATACTGGATTTTCATCGCTATAGTCAACCGGATCAGCATAAAAGTACCCTTCTCTCTCAAATTGAAATCTTTCATCCGGTTTTTGAGTAATGACGGCAGGTTCAATAAGTGCATTTTTTATAATCTTTAAGGAATTGGGATTGAGATCCTCAATACTTTCGGGTGCTTCACTCTTATAGAGTCTGTCATAGAGTCTTACCTCCACCTGTTTTGCATCTGCTGCACTCACCCATTGGATGGCGCTTTTTACTTTGATGCCGCTTTTATCTTCACCACTTTTGGAATCAGGGAAATATTCCGCTTTTATCTCAGTTATATTTCCATCTTCGTCTTTGATGATCTCTTTGCACTTGATGATATAAGCGCTTTTCAATCGTACAGGCTGCTCTGGTGTCAGACGGAAGTAACCTTTTGGAGGATTTTCATTGAAATCTTCACGGTCAATATATATCTCTTTTGAAAAAGGTATCTTTCTTGAACCCTCTTTTGGTACATCCTGCGGATAATAAGAGGCTTCGAGTTCTTCCCTGCCCTCATAGTTCTCTATTGTCACTTTCAGAGGGTTAAGCACACACATCACGCGAGGCACTTTGGTGTTAAGGTCATCTCTTATGCAAAATTCAAGTTGTGAAACATCAACTGTCGAATTTGCTTTGGCTACACCGATCTGCTCACAAAAATTAAGTATAGCTTCGCGTGTGTACCCTCTTCTTCTGTATCCTGCAATAGTAGGAAGACGAGGATCATCCCAGCCGTTAACATACTTGCCTTCAACCAGTTCCAAAAGTTTTCGCTTACTCATTACCGTGTAGGTAATATTCAGCCTTGCAAACTCATGCTGGTATGGACGTGGCGGCTTAAGTTCAAGTGTGTCAAGTACCCAGTCATAGATATCACGGTTGTTTTCAAACTCTAAAGTACAGATGGAGTGCGTTACACCTTCTATATAATCAGAAAGACAGTGAGCAAAGTCATACATTGGGTAGATAGACCACTCATCAGCCGTTCTGTGATGATGCACGTGTCTAATTCTATAAAGCAGTGGGTCTCTCATCTTCATATTTGCCGCACTCATATCGATTTTGGCTCGTAAAACATGTTCACCGTCTTTAAACTCGCCCTTTTTCATTCTCTCAAACAAGTCTAAATTCTCTTCAATACTACGCTCGGCATAGACACTTCTTTTTCCCGGCTGTGTAACAGTCCCGCGGTACTCACGCATCTGCTCTTCATCTAAACTGTCAACATATGCTTTACCCATTTTGATGAGTTCTTGCGCATACTCATAGAGTTTGGAAAAATAATCAGATGTAAAACGCACCGGTTTATCCCATTCAAAACCAAGCCACTCTACGGCATCTTCAAGTGCTTCAACATATTTTGTCTCTTCTGCTGTTGGGTTGGTATCATCCATTCTGAGATTACATCGACCGTGAAAATCACGCGCAATACCGAAATTTATATATATAGATTTCGCATGACCTATATGGGGAAAACCATTTGGTTCAGGAGGAAACCTTGTCACGATCTCTTTATATTTACCTGCTTTGAGGTCTTCTTCAACTATTGTATGTAAAAAATCTTTCTTTTTGCTCATTCTTGTAAAACCTTTTAATAAAATGATATTTTATCAAAATACCCTTAGATGTTAAGTAAAGTTTTGTTAGAATTTCAAAAAAAATTTAGGAAGTTTAATGCTTAGATATGCACCGGATTCTCAAGGTGAAATGAATATCAACGACTTAAGAACAGCACTGTTGAATTATATTGTTTCAAAGCAAAGAGATGAGAATTTTGCTATAGTAATTGATGACGAAGACAGACAAAGCCCCGAACTTTTAACACTTTTTTCATTAGAGTATTCACAGATCATCAGTAAAAGTCAAAATGCCCGCTTTCATGCAGCAATGGCACTGCAGCTTTTGCATGAAAAAAAAGCATTTAACTGTTTTTGTTCAGATGAGTGGATCGAAAAAAAGCGTCAAGAGGCTCATGAAGCCGGCAAACCCTATATGTATGATGATGCCTGTGCAAATCTGCCTGCAGAGCTTGTTATTGACAATGAACATCCTTTTGTCGTACGTATCAAGCGTCCTGAAAGTAGCAATGATTCGAATTCTTTTGACAGTTTTATTATCCTCAATCGCGATAAAACTTCCACACCGGATTTTGCCGCTGCTGTTGATGATATGCTGAGTGACATCTCTTTTGTTATCACAGATGAAAAGAATAAAATTAACACGCTTAAACAGGAACATATACGCAAACAACTCGGTTACAACAAAACCATAGAGTATGTTTATATTCCTGAAATTACAGGTGAAGAACTACCGACAATTACATCACTTTTAGAAGAAGGTTTTCTACCGGAAGCTATTTCAAATTATTTAGTATCAACCGTATTTGAGGTAGACAAAGAAATCTTCACGCTTGATGATGCAATAGAGTTCTTTGATATAGACAGCATCTCTAAAAGCAGTGAAAAGTTTGATAAAGAACAACTCAAAAAGATAAACCGTGAACATTTAAGAAAAATGTCAAATAAAGAACTTTCACGTTATGTCGGCTTTGCAGATGCCGACATTGGCGGCTTGGCAAAGCTTTATTTAGATAAAGTAAGCACCACAAAAGAACTCAAAGAGAAGATAAAACCTGTCTTTGAGACAAGAGAAGTGCCGCAGAAGCTTGCAAAACACTATAAAGAGGTCACGCAGGTCATTAAAGAAGACGAGTCTCATTATGATACATATGATGCCTTTGCAAATATGTTAGAACAAAGAACAGGTTTGGAAGAATCGGAATTAGCAAAAATCATGTCAATTTTACTTACAAACTCACAAGATGCACCTGAACTTCCGGAAGTTTACAAGCATCTTAAAAACTATATTGGGGAGATTATCAAAAAATGATAGTAGATATTATTCAAGGGATCGGCGGAATCGTTATTAGTCTTATAAACGTTTATATTTGGGTTATTATTATTGCAGCGCTGCTTAGTTTTGTCAATCCTGATCCATATAATCCAATCGTTCAGTTTTTATATAGAGTTACAGAGCCGGCATATGCCTTTATACGTAGATTTATGCCGACAAATCTCAACGGATTGGACTTTGCACCGTTGATTATCATCATTGCCCTGCAGGTTCTTATTGTTGTCTTATCGTCCATACTGCGAAGTATATAGTTTATTTATTTGTCTTTTACGAACTCCAAAGTAGCATTTGCTGCTACATTGGTGTTAATTGATAATTTCAATACATTTCCCTGCTTTTTAAATCCAAGCAGATAATATTTGCTCCAAGGGGCTAAGAACGATGTCAAGTTTGAAAACTCATTTTGGGCAGGGAGTTCCTCACGCAGCATACTTGGCTCACCGTTAAGTGTAAAACTTACATTCATATCGCCCTCTTTCATATAATAGTAAACATAAAAATATTCATTGTCTTTGTATTCATTCGGTAAGACTTTATTGAGATAAATAGCGTTGACTATGCCTATAATTTTATCACCCTGTGTAATCTTTAGACTCTGGATGGAATCTTCACTCAACTCTCTTGTAGCACTGAGATCAAACTTTTCAAATGCATTTTGCTGTGCACAACCGTTAAAAAGTATCGTTATAAGTAAAATAATTGCAAAAGTTTTCATTTTCTACCTTAAATTTTAGATGAAATTATATCTTATTAAACTCTTCTTTTGTATAATCTCATATATTTTAATAACCGAGTCTCATTTGAATAAAAGATTAGCAGTAGCATTTACCGGCCCTTCAAACAGTGGAAAAACGACTTTGATCCTAAAAGTCGCAAGAAAATTGATTCACGAACATAAGCTTGAAGTTGCTATTATAAAACATGATCCAAAAGATAAAGCCCGTTTTGACGTAGAAGGAAAAGACAGTTACAAATTCAGCGATACAGGTGCGGAAGTGATAGTGACCTCCCCTAATCGTACAACATACTTCTCGAACAGACATTCGGAACTAGAAGATATGATACGACTTTTTGACAGGTTCGATATTTTGTTGGTCGAGGGGCTCAAAAATCTCCCGCTTCCTCGCATAAGCATCTTTCGCAATGAAATAGATGAGGATTATTTTCCCTATATGAATGCCTTGGCTGTCGATGACTCGATAGATATGAAAAAATATGCCGTGCCAGAGAATGTAGATATATTAAATCTCAATGACACAAATGAAGTCATAGAGTGGATACTAAACAACGCAAAGGAAGTGTAAGAATGGATAAAATATTTGAAGCGATACAGATCAGCGCAAAAAGAATAAAAACAGCGATAGATGTAAAAGACATAGGTTACTCCCAACAGGAGAATTCTTCCGGAGAGACACAACTTGAGCTTGATATCAAATGCGACATGATAATTGCAGAAGAGTTCTCACGCGTAGAAGATGTAAATACCATATCTTCAGAAGAGAAAGAACACGCAGAAGTACTGCATGAAAACGGCAAATATTTCATCTCTTATGATCCACTTGACGGCTCTTCACTTATAGATGTAAACCTGAGTGTCGGTTCTATTTTTGGCATCTATGAAGGTAATTTTGGTTCACAGAATATGGTTGCGGCCTGTTATGTTGTCTATGGTCCGCGTGTGGAAATGGTCTTTGCATATAATAAAGTAAAACTTTACCTGCTGCAAGCCGGTGATTTTGAATTTGTAAAAGAAGTACGCCTCACGCAAAAGGGCAAACTTATGGCACCGGGAGGCACACAGCAAAACTGGCCTCTCTACCATAAGGCAATGATAGACGGTTTTTTTGCTGAAGGCTATCGTTTGCGTTATTCCGGAGGCATGGTTCCAGACCTGCATCAAATACTCCTCAAAGGCGGTGGACTTTTCAGCTATCCTGCGACAAGTGACAAACCTGAAGGAAAACTACGCCGTCTTTTTGAGGTCTTTCCTTTTGCTTTTGTGTATGAAAAAGCAGGCGGTATCGCTATAAATGGTCATGAAAGACTGTTAGACCTTGGTTATGCACACCTACATGACACATCTCCATGTTTTTTTGGAACAGAATATGAAGTCAAGCGTGTAAAAGAGGTCTATGCAGACAATGCATAACGACGCAAAAGATAAATTTGAACTGCATCTTGACGAGATGATAAAGAAAGTTCAAGCATGTCAGAACGAAAAAGGACACAAAAGCTGTTCTGCATGCGAACTCTATATAGGCTGCCAGCTCAGGGATGAGTATGTCAAAGCGGTCTACAACAGTATGTCCAAGGGAGATACTGGTGGATTTGAATTTTAAAGAAGGATTGAAAAATTGAGTAAATATATAACAACACCTATCTACTATGTTAACGGAGAAGCCCATATTGGGCACGCCTATACTACTTTTATCGCCGATACGATGGCGCGATATGAAAGACTGAAGGGCGAAGATACATTCTTTCTTACCGGTACGGATGAACACGGGCAAAAGATTGAAGAGTCAGCTGAAAAAGCAGGCAAGCCGACACAAGAGTTTGCAGATGAGATAAGTGCGACTTTTAAAAATCTTTGGGATGAATTTGGCATCAGTTATGACAAATTTATCCGTACAACAGATGAAGCACACATGAAAGGTGTACAAAAAGCCTTCGAAGTGATGTATGCAAAAGGTGATATTTATAAAGATTTTTACGAAGGACATTACTGCGTGAGCTGTGAGACATTCTTTCCTGAAACACAGCTTGTCGATGGTGAATTCTGTCCTGACTGCGGTCGCAGTACAAGTGTTGTAAAAGAAGAGAGTTATTTCTTTAAACTTTCAAAATATGAAGACAGACTACTCAAGCATTATGAAGAGAACCCTGAATTTATTATGCCTAAATCCCGTGCAAATGAAGTTGTTAACTTTGTAAAAGGCGGACTGCGTGACCTCTCTGTGACGCGTACTTCATTTAGCTGGGGTGTCAAGATGCCTGCAAGTATCAATGATGACAAGCATGTTATGTATGTATGGCTTGATGCCCTGCTCAACTATGTAACAGCACTTGGATATGGCTCAGATGAAGCGCTGATGAACTACTGGCCTGCCGATGTGCATTTTGTAGGAAAAGACATTCTGCGTTTTCACGCTATCTACTGGCCGGCATTTTTAATGAGCCTCGACCTGCCGCTTCCAAAACACATCGGTGCGCATGGATGGTGGACACGTGACGGCGAAAAAATGAGTAAATCAAAAGGCAATGTCGTCTCTCCTAAAGAGGTTGCCGATGCTTATGGAGTAGAAAATCTTCGCTATTTTATGCTGCGTGAGGTTCCTTTTGGACAAGATGGTGACTTTTCCCAGCGTGCATTTATAGATCGTATCAATTCAGAACTCTCCAATGACCTTGGTAACCTCCTAAACCGTATCATCGGTATGAGCGGCAAATACAGTGAGTTCGTCATTGATTCTAAAGATGCCGAAAAATACCATGCAAAAGAGCTCGAAAATATGAACAGTGTTCTTGATTCACTTGACTCTTTTATGGAAAATCTGCAAACACATAGATATCTTGAAGAGCTATGGAAACTTTTTGCCATCGGTAATGGTGTTATTCAAGAGTATGAGCCATGGGTAAAAATGAAAAACAATCAAGAAGATGAAGCGCTTGCAACAGTTGCCGTTGTTGCCAATATATTGGCAAAAGCAGCTGTAATGCTGCACCCTGTTATGCCTGAAACGACTAAAATCATTGCTAACGCACTCTCTTTTGAAATCAATAATGAAAGTTATAAAGAACTTGTTGTTGACAAAAAACTTCTCAAGGTGTTTACTATAGAAAAAGTTCCGCCTCTCTTCCCTCGTGTTGAAGAGCCTTTAATGACAGAAGCACCGAAATCGGAACCAAATCCTCCAAAAGAAACAAAAAAAGAGGAAAAAACAACACAGAGCCAAGATAATCTTATAGAGATAGGACAGTTCTTTGAAACATCTCTGAAAGTCGGTACAATCGTTGAAGCCGAAGAAGTTCCAAAAAGTAAAAAACTCTTAAAACTACAGGTAGATTTAGGGGAAGATAAAACGCGACAAGTTGTTGCAGGTATCAAAGAATTCTACTCTCCGGAAGAACTGAAAAATACTCAGGTTTGTGTTGTAGCCAACCTCAAACCTGCAAAACTCATGGGTATGATAAGTGAAGGAATGCTTCTTGCTGCTAAGGATGAAGACGGTTTATGTTTAATAAGACCGGAAAAACCTAAAAAAGCAGGCACACCTATTGGATGAGACTTGAAAATATTCTAGCACTTACACACGGAGAACTTATAAATTCTCCTTTTGTAAATAGTTTTGAAAATATTGTTTTTGAAGTAAAAGCGGTAAAAAGAGGTGATCTCTTTGTCGCTTTTGATGAAGAGATGATAGAAGATGCTATACTCAATGGTGCTTATGGTGTTGTTTTTGACAAACCGACACAGATCAGTGACAGTGAAATTGCCTGGATAAAAGTTTCAAATCTAGAAGAAGCACTCAAGCGTATTTTGCGATTCGTTTTAATTGACAAAGAGATAGAGGTTTACGAATGCAATGAGATCATTCTCAAGCTTGCGCTTCAAGTTGTTACTGAACCAAACTTCATTGCATTGCATGGAAACATTAGAGAACTCTACAAGATGTTAAGCGACTTACAAAATGGATCAACTGTTCTTTTCAGCCCTGCTCTGACATCGGGCGATCTTTTTACAAACATCAAAAAACTTCCAACAAATCCGAATGAAAACATCAACATTATTGAGCAGACGCTTTTTGAGACCTCTTTTATCTACGATAATATTTTTTACGAAAGACAGCTTATCTCTCCTTTTTTTATCCCTTATCTTGAGCAGCTTCTCCATCTTTTCAAAGTACTCAAGATCAATTTTCGTCTAAGAAAATTCACACCTATAGAGCACTTTGAAGCTGTTTTTACCAATAATAACTTCGAAATAAAAGAGTTCGGAACAAGTGATAAAGTGCTAATATTTGAAAAAAACAGCACTTTAATTCAAAAAGAGATAGAATTTTTACAAAAGCAGGCGACCTGGGCCAATATACTCTATATTATTCCGCACACCATTTTCGACTCTCTTGATGCCCCACAGCGAAACAATCCAAGTATCATCACTTATAAAAACGAACATGAGATTAAAAACCTTCTTCGTGAGCATAATTTCAATTTTGCTCTTATCGTCGGGGCGGACAAATCTATACTTGACAAACCGCTTGTCAGACAAACACAAATTTCACTGTTTGACTTTTCATAAATTCAGATAAAAGGTTACCAATATGAATCGTAGAGACTTTTTAACAACGGCAACAACAGCTTCGGCAGCTTTGGCACTTGGCGGATGTAATGAAAACAACCGTCAGGCCATCGACTACTCCAAACATCCTAAAAAGAGTGATGAGACAAAACGCGTCAATATCAACAGAAACAAAAAAACAACAATCAAGTTGGCTACAAGTTGGCCGGCACACTTTCCTATTATGGGAACCGGTGTTGAAAAATTCGCACAACGCCTAAAAGAGATCAGCAGCGAGTCGTTAGAGATCAAGATCTATGCAAAAAATGTACTTGTTCCTGCATTAGCTGTTTTTGATGCGGCAAGCAGCGGACAGATCGATGCTTTTCACTCAGGTCCTTACTATTGGAAAGGTAAGAACTCTGCTTTTTCTCTTTTTAGCGGTATTCCTTTTGGTTTTACCGCCGAAGAGGTAAACTCCTGGATGCTCTTTGGTGGCGGACTTGAGCTTTGGCGTGAGCAGTATACCAAGTATAACCTCTACCCTCTTTTAGGCGGTAACACAAACATACAAATGGGCGGATGGTTCCGCAAACCTATTAACTCACTGGCTGATATGCAGGGATTAAAGATGCGTATCCCAGGGCTTGGAGGCGAAGTTTTTGCAAAAATGGGTGTTAATCCTATTCTGCTGCCGGCCGGTGAGATATACACTTCTCTTGAACGCGGTGTAATCGATGCTACCGAATGGGTTGGACCTGCACTTGATATTAAAATGGGATTTTACAAAGTCGCACCTTATTATTACTCTGGATGGCATGAGCCCGGTTCTGTTTTAGAACTCACCTTCAATAAGCACTCGTGGGAAAAATTGCCGCGTGAGCATCAGTCGATGATCGAAGTAGCCTCAAGTGAAATGAACTCAAATATGACGTATGAGTTTCATGCACAAAATATTCAAGCACTGCAAAAATTAAAATCACTGGATGTCAAACTCGCACAGTTCCCTGCTGATGTAACAGAAGCAGGAAAAAAAGGATTACGTGAAGTCATTGATGAATTTAGCGCTGCAAACAAAGACTTTGAAACAGTATATAGTTCAATTGCCAACTATCTGCAGCTATCTAAAGAGTGGAGCGATGCAAGCCTGGGATATTTTTTAAATATTCGCTAGCTTTGCAGGCATTTATTAATCAAAGTAGAGTATGATTCGCATAATATTTATGGTGGATCAGATGAAAACAGTTTTCTTATTTTTATTGCTCATGCAATCACTTCTTTTTGCCTCTTTTTCAGGAACTCTCATTGATGTAAACAGTTCACTTCCTGTAAAAAATGCAATTATCAGTGATGCAACACATGATGTTAGAAGTGATGCAAACGGCTCTTTTTCTATCAATTCAGATGAAACACTCCTGCATGTCAAAGCTTATGGCTACAGACCCTACTCTTTTCATACAGACACCAATGAAACGACAATCTATCTTCAACCCATAAAAGTAAAAGCACTGTATCTTACTTTTTGGGGTGCTAGCAACAATTCAAAAACATTTCGCAATATCCTTGAACTCATCGACCAAACCGAGGCAAATGCCGTGGTAGTCGATGTAAAAAACGAATATGGTTCAACGCAGTTTTTAACAGGATTCAAGCAGGCGAACTCATACGGCGCACATAAGAATCGAACCAACAGAAATATTCAAAAATTTATAGCAACACTCAAAGCAAGGAACATATATACCATTGCCAGAATAGTGACTTTTAAAGATGAACTTCAAGCTGCTAATAATCCTGACTATGCTATAAAAAAAGATGATGAAAATCAAACTATATGGCGTAATCACGACAATATGGCCTGGGTCGATCCATTTGACAAACGCTCTCATGATTATGCGATCAGTATTGCAGAAGAAGCTGCCAAAGTAGGTTATGACGAGATCAATTTCGATTATATTCGCTTTCCCGCAAAAACAGGCCTGCTCTACTCTAAAGAAAATACACAAAAAAACCGTATTTTAGCCATAGAGAGTTTTTTGGATGAAGCAAGAGTAAGACTGCGAAAATACGGCGTTTTTATCTCTGTTGATACCTACGGAAATATCTGTTGGGCAAAAGATGATAACGGGATAGGACAGACTGTTACCTCCCTTGCGGCTCACGCAGACTATTTGGCACCGATGCTCTATCCTTCAGGGTTTTCCAGTGGTTCGTTCTATTTCGAACACCCTTCCGAATATCCTTATGAAGTGGTTTTTAGAAGTGTCAAAACAATTCAGGACAGAATTCCCAGCCAGCGTGTAAGGCCGTGGCTGCAATATTTTAGAGATTATACACGAAGAAAAAAAGAGTATGACAGAGAAGAGATTCAGGCACAGATAAAAGCTACTGAAGATGCAGGAACAGATGGCTGGATGATGTGGTCACCTTCTAGCAAATACTCTCTAAAATGTCTAGGAGACGATACTTACTGCTTTTAAGCGTTTTCGAATTTCTTTTGAGTTGGGAAGATACGCTTCAACCAGATCATGAAATGCCTTTGAATGGTTCATGTGCACCAAGTGTGCAAGTTCATGAATCACGACATAAAGTATCAACTCTTTTTCAAGTTTCATAAGTTTGGTGTTGAATGTAACAATACCTTTGGAACTGCAACTGCCCCACCTGCTTTTCATTTTTCGAAATTTGAGTCCACTAAACTGCAGATTCATTCTCTTTGCCTGCCTATTTGCCTCCTGCGTGAGATATAGCATTGCTGCTTCTTTGTAAAAAGTGTCATATGCCTTTAAAACCTTTTCTTTGGTTGCAGTGCGCAGTCTATGCAGCTTCTCACGCAGTTTTGTCGCTTCAGCACTGTCAATGCTGTATATCTCACCAAAAAGAAGCACTTCATCTTCCAAATTTATTGTAATTTTTGAACGAAGAGCATTTTTTTCTATCTGCTTCTCTATCCAACTGCTTTTATCATTTAAAAGAGCCGATACAAAACGTTTGGATTTATGAGGGGTTTTTACCGTAATAACTCCGCTATGGCTGATGTGTATATAGCTGTTTTTTAAGCGGGGATTACATATAACCTCTACTTCATATTCTCTAAAATTGATTTTAGAGGTATGCAATAGGGTCCTTTACTCCTGCTTTTTCAAAACCAGCCAATCGCAATCGACAGCTGTCACAAACACCACATGCTTTATCTTCATTTTTATAACAACTCCATGTAAATTCCAAAGGAACATGCAGTTTTAGAGCTTCTCTCACGATCTCAGATTTTTTCAGGTGAACCAGAGGCATTTTTATCTCTATATTGGTTTCATCTTTTGTTCCAAGGTTAATGGCTCTTTGCATAGCCGTTATATAATCTTCACGGCAATCCGGATAGCCACTGCTGTCTTCTTCAACGACACCGATGGCAATCACTTCAGCACTCTCTTTTTCAGCAATAGCTGCTGCCATGGAGAGAAAAATACCATTTCTAAAAGGTACATAGGTCACAGGAACACCCTCTTCAAGACCATCTGTAGGAACGTCAATATTTTTATCTGTCAATGCAGAGGCACCAAGTTGTTTAAAAAAATCAATATCAAGAACATATTTCTCTTGAACCTGCAGAACCGATGCTATTGATTCAAAGCATTGCAGCTCTTTTTGCTGCGTTCTTTGGTCATAATTAAAATGAACTGCAATGATCTCATAGCCCTGTTCTTGCATCATATAGGCTGCCAAAGTGGAATCCATACCACCACTCATAATGCAGACTGCTTTTCTATTTCTGTTTTTCATAATGTGATTTTAACATAAGTAAAATATTTTTTTAATCTTTTTTAAATATAAATAACAATAAAATGAGTAAAGATAATTTATAAAAAAGGATTTGCAATGGAAATTTCATCTAATAGCAGTTCATCCGCCGGTACGTCACAATCAGCATCTATAGAAGTAATGAAAAAATCCATGGATGTTCAAAAAAAACAAATGGAACAGATTTTAGAAAGTGCACAGCAACAATCACAGCAGGTAACTGCACAAAAAACAGGAATTGGCGGCAATATTAACCTTACTGCCTAATTTTCCTACTTTTAACACCTCTCTTTCGCTATAATTTCACTTATGATTGATATAGATAACCAAACAACATACACAATTAATGAAGATTTTTTAAAACAGATCGTTTCTGATTTGACAGATAAAGAGATAGAATTAATTGTCACTACCAATGAGAAGATTCAAGAGATCAACAAAGAGTACAGAAATATAGATAAACCAACTGACGTTCTTAGTTTTCCATATGAAGATATGCCTATGGCACCGCTTGGAAGCATTATTATTTCAGTGGATCATGTTCAAAACAAAGCAAAAGAGTTTGGACATGAAGAAGATGACGAATTTTCCTTGCTGTTTATCCACGGACTACTGCATCTGCTTGGTTATGACCATGAATGTGACGATGGAGAGATGCGTTCAAAGGAAGAAGAACTCATTAGTAAATTCAAACTTCCAAAAAGTTTAATAGTAAGAACTGAGGGCTGATTATGGATTATATTGTATTTTTAGCAGCTATGGCTGCACTCATTTACGGCGCAGGTTTCATCATAAAAGAGAGTGAAAGAATTGCACTCCATTTTAACATCTCACACTTTGTCATCGGTGCGACACTCATCGCTTTTGGAACTTCCCTTCCTGAAATGGCAGCCTCTATGATGGCATCATACCATGGTAAAAGCGATATGGCCGTTGCCAATGTCGTCGGTAGTGTTATATTTAACATCTCTCTTGTTCTTGGTGTTGTCTTCATGATAGCAAAATCGATGAACCCACAAAGAAACCTTTTTGCAAAAGACAGCGCCTGGGTCATTGTTCCTGTTGTCATCTTCTACATCATGATCCAAGACGGAGAAATCAGCCGATTTGACGGTGTCTTATTTCTTCTCATGATGGTGTCGTACCTTCTGTTTCTCTTTAGTAGTTCAAAAGATGACTTAGAAGGTGAAATAGATGAAGATCTCGAACAAGAAAAATTTAACTGGCCAAAAAGTATCCTGCTGCTTAGTATAGGTTTTCTTTTCACTATCGGCGGTGCAAACTATGTTGTTGAGAGTGGAACGAACATTGCCCATTCACTCGGTGTCAGCGAGTGGATCATCGGACTTTTTCTCATCTCTTTGGGTACATCGCTTCCGGAACTTGTAGTCTCGCTTGTCGCTGTGAAAAAAGGAAATGCAGAGATGAGCATCGGCAATATTATCGGCTCTAATGTCGCCAACTTCTCTATGGTTCTTGGCGGTTCAGCACTTATAAACCCGCTTACTATTGACCTGCAGGCAACAAATTATGATATTATGATCTTAGCATCAGCATCCATTGCCCTGCTCTTTATTTTAGCAAATAAAATCTATAACAAAGCCGGCGGAATCTTTTTATTGACTATTTTGGCGCTTTTTATCACACACTCAATCTGATAAAGTCATTGACTATTTCAGCTTGACAACTCTTACACCTTCAATACCTGAAGCTGTAAAAAGCTTCTTTTCATCCACAGACAAAGCAATATCCCATAATTTTTCCTGAGCAGATAGTTTAGTTCTTATCTTTTGTAACAATTCCCCGCTGTCGGGGTTTTGAATATCTGCTATCTCAATATCTCCATTGGTATCAGCCACATAAATGATCTTTGCATTTCTTGATACTATTGTTTTATCTGCAGCGGCAGACGTTTTAAATATTCCAAGAGGTTTTGGATATAGTTTGTTGGCAATATCTAATATTTCTACGCCGCTATTTCCGATTGAAACAAATGCTTTTGTTTTGTCTTTTGAAAGTGTCATTTTCTTTGCATCACCGGCTGTTGTATAACTACCGATCAGCTTTGCCGGTTGAGATCCATCTGTGTATAGAATATCTATGCCGCTTTCGCACAAAAGATAAAGCGTATTTTTGTTGACCTCAATGAGATTGATATATCTTTTTTCTATACTGTGATAAGCAATTACGTTGATAGCATCAGGATCTTGAATATCTGCAACTGCAATCCCTTTTTTATCAGCTATGTAAATAGTTTTTAAATCTTCTGAGAGACAAAAGGCATATATAGGATTTTCTGATTTATAGGTATCTAGGAGTTTGGGTTCTACAGGATTTGTTATATCAATACTATATATGCCTGCCTGTGCATCTTTGACAAAAAGCATATTTCTCTCTTCTGCAAGTTCTACGCTTCTGGCTTTGTCATAGGAGTTACTGAAGTATTTAAACTGCCCTATCAGCTTTGGCTTCATTGAGTTCTCAACATCGAGTATATAAATGCCTCTGCTTCCTGCTGCTGTATATGCGGTTTTTGAGTTTTTTGAAAGCTTTATATCTTGTACAGACCCCCGTAAATGAAGTGCGAAACTATTTTTTACAGACAAGCCGGGAGCTTTCTCATTTAGGGTGCTGCTCTTTTTACCCAAATAGATAACGGTGATTGGTGTTATAATAAGAATCAGTAAAAATAAGATAAAAACTCTTTTTTTAAATGCCTCTTGATAATCAATCATATTTTATCCCTGCTTCATAACTAAAAGGATAGTATCAAAATATTTATAACATTAACTTAAAACTTCTTATGTTAGAATAAACGAATTTTCATATTGGATGTTTATACTTTGGACCTGATTTTATATTTTTTTAGACGGCAGCGGCTTTTGCTGTATGCTTTTTTAGCATCATTTACCGTAGTATACAGTTATGCTTTATCCATTATGTTTCTAAATTTATCATCTTTTGATATCAGTATATTTAATGTGTTGTCACTCTTTAGCATTCTATGTTTTGTTCTATGCTATATCCTTTTTAAAAAACATAAACAAAACTATGCCTATGCAAGAGAAGAGGAGAAATACAAACTGTTGCGGCATAATGCAACATTGCAATACGGACTTGACATCAAAGACAATATTTTTTCAAAAATTGATCTTATCACTGCTTTTATGAAAGAAAAATTTTCTAGTAAAAGTTTACTGACTGTAAGGGTTGTCAATATTGCCAATACATCCCTCTCTTTGTATCTTGAAAATTTAAAAATAAAAGATAGACTGACAAAAGCCTTCTCTCTAAGCTCAGACGAAACAAAGAGAGAGCTCTACAAAAGTGAAATTCAAAAGAACATAGAACAAAATGTTGCTATAGAAGCGAGCTTGGAAAACCTGATAGAAGAACTTATGAGTAAAAACAACAATGATAAAAAGATAGATATGCTTCTCAATGAGTTTGAGCACTCAACCCAAATAGTAAGTAAAATCAAAAAAAGGTAAAAACATATGACGGACATTAAAAAATCCATTGGACAAAATGAAATAACGAATACAGAAGAGGTGACTGTTTTTGAAGATAAACTCTCTTCTGACGAGCTTGCAAGCATTAAAGAAAAAGCAAAAGAGTTCTTGGGATTTTTTGAAGGAAAAGACAAAAGTGAGATTAGAGGTATTCTTGAGAGCGTAACACTTGAAGATGTTGAGTCACTTGAGAACTCATCAGAGCTTCTTGGAAGTAAAATATCAGATATGCAGTCAATAGATGATACGCAGTCTAATGATATTGCGAAAACACTTGTGACGCTCAGTAATGAGATATCCGACATCAATCCAAACAAACACAACCTCTCTGCAAAAAGCTTTTTTTCAATGCTGCCGTTCATAGGCACACCAATAAACAGATATCTCACAAAATTCAAATCGGCTTCAGAGCTTATAGATGAGATTTTAAACTCTCTTGATGAGGGAGAGAAGCTCCTTCGTGACGACAACGTTGTTCTACAGCACGATAAAGAACGCTATAAAAAAGCAGCTATCAACCTGCAGAGAAAAGCTCTTGTCATGCAGCACGTTATCAATGCAATTGAAGAAAACATAGAAAATCTTGATGAAAAAGAAAAAGAGTTTTATGTAAACAATCTTATGTTAAATCTTCAAAAAAAGATACGAAGCATCTACGAAATTCTTATAGTGACACAGGAGAGTTTTCTTTCAAACGATTTTATTATTAATACGAACTGGGAGCTTATAGATAACATCTCCAACGTCAAAGTCGTAACAAAAAGAGCGCTTGAGATAGGTGTCAGTATGCTGGTAGCCCTTGAGAACCAAAAGAATGTCATCGAAGCGGTCGAAAAAACAAAAGAAGCTACCAATGAGCTTATCGTAGGCAATGCAAAACGTATGAACGAACAAGGAACGGAAATCTACAAAAAAGCAGGAGAAGCAACGCTCAATGTCGCTTCACTTAAAGAAGCATTTGCACATATTGATGAAGCTATGACAAAAATAAATACATTAAAGTCAGAAGCATTAAAGCAGGCAAAAGAAGAAGTCTCCGTCATGCGAGATATCAGCCAAAAACTGGAAAATAAGATACAAGAAGTCGAGGCGATAGAGAACATAACAGCTTCCAAAGTACCAAACTTAGAAATATAACCCTATAAGCGTGTTCTCACGTATCTTAAATCTTTGGATAAATAGTAATGTTTATAAATGAAAATGTATCACAAAGCGACGCAAGCAAGTTTCAATTAGATGAACTCTGGAATCAATATAACCATACAAACGGTGCGTATGAACATCACTGGACCATAGATAAGAGTACAGGGAATTGGCTGCTTCCGGTAAAAGAACTGAGCGACTCTGAAGTTATCTGGATCTTTCACTATAGAGACACAAATATAGAGATTAAGCTCTACAAATCAGATGATGGTTGGGATCTGCTCTCCATAGAAGATAATCCATACAATAACCAAGTAGTGATAAGTACACTCAGAGATGCACTGAAAGTTTTAGCCGACACAAGCATAAAATCTCCCAAAGAAAGAGCAGTAAAGCAGCCTAAAAAGAAGAGTGTTGAAAAAGCAACAGAGTCTGAACGAACTTCCAAAAGAAAAGTACCCTATTTCAACATCCTGACGTCTGCTGCCGGTCTTGTTATTTTATTTTACATCGCTAATGATAAAAAAATCAGCTCCATTATAAAAAATGATAACAACAGAACTTCTCAAAAAACAGCTACTGTACAATCAAAATACAACCTTTGTCTTGTTGAGTATAACGGGATTTACCTATCCAATACGAAAGACATTAGCAATCAAACAAAAGTAGTTGATATTTTTAATAAACAAACAATGGCCTGTAATGTAGATAAATACGGAGCGCTTTACTGGGTAAACAGAGTAAATGATCCTGGCTTATTTAAAGCGAATCTGGACGGAACAAACAGTAGAAGAATAATGGCATTACCAATTTTAGCAGCCGGTCTTGCGATTGACAACAAAAGAGAGAAAATCTACTCTGCACAGTGGAATACCCAAAGAAAACATCACGATATTGTCTCTTCTGATTTCAACGGGAATAACAAGACCATACTTTTTTCAAACAGAGCCCTCTTGCGTTCTGTTGAAGGCTTGTTTTATAATGATGCTGACGATAAACTCTATATCAGCGACGGAACAAATCATCAGATTGTTACGCTTAATTTAAATACAAAAGAGCTACAAAAAGTAGTCTCTTCAAATCGCCCTGCAGGCATTGTTGTGGATAACGTCAACCATAGAGTCATCTGGGCAGACAATGATGTTTACAGCGCAAACCTAGACGGTTCCGATAAAAAAATCATCATACCGGCTAACGGAGAGAAGAAAATACTGGCTACAGTTTCCATAGACACAACAAACAATCATCTTCTCTTTGGGTATCTTCGTCTGCAAACAGATGCCAACAATGCCCAGCATAATCAATTTATTTTAGAAATAACAGATCTAGATGGAAGAGAAATAGAAAAAACAAATCAAAACTCTCTTGACTCCTTTTCATTTTTCAACAACCAATTCATAGTTTCCAAAAAAAATGAAATGAAGCAAAAAAAGATAATCGCTAAAAGCAATAATCTCACCATTATTCCAAAATTAAAAAGCTGTCTTGCCTGTCATGGGCAAAACTGGTCCCGCGCTGCTTTAGGTAAATCAAAAATTGTTAGAAATATGTCGCAGAAAGATATCTATCAAGCCCTAAAAGGCTACAAAAACGGCACTTACGGAGGTCCTATGAAAGGCGTTATGAAGGGACAGGTGGTACGCTACTCTGATACAGAACTCGAACAAATATCTCAAGCTATTACTGCTTGGCAGTAAAATATAAAAGGAAAAAATAGATGTCACATAATTTAAATAAACTCATTAAAAATATACAAAGCGTCATAGTCGGCAAAGAGGAACCTATCAAATTGCTTATTGTTTCTCTTTTGGCAAAAGGACACATCCTCATAGAAGATACTCCGGGATTGGGAAAAACCATCCTTGCAAGAGCACTTTCAAAATCCATAAGTACACGATTGAAACGCGTCCAGTGTACTCCCGACCTTTTGCCATCGGACATTACGGGTGTCTCTATCTATAATGAACAGGAAAGAAGTTTCGAATTTAAAGCCGGGCCAATTTTTACAAATATCCTTTTAGTTGATGAGATAAACCGTACTACACCGCGAACACAATCAAGTATGCTTGAAGCGATGGAGGAGGAGCAAGTTACTGTAGATGGAAAAACATATAAACTCCCCTCTCCTTTTATGGTAATAGCTACACAAAACCCGATAGAGTTCCATGGTACCTACCCGCTTCCAGAAGCACAGCTTGACCGCTTTTTTATGAAAATCGGCATGGGTTATCCAACGGTAGAAGATGAGATAGAAATCATGCAGATGCAGGAAAAAGAACATCCAATAGAGAACCTGAAGCCCGTTATATCGTCACAGGAACTTTTGGAGCTGCAAAAACAAGTCCTCAATATTAAAATAGATAAAATCGTCTTAAAGTACATCGCATTAATTATGCAGGCACTTCGCAAACACAACTCTCTGGCTTACGGAGCAAGTCCGAGAGGTTCACTTGCTTTAATGCACGCTTCAAAAGCTTTTGCTCTTGTAGAAAAAAAAGATTTTGTCGACCCCGATATCATCAAAAGGATTGCCGTACCTGTTTTATCTCATCGCATTGTTATTAAACCACAATACAGCGCAAGTTTGACAAATGAAGACATCATCGCTGATGTACTGGCAAAGATAGAAGTTCCCAAGTAATGCTGCAATTCTTTGCAAAAAATAAAATCGTCATACTACTATTTACAACCTTTGTCATCATCTATCTGATTGCCGTGAACAGAGGTATTGAGCTTCTCTATGTTATAGCTGAACTCTCCTTATCTATGCTCATTTTATCTTTGATAGCACCCTATTTTAATCTACTGGGGATTCATGCGTCTTTGAAGCATCCAAAATATGCTCAGCAGAGAAAATCCATGCCTATAAGTATAGAACTCTCCTCAGCTAATTTTTTTAACAAGTTCTTTCTTGAACTTTGGCTGCCAACACCATTTTCTTCCAATGAAAAGCATATGTTTTTTGTAAAAGTACTCAATAGCAAACTGACAATAAAGAGCGAGTTGTCACTAGAGCTGCGCGGTGTGCATTCAATAGGTCCTCTAATCATACAAACAGGATTTCCTATGGGGCTTCAAACTTTCAGCAAAACCTTCGAAGAGACAAAAGGCGAGATTGTTGTCTATCCAAAACCACTGGAAGTAATTCACTTTCCTTTTATAAGCGATGAGTATGCTATGCTTTATGGAGAGAACAAAAGCAAGAAAAAAGGAGGAGAAGGAGAGTTTGTATCTATCAGAGAATATAAACGTGGCGATTCTCCACGCCATATTCACTGGCCTAGCAGTGCAAAAAAAGGTGAACTCATCGTAAGAGAGTATCAGGATTTTTTATCATCGAGCTTAATTATAATGCTTGATTTAGATAAAGAGTTCAATAGAGGTTCTTTTACTGAGACAACACTCGAATATGCCATAAGCATTGCCGCATCGCTCGCTGTTTATGGTCTTGACAATGGCTACAGCGTGAGTATCTTCGGTAAAGATGAAGAGGAAATAAAGCTCATTGACATCAAAGGGTCACACAATCAGATGGAAATACTCAAGGCCTTAGCCCATGTCAAAGGCAATGGAGATGTACGCTATCTTGATGCAGTAAAATACTTTCATGGTCTTAAAAAAGGCGGTACACTTATTTTATTTGACAATGGAAGCGGTAAAGTGGAACAAAACATAGATCTTTTGAGTGCAAGGTCCTCAAAACCTGTTTTGTTTGATATTCAGGCAGAGAGTTTTATAAATAATAAAACCGATGAAAATTTCACTTTGAACAATCACCCGAAATATAATAAATACACACTCAAAAAAGGATGTGACATCCAAAGGATGTTTCTTTGAAAACACCGACACTCTACATCGCCCTTTTCTTTTGTGAAGCCATCCCGGCCTTTATGGTCTCTAATGACATATATGCCGGAAACAGCATTATTACAGCTGCTATTCTTTTTCTTTTGGCAGCTTCGCTGCTGCTTTCATGGTTTTTTGCCGAAAAACATGCTAAGACCATAAAAAATATCGGTTATATTGGTATGCTCATAGGTATAGCCTTTTCTGTTCGTTACTTTATGAACTATAACTCAGATATCGGTATATTGATTGTTTCGCTTTCGGTCATAACAGGGGTAAATATCTCCTTGCGTGAGAGAAGGATGTTGGCATATCTTCTAATCTTTTCATTCTTACTTTTTTTGTATGCAAGTTCCATCATCTCCAACAAATATTCAGTTGTGAGTATCATACTCTTTACTTTTTCCTTTCTCACCGTAGTTGTAGCTGAGTATTACACTGCAAGATTGCAACTCCACACTGCATATAATTATAAAACAAACACACATTTTTTCGGAACGACTTTTACACTTCTTATAGTGGTCTCTATTTTAACTGCCCTTTTATACTATCTATTGCCGCAGCCAAAAGCTATACACTATGGTATTTTGCCTTTTGGCGGTAAAAAAGAGTATAAGGGAGTAAGCGGAGAGAGCAATACAAAGAACAAAGATCATAAAGAAAGGGTCACAGACCTGCCTAGCTACACAAAAGATGGCAGTACAACAGCGCACTCTTCGCTCACCTTGCCTTTTCATAGCAATATGAAACACTCAACTGCTTCACTCAAAACAGATCAAGAACATAACATTATTTTCGAAAGAAAATTAAAAGAGAAGAACAAACGGGCTTATTATTCCAGCATACGTGATGGCTCAAGCAAAAGTTCAAACAGAATACTCTTTAAGGTAAAAGGCAAAGAGGCACGATTTTTACGCGGTGAAACCTATGCATCATTTAACGGAAAAAGCTGGAAAAAAGTTTTGACAAAAATGTATACCATTCAACGAAACAGTAGAGACTATTATGATTATTGGAATGGCAAAAAATGGCAAAAGCGAACACGGCCTTTTAAGCCCAATGAATTTTATTACAACGAATATTTTACAAAACAGAGTGACAACTACACCATTACTGTCAAAGGAAAGCTCTCCGGAAAACCCATTATATACACTCCTGAAGGTCTGCTGAGACTACAGTTTCCATCGGACACCTTTTATGAAGATGCCGCAAGAACCATTTATGCTCCGTCACAACTTGAAACCGGCACTTATTATACGGCATGCGTAGAAAGAGATAAATATTATAGACACGATGTTATCAGCTATGCTGATGTCTGGTACAAAAAGGCATACTCCAGACCGGGATATCATTCTGATCCAAAGATCTACAAATTGGCCAGATATATTACAAAAAGAGGGGATAATTCATTTGAAAAAGCGCAAAGTATAATCAACTATTTTAAAATGAACTACTTTTACCAACACGCTTCCATAAACAGCCCGATACAAAATCAGACACTCTCAGAAATGCTTTTTAAGACAAAAACAGGAAACGCTTTGCAGTTTAATTCAGCCCTTGTCATTATGCTTCGTTCCACAGGTGAATACGCCAGACTTGTCACAGGTTATGCTCCTGGAGAGTACAATCTAGCCACACACTCCTATCTGATTGAAAGTAAAAACAAAGCAGTATGGACTGAAGTCTTTGTCAAAGGGATAGGCTGGGTCAGTTTTCACGCAGCGGACGATATCCCTTTTAAAGGAGAAAAAACAGACAAAAAGATAGAAGAGAGACTGCTTACCAAAACACAATTGATACCACTTGTTGTAATCTTTTTCTCTTTTTTAGTTGTATTTTTGTATTATGCCAGAAAATATTTCTGGACATATACAGCAAAAAACCGTATAGAAAAACATGCTCAAAAAAACAATGTAGACTTTGTTATCGCCGCTTATAAAGAAGTAGAAAAATATTATAGCCATTTTCATAAAGGGCAAAAAGCAAACTTTACGCTACAGGAATATGCACGTTACATTCAAACATTAATGCCTGAGAACAGCTATCTAATAGAGTATATAAGTTTTTATTCGAATCAGGCTATTTACAATGGAGAGGTAGATATTGACTTTGATAAGAGCCGATATCTTGAAGCTGCTCTATTTCTTGTAAATATGCCTTTTGATTTGGAACCTTTTGATATTTTCATAGCTAGAAAATTTTTTAAATATAAAAATATCGATCAAGATAATGTTATCCGAAGGTATTTCCTTACAAACAGCACCATAGACAGAGGTACATTTTTTCGTCGCAGCTTAATGATAAATACCCTGGGGGTTCTCTCATTTCTTATTGGTATAGTCATGATCTTGTTCAAAATCAATCCATTTGAACCGATCAGCTATGCAATGGCACTTATTATCATACTTTTATGCACCTATTCTATGGTGGTTCTCAGCATTAAAAGACTTAAAGATATGGGGAAATCAGGATGGTGGAGTATTTTGCTATTTATTCCCTACATTAGCTTTGTTTTTTACATTGTACTTCTGTTTTCCAAAGGGAAAATCAACGCTTCTTAATATACCCAAGCTCCAACAGCTTATTGTATATATCTGAGACAATCTTACCGGCGGCATGTCCACCATGCCCGCCATGCTCTACCATAACAGTCACAATATACTGTGGTTTCTTTGAAGGTCCATAGGTTGTAAACCATGCATGAGAACGGTTATAGTAAGAGAGTTCATGCTCAAGCTTTCTTTTTTCTATATCCTGTTTAATTCCAATCACCTGTGCCGTTCCGGTTTTTCCAGATATTGTCACTTTTGAACTTAAATAATTTGTCGCCGTCCCATGCGGGGAGTTACAGACCTGATACATTGCTTTACGTATAATAGGAAGTTTTCTCTTCTCTTTTTGTGTCAATACATCCTTATATTTCACTTTATAAGGTTCATCGCCAATATATTTCGCAAAATGCGGTGTCACAAGTTTTCCGGTTGCTACTAAAGCTGTCTCACGTGCGATCTGCAATGGAGTTACAAGAAAGTCCCCTTGTCCTATCGACATATTAGCCGTCTCTCCAATGTTCCAGGAACGATTGTATTTTCTAAGCTTCCATAAACGTGACGGCACTACACCGATGAATTCATTGGGCATATCAACGCCCGTCTTTTCACCAAAACCATAACGTTTAAGGCCTTTACTCATAGCCTCATTACCTAGAATAAGACTGCCTTCGTAAAAATAGTCATCGCAACTCTCACGAATAGCTTTTACGATATCCGTATGACGGTGACCTTTTGCTTTCCAACAGCGAAAAGTTCTATTGGCGATTCGTAAATTTGAACGACAGTCCACACTCCATCGTTCATTTAGCTTCGTGGTAATATACAAAAGGCCTAAAAGCGGTTTAATAGACGATCCGGGAGGATAGAGCCCATGCGTCAATTTGTTTGTAAAAGGGTGATCCAGACTTGATGAGAGCTTATTATACATCTTATAGCTCATACCGTTTACAAATATATTCAGATCATAGTTTGGAAAACTTCCTGCAGCAAGAATGGAGCCGTCAACCTTCATAACGACAAAAGCACCGACTCTTCCCAAAAAGAGCGAAGATATATACTTTTGTAATTCTATATCCATGCTGAGTGTCAGCTTTCTATCTTCCTGCGGACTTTTGTAGGATAACTGTTCTATCTCCTGATTATTCGCATTCACTTTTATCTCACGCTCACCCGGATTTCCCTGCAGGTAATCATTGTAATATTTTTCTATACCTGTTTTACCGGTATAACCAATAAGATCCAGTACTTGATTTCTATCAATATCTTTTTGGTTTGCGCGTGCTACATACCCTATCATATGTGCAGCTATATTCTTGTAAGGATAATAGCGTTTTGGTGCAGAAACTATTTTCATATTTTTTCTTAGATTGAGTACCGAGTATACAGGCATCATCTCTTCATAAGGAATAAACTGTACAACATCAATAAAATTGTGATTATAAAAGGAATCTTTCTTTTTATAATTTTTAATGATTTTTTCTTTGTCAAGTGATGGCAGCAGTTTTGTTAAAATCGCAACCTCTTCTTCAAACTCATTTTTATATTTCTTGGTCAGTAGATGTGGTGCAAGCTGTACCTTAAAGCCCAGTTTGTTTATGGCTATAGGTCTGTTTTTTGTATCGACTATCTCTCCGCGAACCGGTGCTATCTTTTCATGCTTTATTGTATTTTGCTGTGAAAGTCTTGAGTAGTAACTGTTGGACTCTACAGCAAGAAAAAAAACACGTACAAGAAGTGCCAGCCAGACTGATGCAAAAAGTAAAATTATAAATTTTATTTTCATAGCAGACTCACTATAAAAAACTCAATTACTATATAATATACTATATAGTAATTGAGTTCGGGAGCTTCTAGCAAAAAGATATTTGAAACAAGTGTTAAAAATGCAAAATATCCCAGATATGTAAAAAGCACATAGGATATTTTTATACAAAAATTACAGGAAAAGTTTTGATTGATCTTAGGCATAATGAACTTATGTTGAATATAAAAGTAGATGATAGAGCTAAAAAGCAGGTATCCGTAATTTGCTTCAAAAACAAGAAGACAAAACGAGATGAATAGTACCGCGATAGAATCCCCTCTGTTGAGTGCACGAGAGAACAATACAAACAAAACCGACAACAGCGGCGGCAGGAACGGATATATACTGCCTATAGAGCTATAAATAATGTAAAGTACAATATAGAAAAAAGGTACTATAGGTTTTTGATCAGAGATACTTCGTTGCATATCGGAAAATGTTTACATTTGATACAATCAGCCCAGATCTTATGTTCCGGGAGTGACTCTTTTGGTATTTCTACAAAGCCCAATCGCTCGAAGAAGGATTGTTTATATGTGAGACTGAGAACTCGTTTGAGTCCCAGTGATGCAGCTTCTTCTAAAACTTTATTTATTAGTTTTTCTCCTATTTTTTTACCACGAAATCCTTCTTTTATGATTAAAGAACGAATCTCTCCAAGATCGGCAGTGTGTACATGCAGTGCACAGAATCCGACAAGTTCGTTATTAATAAGTGCCAAAGTATACGAACGTATATTTGTTGCCACTTCATCATCATTACGCTCTAAAATAACACCGCTTTGCACTTCAGGAAGAACCAACTCCTGCATTCTTGGAATATCGGACAATGTCGCTTTTACAAATTCAATCTTCATCGATTGCGTCTTCACTCTCTTTTAAGATATCATAGATCTCTTTGATGATCTTTTTTGTCCCGCGTTTTTTAGCGCTTGAGACCATAAGAGCATTTGGAAACTCACGTCGCAGGGCACTCTGCTCTTTTTGGTTGAGTTTATCGATCTTTGTAAATATCTGAATGATATACTGATCTTCTCTTGCGTGAGCAAATAAAAACTCGCTTACCTGTGTATCGATCTCAAGATGCGGATGACGGCAATCGATAAGATGAATAAATATCTTTATCTGCTCTCTGTTTGATATATAATCAGTGAGATTCTTCTCCCAGTCATGCTTCTGTGCCTTTGAAACCTTCGCATAACCAAAACCAGGCAAATCTACGAACTTGGCTACAAGTTTTTCAGAAGTCTCTCTGTTCATAAATGTCACATCAAAATAGTTTATCAGCTTTGTCTTTCCCGGTGTAGAAGAGACCTTTGCAAGTCCTTTATGATCCGTCAAAGCATTTAAAAGTGAGCTTTTTCCGACATTTGAACGTGCCATAAAGACAACTTCATTATTTTCGTCCGATTCGGGTGCCGCTTTATAATTTGGAGCCGATGTTATGAATTTTGCATCAACGATATCAACCATCTATTTCTTTTCCTCATCTATATTAAATATCATAATGACCGGCTCTTTTTTCATGCCTTTTGCATATGCCTTGCCATCAGTAGTTTTTAGGACAACTTCATCACCCATAATCTCTTTTTTATCATTGAGTTGCTGCAAGTGTACATTTTCATAAAAATAGTACTCTTTTGTATTTGGTAGATAAATCGCTCTTCCGGAGACGCCTTTGTAAACAGCACCATCTTTACTCGTTATATTAAAAGAGACATTGCCGTCTGCTACGAACTTTGTAGGTTTTTTCTCTTTGTTTACATAGATAGTTACCTTTGAAGCATTCAATTCATCCTGCCCTTTTAAGATGTTTACATCACCACTGAAAACAGATATACCACTGTTTTGATCAGATGTAAAAGAGTTAGATTTCACCTTAAGCTCCTGCGCATCAAGCAGCAGTATGAAACTTGACAGTAAAAGAAGTATTATCGAATTTTTCATTGCTTATCTCTCTTGTAGTTGAATTTTTGCTCTAACATTTTTTGAAAAAATTCTATTTTTCTCATTGTTATATTTTATATATGAACCTCTGAGAACGCTGTCATTCATGTAGGCAACATAACCTACATTACTGACGACATCGGAAGTTTTTTTGTTATAAACTGCTTTTTGCGTTTTAAAAGTGAGGCCGTCATCTCTCGTATAAGTGACATTCCCCGTCAATGTTACAATGTCATTTTTATATATCCCGTTATTTGCCTGCATATTTGCAATGTACTCTTTGTTTTTATTATCAGTATAGTCTATATCTTTTACCGTATACCTGTTTGAGTAACGTGTAGCAGTACTTCCAAGCATTATAGTATGCAGTCCTGTTGGGTCAAGCTCATACATAGTAAAATCTTTGATTTCAAAAAGAGGCACATCGACAAAAGCCTGCTGTTTGATGTTCAAAGGCTTAAAAAAGATATAGATACTTGCCAGCACAACTAAAATACCTGCGAATAAAAGAGAAATTTTAATAACCTACTCCTTGATCCAAAGAGATAAAAATTCATCTTTTTGGTCATTTTCTTCAATGATAATATCAATCATCTCACGCACCGCTGCATCACCGCCTTTTTTACTAAGCACCGTATCGACGATCTCTTGTATATCTTTTACACCATCTTTTGGCGTAAAGCTTCGCCCAGCCATAGAGAGCATCTCATAATCATTCAAATCGTCACCGATAGCAGCCACTTCATAGAACTCCAACCCTAAAGAACTAACAAGCTCACGCAGTGCCGTCGCTTTGTCATTGACACCCTGTTGCAGGTGTTGAATTTGCAACTCATCTGAGCGTCTTTTGACGATAGCAGAGTTTCTTCCCGTAATAATGGCAACATGATGTCCCATTTTTATCCAGCTTGCGATTGCCAACCCGTCTTTTACATTGAACTCTTTTATCTCAGAAGAGTTGCTGGTGTATATAATTTTACCATCGGTTAAACAACCATCGACATCTAGAACCAACAGCTTAATCATAGAACATCTTTCGTGCTAGGTATACCGACACGCTCATTTTTTGCTGTTGCACGGCGAATGGCTACGGCTACAGCTTTAAAAGCCGCTTCAATGATGTGGTGCTTGTTCTTTCCTCGCAACTCTATGATGTGCATTGAAATACGTGCATTCAAAACAAAGGCTCTAAAGAACTCTTCAACAAGTTCCGTATCGAACTGCCCTACTTTTCCGTGGACATCAAGTTCATAAACCAAAAATGGACGATTGGAAAGATCAAGATCACAGCTCACACAGGCTTCATCCATAACAATATTTGCACTCCCAAAACGCTCCATATTTTGCACAGGATAAATAGCTTCAGCAAGTAAAGAACCCAACACAATACCAACATCTTCTACACTGTGGTGGTCATCTATGTGCGTATCACCTTTACAAGTGATGTCAAGATCGATCAACGAGTGTTTTGAAAAACTCTCAAGCATGTGATCTAAAAAACCCACACCTGTATCTATATTGCTTTTCCCGACTCCATTGATATCCATCGCTACTGTTATATCTGTCTCTTTTGTTGTTCTCGTCTTTGTTATCATCCTCTAATCCTCCCGTACAATAAATGCATTTCTAAATTTTCCGTTTGCTTTATAGTCTCTGGCTTCCTGCTCACCTTTAAAACCTGTCAACCATACCTTAAACATACGCCCGTCATCACCATCCACATCTTTGATGATGGTTTTATATCCATCCGTATTGTCATACTTCTCTTGCGTGAGCAGTGCGCCTTGTATCTTGGAAAATGAACCGATTTGAATTGCATATTTTCCTGTCATGGACATCTTCTGCGGTAACTTTTTCAGCTCTTTTTTCGTTGGAATACTTCGCTTGCCTTTTCCTTCAAACCCAAGCACTTCCAAAGTCACAGGAGCAGTCCCCGTTCCAATCATACTTATCTTCGAAGCCGCTGCTTTTGAAAGGTCAATGATCCTTGTAGAGACAAATGGACCCCTGTCGTTAATACGCACAACAGTACTTTTTCCGTTTCTTCTGTTGGTCACTTTTACAATGGTGTTCATCGGCAGTGTTTTGTGTGCCGCTGTCATTGCCCACATATTGTATCTCTCACCGTTAGATGTATATTTTCCATGAAAGTTCGGACCATACCAGCTTGCATTCCCACGGAAAGTATCTCCTACGCTGACAACCTGCGGATAGTATTTTTTCCCGTGAACGACATAAGGACGCATCGTCGCTTTTGAGTACTTCTTTTTCGGCGGCGTTGCACAGTAGGCACTTTTATCGTCACAGTATGTTTTTGATGTTGAAGATGGTGCATAGTTGTAACTTCTGAATGCCCCCGGCCCTCTTGTACTACAGGCACTAAAAAAGAGCGTCGCTATTGCTAAAAAACAGAGACTTCTACTCATATAATCTCAACCTGTCCCCGACTCTTATCAAAGAACCGCGAATATGGTTTTGCAGGCGTATATTTTGAACACTTATTTTGTGTGCCTTTGCTATAGACTCCAAAGAGTCTCCTTTTTTAACCATATAGTAATGCTTCGAAGATATCTTTTTAAGCGCACTTTTTTTAGGAATAGGAATAATGATCTTTTGTTTTAAATGAAGCCTGTTGCTTTTCAAATGGTTGAAATCTTTGATGACACGATAAGAGACACCATACTTTTTACCGATGTACGAAAGATTATCCCCTCGAGTGACAACATGTACTCTGTAGATGTTTTTTATAGACTCTTTTGTATACTTTTGCTTGAATTCTGCCAACTTGATGTATGGAATGTAGACATTGCATCCTTTTTTATATGGCGGAACGAAGTCATATTTCAGGTGTCTGTTAAGCTTTTTGAGATCTTTTAACGGAATATGGATGAGCTTTGAGATTCTAGCCAATGACTCTCCGCTTGAAAGCTTTACGGTAGAGATTGAGTAAGCATTTGCACGATTTAAAAGGTATTCGTACTCACTATGCAGTAAATACTGCTCATCACTGCCGATCAAAGCAAGTGCAACGATCTTACGAATATAGTTTCTGCTCTCACGTGGAATGTACTTCTTTTTTTGATCCAAAAGAACAGCAAGGTCGTCCGTACCCGCTTTTTTAATCGCCTGATTCAGTCTTCCGCCGCCACAGTTGTACGCAATGGCAGCCAAGTACCACTTTCCAAAACGCTTGTGAAGCGCGGAGAGATATTTTGCAGCAGCTTCAGTTGACTTGATAAGGTCACGTCGCTCATCAACGTATTCGTCAATTTTTAAATGAAAATGTTTCGCTGTAGCCGGCATAAACTGCCATAGACCTGCTGCACGTTTTTTAGAATAGGCTTTTGTATGAAAGTTCGACTCTGCCATAGCAAGGTACAAAAACTCCTGCGGTACGTCATATTTTGAGAGTGTATTTTTAATGGCAGGTATAAAGAGATACGCATCTTTCATCGCACGAAAGAAGTGTTTGTCCTTTGAAAGCGTCTTTCTTTTCATGCTGTTCATGACCGGGTCATAAAGAAATGAGGGTTCTATGTCAAAAGAGTTTAAAAGCTCTAACTCTTTGTCTGTATTTACATCATAAGTGAGGTTTGCAAAAAGAACGAAAGGGAAAAATAGTGTAATTAAATATCTTATTATCATTAGGCAACTTTTTTATTAAATTTTTGTAGATTTTATCTAAAAATTCATTAAAAAAAGTTGTAAACGAGCTAATATTAAGAAATATGAAAGAGTTTTAGGGCATTTTGCGTGGTCAAATTTTCAATTTCTTCACGGGACATATTGAGTAATTCTGCCATTTTATCAGCAACCAATGTTGTATAAAACGGCTCATTTCTCTCCCCTCTGTGAGGTGTCGGCGTGAGATACGGCCCATCTGTTTCAATAATTAACTTCTCTTTTGGAATGCGAGGCAGTATATTTACAAGCTTCTTAGCGTTCTTAAATGTCAGCACACCGCCAATACCGAAATAAAAGTTCTCATCCGCCAGACTTAAAAGCTCGTCATCAGCATTGAAACAATGCAGAACACCGCCGACTTCACCGGCATTATGTTCTAAAAGTATCATCTTTGCATCATGTGAAGCATTGCGAATATGTACTATAAGCGGCTTTTTGTACCTCTTTGCCAGTTCTATCTGCGCAACAAAGACTCTCTTTTGCTCCTCTTTCTCGCGCTCTTTCTCCTCATCACTCCCTTCTAAACGAAAGTAATCCATCCCGCATTCACCGATAGCCACACACTTCTCATGCCCGACATACTTGGTAAAATAGCTCTCATCATACCCCTCTTTGTCATAAGGATGCACACCAATTGCAAAATAGACATCATCATACTTCTCGGCTATGCCGACAGCTTTTTCAAGCGTACTTATATCTGCACCTGGAATGATGAAACGCTCTACCCCACCCTCACGCGCACGATCTAGAACATCATCCAAATCTTCATCATATCTTGCATCATCCAAATGTATATGTGTATCTATTATCATCTAACTTGCCTCCAGAAGCTCTTTTGCAAATTTTTTCGCTTCGTCTGAGATGTTTTCACCACTAATGATTCTTGCTATCTCATCAACACGCTCTTGCAAGTTGAGCTCTTTTGTTTTTGAAATATTACCATCTTTATAGACCAAAAAGTGCTGATCGCCCATGGAAGTAAGCTGCGGTTGGTGTGAAATGACAAAGATCTGAAAATGTTTGGAGAGCTTTTTGAGCACTTTTGCCACACTCATAGACTCCTCACCACTGAGGTTTGCATCTATCTCATCAAGCATCAATACACCGCCGTTTTTATTCATAAATTCTGACTTGAGTGCCAGTACAGCCAAGCGAAGACGATTGAACTCCCCCGTAGAGATCTTGTCCAGTTTTGTACCGCTTAGCTCTATGTTGATTGCATCCTGCCCTGCTTTGTCGTATGATCTCTTTTGCATTGTAACTTTTGCCTCACGCAGATAGAGACTCTTCAAGTAAGCATTGAGATCTGCTTCAAAAAACGGCAGCTCTGCCTCACGCAGGCTTGAGAGTTCATCGGCCAAAGCCGTAACTTCTTCTGACAACTGCTCGTACTTCTGCTCAAGACCATGTTTTTCTATCTCTATGTTCTCATACTTTGCTAGTTCTATTTTCTTCTGCTCTTTGTACTCCAAAGCCTCTTCAATGCTTCCATAACGACGCTTCAAGCCGCCAAGCTCTTCAATGCGGTTAAGAACTTCTTCTACATCTACATCTTCAAGCGCATTAAATCGCTCCTCTGCACTGTCAAAAACAGCACGCAGTTCATTCATGGCATCATCAAAAAAGCTGCTTTCCACATCCAAACTCTCCAAAGCCGATGAGACCAAGTGCTCATAGTTAAATATCTCCGTAGCCCCACCGATGCTCTCAAGCACTTTCTCCTTGCGTGAGAGCTCTTTTTTTATCTCCAAAAGATCCTCATCTTCACCTGCAGCAGGATTGACATCTTCGATCTTTTGTATCTCAAAGGCCGCAAACTCTTTGAGTTCAACTATCTTTTTCTCTTCCTCTTCTATGACCTGCAGTTCATGCTGCGTCCAGTGGTACTCTGTAAATGTCTCTCTATATTTCTCTTTTAAAGCCATGATGTCATGTGACTTCGCTTCGATGCGCGCATCCAAGATATTGAGCAGGTTCTCATTTTCAAAGTCAGAAAAATCTTTCAAGCTCAAATGACGCAGATACTTTGAAGCTACAGCAGAAATGGCCTTGCGTGAGAGAGATTGGTTGTTGATAAAGTAACGTGACTTCTCTTTTTTGATGTGCTTAAAGACATTGATATCATCGTTTTCTATCCCGCAGGCATCCTCATCTATCTCCCATGTGACACTCGACTCACAAACAGAAGCATCACACGAAGATCCACCAACAGAAGACAAAATGGACTCCATAAGTATGGACTTCCCACTCCCACTCGGCCCCGTAAAAACAATAAGCCCACTTTTCAGCTCAAGCTCACTCTCTTCAAAACTAAGGTAATCTTTTAAGTAAAATCTTTCTATCATTTTTTTGCCTTTTTATAATAAAAACACATTTTATTTTTAAGTATAATAGCTATTATTTAAAATATATACCAAAAATATGACATAATGCAATAATTTCAATGATTAACATATAATTATAATGTTTGTTAAATTTGATTTATAAAATAGTTTTGGATAAAATATCTGTTAAATAAATGGTCATATAAGAAAAGGATTATTTATTTACAATATTATAACATGGAAAAAACATGAAAAAAATTAGTCTAAAGTTATTAATAGCAATCTTCATAGCATCAGCAGGAACAAACAGTTTCGCAAAAGATTGTAACATAATGACATCGCCAATAGATTTATCTAGAATGACATTCGCAGGTTCAAGTTATTATTTACAAACTATACCTATAGTCGCTGGAAAAACATTTAAATACACTTCTTTCTTTGATGCTTATCAAGAATTTGAAAAGAATACTAGAAAATGGTTTAAAGATACTATTTGCAAGGAAAAGGGCTTAGACGGCGTAGCAAATTATAAAATACAATGGCAACAAACCGATAAAATGTATTATTTTACAGCAACATTTGATGCTTATGAGAACAAGTAATATAACAAATAACGGCAATAAAATATGTTACCACCGCTTTACGAACACATACAATGGTGAGATACATCTTCTTGCCAGATTATTGTATTTCACTTCGCTACATACAACAATTGACAGGAGAACACACATCAAGATATAATTCATAAAATCCCGAAGGGTTTTCTGGATTATATCTTGATGGTGCTCAGCCTCGCCGTTAGCATAGGAATAAAGAGATGACACCAAAAGATATAAAAGAATATATCATTGAAAATTTTGAAGGAGTAATCCCTAAATCAAGTTGGGGTGAAACTTCATTTTTTTATAATCCAAATAAAGCTTTACCAAATGGTGTTTATTTTTGTACTATCAAAGAAAAAGATGGAGATAATGATAAAGCATCATATTTAGATAGAGACAATGTGTTTAGATTTAGTATTGGAATTTCAAAGCAAAGTTTTCAAAATCTTTTTAATAATAAATTTAAACGACCAGCCAAAGGTGATATCATAGAAAGTAGTTTTAATTTTAAAGAACTTGATTTGATTACTCCACATCCAATATATGGATGGATGAATTGGATTTGTATTTTAAATCCAACCAAGGAAAGCTTTGATGATATAAAAGACTTTTTGGATGAAAGTTATGGGTTAGCTGTTGAGAAGTTTGATAAGAAAATAAAGTAATAGAATAATACAAATGCTAACAAATCCTTGGATGATGAATAAAAGGAAATTATTTTGTATGCTATATTTTTATATATAATTATTCTAATTGCTATACTCGCATGGGTATATTTTGATGCAACTTCTACTAATAAAGAAAATAAAAAAGGTGGCATCGGGATAGACAGCCCTGGTTTTACGGGGGACTCTGACAGAGATGATTCATCTAGTTTTGATACTTCATTTAGTGGTGATGCAGGTGGAGGAGACTGAGTTATCTACATAACAAATCGTAGCAACAAAAATATGTTACCCTCGCCGATTTTAAACTTTAAAAACCTTAAAGATTTAGCTACCATTGTAAAACTTAAAAGACTACAAAAAGAGGTAACATATTTTTGTACTCGACCGTTATACAGTACATTCCTGAAGCCATAACACTAATTAAATATACAAAATAGTAGTCTTACTCAGTTTTCAACATGCTACTTTTAGTAACACTTTTCTTGACATTCTCTAAAAATTAAGCTAGAATTAACTTTAAGTTGAGCCTAAGTGTATAAATATACTTGACTCGAGGAGTTAAATATGAACTATTATAAAAATATACCTAATAAAGAAAAAATTATGTGTCTACTGTGTCAGCATTATTGTCAGATGAAAGAGGGGCAAGTCGGTATCTGCGGTGTCAATAAAAATGAAAACGGAGAGCTAAAAACACTTGTTTACGGACATCCAAGTGCTTTAAATGTTGATCCTGTCGAGAAAAAACCTCTTTACCACCTTTTACCCAGCACTACTGCTCTCTCACTCGGAACGGTCGGGTGCAATTTCCAATGCCCGTTTTGTCAAAACTGGCAGATATCGCAGGAACGAAAAGTAGATGAGAGTGTATACATCTCTCCGGAGCGAATGGTCGAGTTGGCCATTGAAAACGGATCGGATTCTATTGCCTATACCTATAATGAACCGACTATCTTCTACCCTTATGCCAAAGATATCGGGGTTATTGCAAAAGCCAAAGGTCTTAAAAATATCTTTGTGACCAATGGTTTTGAATCACCCGAAGTTGTCAAAGATATGGCTTCCTGGCTTGATGCGGCAAATGTCGACCTCAAAAGCTGGGATGATGCCTACTATAAAAAAATACTCAAAGGCGGTCTTGAAGCTGTCAAAGAGACACTTCGCGGCATGGTTAAAGAAGGTATCTGGGTAGAGGTAACCACACTGCTCATCGAAGGTGAAAACGACAGTGACGCAGACTTAAAAGCTATGGCGTCATTCATAGCCGACGAACTTGGAAAGCATGTTCCATGGCATTTGAGTGCATTTCATCCTGACTATAAGATGCAGGATCATGAGTACACCAAACTGCAGACTTTGGAACGTGCACAGAAAATTGCCAAAGAAGCAGGACTTGAGTATGTTTACTTAGGCAATGTTCCTGTTCATGGGGACACGTACTGTCCGGACTGCGGAACACTTTTAATAGACAGAACAGGTTACAGCATAACGAAAAATCTGCTCGTTGACGGACACTGTCCAAAATGTAACAGAGAGATAGAAGGAGTATGGAAATGAGTTTACGAAAAGACGCTGTTGCCGGACAGTTTTATCCGGTTGACAAATTAGAGATAACACAAATGTTCGATCATTACAACAAGATCATAGATGATGCCCTGCAGGACAAATCCATTCTTGCGATCAAGCCACGTGCCATCATTGTACCTCACGCAGGGTATGTTTACTCCGCTTTTACGGCAAACATCGCTTTTCGGGTACTGCAAAATACGCATGCAAAACGTGTGGTTGTCATAGGACCTAGTCATCGGGTCTATCTTAAGGGGGTAAGCGTAGCCAAATATGACAGCTACGAAACACCTTTTGGAAATTTAAAGATAGACATCACTTTAGCAGATGAATTAATGAAGCGCTTTGGAGTTATATTTCAAAGTGATGCTCACGCAGAGCACTCGACAGAGGTGCAAATGCCTTTTATCAAGAACTATATGGGTGATGTATCTGTCCTAGAACTTGTTTATGGTCAAGAAGATCCGGCACATCTCGCAGAGATCATTGACTATCTTTTAGAAGACAAAGATACTGTCGTCGTTATCAGTACAGACCTGAGTCACTACTACGACATCGACAAAGCAAATAAACTTGACAGCATCTGCCTCGATGCCGTCGCCAGTCTCAACCCTGCAGAGTTACATCAGGGGTGTGAAGCGTGTGGAAAAATAGGTGTGGAAGCCATACTGCATGTCGCCAAAAAAAGAGGCTATCAAGCGACTCTGCTGGATTATCGCACAAGTGCAGATGCCAGTGGTGACAAATCACAGGTCGTCGGCTATATGAGTGCGGCTTTTAGTTAAGGCTGTTTTTGAAGAACAACCCAGAGATGAGAGTACCAGTACCAACTCTCTTTATTTTGAGTAGGTGCGGTACAAGTATAGTGATCTCTCGGATACGCCAAAGGCTTTGATGACTGGACTGTCACCTGAGTATCACTCATCCACTGCATCTTCAACTTTTCTCCATTGGCATTAAAACATTGAAAGCCTTTAAGCGGTTTTTGCAAGCTCAACGTTAAAAGCGGCGGATTATTACTTTCATCTACAATGGTATCTTCATCCTCAACCGATAACAAAGGAAGCGGCAGTGTATTTATCTTCACTACAAACTGTTCCATCTCTCCATACCCTCCCGACATTGGAAAACGTCGCAAAGCCATAAAATCACTTTCGCTTGAAATGGGTCCGGAATTCTGGGCAACACCGACATAGCCAAGCTCTTTTGTTATATGCATAAGATTTTTATCGTATTCACCAAAAGGATATGCCAGCATCTTCGGCTTTGTTGCTACACTGTTGCCTAGCTCTTTTTCCAGCTTTTCTTGAGATTTTTGGATTTCATCGACAATATATTGTTTATCTTGTGGATCTTTCAATCTGTCTCGAACAAGATACTGATGCGAATAGGTATGATTGGCAAATTCGGCACCGTTTTTAGCCATCTCACGCATCATATCCCAGGTTAAGTAATTTTTGGAACCGTGATCAACAGGCAGAGTACTGACAAAAAGTGTAAACGGCAGATGATATTTCTTTAACAGCGGGTACGCTTTGGTATAAGTACTTCTATAGGCATCATCAATGCTTATAACAACTGTCTTATCCGGAAGCGGTTTTTTTTGCTGCAGATAGCGCACTACTTTGGAAAGCGGCCATATATTATAATGATGCTGCGTGAGATACTCCATCTGTTGTGTAAAAAGCTTCATTGAGATACTCGTTGTCGGGTATTTGTTCTCATCGAACCTGTGATACTGCAAGATGACTACATGTTTTTGCATACCAAACAATGTACTCGTTAAAAACATACTTACAAGTACAAACAACACTGTTTTTTGAAGCATTTTTATATTTCCTTTTCGATATAATCATGGTACTAATTATAAGGTGTATATACTAATGAATAACGTTCCAAAAAAGCTACTCTATCTTATTTTAACATTAATGACCCTCATAGCAGGTTATGCGTATTTGCGATATGCTTATAAGGTAACGGACTCAACACCTTTTACACAAGAGATCGTTCTTATCATATTAGGAACGATCGCGACGGTCTTCATAACAGCACTTTTACTTAACAAACAGACAGAAGTTGAGATAGAAAAAGAACAAAATATAAAGTTTTTGGACCTCAAAGCGGCAACATACGAAAGACTTTTGGATCTTATGGAAAATATGTCCGATGAGGCACTCTTAACCGGTAAAGACATTACAAAACTGCAGTTTATCACCCATAGACTTGCGATCTTTGCTTCACCTGCCGTACTCAATGAGTACAATAACTTTTTAACTGTAGTTTCTGAACTTTCAAAAGACGGAACACTCAGCAATGATGACCATAAACTCTCAGAAGCACTCGGAAAACTGACTGTGCAGATAAGGTTCGATCTATTAAATGAGAACCATGCACAAAAGTCCTACTCGGCAGAGCAGATTAAAAGAATGATCAAAAAGAACTCTGACAGCTCTTCAAACATCAATATAGACTAATCACCCCAGTTGAGTTTCTCTTTGAGAACATCAAAGTAGTTAAACTCTTCTCTGTGAATAAGCTTGACCGTTTTGCGGGCAAGCTGAATGTGAATGCTCTCCCCTGCTTCAAGTTCATGCTTATCCTGCCCATCTATAATAACCAAAGCTCTATCTTGCGGTGTTTTCATCTCTATAGAAAACTTTCCTGGTAAAACAACAGGTCGCTGCGTGAGGGAATGCGGGCAGATAGGCGTGAGAGCAAATACATTTGTAAGCGGAAACAGTACCGGACCGCCTGCAGAAAGATTGTACGCAGTCGAACCCGTCGGCGTCGAGACGATAACACCATCACCATAATAGGTATTAAAAGCCTTGGAATCGACAAGTGTTTCGATATGTATCATATTTGAAACCGAAGGTCTCGTGAGGACAATGTCGTTAAAAGCATAAATGGTAACTTCGTTCTCATTCTCTTGAAATGTCGCTTCCAAAATAGCCCGTTCATCAACTCTGTACTCCCCTTTTACAAGACTTTTTACAAAAGCTTCGAGTTCACCCATGTTGATATCAGCCAAAAAACCAAGATTACCTGCATAGATGCCAAAAACAGGAACATCATGCTTAAAAGAACGTCTCACGGCAGAGATAAGTGTTCCGTCACCGCCGAGTGTTACCAAAACATCACAGCTTTGACAGAGATTATCAAATTCCATACCCATGATGCCTATCATTGCCCCGCTTATACTCTCAATGGTCGTCTCTATGCCGTACTTGTTGAAAATCTTTTCAAGTTCAAAATAATTTTGTTTGAGTTCCGGTGAAGATGGGCGTAAAACAACACCCACTTTTTTTATTTTTTCTGCTTGCAAAATGGCTCTTTTAATGAAATATTTTCTTAATTATACAACAGATAAGGACTTTTTGGATATAATCGCAAAAATTTTTAAATAGGACTTTAACCTTGAGAAGTCATTACTGTACAGATTTAAGTGAAAAAAATGTTGGCGAAGAGGTCACACTTACCGGTTGGGCGAACAGCTACCGCGACCATGGTGGGATCATCTTCATAGATTTACGTGACAAAACTGGTCTTATCCAGCTTACTTGTGACCCTGAGGATTCAAAAGAGGCACATAAAGTTGCAGACAGTGTTCGTGACGAGTATGTTCTTATTGCAAAAGGAACGATCCGTCTCCGTGGTGAAGGACTTACAAATCCACGCCTTAAAACAGGTGCTATCGAAGTAGTTGTCAAAGAGCTAATCATTGAAAACAAATCAGCGCCGCTTCCGTTTGTCATCGGTGATGAGAAGGTCGGTGAAGAGACAACGCTTAAGTACCGTTACCTCGAACTGCGTGACCCGTCAAAATATGAAGCTTTCCGTCTTCGTTCAAAAGCGGCGATAGCAGCTAGAAACATCCTTGATGCAAATGGATTCCTTGAAGTTGAGACACCTATTTTAACAAAATCAACACCGGAAGGTGCTCGTGATTATCTCGTGCCGTCTCGTGTTCACAGCGGTGAATTCTATGCGCTGCCACAATCTCCACAACTTTTCAAACAACTTTTAATGGTTGGCGGTTTTGACAGATATTTCCAGATAGCAAAATGTTTCCGTGACGAAGATTTACGTGCAGACAGACAACCGGAATTCACTCAGATAGATGTCGAGATGAGCTTTTGTAACCAAGAGGATGTCATCAAAGTAGCAGAGGATCTCCTTAGTGCAATGTTCGCGGCATGTGACGTTGAGGTGAAAGCACCGTTTAACCGCATCACATACAAAGAAGCTATGGAAAAATATGGTTCAGATAAACCAGACCTTCGCTATGGACTTGAGATGGTCGATGTTATCGACATTTTTGAGCGTTGTGACAATGAGATATTTACAAACATCGCTAAAAATCCTCACATTAACCGCATCAAAGCGCTTCGCGTTCCTGGTGCCGATTTGATATTTTCAAAACGCGAAATGAAAGGTTTTGAAGATTTCGTACGTAAGTTCGGTGCCCATGGTCTTGGATATTTCCAGATGAAAGAAGATGGTCTCAAAGGCCCGCTTACAAAATTCTTCACTGAAGAAGATATTCAACTCATCATAGAAAGAACTCAACTTGAAGTCGGTGATGTTGTGTTCTTTGGTGCAGGTGAGAAAAAAGTTGTCTGGGACTACATGGGACGCTTTAGAAACTTCATTGCAGAACATGAGAAAATGAATCTTATCGATCCAGACAAGTATGAGTTTGTATGGGTTGTTGACTTCCCGATGTTCGAAGTCGAAGATGGCCGCGTAAAAGCACTGCACCATCCATTTACAATGCCAAAAAGTTTGGATTGTGATGATGTGGAGGAGATAGAGTCTATCGCTTACGATATCGTTCTTAACGGTGTCGAGCTTGGTGGCGGATCTATCCGTATCCATAAAGAAGATATTCAAGAGAGTGTCTTTAAACTCCTTGGAATCGAAGAAGAAGAAGCGCAGGAGAAATTTGGTTTCTTACTCGATGCACTTAAATTTGGTGCGCCTCCACATGGTGGTTTCGCGATCGGTTTCGACAGACTTATGATGCTTATTTCTAAAACTGCATCTATCCGTGATGTCATCGCTTTCCCTAAAACACAAAAAGCTTCTTGTATCTTAACAGATGCACCATCTCCTGTAGACAACACTCAACTACGTGACCTGCACATTAGACTGCGTGAGCAGACAAAAGCGTAGAGAATGAAAAAACTCTTTTTGATCATCGGAGCACCCGGCTCCGGTAAAACTACCGACGCAGAACTTATAGCCAAACACAACGACAACATTACCCACTACTCAACAGGTGATATGCTTCGTGCTGAAGTGGCAAGCGGCAGCGAACGAGGCAAGATAATTGAAAAATATATCTCTCAAGGGCTTATCGTTCCTATTGAGATCGTCATAGAGACAATCGTAAATGCAATTAAATCAGCACCTACGGATGTTGTCATCATTGACGGCTATCCACGCAGTATAGAGCAGATGATAGAACTTGACAAATATCTCCAAAAGACAGATGAAGTACTGCTGGTCTCCGTTATAGAAGTCAGAGTCAGTGAAGAGACAGCAAGAAAGAGAGTGCTTGGCCGCGCCCGTGGTGCCGATGATGATGAGAAGGTATTTAACAACCGAATGAAAGTTTACAGAGAGCCTCTTGAAGAGATTCGTAAATTTTATTCAAGTATAAATCGTCTTGTAGTTATTTCAGGTGAAGATTCTATTGATAAAATAGTCCAAGAGATGGAAAGTTTTATAAACTCCAGACTCTAAAAGTAAGGCACCCCATTGCAACAAAAACAAAAATTCATACTCAAGCTGTTTCCCGAGATAATGATCAAAGGCTCCTCTGCCAAACGTCAGATGACCGGACAGCTTTATAACAATCTTTTAACCATTTTAAAACGCATCGATGAATCTGTCGATGTCTCTAAATTCTCTGATAAACTTGAAGTTTTTTCGCCTCAGGAATTTCTTCCCGAAGTAAGACAAAAACTACTTGACACTCCCGGTATAGAGATGATCCTTGAAGTTTTACAGTTTGATGAGATGGATACGATTGAGAAGATAAAGGTCAAAGTGCGTGAGCTTGTTGCCGATTCACTCAAAGATAAAACTTTTGTCGTCCGTGTCAAACGTTCAGGAAAGCACTCTTTTACCTCAATAGATATAGAGCGAACTGTCGGCGGACATCTCCTTGCAAACTCCGAAGCAAAAAATGTCGATCTTAAAAATCCTGATGTTGTTGTACAGATGGAGCTTATTGAGAATCAGCTCAATGTCATCACGGCAAAATATAAAGGATTAAGCGGCTTTCCAATAGGAACACAGGGAGATATCCTCTCCTTGATGTCCGGTGGATTTGACTCGACAGTTGCCTCTTACCTGACAATGAAACGGGGTATAAAAACACATTTCATCTTCTTTAATCTCGGTGGTATGGCACATGAGATCGGTGTTAAACAGGTGGCACTCTATCTCTGGAGTAAATTTGGCTCTTCACATAAGGTCAAATTTATCTCTGTACCTTTTGATGATGTCATAGAAGAGATATTTCACTCCACTCCTCCTACGTACATGGGGGTAACACTCAAACGTCTCATGCTTATCGCTTCGGAGAAAGTTGCCGATGCAATGGAGATAGATGCACTTGTCACAGGAGAGAGTGTCGCACAGGTCTCAAGTCAGACACTGCGCAACCTTGCCCTCATCGACCAGGTAACGAACAAACTTGTTCTGCGTCCATTGGCAACAGTCAATAAACCAGAGATCATCAGTATAGCAAATGAGATAGGCACACGACATTTCGCAGAGAACATGCCGGAGTATTGCGGTGTCATTTCTCAAAACCCTATCACGCACGGCTCTTTCAAAAGAATGGAAAAAGTTGCACAAAAATTTGACTATGCAGTGCTTGATAAAGCCGTAGAGACGGCACAGCACTTAAACATTGATGAGATAGTGGATGATGTGGCGAATTTAGCGCCTATAGATGTAGTTGAAGACCTGAGCAGTGGAGAGTTTACTGTCATAGACATTCGTCCTGAAGATGAGTGCATTACTACAGAGTGTGAAACGATCAAGATACCGTTTCATAAATTGAAAAAAGAGTTTGAAAAGCTGCCAAAAGACAAAGAGTACCTTTTTTACTGTGACAAAGGCATCATGAGTCAGCTTCACGCGCAGTACCTGCGTGATGCAAAAGGATATGAAAATATCCGTGTATATCGTCCAAAAGGAGAGTAGCTTACTCTCCTAATTCTGAAACAATCGCTTTTTCAACATCAGCGATATCAGCCGTTCCATCAACTGTGATGTATTTTAGTTTTGGATTTTTCTCAGCCTGTGCTTTATAATAACCGATCAAAGGTTCCGTCTGTTCATGATAGACTTTGAGTCTGTCTAAAACAACTTCTTCTTTATCATCGTCACGCTGAACAAGCTCTTCACCTGTAAGGTCATCTTTACCTTCAACTTTTGGCGGATTGTAAACGACGTGGTATGTTCTGCCGCTTGCCAAGTGTGCACGGCGTCCGCTCATACGTTTAACGATCTCTTCATCGGGAACATCTATCTCTATCACGGCATCAATCTCAATGCCTGCATTGGTAACAGCATCAGCTTGAGCGAGTGTGCGAGGAAATCCGTCAAGTAAAAAGCCGTTCTTGCAATCATCTTCGGCGATTCTATCTTTTACAAGTCCAATGATAATATCATCTGTTACAAGCTTCCCTGCATCCATAGCCTCTTTTGCAAGTTTTCCCATCTCAGTACCGGCTTTGATAGCCGCACGCAGCATATCGCCTGTAGATATCTGAGGGATATTATATTTTTTCGTCAAAAATTGAGCCTGTGTACCTTTTCCGGCACCTGGAGCTCCTAAAAGAATTATTCTCATGTTGTTTCCTAATATTTTAATGGTGAAATTATAGTAAAAGAGAGTTTAAACTACCCTACTCTTCTTCGACGAATCCGAAATCTTCATCGTCACTGCCGCGTTGTGCCATTTCAATGTCTTCTATAAGCTCTTTTGCTTCATCTTCATCCATTGCACCCTCTTTAATATCTTCTAGAACATCCTCAAGATCAGCTTTGAACTCACGCAGTTCTTCAATCTCTTCTTTTGCATCTTCGCTGGCTTCTTTGTTGTCTGCTATCTCTTCAAATATCTCATCAAGACGGTCATTGATATCCGGAATAACGCCATTTGCTATTAAATCTTCTAATTTTTTTGTATGTGACATAGTCGCACCTTTTCTTTATTTATGCAATTATACTATAATTTAGACATGAAATTTTACCTAGTAATCATCGGAACAGAAATATTAAACGGCAGACGCGAAGACAAGCATTTCAAATTCGTTCAAGAAGAACTTGCCAAATACGGACATGAACTTTTTGCATCGTTTACGATCAAAGACGATAACGAACTTATCACGCGAACATATAAGATGATACAGCAGGACAAAGAAGCTGTCATGTTCTCTTTTGGCGGCATAGGCTCAACTCCTGACGACCTGACACGTCAAATCGCGGCTGACGTATTTACAAATGCTCCCATTGTGACACATGAAAAGTTCAAGCAGGATATAATAGAGAGATTTAAAAAAGCTGCCTATCCGCACAGAATTCACATGGCAGATTTGCCGCAAGGTGCAGAATTACTCTTTAACCCTGTCAACAATATGTCCGGATTTTCACTTGAGAATCGTTACTTTTTTGTTCCCGGTTTTCCATCCATGTCACATCCTATGATAAGTGATGTAATAAAAAAACATTTCTCTCACGCAGAAAAAAAACACCGCCTGACACTCCTTGCGGACACAAGTGAAGAATCACTCATATCTTTAATGCAACAACTGCCTTCTTCCATAGAACTCTCTTCTCTGCCAATGTTTATCAATGAAAAACCAAAAGTAGAACTCTCACTCAGCGGTACTGATAAAAAAGAGCTTGAACACTATTTTCAACTCTTTAAAGATGAGCTTAAAAAACAAAATATCAGCTATAATTTAAACTAATAATTTCTTTGGTCGATATGTAAATATCATAAATCAAGGAATTTTACCATGTTAGTTTGGTTATTGGTACTTTTATTGCTTTTTAGTTTTATATATGTTGTTTATCGTATCGTCTTTTTACCTGAAGAAAAGAAAGAAATCGATGAAACAGAGCAGCACTATACTTTTAAAATATAAGTGAGAAACAATGGCAATTGTTATGAATAACCATGTCTTTAAAGGGCATAGAACACTTCTTGGAAACAAGTTCGTTACCTATGGCGAACTGGAACTCCCTACCCGCTTTGACAACTACCCAAAATCCAAAAACGGTTTTGACTGGGGAAATAGCTCAATAGGAGCGAATCAACTCGCTTTTTCCATACTCTTTCAACTCTCTTCCCAAGAACTGGCAGAAAAATATGTTGAACAATTTACGCATGATGTCGTACGAGGTCTCCATACAAGAGACTGGATATTGAGTGCTTCTGATGTGCTTGAATGGATCGAAAAAAACTGTGATATTGTGCAACAAAAAGAGCCAGAGACAAAAGTAAAAGTAAAAGCGGCCAACAATCCTGCAAAAAAGCCGAAAAAACAAAAATCAAATATCGTTAAAGATATATGCAAAGAGTTGGACATTACGCAAAAGCAACTCGCTGAGATCCTCGAAGTACCGGAAGGTACGGTAAGTTCCTGGGCTGTAAAAAATGAGATTCCGCGCTTAGGGAAAAAAGCCATAGAATTCTACATGAAAAGCCAAAAAAATCAAAAGATAGTAGATAGCTACAGAAGTTTCATAGAACTTCTCCAAGCTTCATAAAGGAGTAGCATGAAACCAAAAGATGAAGTAACCAGAAGTCTTCTCATAGATCGTCAAACATGGGATGATGCTATGAAATATTCGCGTGACAGATACAAAATGAGTCTCTCAAAAGTGATCGAATCACTTTTACAAGAGTGGCTTGTAAAAGAAAAAAGAAAACCGCTCGACAATTCAAAACAGGCGAAATTTTTCGAGTAATATTTATCCTCTAGCGTGCATAATCAGTATTTTTCGGTGCTTCAGGATCATAATCCAAAAGTGCGAGAACTGATTTTTTATTCATTTTTCGTGCAAAATCAATAGCACTGAACCCCTTGGAGTCCTTTGCATATTGATTTGCACCATTTTCAAGTAAAAGCTTGATAATCTCTACCCGACCATAACATGCTGCTGCCATCAATGCCGTAAAACCGCTTTTTCGTGTTGTCTTATTTACATCAATACCCTGCTCTAAAAGATAAGAAACCATATGAATGTTATCATAAGTGATAGCCATATCAAATATACTTACACCTTCATCATCAAAATCAAAGATATCTGCGCCACTCTCTACAAGCAGCATTAACGTCTCTATAGAACAACCGGCTCTCAGTGCACAAGCGAGAACAGATTCACCTGCTTCATTCGTTTCCTGCAGATCCGCCCCCTTTTTTATATGTTTTTTAATACCAAGATAATCGTCACTTTTTAAAAGTTCAAGCCATTTATTCATAATTTATTCTTTATTTTATATTTTACAATTGTACTTAAAATCCTATTAGGGGTTTTTAAGTATAATTACACAAAAAATTACTTAAGCGAGAATTCAATGGAAGTTATTCAAACAACTGATGCTTTTAAAGCACTGATAGAAAACGTCAAAACGTCAACACCGGGATATAAAGATCCTTTAGCATTCGGAATCTGCCGTGTCGATCTGGGACAGCTCAATGTAGATAAATCCCTTCAGGCAACATACCCTATCATTAACTGGGATGAAAATTTCGGAAGTGCGGCTATCTTCATCAAAGCACTTGCAGAACAAGGTATAGAAGTTGATTTCACACAAAATGAAGTTGTTTGCAATATCAACTTAGCGTTCTTAAAAGCATGTCTTAATGCCTTTACACCATACTCTGACGAAGCACATGGCGATGCACATAAAAATATTCAGGTCGTTTCAGCTCTTTACTCTCAAATCATCAATAACGGCTCACTAGAAGGTGAATTCAAAGTATGTTTTATCTTTGAAGATGCGCCACTTGAGAGTGTCGAAGCAACATACCTTAAACTTTACGCTCTTTCACAAGCAAAAGTAGGTCTGCGTGAGATCAATCTAAACGGTGCGTTTGGTGCTCTTCCAAATGTTGCATGGTCAAACGGACAGCCAATCGAATTGGATTACCTGCGTGAATTCGAAATAGAACTCAAACTTGCGAACGAATTCCCTCATATCGATTTTGTAGATAAATTCCCAAGATTCTTACAGCACATCATTCCTGCAGACAACACACGTATCTTAGATACTGCAAAAGTTCGTTTCGGTGCACAGCTTGCAGCAGGAACAACAGTTATGCCTGGTGCTTCATATATCAACTTCAATGCCGGTACAACAGGTGTCTCTATGGTGGAAGGCCGTATCTCATCTTCAGCTATCGTTGGTGACGGTTCTGATGTCGGTGGAGGTGCCAGTATACTCGGTGTTCTTTCAGGAACGGACGGTAATCCTATCTCAGTCGGTAAGAACTGTCTTCTTGGTGCAAACTCTGTTTGTGGTATTCCTTTAGGTGATGCTTGTATCATCGATGCAGGCATTGCTATCTTAGAAGGTACAAAAATCGGTATATACCCTGCTGAACTCAAAAAAATAGAGGAAGCAAACCCTGCGATCAAAGGAAAAATTTCCGGAGAGATATTCAAAGGAAAACAGCTTGCAGGTCTTAACGGACTTCACTTTAGACAAAACTCACTCACAGGTGAGATCACAGCTTCTCGCTCTACAAGAGAAGTAAAACTCAACGCCGATCTTCACTAAGCACTTGCAGTACTCACTTTGAGAGTACTGCCGTTTTGTGTTATAATAGTGAATATAGAAGGAGGTTACCATGAGTATCTCAAACAATGTATCATCTTTACAGGCAAATCAGGTCTTTATGAATGCAAATGCCAACAATGTGGCAAATGTAAACACAGACAAATTCATTCCAACTGACACACGAATGGTGGATGATAAGAACTCTGTTCATGCAGAGACAAGACTTGCAGATGACAACGGTTCACAAAAAAGTCAAACTGATCTGGCAAAAGAGATTCCCGATCAAGTTATCATCGATGGAGTAGCAGAGGCAAATGTCGCAGCCATCAAAACACAGGATGAAATGTTCGGCTCACTTTTGGATATTAAAGCTTAATTATTACTCTGCGTGAGGATATTCATGCTTTTGAGCTGTCTTAAAATGGAAGCATTTTCATCATAATCTGGAAGTTCTTTTCCAAGTTCAAGGGTGCTAAAAATTGGTTTCCCGATGATAAACCTTCCCTCTTCCCCATCTTTTTTTGTTTTTATACCCCATGTATTTTGAAAAATAATCACTTTGTCATTTTTCACTCCTACATAGAGCATTATATGACCTTTTTTATAAAGCAGTGTCTCAAAAGGAATCCCCTCTTCTTTAATAAGAGCAACCTTTTCTTCATCATGAAGTCCGTCAAATGAGACAACTTTACCAACTTTACCCTGTTCATACGAGTTCCTTGGCAGCCATAGTCCAAAAGGAGCATAGAAATCACGTAGCATTGAAGAACAGTCTCTTTGTCCGTACATTCCACCCCATCCATACTCCACATGCATCACTTCATTTAAAATTTTTGCGATATTTTCTTTATTGAACTTCAAAACATCTTTATGGAGTATCTCTTTTGAAATATTCGACTCTATATAATATGCTTCATTCTCTTTATAGTTCCCAATCGTCAAAATAGTAAAACTATCATCTTTTTCATCTATTTCAGGCAGCATCATACCAATACGGGAACGAAATAAAAAATTACCTTTGGCGTCATAAATTGGTTCGGATTCTTTCATTACAAACTCTTTTTGAGCTTTTTGGTAGAGTTTTGCATACTGTAGCGGTATAAAAGCTATATCACGGGATTTTACCCATCCGTACGCAAAACTCGCTTCAATGAAAGCCCACTCTCTATCACGAGAGAAATGGGAAACTAAAATAGGCTTGTTTGGAGCAATAGTAGAATTTTGCATATAATCAAACGGAAAACCCTCTCCAGCTTCATTAGGATCCATCAGCAGGGGTTTATCAGTTGGAAATGCTCTAATATCGATCCGTTTGAGCGTGATGGCAGGTTTATTAAGTGTCGAAAAATCTTTAAAATTAGAACGTTCGTAAATATCTTTAAAAAATGATGCTTTTAAGGGTTGGAGATTTTCCCCATAGCTGTTTGCAGAGCGAAAGGCACGATAAGCCCACATCGCTTCATGCAGGGAAATATCTATTTTATCAATATTCCATGGAAGAAAATAGTGCTTTTCGTAACTTTCAAGTGAACCGATATAGCGCTCATTGATAGTATCTACATAAGCAGAAACATTTTGATCTACATTTTGCAGGTCTACCACACTCTGAGGTAGCTCTGCTTGTGCTGTTTCTGGTTCTGCTGCTTTTTTCTGTGCACAACCCGCAAAAAAAGAAACAATAAAAATAAAAACAAAATATCTCAAAAATTTCCTTTTAATCAACATCTCCAAATCTACTGATAACACGACCAATGACTTCGATTTCATTAGGGTCTAACACCTGTGTCGGATAGACAGAATTATCAGAGATAACATCGATCATCCCATCCATTCTTCTTTGTACCCGTTTAATGAAGAGTCCGGCCTCTGTACGGATAGTAAAAATACCTCCGCGATTAAGGTCTGTTTTCTCTCGATTTATAAATACAATGTCATTATAGCTAAATGTAGGTTCCATAGAGTCTCCGGAGACATTAATCGCTTCTATATTTTTCAGCTCACGTTCACCACCGAGCATAAACACGAACTGCTCAGGAATTTCAAGCTCTTTTATCTCTTCGAAATCACTATCGGCACCACCGCCTGCACTTGCATTTATATCTGTAAAATATTTTATCATATAATTGTTTGTCGCTTCAACCAAACTCTCAGGCGATTGACCGTAGAGCATCCAGTTGATTGATATACTTCTTTTTGCACAAAAATCCAAAAGTTCTGCAAAAGGAATTTTATTACGTTTTTTCATCGTTGCAAAATTCATTTGTGAAATGCCCAATAACTCGGCCACATCTTTGTCAAAAACTTTTTTTGGTGCAAATTCAGGAGAAACGATACTCTTTATCTCTTCGACTATGTCAGTAAAACTATTCATTTTGACCCCTTTTTGAATAAATATTTCATAGTATAGTCAAATTTAAAAAGAAAATCAACATTTATATTGCAATTTGTCATATTTTTTCAAAGAGAGTTTGTTTTTTTGTAATATTTTTTCAAGTTAAAATAAAAGGATACAAAATGGCACTTATTATTAAAAACGCAGAAACACTTTTTGAAAGATTTGAAAATAAAATGGAGATTTGGGCAGAAAAACTTTTTTAGGACTTCTCTTCGTTCTTCCGCTTCTCTTCTTTTTCTCGCTCTTGTTCTCTCTGCTCTGATTTTGTTTTATGGTAGCCGCCAAAAATAAAGATCATAAAAAGAACAAAGAGTATGAGCATTACAGTATCAACAAAAGAATTCATATATTACGCCTTATCAAAAGTAGTATAGTTTTGACGAATAGCATCATAGAGCACAATGCCGGTTGATATGGCGAGATTGAGACTTCTACCCTCTTTTGTCATGGGAATCGTAATTGTTTGTGACTGATACCTGCTTAAAATATCTTCCGGAATACCCGCAGTTTCACTGCCGAAGAAAATATAGTCACCTTCTTTAAATTCTGCTTCAAAATAGGGTCTATCTGTTTTTGTCGTTGCAAAATAAGCATTGTCTGTGATCGTATTATTTGAAAAGAAATCATCAAGACTCTCCCAGACATGCAGATCAAGTTTATCCCAGTAATCAAGTCCTGCTCTGCGAACCGCTTTTTCATCGATATCAAAGCCGATTGGTTTAATGAGATGAAGCGAGGCACCTGCATTGACACAGAGACGGCCTATTGCCCCTGTGTTGTTAGGAATCTGAGGATGTACTAAAACCAGGTTGAACGACATTAAAAGATAACCGTTCTGTTTGCATAAACAAAGATTCTGTCTTCAAGGGCAAGTTTCAGTGCGCGTGAGAGAACAACTTTCTCCACATCTCTACCGGAGCGCTGCATATCTCTCCACCCGTAGGCATGATTGACATGAATGACTTCTTGAGCGATAATCGGCCCTTCATCAAGATTGTTATTTACAAAGTGTGCCGTAGCACCAATAATCTTCACACCTCTGTCATAAGCCTGTTTATATGGGTTTGCACCGATAAATGCCGGTAAGAACGAGTGGTGAATATTCATAATCTTATCTTCAAATGCTTCAACGAAACGCGGTGTCAAGATACGCATATATTTTGCCAAAACGATATAATCGACATCTTTAAAACCATTGATAGTCTCAATTATCTTATTTTCATGTTCGGGACGCTCAAGACCTTCGTGAGATATTGTAATATAAGGAATGTCGAATTTTGAGACCAGTGATTCAAGTGTGTCATAGTTTGATATAACAGCCAAAATATTTGCCTCAAGTTCACCTGCCTCATGACGGATCAGAATATCACCAAGCGCATGCATCTCTTTTGTCGCCATAATAATGATATTTTTCTTTTTCGGTTCAATTACTTTTATACTTGAATCAACAGGAAGAACTTTTGTGACAGCTGCCGTCAATTCATCTTTATCTACATTGCCGTCAACAACAGAACGCATAAAAAATTTATTACTCTCTTTATCAACAAATTCACTATTGGATAAAATATTAAGATCATAGTTATAAAAAACACTTGATACTTTATGAACCAAGCCTTTTTCATCGTTTGCATCTATTAAAACACGGTATTGGCTCACTTCATGTTTCCTTTTTCTAATTTTTCCACTCTTGCATCAATTGTAGCGAGCGTGTACTCTAAAAAATTAAGCGTCATGTCTATCTTAGCTTCGATATTCGCATTGTTCGGTGCCTGGAACCCTTCAAAAAGCACCAACAAACGCTCTCTGATAGAGTTAAGATAGATCAGTTCACTCTCAACACTCGATTCATCAGCTGCAGCTGTTTTTATCAAGGGTTCCTGCTGCTGCGGCACTTTTTGCGTATTTTCTTGTTTTGGTATTGACTCGGTTATCGGGGCGTCATCTTCCATCTCAGCCAGTGTTGAGAGTATTACATCTTTTAATTCCATGCTTTTAATAACCACCTTTCAAACTCTTTAAACTCTACATCCGTATCCATTTTAAGAAAAAAATCTTTCATTTGAGAATTGACTCTTAAAAACTTTTTACGCATACCGGACAATCTTCTTATGGCAATTTTAGCATCAGAGTTATTAGGATCTTTTTTCAGTATCTCCTTATATATCTCCAATGCTTCCTCTTTTAAACCCTGCAGTTCATAGATATTTGCCAAAGTAAGTGTCTGCATCTTTATATAACTCTTATTTCTCGATATAGTTCGCGATAATTGAACCCATTTCACTTGTTGAACAGATCTCTTTTGCATCAAATTGTGCAAGATCCTGTGTTCTATAACCTTCTGCAAGAGCACGTTTGATTGCTGCATCAATTTTATCTGCTGCAGCATTTTCATTTAATGCGTAACGCAACATCATCGATGCTGATGAGATCGTTGCTATAGGGTTGGCAATCCCCTGTCCCGCAATATCAGGTGCTGAACCGTGAATAGGCTCATAAACACCAATCTTTGCACCAACAGAAGCAGATGGAAGCAGACCGATAGATCCAGAAAGCATAGAGGCTTCATCTGAAAGAATATCTCCAAATATATTACCGGTAAGCATTACATCAAACTGTTTTGGATCACGGATAAGCTGCATAGCGGCATTGTCAACATACATGTGAGAGAGTTCAACTTCCGGATACTCTTTTGCAACCTCTTCAACAGTCTCACGCCATAGTTGTGATACATCAAGAACATTTGCTTTATCTATCGAGCATACTCTTTTACTTCTTGTCATTGCAATTTTAAATGCCTGGTGTGCAATACGAATGATCTCATCACGTGAGTATACCATTGTATTCCAGCCTTTATTTTCATCACGGCCTTTTGGCTCACCGAAATAGATACCGCCGATAAGCTCACGCACGACCATCAAATCAACACCGCGAACGATCTCAGGCTTTAATGACGATGCATTCGCAAGTTCATCATAAACAACGGCAGGGCGCAGGTTTGCATAGACACCAAGTTCTTTTCTAAAACGTAGTAAGCCGCTTTCTGGACGCTTCTCACGTGGAAGAGTGTCCCATTTTTCACCGCCGATTGCACCAAAAAGTACAGCATCTGAGTTCAATGAACCTGAAACAGTCTCTTGAGGAAGCGGATCACCTGTAATATCATACGCAGCTCCACCCATCAGCAACTCTTCATAGTTAAAATGAAAACCACTGTAAGATGCCACTGCATCAAGTACTTTAACAGCTTCGTCTATGATCTCCGGACCTATTCCATCACCTTTAATAAGTGCTATTTTATATGATTTCATCTATTTTTTACCTTCTATCTCATTTTGTGCAAAGTTCATCAAACCGCCTGCATCTATCAACTCCTGCATAAATTCAGGAATCGGTGTAAAACTATATGTTTTACCTGTCGTTTTATCTGTAATCGTACCGGCATTCATATCTATACTGATCTCATCGCCCTCTTTTATCTCCGCTGCTTCTTTAAGCTCAAAGATAGGCAGTCCCATATTAAAAGCATTTCTGTAAAAAATTCTTGCAAATGTCGGTGCTACGATTGCAGCTACACCTGCCGCCTTAAGTGCTATTGGTGCATGTTCACGTGAACTTCCGCAACCAAAGTTTTCATCTGCGACTATAATATCACCTGGAGTCATTTTATTTACAAACTCTGGATCGGCATCTTCCATAACATGTTTTGCCAACTCTTCAGGTACTGAAGTGTTTAAGTAACGTGCTGCTATGATCAAGTCTGTGTCGATATCTTTTCCAAATCTCCAAACTTTACCGTTTATGTTTGCTTTTTGCATATAAATTCCTAATGTTTTACTTAAATAATTTTGCGATTATATCCAAAAAGTGATTGTAGTTTTATAAAGCGTTTCATTCTGCTTGAAAAAAAGCGAAACCGTCTCTGCCTGATTCTTTGACTTTATACATTGCCATATCTGCATTCTTGACCAACTCTTCAGCATCTTTGGCATCTTGAGGATATATGGCAATCCCTATGCTGGTACTGATTTTCAATGTTGATTCTCCAAGTGCTATAGGCTCTTTCATCGCTTCTACGATCTTCTTTGCCACTGTTTTTGAAGTTGTCATCTCTTTGTTCTCTTCAAGGATAATCATAAACTCGTCGCCGCCGATTCTAGCGAGTGTATCTGCCGCACGCAGACACTCCTGCAGACGCTGAGAAAAACGTTTCAGAAGTTCATCACCCACATCGTGACCATATTGATCATTTATCTGTTTAAAGTAATCTATATCCAAAAAGAAAACACCGAGTGCACTTTTATTTCGGTCTGCTTTTTTCATGGCAACAGCCAGTCTGTCATTAAAAAGTGCTCTGTTTGGTAAATCCGTAAGATCGTCATGGTTTGCTTTATAATCAAGAAGATCTTTTTGTCTGTTCAGTTCTTCATGATACTCGGAGAGTGTATTTATCATTATGTTGAAGTTTTTAGCAAGTTCCCCTATCTCATCATCGTTATAAACCCTTACATGCGTATGCAGCGTCTTTGTCTGAATGATCTTCGTAGTACCTTTATTGAGTTTTGCGATAGGATTCAAGATTTTACGGCTTAACAGTTTATAGTAACGTGAAGTGATAATGATAGATACCAATATAATGAGCGTGATGAATAATGTCTGAGTCAAAAGGTGAGTAATAAGCATTTGTGTTGAATGAACAAGGACAAGATAGCCTATGGTTCTGTTTTCTGCGTGTACAGGTACAACAGTATAGAGTTCGAACCCTTTCGAAAACTGTTCTTCTTTGAGTGTCATTTTCTCTATTTCATTATTTTTTTTATAAGGTTGCTTTTGTACATATACCCCCAGTATATTTCCATTGACATCCAAAGCATATGCCTCAAGTATATTTTCTGCGTATTTTACAGAAGACAATGATTCATCAATATTTTTAGCATCTTTAAAAAGAAGTGCCGGAGCGATATTTTGGGCAAGAACCTTTGCTAAAGTACGGCTTTGATACTTTAAAATTTTTGTACCGTCAATATACTGATAAAGCACAATGAAGATTATCGCAATAATGCCTGCTATAAGAGCAGTAGAGAGATTCATAAAATCAAGTTTTTTTGAAATATTCAACTTATTGTAAAACTGTAACATCTATTTTTATGCCCTTTGTATAACAATTATCATATAATATCATAAGATATGTTATAATCGCCCTTAAAAATTCTCTGGAAGTTTTGAATTGATTAAATTATTTTTATTAATCGGCATTTCTGTTTACTTTATAGGTTGCGGCAGCACAAAAGAAGTGCCTGTTAAAAAACTCATTACAGATAAACCTCCCAAGCAAAAAACCATTGTGCAACAACGCACCAAATTCAAACTCTCCGTTCAAAGTCCAAATGCAACACGTATTCGCATCCTTAACATTAAGCCAAAATATAAAGACGGTATTTTATTACAAAAGGGAAGGTATCACATTGAGGCAACAGCCAAAGGACACATTACCTACAAAAAGTGGATAGACCTTAACAAAGACACAACTCTTACCATTGCGCTCAAACGTAAAAAAAATGTATCTCAAGGTTTTATCCACTGGAGAGAGATCAAAGATATGAAATATATTGATGGCCTCTTCTGGCAGGATCAAGCAATCAACAAACAGCAAAAAATGAATTGGAACGATGCTAAAGAATATTGTAAAGATCTAAAAATTGCTCTTAACGACCATATACTCATCGATGATTTTAGACTGCCGACAGATGAAGATCTTGTAACACTAAGAGATCACAATGCCCGTCTTGACTATTCCGGTGCACTTTACTGGTCATCGACAACAGATATAAGGCATCGGGATTTCGCAAAATATGTCTATATTGGCAGAGACAAAGAAGGATGGTACAACAAAAGTGGTAAAACATATGTTCGTTGTGTCTCAGACAAACACTATCCTTTGAAACTATCAATGAAAAAACTTATAAAACACTTCATACGCCACGAGCATTACTCTTATCTCGATGCCTATGAACTTGCTGTTAATTTAAAATATGGCAAACCCCTGATCAAAAACAGTGTTCACGAACAAAACCATAAAGAAAAATTACTACTTCGTTCAGAAAAATATAATAAAGACAAAAAGTATTTTTATTATAAAGAACATCTTGTAAAAGAGAAAAAAAACAGAAAGAAATCCCCTGATGTCAAGTTTGAAATTATCAATGACAAACTTATTCTCAGGGAAATTAATTAAAACGCTGAATTAACGCTTGAGATTATTTGTAGTTTGGAGCATTTCATCACTTGTAGTGATTATCTTTGAGTTTGCATCATAAGCACGCTGACCTGTAATGAGATCGGTAAGTTCGACAACGAGTTCAACATTACTAAGTTCTACAAATCCCTGACGAATCGTACCAAGACCATCGACACCAGGAATACCTTCAACAGGTTGCCCGGAAGCGTCTGTTTCAAGATACAGGTTGTCTCCCATTGAATGCAGACCTGCCGGATTTATAAAATTGGTCGTTTGAATCTGTCCTATCTGTGTTGCCTGCGTTTGACCGGGTTGAACAACCGTAACCGTACCATCTGTTCCTATACTAATACTTGTTGCATCAGGCGGCACAACAATCTGCGGAATAAGATAATACCCGTCACTATTGACAATCGCACCATCCTGATCCAGCTTAAAAGCACCGTTTTTTGTATATACTTCTGTTCCATCAGGCAGTTCAAGTTTAAAAAAGCCACGTCCTGTAACGGCAATATCAAGCTGATTGTCCGTCTGCTTGAGAGAACCTTCCGAAAAGATCTTGTTAACAGCAGTTGAACGAACACCCAGTCCTACTTCAATACCTGTAGGTGATTTTGTCGTATCACTCGTAGATGTTCCGGCATACTCCATAACATGGTACATAAGATCTGCAAATTCCGCACGCCCTTTTTTAAAACCGATTGTATTGACATTGGCAATATTATTGGCTGTTGTGTCTATCTGCGTCTGCATTCCGAGCATTCCCGTCGAAGCGGTATAAAGTGATTGCATCATTGTTCTATTCTCCTATTCCTAAGCTTTTCGTGCAATTTTCTCAATTGCGTCTCTATTCATATCGTTCATTTGTGTATCCATCGCTTTTTGATACATCCCGACAAGTCTATTCGTCTCAATAAGCTGCGTCATCATCTTCACGGCATTGACATTGCTTTTTTCTACAAATCCTTGAGCGACGGCACCACTCTCTTCGTTAATGGTCATTCTCTTCATATCATCCAGTTTATAGAGGTTGTCGCCCTCTTTTTTCAAATACTTAAGATTGTCAACATTCGCTATTAGAAGTTTTTTATTCTGCGTGAGTGTCAAAGATCCGGGAACGTTTGTTGATATCTGTCCGTTCTTATCAATATCTATGACACTGTCAGTAGTTGCAAAAGTGATGCCTTCCTTGCTTTGAAAATAATCATCACCAAGCACTTCATAGCCCTGCTTTGTTACAAGCTTTCCTTCATCATCAAGTGAAAAAGAACCATCTCTGGTAAATCTGACACCTTCTGGTGTTTTTACAGCAAAGAAAAGATTGTCACGTGAGAGAGCAACGTCAAGCTTATTTGATGTCTTTTGTAGATTTCCAACAGAAAAGTCCGTATAGGCATCGACAACCTGTGGCGCTTTTGCCATAGCTCTATTAATAAACTTGGCAGCCTCTTTTGTGTTGTTATCATTTGGAAGATCATCTCTTTTTTGCTGATAAAGACGCATAAAGTCGCCTACAATGAGGTTGTCTTCTTTAAAACCGTTTGTATTGACATTGGCTAGGTTATTTGAGATGGTGTCAAGCCTGTTAAACTGTGTCACCATTCCAGCAGCAGAACTATAATAGCCTGTTTGCATTCAGTACCCCTGTTTTGCATTATTTTTCAAGATTTAAGCAAAGGGTGTTCCAACTGTAAAACAAGTCCCTTTTAAGAAAGTTTCGGTATAATCCACCTTTTAAAAACCTTAACTTAGCAATGGAGCAACCTCCGATATGACAGCAAAAGAACTCAACAAAGCCCTCGAGACTTTTTTTCAAGAGCACAAATCAAAAGATTGTATCACATACGAATCAATCATTGACCTTTTTGAAAAACAGCCAACCGCTGCACAAGCAAAAAATATATTAAAACTTGCAAACAAACACAATAAATGTCTTTATACTGCAAGTGAACATGCAAAAAAACTAAATGACCAAGAAGCGGAAGCTCGCCGTGATGCACAAAGAAAGATGCTCGAAGACAATGAAACAGACAAGTTCGACATCTTAAAAGAGCATGAACTCCTCGAGTGGTCACGTTCAGATTCTCCGGTGCGTATGTACCTGCGTGAGATGGGACAGATTCCACTTTTGACAAAAGAAGAAGAGATCGAAATCTCTAAAAAGATAGAAGCCGGTGAAGGCATCATCATCGATGCTATCTGTTCTGTTCCTTATCTTATTGATTTTATTCTCGATTATAAAGAGCCGCTTATCAACCGGGAAAGACGCGTAAAAGAGCTTTTTAAATCTTTTGAAGATGAAAAAGACGATGATGACAGCAATGATGATTCGGATGATGAAGAGAGTAAAACACTCTCTGCAAAAGACAAAAGCAGAGTCGACAAGGTAACAACAAGCTTCAAAGCGCTTGAAAAAGCTAAAAAAGACTGGATGAAAACGCTTGACAAAGCACCGGAAAATCTTGGCAGCGAAGAACTCACAGAAGAGATAGTTCATTACTATTTAATACTTACATGGAAAAAATCTGTCCTGAAAGAAAAACTTCTTGATCTAGGACCGACTTCAAAGCTTATCAATGAACTTGTAAAAGCAATGGAGACGGCACTGAAATCTGATGAAGGCTACGACAAGGAACTTAAACGTCTTGAGTATAAACTGCCGCTTTTCAATGCCACGCTCAAGGCAAACCATAAAGTACTTGTTGAGAAGATCCAGGATCTGACAAAAGAAGATATCGCGAACATGGTACCTGAAGCGACAATGGTCTCTACATATATGGAGATAAAAAAGCTCGTTCAGACAAAAGAGGCGTCAAAAAACTCTTTTGATATGGAACCGGAAAAACTTGCAGATATTTTAGAGCAGATCAAGCGCGGTAAAAATATCTCAGAGATTTCCAAAACGAAAATGGCAAAATCAAATCTTCGTCTTGTCGTTTCCATTGCAAAACGCTACACAAATCGAGGGCTTCCATTCCTTGACCTCATTCAAGAGGGTAATATCGGCCTTATGAAAGCCGTTGACAAGTTCGAATATCAAAAAGGTTACAAATTTTCAACCTATGCTACATGGTGGATTCGTCAAGCTATCTCACGTGCTATAGCCGATCAAGCGAGAACTATCCGTATTCCTATCCATATGATAGAAACGATCAACCGCATCAATAAAATTATGCGTAAACACCTTCAAGAACATGGGAAAGAGCCGGATGTTGATACAATCGCTCAAGAGGTCGGTCTTTCTGTCGAAAAAGTTAAAAATGTCATTAAAATCACAAAAGAGCCTATCTCTCTTGAAGCGCCTATCGGTAGTGAAGAAGACGGCCGTTTTGGTGACTTCATTGAAGATAAGCAGTCACTTTCACCTTCAGATGCAATTTTAAAAGATGATCTTCGTATTCAGATAGAACAGGTTTTAGAGCAACTTAACGAAAGAGAAAAAGCCGTTATCAAGCTTCGATTTGGAATCATGGATGATGAGAGTGACAGAACGCTAGAAGAGATTGGAAAAGAACTAAGCGTTACACGTGAGCGGGTTCGTCAGATCGAATCATCTGCGATTAAAAAGCTCAAACACCCTAAAGTTGGCCGTAGACTGAAAAACTATATAGAAGAGTAAAGAGAGCGCAATGACGTTCGAGCAGCAATGGATAGAGTATGACTATAATCCTTTCATACTCTTCAATGCCAAAGGAAAGATTCTCTCACTCAATGCAGAGGCACAGTTTCTCCTTGGAGCAGCAACGTCCAACGAGCTCTTTGAACTTGCAAAGACATATGCAAGTATCAATTTCGGTTTTAAAACAACCTTTGTAGAGCTTGAATACGGCAGATACAAATTTTTTGGAGTTACTGTCGGTTATGAAGACGAAGATCAGATAGGCATTAAACTCTATCAATCCCCGACATATAAATTAAACACCGTAAAACCAAACGGTGAACTGACAAATATCTTCACCGTTATAGACCTCTGTATCGCCACAAATTCCATTAGCTCAGATACTCTCTTTAAAAAAGATTTCGACCCAACCATTCCGGATGTCATAATCGATTCAAACAAGCTGATAAAACTGCTGAACAAAATCTATGAGTACTTCAAAGAGAATGATTCAATAGTAACAAAAGTCTTTTTCAGAGTTGGTGAACATATTAAATATGAAGATGAAAAGTACAGTATCTTTTCCATAGCTGTCAGAGGTGAACATGCTGATATGAGCAAGAAAGATACACTGGAGATTATCGCAAAAAACAATAACTTCTTTCTTGAAATTACAGAAAATGAAGTCATCATAAATCTTCCGATGATAACCTCTTAAGTGTGCCCTTAAGCCATAACTTCCTTAGAAACAAAAGACCCTGTGATTATACCTGCAAAAAGAGATGGCAGATAATACCACAGATCTAAAAGAGCATTGTTTTTCAGAGCAATAAAGCCCAAGATCAAAAAGAGATACGGTACAAGTCTAAAAAGCGAAACGCTCCCTTTTATGCCATGTTTCACATTTTTCACATCAAGCACTTTCACTTTTGCCTTTTCTTCTTTGACTATCTCTTTTAAATTTAACTCTTCAGGTGGCGCATCATTAATCTCTTTGCCATCATAGAGTTCATGCGGGTCTTCTATTTTGTCTAAAAGATCTCTATCTTCGACATATTCACCCGATGCTACTTTTGCCTTGACCATACGCTTGTAAGCATAAGACGCTCCGATAATAATCAAAAAAGCACTCATAAATGCCGTTTCAACATTTGCAAAAGCTTTTGAAGATATAAAGTAGGTAGCAAATATAAAAAGCTGAACTATGACAAAGATACTAATAGCTTTTTTCACCATAATCCTCATCTTCATCATACTCATCATCGTCTATCTTTTTTTTGATAGCATAACGCGGCTCTTTTGAAAGTTCTTCAAATTCTTTGTACTGTTTTGAGTAGGCTTTGTAAACATTTAAAATAGCAGCCGCGATTCCTATGATAACACCTATCCAAAATGTCCAGGCAGCACCTGTAAGATTTTTAAGCAGCCAGCCAAGACCAACACCAATAATGACAGCGACAACCATAGATATACCAAGTGAGAGGCTGTCCGCTGCTTCTATTATTGGCTTAACACGCGGTTTGCGTTCTTCTTGCTGCTCATCCTTAGGCATTTTTAATTGCCTTAAAGACTCGCTTACTTGCTTCGATCGTATCTTCTATCATCATATCTGTTGTAGCTGTAGAGATGAAACCTGTCTCATAGAGAGAACAAGCAAAATAGAAACCTTCATCAAGCATACCGGCATGAAATTGTGCAAAGATATCCGCATCGGATGCTGCTGCATCACTGAAGTTTTTCACAACTTTATCACTGAAAAAGAAACCGAACATACTACCGCGTGTATCAACCTGCATAGCAATTCCCTCTTCACGTGCCGCATCCTGCATACCCTCTACAAGTCTTACCGCACGACTGTTGAGAACATCAATGAGTCGGCCATTTTGTTTGAGTTTTGTAAGTGCTGCGTGACCTGCCGCCATAGCTACAGGATTACCACTGAGTGTTCCTGCCTGATAGACAGGTCCTTCAGGAGAGAGTTTATCCATGATCTCTCTACGACCGCCAAAAGCACCTACCGGCATACCGCCGCCAATGACCTTTCCGAGTGTCACAAGATCAGGTGTGACACCGGTGATACTCTCTGCTCCACGTAGACTTCCGCGAAAGCCGCTCATCACTTCATCAAAAATCAAAAGTGCACCGTTTGCGTCACAAAGCTCACGCAACTCATGCAAGAACTCTTTATCGGCCGGAACAAGGCCCATATTTCCTGCAATAGGCTCAATGATAATACAGGCAATATTGTCTGAATCCGCAAAACATTTTTTGACACTCTCTATATTGTTGTACTCCGCTAAAAGTGTATGCTTTGTAAAATCAGCCGGAACACCTGGGCTTGATGGGTTACCAAAAGTCGCCGCGCCGCTTCCTGCTTCAACCAAGAGTGCATCGGAGTGTCCATGGTAACAGCCTGTAAATTTTACAATATCATCACGACCTATAAAACCACGTGCCAGACGAATGGCACTCATAACAGCTTCCGTTCCACTGCTTACGAAACGTACTTTTTCCACTGAATCAAAAAAGTCGATAACAAGCTTTGCAAGCTCACTCTCAGCAAGTGTCGGTGCACCAAAACTCAGTCCATGTTTGACCGCATCGATAACTGCAGCCTCGATCGTCTCATCGCGATGTCCAAAAAGCAACGGTCCCCAAGACTGCACGTAATCGACATACTTATTTCCATCAATATCTTTAAGGTATCCACCTTCGCCTTCTGTAATAAAGATCGGTGTACCGCCCACACTTTTAAATGCACGCACAGGAGAGTCAACACCCCCCGGAATCAATTCTTGTGCTTCTTCAAATGCTTTTTGTGATGCTTCTCTATTCATATGTCACCTTGCTATATAATATTTTTCTTATTATATCCAAGTAGTATTAATATTGATTTGATATAATCTTGAAAATTATTACTGACTTTGTATACTATGGACTTTTTTTGAATAGATCTACCTTTGCTCTTTTTGTCGCTGTGCTTATCCACCTACTGCTCTTTTTACTCTTATGGATTCTTTTTCATTATGCAGCAACGGACATCAACAAACAGCTAGAACATCAGGAGAAAAAGATAAAAATCTCTCTCAAAGAGATGCCTGTAAAGCACAAAAAATCGGGACTTACCAAGAAAAAAATTCCTCAGCCGAAAATCGCTCCACCGATGCCAAAAGGCTCACAGCTCAAAAAAATCGTCAAACCTACAAAACCAATAAAATACGAGCCTAAAAAGCCTGTAAAAAAACCGAAACTCAATAAACCCAAAAAAGCGGCAAAAAAAACACCGCCAAAACCAAAAATTGAGCCGCTTCCGCCGAAAAAACCGTACATACCCCTTCTTGCAGCAAAAAAAGAGACAAACACCACAAAAGAGTTAAAGAAAAAGCCTAAAAAAGAAAAAGCACTTGCATGGCTCTATGAAGATGTAGCGGACAAAGAGACAAAAACGAAGAAAAAAACACATACGAACAGTAGCAGTATCTCTCAAGATATCAAAGAACTTTATGGTGAAGAGTTTGGAAAATTAACTCCCGGCCAACAGCAATATATTCTTGATAATCAGGAGATTATGCGCCGTATAACACAACAGGTCCTCATCCGTGTCGCACGTGTCAATATTCCACGGGATCTCAATGTAAACAGACACAATATCATTGAATTCAAACTCCATCCAAACGGTGATATGACAGATTTCAAATTCCTTTCCAAAAGCGGTTACTATATTTTGGACGATACGACAAAAGAGACGATTGAATACGCTTACAGCAGATATCCACGACCAAAAGAGACAACACTCATTCGCTACAATGTTTTTTATAATTTAGCCAGATATTGAATAAAAAAATAATTTTAAGTAATATTATTTAATTTAATTGTATAATCCTTCTTAAATTCAATACATGGTTAAAAAGAATGATAAATACGTCAAACAAAGAAGAGATAACTGGCTTGGCTCTTGAAATACTCATTAAAGCTGTGCTTGTAGGCATGCTCCTGTTTTATGCATTTGAAGTCATAAAACCTTTCTTGGTTCTTATTTTATGGGGCATTATCATTGCTGTTGCTCTCTCCCCGCTTATAACAAAACTAGATAAAAAACTCAAACTAAGCCGTACCTGGATTGTGTCTATCTTTACAGTTCTAATGGTCACTGCACTGCTTGTTCCAACCTATATGCTTTCTGATTCTGTCATTCACTCTTCTACAGAACTAGCACATGATCTAAAAAATGGTACTGTTGTTATTCCTGCCCCTACTGAAAATGTCAAAGAATGGCCGCTAATTGGAGAAAAAACATACTCGTTATGGAGTGAAGCGGCCACAAATCTAAAAAGTACACTCAAACATGCCGAGCCGGTGCTTAAGGAGTATGGTGCGAAAGTAGCATCAATAGTTACAGGTACACTTGGAAGTATTTTACAGTTTGTCGCTTCACTTATCATTGCAGCGATTTTTTTAGCAAAAAGTGAATCCGGCATTAAAAGTTATCATACAATTTCACGCCGGCTTGCAGGTGAAAGAGGTGTCGAGTGGGCAGAACTATCTGCACTTACAATCCGCAGTGTTGTCCAGGGTGTCATTGGTATAGCCCTCATACAGGCGGTTCTCTCATTTGCAGGGATGTTGGCAATGGATGTTCCTTTTGCATGGGTCTGGGCATTTGTCATTTTATTTGTTGCTATCATCCAGATTCCTGTCAATCTTATCACTATCCCGATAATTATCTATGTATTTTCTTATGCTGAGGGAACTTCTGCAACAATATTTGCTGTTTATATGTTCATAGTCGCCATAAGTGACGGATTTTTAAAACCTATGTTTTTAGGTCGTGGTATAGACATACCAATGCTTGTTATCTTACTTGGTGCCATCGGCGGCATGATTCTTTCAGGTATTTTAGGACTTTTCATAGGAGCAGTAGGCTTGGCCCTTGCCTATAAACTTTTCATGGTCTGGCTTGAAGAAGATATGGAACCGGTTAAGGCCTAAGTTTGTCTATGCAGAAACTCCATTTTGCAATTAAAACTTCCCTTGCACTTGTACTTGCCTACATTATCCCTTTTGCCATGGGATGGTCTCAGGCAAATACAGCAGTCATTACCATCATTTTAATTGCAAGTGCAGGTAACGTCAGTGACAGTGTCACAAAAGGTGCTATTCGTGTTTTAGGAACTGTTTTAGGTTCCATTATCGGTCTTGGTCTGATTGCCCTCTTCCCTCAGGAGAGAATGTTCTATCTCATCTCTCTCTCCATTGTTTTAATGATCCTTATCTATCTTTATTATACCTATCAGGGTGACAGTACTGTTTTTATGCTGAGTGCCATGACGATAATGATGATGTTTGTAAACGGACCCGAAAATGCTTTTTTATATGGAATAGATAAAACATATATGACTATTTTCGGTATTCTCATCTATACATTCATTGGTATTTTTTTGTGGCCGAACAAGGCAAAACCAGGCACAATCAACGATGCACCAAAAGGAAGAATGTTTATTTGGCTAGATCCTGAATATTTCAAAGCGACATTGCAGCTTATGTGCGTCTATTGGTTTAGTGTTGCATTTTGGATATATTTCAATCCGCCTGCAGGATTTTTAGTAGTTACGTTGGCAACGCTTATAGGCCTATTGACAATGTTCAGCCCCCTCAAGCCAACTATTCTTATGATCCTCTTCACGGCAGGTTTTTCATTTTCAACACTTATGTATGTTGCCGTTTTGCCGCATCTTATCTATGGCTGGGAATTAGCACTTTTTGTTTTTATGTACGGCTTTATTGGTTTTTATTTTATCAAACCGCAAATAAGTATCTTTTTTCTTTTAGGACTTTTTGTACTGAATATTACAAATGAGATGCACTATAATTTTGATACTTTTCTCTTAACGCTGCTTATTTTTTACATGTTCCTGATTATATTGATGTTCTTTCACAACTTTCCTTTTTCAGCACGCCCTGAGCATCTTTTTGGACTTATGAAAGAGCGTTTTGTAAAACACACACAAGCACTGCAGGAGATACAAAAAAAAGAAAACAAAAACTTCCTTGACCGTCTCAGAGAGCAGCACCATGCAACACAACTTAAACAAACAGTACAAAAAATGCAGATATGGCACAAAAAAATAGACACTTCTTATTTTCATAAAAACTCATCGGAATCTTTACTGGCATTTGCACAAAACTGTATGGCATATATAAAGCAGGAAACAACTTTACAAAACTGCTATAATAGCATGAATACAATAGACTGGAACAATCTAAAAATGGCAAAGTTTTAATATGAAAGCAATCAAAACTTCTCTTATATTTACAATATTTATAATCTCTTTGCTGTTAAGCGGTTGTTCCGTTCTCGGACCTGATTTCAAAGGCACAGAGCCTCAAAAATTTCCAACAGACTGGGATGCCAATAAAACCAAAAAAGATGCAAATCTTGAAAAATGGTGGGAACTTTTCCATGATGACACACTCAACACCCTTGTCTCAAAAATGTATGAACAGAACCTTGATCTTCGTTCAGCCGGACTTCGCATACTGCAGGCCCGTGCAGCACTTGGTATTTCACAGGGTTTGACATATCCACAGGTACAGACACTTTCAGGCTCACTTGCCGGAGTCAGAAATGCGGGCAACAGCTTTCAAACGGCAGGAGTAAACTTCGATCTTGCCTGGGAGATGGATATCTGGGGAAAATATGCCAGAAACATAGAGTCAAGTGAAGCAACACTCTATGCATCTGTCGCTTCATATAATGACACTCTTGTCTCGCTTATTGCAGAAGTTGCACGTAACTACATAAACTACACAACAGCATCTGAGCGAATAAACTTTGCAAAGCGCAATATAGAGTTGCAAGAACGCGTTACAAAAATGACAGAAGTACAGTTTAATGCAGGGAATGTATCTGAACTTGACATGCAGCAGTCAAAAACACAACTCTACACTACCCGTTCACTTTTACCAAGTCTTGAACTTGCAAAAATAAAATCCCGCAATGCCATTGCTGTTTTGCTTGGCATATTGCCGCAGGATGTAGATGCCATTCTCAAAAAAAACAAGGAAGGCAGCATTCCAGAAATAAATATCGATAACACCTTTAAAGTAGATGCATCTTTAATACAACGCCGACCGGATTTACAGGTTGCAGAGTTACAAGCAAAAGCACAAAACGCCAGAATTGGCTCCAGCGAAGCAGAGCTCTATCCTCATTTTTCTCTTTTTGGAACTATCGGTTACAACACAAACAATGCAGGTAATAACTGGGTATCTGCCGGTGATGCCATCGGTATAAGTGCCGGTCCCTCTTTTAGCTGGAATATTTTACAGTATGACCGTATCAAAAATCAGGTACGCATTCAAGATGCAAAATTTCAAGAAAGCCTGCTAAACTATAATAAAAAAGTATTTCGAGCCATTCAAGAGGTTTCCAATGCACTCAACGGCTACAAACTTACAAAAGAGCAACTCCAACTTAATGCCAAGACTATTGAGGCAACAAAAAGAGCTTATGAACTCTCAGCTACCCAGTATGAAAATGGACTTGTAACGTACCAAAGACTCCTCTCAACAGTAGAGAATTTAACCAAAACAGAAGACTCCTATGCCATCATTGAAGGTAATATCGCTCTTGAAGCAATAGCTCTTTATAAAGCACTCGGTGGAGGATGGCAGATTCATACATCAAAATCATACCTGAATGAAAAGGATAAAGAGTCCCTTAAACTAAGAGGTGTTGACTGGGGTGACTATCTGGAGGCAGAAGATGAATAGCAACGTCCCTCATGAAATTATTATCTCAGGTGTCTATTTCTCGCCTTTACTCATTGTCTTCTTTCTGGCATTCATTGCAGCACTCATTACAGCTGTTATCTTTAACAAACTGAAAATTTCACAATTTATTGTCCATATTCCATTAGGGTTTCTTTCCCTTTTAACACTCTACATCGTACTTATAGATGCCTATTTCATAAAAATATAGTAAAGGATTCATTTGAAATACTTCAAACTCATTGTAAAAATAATATTTTCACTTCTTCTCTTTGGCAGTGCTCTGTATTTTGGATATAACAAATATCAGGATTATTTTTCCAATCCATGGACCCGTGACGGGCAGGTACGGGCACAAGTCATTCAGATCTCCCCCCGTGTTTCAGGAACAGTTGTCTCTATTCCCATCATTGACAATCAATTCGTCAAAAAAGGCACTCTGCTATTTACTATAGATCCGGAACCTTTTGAGATAAAAGTTGCTCAGACCAAAGCGGAACTCAAACGTGAAAAAGCTATTTTACGAGGAAACAAAATTGAATATGAACGAGTAAAAAAAATCGTAAAAAAAGACAAAGGTGCTGTCAGCCAAAAAGATCTCATCCGCCATGAAGTCAATTATCATAAATCTTTAGCAAAAATCGACTCCTTAAAAGAGCAGCTAAACACAGCCAAGCTCAATCTCACCTTCACAAAAGTCTATGCATCGGTAGATGGATACGTATCAAATATTAATTTCCAAGTCGGCTCACAAGCCGTTGCCAACCAGCCTATTTTAGCATTGGTAGATTCCTCCTCATTTTGGGTCTTTGGATTTTTCAGAGAAAGCATGCTTGGAGATATCAACATAAACGATAAAGCGAAGGTCACACTCATGGCTTATCCCAACAAGCCAATAGACGGCATAGTAGAGTCAATTGGCTGGGGGATTGCAACTACAGACGGTAATCCAGGTAATAATCTCTTGCCAAGCATCAAACCTGTTTTTCAATGGATACGTTTGGCACAAAGAGTACCAGTTCACATAAAGCTCTCCAAACGCCCAAAAGATGTAGCACTACGATTTGGGTTAACCGCTTCAGTAAAAATATTACATAAGGAAAACAATAAATGACACAACAAGAAGAGTTAGAACTGTCTCTCACAGACAACATCACGATGAATAACAGACAAAGGCTATTTGTCCGCTATATAATAGCTGTTCTTATAGACCTCACTGTACTCAATTTTTTCACAGAATACTTTCCTGAGTATCTGCATCTTGAAACTTTTTCTCTCTCTTTGTTAGCCGCCATACTACTACAGACGCTTTTACAGCTTACACTAAAAGTAGAGCATAAAGTCGCACAACGGTTTTTTGCTGGTAAAAGCGGTATCAAGGTCAATATTTTAAGAGGAATTTCTGCATGGAGTATCATTTTTATCTCCAAGCTCGTCATGCTAGAAGCACTTAGTATCATCTTTGGTGATGCTGTCCATTTCGGCGGGCCGATTCATGGTGTCATTGCCTTCATAGCTACCATTGCAGCTATGATCATTGCTGAGCAGATACTTTTGAAAATCTACAATGCTCTTGGAAACAAATAGCAGCCTAAAGGACATCTCTCAAGTTTTTTCGTTATAATAAGATTTATATTATTGAAGGTTTTATTATAATGAATAACAATAAGTTTCTCTCTCTTATATCCATGGCAGCGCTTTTGCTAATTTTAAGTGCTTGTGGAGATCAAACAACCAAAAAAGTAAAAAAAGAACTTCCTCCTTTAAAAGTAAAAACAATTACCATTGAAACAAAAAAAGTACCTATCTGGGGAACATTCACAGGAAAGACGCGGGCAAGTTCTCACCAGAAAGTCCGTGCACGTGTTTCGGGAATTTTGGAAAAAATATATTTTAAAGATGGTCAAGATGTCAAAAAAGGAGAAAAACTCTTTAAAATCCAACAGAGCGAATACATAGCAGCACTCAATGCCGCCAAAGCAAAAAAAGCTCAAGATGAGGCAGCACTTGAGCTTGCAAAAGCAGATGTTGCCAGATATACGCCACTTGTCAAAGATGGTCTCGCTCCACGTGCGACACTTGAGCAGTATCAGGCAAAACTTGCCGCGTTGCAGGCTGCCATCTTAGGCGATACGGCGAAGATAAATGAAGCAAAGATACATCTTGACTATACAATTATTCGAGCACCTATTTCAGGACGTGTCAGTGCAAGAAAAGTCGATGTCGGTAACCTTATAGGGCAAGGAGAATCGACACTGCTGACAACTATTGTAAAATATGACCCGCTCTATGCCTATTTTTCACCGTCACAAAACGATGCCATGGTCATGCAGAAATATAAGAACAAAGAAAATCCTGATGCTTTTATAGAGTACAAAGGAGCAGATGAAGATATCCGCCTTAACGGCTATATTGACTTTGCAAACAATACGGTCGATCCTCTGACTTCAACGATCACAATGAGAGCTGTCATTAAAAATCCTGAGTATAAGATACTTCCGGGAACTTTTGTCTATGTCAATGTATTTATCAGTGATAAATATAAATTTAAGATGATCCCGCCTGAGATCATCATGGATGACCAGCTTGGAAAATATGTCTACATCATAGATAAAAACTCGACAGTAAAAAGAGCCGATATCACGACTGCTTATGGCACAAGATATTATGTCAGTGTTAAAAAAGGGTTAAAAGATGGCGACAGAGTCATTGTTTCAGGCTTGATGAAAGTAAAACCGGGTGTAAAAGTAGAAGGTATTGATGTCACAAAAGAAGAAGGAATAGATGCCATACTGAAAAACAACAACCTTATTCCTACAAAAGAGTAGTCAATGTTTTCAGTAACATTCATAAAACGTCCTATATTTGCCATTGTCATCTCTTTGATCATCATTATATCAGGGCTTGTATCACTCGGTATTCTTCCTGTTTCAGAGTATCCTGATGTAGCGCCGCCGACCGTTACTGTTAGTGCAACCTATACAGGTGCGAATGCCTTTGTTGTTGAAGATACTGTCACACGTGTTTTAGAAGATAAACTCAATGGTATCAAAGGTGTTATCTATATGGACTCCTCTTCCACCTCCAGTGGAAGATCGGACATCAATGTCTATTTTAAACCGGGATATAACATAGATATAGGTGCTGTTGATGTACAGAACAAGGTTGCAACAGCGACAGCATCACTTCCTCCTGAAGTTGTCGCGCAGGGTGTTATTGTTGATAAAAAGAGTCCTTCCATCGTCTGTCTCATCACCATAACAGGCGACAAACGGTACGATGCTTCTTTCCTATCGAACTTTGTAAATATCAATGTTCTTGATGAGATTAAACGTATCCCCGGTGTCGGTAAAGCTGAGAACATGGGTGAGAAAAAATACTCTATCCGTATCTGGCTCAATCCTGACAAGATAAAAGCAATGGGGCTTACCCCGCTCGATGTCGTCAATGCAATTAAAAGCCAGAACAAGCAGGCCTCTATCGGTAAGATCGGTGGTATGCCGACATTTAAGAACCAAAAGCAAGAATTCACGCTCACAACCGAAGGACGCCTCAGTGATGTAAAAGAGTTTAAGAACATTGTCCTCAAGCATAAAGAAGATGGCTCTTTAGTCTATCTGAGTGATGTCTCCCGTGTTATTTTAGGAAGTGAAAGCTATGACTGGAATGCGATATCAAGCAAACAGCCTGCAGGGCTTATCGGTGTCTATCAATTAGGCGATGCCAATGCTTTGGAAATTAGACAAAAAGTTCAAGAGACCATGGAGAGACTCCAAAGAAGATTCCCTGATGGTGTAAAATGGAGTGTTCCTTATGATACGACAAAATATGTCAAGGTTGCCATTAAAAATGTCGTTATCAACCTCTTTATGGCCGTTGGACTTGTAATCCTCATTATTTTCGTCTTTTTAGGTTCTTGGAGACCGACAATTATTGCCTCAGTCGCAATTCCAGTCTCGCTTATCGGTACCTTTGCGGTCATGGAAATAGCACATGGATTCTCCATCAACTTCTTAACACTTTTCGGACTGATCCTAGCCATTGGTATTGTTGTGGATGATGTTATTTTAGTTGTTGAGAATGTTGAGGTTCTTATGGAAAAAGAGCCTGATCTGACGATTCCGCAAGTCGTCAAAAAGTCAATGATAGAGCTTATCGGCCCAATCATATCTACGACACTTGTGCTTGTTGCCGTTTTTGTACCGGTATCACTCCTGCCGGGTATCACCGGTGCACTCTATCAACAGTTCGCATTGACCATATCCTTTGCCGTTATGATCTCTTCGCTCAATGCTCTCACGCTCTCGCCGGCACTCAGTTCCATCATCATCAAAAGAAGAAAAAAAGGAGAAGAGAAATTTATCTTTTTTAAAAAATTTGATGATATGTTTGAGTCTATTACAAACAAATATACAGCGATTATCACCGCATTGATAAAAGTAAGATATATCATTCTTGGTATTATGGTTGGAATTTTCTACCTGATGTACTATCTTTTTACAATTGTCCCTACAGGATTTGTTCCTTCAGAGGACAAAGGTGTCTGTATGGTTGCAGTAAATCTTAAACCCGGAACATCGCTTAATGAAACGGTAAAGGTAAGAAAAGAGGTTGAAAAAACACTTTACTCCATAGATGAAGTGTCCAATGTTGTCATCATTGACGGTTACAACATCGTCACTTCTTCTTTAGACAGTTCTGCCGTTGCGATGTTTGTCTCTTTTAAAGACTGGAAAGAGAGAACGCGGCCAGATCAGAGTGTCAATGCCATTATTCAAAAAATACGACAAAAAACAGCACATATCTCTGATGCCAACATAGCAGCCTTCAACCTTCCGGGAATCCCCGGTGTCGGTAGTGTCGGAGGATTTGATTTTAGACTGCAAGATTATCTCTCCGGTGATCTGGATCTTTTCAAACAATATGCAGACAAGATCATAAAAGAGGCGAATAAAGACCCTAGAATTGCCAATGCTTTTACTACATTCGCTATTAACTACCCGATGTATGACATTCAAATAGACAGAGAAAAAGCCAATGCCCTCGGCGTAAATATGGCAGAGCTTTTTAGCACTATGCAGATCTATCTCGGTTCTGTCTATGTCAATGATTTTACAAAATTCGGTAAAGTTTTCCGTGTTTTTGTACAGGCAGATAAAAATTACAGAAGTGCAAAGAGTGATATCAACAAACTCTTTGTCAAAAATATCAACGGTAAAATGGTGCCATTAAGTGCACTCATTAAGGTCAAAGAGATTATAGGTCCACAAAACCTGAGTCATTACAATATGTACAGAAGTATTCAAATAAACGGTAATGCGGCACCGGGATACAGCTCGGGTGATGCCATGAAGGCAATGCAGGAGATAGCAAAAAGAGTTCTGCCAAAAAGTTACGGTTATGAGTGGTCAGGCATGAGCTACCAAGAAAAACTGGCAGGCAATGCACAGATCTATGTTGTCATCTTTGTAACACTCGTTGTTTTTCTCGTTCTTGCTGCGCAGTATGAGAGCTGGATCCTTCCATTGATGATCCTACTCTCTGTACCTATGGTCATTGCGGGGGCTGTTGCAGGGCTGCTCTGGATGGGAATACCTCTCAATACCTTTGCACAGGTCGGTCTTGTACTGCTTGTTGCTCTTGCCGCGAAAAATGCCATCTTAATTGTTGAGTTCGCCAAAGAGCTGCGTGAGAGCGGCAAAGGCATTGTCGATGCTGCCATCAGTGCGGGAAAACTCCGTTTTCGTGCTATTATGATGACAATTCTCTCATTTATATTTGGTATCTTTCCGCTTGCTTTTGCTACAGGTGCGGGTGCAATTACGCAACAGTCCATCGGAATAGTGCTCATGTTTGGTATGGTCTCGGCAACATTCATCTCTACACTCTTTGTGCCTGTACTCTATGTACTTTTAGAGACTATGCGAGAAAAATTCGTCAGTGTCGAAGATGAAGTTAAACGAAGGGAGTCTCTATAAATGAAACTGTTTTTTTACTGCTTTATAATTTTACTTACACTCGATCTTCACGCTAAAGAGATCGACAACGTTGATGAGCTTATAGAATATGCTCTAAAGAATGCACCTGATCTGCAGATAACTGCAAAACAGTATGAAGCTGCATCACAAAGAAAAGAGCAGGTTTTCGGCTATTTTCTTCCAAAAGTGGACTTGCGTCTCTCCGGCGGAGAGATGGGTTCAAGTAACATTCCTGCAAACCCTGACGATATGAAACAGACGAACTTTTTGTTGGGAAATCTCTCACTGCAGCAACTTCTTTATGACTTCGGCAAAACAGGTGCTACGTATGATAATTTCAAATATCAAGAAGAGTCCTTTGGTATGCACAATCTGCAAACTATCTCAGACAAAATAAGAGATGTCAAACATGCTTACTATTTTGTTCTACGCTCCATAGCACTTATAGATGTAGCCAAAGAGAATCTTAAACTCAACGAAGCACAGCTCTATAGAGCAAAACGTTACTATGCGGCAGGGATTAAAACAAAAATCGATATCTCTGATGCAACGGTCAATGTCATTCAGGCGAAGATAGATATGAAAAGGGTCAACTACAAACTCAAATCTGCTTATGAGAACCTCAAAAAGGTCATTGGTGTCAAAGATATTCAGACAGAGTTTGTTGTCGTCCCGCAAAAGCTTAATTTAGATAACATTTATGATACACTCACAGAGTATAAATATGATTTTCCTCAATCGGTGACGTATGCTTATGAACATAGATACGCCATTAAAGAGTCCTCTGCCCTACTGAAAGTCTCACAGGAAAATGTAAACGTTGCAAAATCACAATACTATCCCTCTCTCTATCTTAATGCAAACTATACAAAACAACAAGAGAATGATGATCTCAAAAGTGTGATTCCCGAAAATAAGTGGCAGGCAGCGGTCAATCTGCAATGGAATCTCTATAATGGTGGTTCAAGTTCTGCTAATATCCAAAAAAATATCATTCAACAGAACATCTCACAAGCAAAACTGGAGTTTTTAAAACTACAAATCAAAAAAGATGTAGCAGATGCCTACAATAATCTCAATGAATCAAAAGATACTGTAGAGCTAGCTCAGGCTCTATTGCAGGCTGCCATGGAGAAATTCGTTCAGGCACAAAAAAGATATGAGAACGGTCTCTCAGACTACATAGAACTCCAACAGGCACGCCAAAGCTATATAGATGCAAAATCTTCTTTAGTGGTTGATTATTACAGCTATTACGATGCTTTAGCCAGAATGTATAATGTTATTGGGATGTAAGCAGCTTTAGAGCCCCTTTGTAGATGGGCTCGTCTATAAAACCGTACTCCTCATCCACAAAGCCCGTTATACCTTCCTCTCGGTGCATCTCAAAGAGTTTGACAATCACCTTGGCTCTTTTAATCTCTTCTTCTTTATTTACAAATATTTTATTGACAAGTTCTGCCTGTTTTGGAGTGATGCACCCTTTTGCATCATACCCCATAGCGTGTTCCAACTCCAACCATTTTGTAAAAGTATCCATATCTTTATATTCCTGAAAGACAAAAGAGGCAGGTTTTACATGCATTGCTCTTGTTGTAATGAGAAAATGTGAAAGCATATAGTGCATTGTCGGATTGTCAAGCTTTATCAAACTCTGCGGCAATCCCATGTCGGCAAAGAGATCCAAAACTCCCAAATAGAATGTAGTCACACGTTTATTTATAGCCAATGTCGCAAGATTATGCCAAGCATCGGCTGTTTCTATGGAGAGATGCAGTTCTATGTCATCATTTAAAAGGTGCAGAATATCACGAACCTCTTTTTGGTTGCGTATCTTTGGCACACGAATGGCATCAGGCATAAACTGATTCAAGTAGGTTATCTCTTCATAGCCACCTTCATTAAGTGCATTGACACGGACAACCAGTTTTTTATCACACTTTTTGAGTCTGCTTAAAAATATTGCTGCCAAAACAAGAGCAAAGGGTTTTTCCTCTTTTGCCACGCCGTCTTCAAGGTTCAGCATAATGCACTCCGCATCAAGTGATTCTATCTTGGAAAGATGCTTTATGTTATTTGCAGAGAGCATCAAAACAGAGCGAAAATCTTGACGCTTATTTATCTCCCGAAATGTCGGTTTTGCAAGAGTGTCTAAAGTTTCCAAGTCTCTTTTTTCATAAGCCTGTTGTATCTCACTGAACATTTTTGACCTTTTTCTTGTCGTTTTGATGGAGATAAAAGTAGAGTGCTTCTATCTCTTTTGGTGTTAAATAATAACGAGGCATTCCCTTTTTTCTTGTGTTGAGTGCTTTGAAAAATTCTGTATATTTTATATTGTTTATTCGCGGTCCTATAAAGCTCTTTTTCTTGTTCTTATGAACATAGTTTGCGATCAATTTACCTTCACCTTTTGCACCATGACAACGACCACAGGCAATACCGCGGGGGTTTTTGTAAAGTTGGGAGGCATATTCCCGTTGTGTTATAAAAGAACTACTGGCAAAAAGACACCATGGAGTCAGAAGTAAAAGTATATATTTCATTATTTGCATTAGCCTAATATTAGTTTAAAAGTGTATAATATCAAAAATAATATTTATGAGGTTTAAATGCAGATTCTTGATGGTAAAGCTCTTGCACAAAAAATAGAAAAAAATGTTGCTTCTGAAGTCGTAAAACTTAAAGAAGAGACAGGTAGAACTCCTGGTTTAGCTGTTATTCTTGTTGGTCAGGATCCGGCCAGCCAAGCTTATGTAAGTATGAAGAAAAAAGCATGTGACCGTGTCGGATTTTATTCGGTTTCGCATGAAATGCCTGAAGATATCTCTCAAGAAGCCATAGAAAACACCATTAAGATGATGAACCAAAATCCAAATATCGATGGTATCTTGGTACAGCTCCCTCTTCCTCCGCAAATCGACACTACAAAGATCTTAGAGCTTGTTGATCCTGCGAAAGATGTTGATGGTTTCCACCCTTACAACGTTGGCCGACTCGTTACAAATCTGGATGGTTTTGTGCCGTGTACACCACTTGGTGTTATGGAACTTCTTGCTGAATACCACATTGACGTTAAAGGTAAAAACTGTTGTGTTGTCGGTGCTTCAAACATTGTAGGCAAGCCAATGGCAAGTCTTCTTTTAAATGCAGATGCCACTGTTGAAATCTGCCATATATTTACAGATGATTTGAAAAAACACACGCTTCAGGCTGATATTATCTTAGTAGGCGTCGGTGTTATCAATCTCATCAAAGAAGATATGGTAAAAGATGGTGCTATTATCATTGACATCGGTATAAACAGAGCGGACAACGGTAAACTTGTCGGTGACGTAGATTTTGAAAACGTCAGTAAAAAATGCTCTTATATCACACCTGTACCGGGCGGTGTAGGACCAATGACAATTGCCATGCTGCTAAGTAACACACTCAAAGCCGCAAAGCTCAATGCCCAGACAAAAGAGGCTTAATGAAAAACTTTTTACACAAAGCGTATAAGTGGTCCAATTCATGGACTGGGACAGTCGTCATTGTCCTTTTTATCATCTTTTTTGTCGCGCAGGCATTTCGCATTCCAAGCGGCAGTATGAAAGACTCACTGCTTATCGGTGACCATCTCTTTGCCAAGAAGTTCGCTTATGGTGTTCCCATGCCCTATATTCCATTTTTGGAAATTCCGGTCATTCCATGGAGCAAAGAGCTAAAGATAGTTGACGGAGACACGCCAAAACGTGGCGATATCGTTATTTTTAGATACCCGAGAAATATCAAGCAACACTTTGTAAAGCGCTGTGTTGCGTTGCCGGGTGATGAGCTTTTTGTAGCAGATAAAAATCTGTTTATCCATTTCAAAGAAGGTGATGACTGGATAAAAGGACACTATAAAAACTATGAAATAGCTGTTTTTGCAGGAAAATTATGGGTAAAAAATCCTTATATGAAAAAGCATCCCGGTATTCATCATGACCCTAAAATCATCAATGACGGACATTTTCCGATGCCGATCTTTTATATGAATCCTATCAAAGTTGAAAAAAACCACTACTTTATGATGGGGGATAATCGTGACCATTCAAATGACAGCCGTTTTTGGGGATCAGTTCCTTACGAAAACGTAGAAGGAACGCCTTGGTTCATTTACTTCTCGATTGACAAAAACTGGAAAGTTCGTTGGGACAGAGTCGGGAAAACACCTGCAGACCTTGAACAAAAGCCTTATCTGCAAAAAGCGATAGAAGAGAGAGAAAGAGAAGACAAAGAGTATTATGGACTTACTTGATATACTGAAAATCTTAGCGGCAGTCGCTGCGCTTGCCATTGCCATTATCGGTCATGAGATCATGCATGGATGGGTAGCACATATGTATGGTGACGATACTGCTAAAAATGCAGGCCGTCTTACTATCAACCCGCTTGTACATATTGACTTGGTAGGAACCATCATTGTTCCTGCCGCACTCTATTTTATTCCTTTGCTTCTTGGTACATCCGGCGGTATTTTATTTGGTTGGGCAAAACCTGTTCCTATTGACATGTATAAAGTTATTCAGCGTGGAGGCTACAATGCGGCCATGCAGGTTGATCTGGCAGGAATTGTCTATAACTTCACACTTGGAGCTATTGCAGCCATTGGACTGACAGCAATGAGTGCACCGACTACAGCTGATTCGCTCTTTTATGTCTTCTTTTATATTTTTATCTATCAGTTACTCATCATCAATATCGTTCTCGCTGTCTTTAACCTTCTTCCTATTCCACAGTTTGACGGTGGCCATTTTTTAATGCATCTTGCGTTAAAATACAATATAAAGTCGATTGCCGAGTTTTATTACAAGTATGACAGATATGGTATGATTATCGTACTGATTGTTTTAATGACACCGTTAAACCAATACCTGCTGTTTATGCCTGTACAGTTTATCATTAATTTATTATTATCTTAGGAGCAAAAATGAAATTTTATATAGGAACAGACCACGCCGGAGTCGATCTAAAGGATTGGACCGTCGAACTTTTACAATCCAAAGGTCATGAGGTTGTTGATTTTGGACCATTTTCCAAAGATAGAGTCGATTACCCGGACTATGCACACAAAGTTGCCCGTGCTGTCATCGAAGACAGCAGTGCACAGGGAATTTTGATCTGCGGCAGCGGTATCGGAATGAGTATGGCAGCGAACAAACATCACGGTATCCGTGCGGCACTTTGCCACGATGCCTATACTGCAATGGTTGCACGTGAGCATAACGATGCAAACATCTTATGTTTCGGCGAACGCATTGTCGGTAAAGGTGTTGCCGAGTCTATTATCGATGCATGGCTTGCGAATGGTTTTGAAGGCGGCCGCCATGTTCAACGAGTCGAAAAGATAGAGGCCGTCTAGTAATGTTCTGGGAATGGTCACTCTTAACAATCCTTTCCATTGTTTCTGTTTACCTGTTTGTAAAGATGTTCTATTTTAAGAGCATAACAAATAAGGAACAACGCAGTAATGATTTAATGAAGCTCACACTGCAAGAGGCTGAAATTCTTATTCGCAAATATCAAATTCAGCTCCAGCGTGCACTTGGAAATGTTGATATTTTAACAGAAGAGCTGACGAAACTCAGAAATGAACTCAAAGTTCTCAAACAGAGAAATTCAAAACACAGACAAGAAGTCGATCGTCTCAATGCCAAAATAAAAGCACTCGAGAGCCGCATCGACGCTCTACTCTAAGGAAAAAAAATGGTTACACTCAGTGATACTCAAAGAAAAATAATAGAAGACTCCATCAGAGATATCAAAGATTTTCCAAAACCGGGAATTGTCTTTAAAGATATTACAACACTTTTAAACAATAAAGAAGCGTATGGCGTACTTATGAATCATCTCTATGAACGTTATAAAGAGTATGATCTTGACTATATTGCAGGTATTGATGCACGCGGTTTTATCTTTGGAGCGGCGCTTGCACAGATGCTTGGTCTTGGATTTGTGCCTATTCGAAAACAAGGGAAACTTCCCTACACTACCATCAGTGAAAAGTATGCTCTTGAGTATGGCGTCGATGAGATCGAAGTTCACATTGATGCCTTTGGAGAGAAAAAAGGTGCGCGTGTGCTTGTCATTGACGACCTAATTGCAACAGGCGGCACTGCAAATGCGGCTGCCACCCTTGTCAATCAAACAGGTGCAGAGTGTGTTGAGTGCTGTTTTGTCATAGGACTTACATTTCTTGATGGCATCGAAAAATTAAAAGAAAAAACGAAAGTTTATTCACTTATAGAGGTTAATTAATGTATATACCAACTGCTTCAAAATTCGATCCGGATGAAAACGGACACTTTGGAATCTTCGGCGGACGCTACGTTCCTGAAACACTTATGCCGGCACTACTCAAGCTGCGTGAGGAGTATGATGCTATTCGCTTCGATAAAGACTTTTGGGCTGAAGTTGACTACTACCTCAAAGATTATGTCGGTCGCCCTTCACCGCTTTACTATGCTGCAAATATCTCCCAAGAGCTTAGTGCGAAGATCTACTTAAAGCGTGAAGACTTAAATCATACCGGTGCACACAAAGTAAACAACGTTATCGCACAGGGGCTTATGGCAAAACGTCTTGGATATAAAAAGGTCATTGCCGAAACCGGTGCAGGACAACATGGTGTTGCTACGGCCACCATTGCTGCACTGCTTGGCCTTGAATGTGAAATATTTATGGGTGCAAAAGATGTTGAACGTCAGGAGCTTAATGTCTTTCGTATGAAACTGCTGGGTGCAAAAGTAAACTCTGTTGAGAGCGGCAGCCGCACACTTAAAGATGCCATGAACGATGCCATCCGCCACTGGGTAACAAATGCGCGTGATACCTTTTATATCATCGGTACAGTAGCAGGTCCACACCCCTACCCTATGATGGTAAGAGATTTTCAAGCTATTATCGGCTGGGAAGCACGTCAGCAAATTTTAGAAAAAGAGAACCGTCTCCCGGATCATGTTATCGCTTGTATCGGTGGTGGTTCCAATGCCATTGGAATGTTTCAACACTTTTTAGAAGATGAAGCCGTCGAGTGTATAGGAATAGAAGCCGGAGGGCTTGGCATTGATGACAAAAACGGATGCTCATTGAAAAAAGGACGTCCGGGTGTTCTTCATGGACAAATGAGCTATCTATTGCAGGATGAAGATGGGCAGATACTCGAAGCACACTCTATAAGCGCCGGTCTTGACTACCCTGGAATCGGTCCTGAACATGCTTTTCACAATGATATGGGAAATGTTAAGTATGATTACATCACAGATAAAGAAGCGCTCGATGCTTTTGTATGGTTAAGTCAAAAAGAGGGAATCATCCCTGCTTTCGAGTCATCTCACGCAGTGGCATATCTCAAAAAACTGCCAAATATCAAAGATAAGCTCATCATTGTCAATCTTTCAGGTCGTGGAGATAAAGACATGATACAGGCTAAAGACCTGCTTCATTTTGACTAAAAAATATCTCTAAATAAACTAGTCAGCTATATGAATCTTTCCATATGTCTGTTTTTTTGCTTCGCTGAGAGCATATTTTGCTCGCTCAATCACCTCTTTTACATCGTCATCTTCTGTAAAAGAGGTGATTCCAAAGGCGAGTTCAGGCTTGATTCCCTTCATAACTTCAACATTTGAGAGTTCTGCTTTTAATTTTTTCGTAATATATTCTGATGCAGAGACACTTGTATTTGTCAAAAGTATAATAAAGTCCGATCCCGCCCAACGAGCAAGGACATCTGATTCACGGATTGAAGACTTGAGAACTTTTGCAAATTGTGCGATGACTCTTTCACCTTTTTCAAGTCCAAAAGTACCAATGAGTTTATCTATGTTCAAAAGGCTCAAATAGATCAAAGTCGTATCTGTTTTGTAGCGATTAAAATAGTTTATCTGATGGCGTAAAATAGCCTGCATATGCATTTTTGATGTTGACTTTGAAAGTTGGTCGATTGTTGCCAAGTTTGCGAGCTTATCAAGTCTAAGCTTATATTCACGCAGTTTATAAAGCTGTTCGCAATGGTAATTCACCCGAGAAACGATCTCTTTAGAGTCAAAAGGCTTTTTGATATAATCCGACACACCAGCTGCAAAACAGTCATCAAGCGTACTCTTACTATGCTCTTTTGCACTGTCTATATAGATAACAGGAACTTTTAAAGATGTTTCTGATTCGGCAATTTTCATGACATCTGCTACTGTTACATACTGAACATGAGAGTTAACAATAATTAAGTCATATGCATCTGCTTTTAACTCTAGAGCCTGAAATGCTTCCAGATCTAAAACAGCCTTGCAAACATAACCATTTTTACTTAAAACACTCTCCAAAACATTAAAATTTTGCTCATTAAGTTCAATTATCAGAATCTGTTTATTTATCATAAAAAAGATTGTATCATAAAAAAAAATTTTCTTAATAAAAAAAAGATTTGTTTCTAATATTTTGCTACTATTATGAAAAGAAATTTACAAAATGGAACGTATTATGAAAATAGAATTGATAGATAAAAAAAATTTTGATGCAAAAGAGAATCTGACGGTTAAACTCATTACACCGGAACGATTAGAGAAAGCGAAATTCAAAAAAACACTCAAAAAAGCAGGCTTTTGTGCAGAGCAGGACACACTCTGCGGTATGCATGGAAAATCTCTGCTTTTTTGCGGTATCGAAAACCATGATGAAGAAAATATCCGAACAGCTGCTGCAGCCGTTGCAAAAGCAGTAAAAGGCTTTTCTTACAAATCACTTTCTGTTGATATTGATGAAAAAAATATTCGTCATTTCATAGAAGGGTTCATTCTCGGAGGATATGAGTTTAACAACTATAAATCAAAACCAAAAAAGCAAAAAGTAAAGAAACTCTATCTTACATGTGAAAACGTAGAACACCTTACAGAGCTTTTTCAGGAAGCTGTTGTCGTTGCAGAAGCGACATGTTTTACACGAGATATTGTCAATACCGCTCCGGATGATATGCATCCAGAAACACTGGCGAAAGTTGCAAAAAAATTGGCACGTCAAAATCAGCTCTCTTGTGATATTCTTGATGAAAAAGCTCTTAAAAAAGAGAGATGTGAAGCGATGCTTGCAGTCGGTCGTGCCTCACGCCACGGCTCAAAACTCATTCATCTTGCATACAAACCCAAAAATGCAAAAAAACGCATAGCACTTGTCGGAAAAGGTCTTACATATGACAGTGGCGGATTAAGTCTCAAACCTGCTACTTCCATGGTCACTATGAAAATGGACAAAGCCGGCGCATGTGCTGTTCTTGGTATTATTAAAGCGGTAAGCGAGTTAAAACTCGATATCGAAGTACACGCATTTGTCGGTGCAGTTGAAAATATGATAGGCGGAGATGCCTATAAACCCGATGACGTACTTGTCTCACGCAAAGGCGATACTATCGAAGTGCGTAATACCGATGCAGAAGGTCGTTTGGTACTTGCCGATGTTCTTGACTATGCACAGGATAAAGTAAAAAATCCTGACTATCTTTTTGATTTCGCGACACTTACAGGTGCGTGTATGGTAGCACTCGGACAATACACAACAGGCGTTATGGGACACTCCAACAGACTACGTCATGACCTCTCAAAAGCAGCAGGAAAAGCCGGAGAACTGACAGCAAGCCTGCCGTTTAACAAACATTTGAGAAAACAACTTAAAAGTGAGATCGCAGACATTTGTAACATCTCTAGCAAACCATACGGCGGCGCTATTACGGCTGGTCTCTTTTTAGATAACTTCATTAAAGAAGAGAATAAAGACAAATGGCTCCATTTTGACATTGCCGGCAGTGCTTATACTGAATCTCCTTGGGATGTCAATGTCCATGGTGCAACAGGTGCCGGTGTACGTTTTATGAGTGAATTTCTTAAAAAGTTAAAATAGAGACTCAAATAATTTGATATAATTACAAAAATCTTACAAAGGAGATATAGTGGCATTACAAGAACTCTTTGCTGCAACAGCACTTGCCTTGCTAAACAGTACAAAACCATGTCATTGTCATCTCCTCTTTACAATAAAATCAAAACTTATGATTTTACTCAACCACTATATTCCGAGATGCCCTTTTTATACAGTATGTTTTGCATTTCGACGCAGTGGTATCCACCCTCCTCATACAATATCCCTTTAACCTATCAAAAAATCATATACAAACAACATAAATTTATCGTCATAACTGACACAAAACAAAGGATATTGCAATGTCAAAAAACTACGTATTAGGATTTCCAAGAATTGGAGAACAAAGAGAACTAAAAAAAGTATTAGAGAGCTATTGGTCTGGAAAATGCGACTTCAATGAAGTCACAACAACAGCAAGCAGATTAAAAAAACGTCACTGGGAGTACCAAAAAGATGCAGGTATAGAGTTTATCAGCTCAAATGATTTTTCACTCTATGACAATATGCTTGATATGGCTATCACACTCAATGCCATCCCAAAAAGATTTCAAGCTCTCAAAGATGAAGAACTCTACTTTGCAATGGCAAGAGGAAAACAAGATGCCGTAGCTATGGAGATGACAAAATGGTTTAATACAAACTACCACTATATCGTTCCTGAACTCTCACTAGAAGATAACTACAAACTCAATGCTACAAAGATAATTGAAGAGTATAAAGAGGCAAAAGCTGCAAATATCAAAACGAAGATAAATATCATAGGTCCTATAACATTTTTGGGACTTTCAAAAAGAGTTGACAGGGGGGATGTCTATGAACTCTACAGTAAAATCATACCTGTTTATGAGCAACTGTTACACGAAATTTCCAAACTCGACGATACTGTTGTCGTTCAGATCGATGAACCGATATTTGTTAAGGATTTAGAACCGAAGGTACTCAGTCTTATCAAACCTGCCTATGACAAACTGGCAAATGCAGCTAATAATATCAAGATAGCGGTTGTCAGCTACTTTGAGCACTCAAATGAAGCAACAAAAATTCTTCTCAATACTCCTATATGGGCGATTGGTCTTGATTTTGTTCATGGCAAAGAAAATCTGGATATCCTTGAACTCATCGCTGCTTCCAATAAAACACTCATCGCCGGTGTAGTAGATGGAAGAAATATTTGGAAAAATGATATTTTAGCTACACAAGAACTGTTGAAGAGTATAGAGCAAACTGTTCCTAAAGAGCAGCTCATTATCTCTTCCTCTTCTTCACTGCTTCATACGCCATACACACTAAAGTATGAAGTGAATATGAACAACGAGATTAAGAACTGGCTTAGCTATGCCGTTGAAAAACTTGATGAGATCGCACTCATTTCAAAACTCTTCTTTAAAGGATTTGAAACACTGAGTACAAATGAAAAAGCATTACTACAGGCGAATAAAGAGGCAAATACAAGCAGAAGATCTTCACCGCTTATTCATGACAAAGCCGTACAACATAGAGTCAGTAACATCTCTGAGTTTACACGTGAGGGGAGCTATGAAGAACGCATAAAGATTCAAAAAGAACTCTTGGGTTATAAAGAACTGACAACGACAACCATCGGCTCGTTTCCACAGACACCGGAAGTAAGACATGCAAGACGAGAGTTTAAAAATGGCACTATCACCAAAGAAAGATATGAACAGGAGATGAAGAACTATATCGATGAGTGTGTTGCATTTCAAGAGGAGTGTGGTATTGAAGTTCTTGTCCATGGCGAACCTGAACGAAATGATATGGTCGAATATTTTGGCGAACAGTTAAAAGGATATGGTTTCAGTCAAAACGGCTGGGTACAAAGCTATGGAAGCCGTTGTGTAAAACCACCCTTCATCTATGGTGATATCAGTCGTCCAAAACCAATGACGGTTGATTGGATTACATATGCACAAAGTAAAACCGACAGAATCATGAAAGGTATGCTTACAGGTCCGGTAACAATTCTCAACTGGTCATTTGTTCGTGATGATATGAAACGTGCTGATGTCAGCAAACAGATTGCCTTAGCTATCTGTGATGAAGTTGATGACCTGCAAAATGCTGGAATCAAAATGATACAGGTTGATGAAGCGGCATTTAAAGAGGGATATCCTCTGCGCAAAGCAAAAGTAGAGGCTTATGAGGATTTTGCCGTAAGAGACTTCAAACTATCTGTCAGCTCCGCTAGAAAAGAGACGCAGATTCATACGCACATGTGTTACAGCGAATTTAATGATATCATTCAGACTATTGAAGCGATGGATGCGGATGTTATTTCCATAGAGACTGCCAGAAGTGGTAATGAACTACTTAAAATCTTTGCAAAAGTGGGTTATAAACAAGAAGTTGGACCGGGTGTATATGATATTCACTCACCACGTATTCCATCTGTGGAAGAGATAGTAACACAGATATATTCGCTCTTGCAAGTTTTACCAAAAGAACAACTCTGGATCAATCCTGACTGCGGTCTAAAAACAAGAAAATGGGAAGAGGTAAAACCAAGCCTTAAAAATATGGTTGAAGCTGTAAAAATCGTTCGAGAAGCATTAAAATAATCTTCTTTTACTCTTTTTAATAGATATCATCATTTTCTCCGATGATATCTATGAGCTGTAGTGAGCGTTACTTCATAACTTTTGGTAGTTCATTAGAGAGAATCTCTAAATTAGGGAGCATAATGATCTCAATACGACGATTTAGTTTTCTACCTTCCGGAGTCTCATTGTTTGCACGTGGCTGGAACTCTCCATAGCCTGCTGCAGAAATATTTTTAGGATCAACTCCTTCTTCTGTCATTAAATGAACAACATTCAAAGCGCGGGCAGTTGAAAGTTCCCAGTTACTAGGATAGCGTGCACTTTTAATTGGGACATTATCAGTATGTCCTTCAACCTGAAATTTTCTGTCCTTAAATTCTTTGAGTACACCTGCAATCTGTTTTAAGACCTTTTGACCCTCTTCGTTTACATTTGCGTGACCTGTTTTAAAAAGAATATTGTCAGGTAAATTAATAACGATACGCCCTTTTTCAATACTTACACTCAACTGTCCTGCATCGATCATCTTCTGTAACTGATTGACAAAACGAGCATATATCTCATTACGTTTCTTTGTCTCTGCTTCGATCTGGCTCATTGTTTCAAGCTTTCTCTGTGAAGCATTTAAAAGTGCTTGCGTATCACTATACTCTTTTTCCAGCGCTGCTTTTTTCTCATTGAGCTTAGCAAGTTCTTTTTTCGTTTTTTCAATTTCCTGTCGATTTTTTTCCAATGCTATTTTTTGCGCATCTATCTGTGCATTTTGCAGACTGATTCTGGTTTGAGCATCACTGAGTGAACTTTTCGTTTTATCGAGTTCTGCAACAGTAGCTTCATACGTTCCTTTTGTTACACAACCTGTCGCAAAAAATGTGACAAATATCAGAATGATTATTCCACTATACTTCATATATATTCCTTTATTACAAAAATGTGATTAGCTAATCTGAGCGTAATCTTATATTTATAATTTAAATGGAAAGGAAATATCACAAAACAGAAAAAAACTACTTATGTACTTCTCTTTGGAGATTATTTTCTACAGACTTTATTTTATTTATTAGTCTATTTTCTGAATTATGCCGGATATCAAACTTTAAAGAGCTGTAAACCCTCTCACAATCTTTCACCTGCTCATAAGCAAGTTCTATAATATCAAGTGCCTCACGCATCGTTTTGGTTTCCACAACTGTGCCCATAGGCGTAAGCTGATATGCCACACCACTTTTATCTATAGCATCAATGATCTTTGCCACCTGTTTTGAAACACTTGAACCCTCACGGCAGTTATCTGATGTCGGAAACATCGCAAATTCTAAAAGTACACTCATCTCTTTCTCTCCTTAAATGAATTGTTGGCATATATGCCAAATAAAGATCTTAATGATCCATCTATACCACCGTCTATGACCGCAATCTTTTTACTCATAACTATCCAATTATCTCAGTCAATTTTTCAAATCTATCTACAACACCTGTTGGGTCATACTCTTGAATGTTTTCTTCGTAATTATACCCGTATGTCACTGCAAGTGAGTCTATGCCGGCATTGTGCGCTGCTATGATGTCATTTTTTGAATCTCCTACTATTACAGATTCATACTTTTTAATATTAAATTTCTCAAGTGTATGGAAAATCACCTCAGGGTTCGGTTTTTTTTTCTCTAAAGAGTTTGCACCAAGCAATAAGGAAAAATACTCTTTTATCTCTAAAGCATCCAAAATAGGTTCTATAAATTCACAGGGTTTGTTTGTAACTATTGTCATTATGAAGTCACGTTTGTACAAAGTATCAAGTGTCTCTTTGACACCCTCATACAGATAGGTCTCTTTTGCAAGATTGTGACTGTAATGATCTAAAAAAAGATCCAAAGCCTCTTCAAAAAAATTATTGCCTATATCTACATTTGAGATATCAGCTTCTCCTGCTAAGGCCCGCTTTACAAGTGTTGATGCACCGTTACCAACCCAGCTTCTTATTTGTTCTACACTGTAAGGCTCAAGCCGCAATGAGCGCATCATATAGTTTACTGAAGCAGCAAGGTCAGGAACACTGTCAATGAGCGTGCCATCAAGATCAAAGAGTATGAGTTTTTTATCTGTAAGTTTTATCATAGACGCAATTGTATCACGCCCAATTTTAACTTTACTTAGATATAATTGCAAAAAAATTATTAAAGGTATGAAATGGGATTAGCAATCGGCTTAGTAGGACTTCCAAACGTAGGTAAATCAACAACTTTCAATGCACTGACAAAGGCACAAAACGCGGAGGCAGCCAACTACCCATTTTGTACGATCGAGCCAAACAAGGCTGTTGTCCCGGTTCCGGATAAAAGACTTCATGAACTTGCAAAGATCGTCAACCCTGAAAGAATTCAATACTCTACTTTAGATTTTGTGGATATCGCAGGACTTGTAAAAGGTGCTTCACAGGGCGAAGGTCTTGGAAACAAATTTCTCTCGAACATTCGTGAAACAGAGGTTATTTTACAGATCGTTCGTTGTTTTGAAGATGAGAACATCGTTCACAATGAAGGCAGTATCGATCCATTGCGTGATGTCGAGATCATTGAAGGTGAACTTATCTTAGCCGATATCGAAGTACTTGCAAACAGAATCGAGCGACTGAAAAAACAGGCAAAAGCAGATAAAAGCGCAAAAGGAGCTCTTGAGATCGCAGAAGAACTTTTGGAGTTTTTAGGAGAAGGCAACTTAGCAAGAAACTTTGAAAAAGCCGATACAGACGAGTATAAACAACTTGCACGTGAAGTGAGATTTCTAACAGATAAAGAGATCATGTACGGTGCAAATACAGATGAAGAGGGTCTTTTAGAAGACAATGAATATGTAAAAGCCCTGCGTGAGCATGCCGAGAAGAATAACTGCGAACTTATCAAACTCTGTGCAAAAGTTGAGGAAGAACTCATCGGTCTTGAAGAGGATGAAGCAAAAGAGTTTCTTGATGAACTCGGCGTTGAAGAGTCAGGACTTGAGCAGATAATCCACAAAGGTTTTGATAAGCTTGGTCTTATGAGCTACTTTACCGCAGGTGTCAAAGAGGTTCGTTCTTGGACCATTCGTCAAAACTCAACTGCCCCAAAAGCTGCAGCAGTTATCCACAACGACTTTGAAAAAGGATTTATCCGTGCTGAAGTCATTGCCTATGAAGATTTTATCGAATTTGGCGGAGAAGCCGGAGCAAAAGAGGCAGGGAAAATGCGTCTTGAAGGTAAAGAGTATATCGTTCAAGATGGCGATGTCATGCACTTTAGATTTAACGTATAAGATTGTATTATGAAGGAGAGAATCATGGAAAAGCTTGCCTATGTAGGTCCAAAACCACTCATATCTCATAGAGGCATTGAGTTTGATAAAAATCAGGATGATAAATTTAATTATCTTCCTGTGCTTATTGAGCTAATCAAAGCACTTGACCATGATTACTTTGAAGATAAACAGTACACTTTCCTAGCCCATCCACAAGAGCTGACCAATACGGAACTTATGCAAAATCTATCAAAGTATTGTCCAGATTTGGAAGACCTCATACAAAAAGAGTTTTCTAAAGTTGACCAGCACATTACCGATGAACTAAAAAGAGTTCGCGAGAGTAAAACGCTTGATATTGAAGAGAAAACTGTTTTTGAGAACAATCTCAAGATCATGCATGACTATCTTATACACTTTTCCGTTAATCAGGCAGTATATACTTGTGCATTGAAAAAATTGGCTGAGCTTGTTGCAAAAGATCATATCGACTATATTAATGTACCATTATTTCAAAAATATGCTTATGTACTTCACGATCTGCAAGCTGTTTTAAAAGATCAGAAACATCCAATTGATACACAATTAGACTTTATAGAAAAAGATGAAAAAGTTACAGCCAGACTAAGAGTTATTAACTTAGTTTAGCAATAGTCTCTCCAAATTTTACTTTATCACCCGGTTTTACAAGTATCTCTTTAAACATCTCTTTTTCAGAGATGATAACAATCGTAGAACCCATCTCAAAACATCCAAAGTCATCGCCTTTATCAAGATAGAGATCTTGAAATGTATAAACCTGCTCACCAATCACATCTGCATCTGTATGAATACGAGGTTCAAAACTCACTTTCATTACGCCGACATTGAGTGCAGAGACTAAAACCATATAAAATCTTTTTCCCTCTACCGTTTCACACTGCAGGACAACCCTTTCATTCTCTATAAAAAGATTCAATCGTTTTTTGAGCGAAGGAAAATTGACAGGATAGAATTTTCCTGGAATATGCACCGCTTTTAATACTTTCATATTGATCGGGATATGATAACGATGGTAATCTTTTGGCGAAAGATAAAAGTTGATGAAGTCACCGTCACACACGGCATCTTTTTCAGACTGCGTGAAGTTGTTTCCTAAAAGGTCATCGGTTTTATAACGCATTCCTTTTATTTGTAGTGCATAATCATCTACCAATCCCCCGCATGCTGAGATAAGAGAGTCACATGGCGAGATAAAATCTTCTGCTGCTAAAGAGAATTTTCTTGGCTCACGCAAGTGTCTCGTAAAGAGCGCATTGAGACTTTTATATGAATTTGGTGCATGAAACTCACTCATATCAAGTCCCATTAACTTCACATAGCTTTGATTGACGATATTTTGGAACCATTTTGGAAACTCTTTGGATGCAAACTTTCCAAAAATTTGTGAGATGGCTGATGTAACATGTCTTTTATTCATTGATTTTCCTTTTTGCTATTTCTTCGATAAGCACTGTGGCATAAGAACCTTTTGGCAGTGAAAAGTTCAACTCATACTGTGCTTCAACAGGATTAAAACGCCCTTCCATATCTGTAGGATAGACCCAGGCATAACGTCTTGCACCATCTGCATTTATCGTATCATCATACTCTTTTTCTATGATGCGGGCATTTTGTGTTGCAAGACGTGCTTTTTTACCGACCAAGAGTCCCGTAACACTCACATCACGTTCATTAAAACGCTTTATATCCTCTTCTTGGCCTTCATAATCAAAAAGTCTTCCATGGGGATAATGTTCCATAACATCGCCGCTTATAAGCTTAAAAGGGTGTGTTTGAGCTTTCATCTTTTTTACTTCATGGTTTGGCAGATTTAGTAGTGATTCAAGTTCATTCTCACTAAAAGAGTTGACAAGTGAATTGATCTCAAGTCTGCGTGAGAGCCAAAGATTGAAAAGATGTGATTGGTATGCATTTATCAGCAGTTTTTTCACGCGGGGATTACGTTCACGCGCTTCTCCTTTTGCAAGCTTTTCTCCAAGTATATGGTTATCACCGTCATTGCCAAAACGCTGGTATCCAAAAAAGTTCGGCATTCCCTGTTTATCTATATTTTTCAAAGCTTCATCTATTTTAGCCGCACTTGTCGGATTGACCTTTTTAAGCTTGATATAGAAACGATTACCTTTGAGGTGCCCTATCCTGATCTTATTGTTATGGTATGTCTTTGAGAGGATCTTTATGCCATCAAAATTAAAATTTTCCAGTGCCTCTTCATATTTTCTGTGCAGAGATATATACTGTTTTGTCATTGCGTGCTTATCTTTAAGCCCTGCGTACCCTATCTCTTTGTTTTTTATACCTAAGTATCTTGCTATCTGACCTATCATCTCATTGGTTGAAAGATTCTTTTTACGTACAAAAAGGACTAAATGCTCGCCTTCTCCGCTGAATTCATACAGTGGTATCTCCTCTACAACAAAATCACGGGGTGTCTGCTTAAAGTGAAAATCTATACTTGCGTGAGCAAGTGAGTAAAATCTATCCATATCTATTTTTTTCCTAATTTTTTAAAAATGATGTGCTTTACATCTATTTGTATATCGTTTGCGTGAGGCTTTTGCAAAAACAGTAAGTTTTGTTCTGCTCTGCTTTGCACGTCTTTGCAGACCTTTGAGATTTCGTTTGTCAAAAGCGATAAGCATCTCATACTCTTCACCGCTGCAACCCATACTTTTGGGTATCTTTGTTATAAATTCAACGCCAAGACCATTAGCTTTCAACATTTTATCCAAATCACTAAAGAGTCCGTCAGATATATCCATACCGGCTTGTAATGCTCTCGCTGCTCTTTTGACAAATGCCTCACGCAGCTCAATATCTACAAATTTTGACTTTTGATGGATCTTGCCGCCGCGAAAAAGTCTTTTGAGATCCTTTGCGCTTCGTCCAAGCTCACCCGTATATGCCAAAAGAGAAGATCCTCTCATACCTTTACGCAAAAGCGGTCTCTCTGTCTTTGAGATCACAGTGATGGTAATATCGAGCTTTGTGTTACTTATCGTATCGCCGCCGATTATTTCCATATTATAACATTTTTCAACAAACTTAAAGCCAGCTGCGAGAGCCTGCATATCCTTTTTAGTCATGCTCTTTGGCATTGCAACACTTAAGAGTGCATACATAGGTTGAGCATTCATAGCAATGGCATCCGAAATATTGACCAGCATGGCTTTTTTGGCTATTTGAAAATAGTTCATCCACTTTTTTTTAAAATGGACATCTTCAAAAAAAGCATCTTTTGAGTAAACATATTTTTCTATGACGGCTGCATCATCACCAATGTGATTATTGTTAAAAAGTGATATAAAATAATTTTCTAAATTCAAAATTCCTCTTTCTACTTAAGCAACTCTTAATCGCAACCGATATAGAATAGTAAGCAATTATAACATTTTTAGGAAAACTAAACATATGAAACACTCGATTAAGAAGATATTTCAGAATTTGAACACTTATCTGCTTTTTGTTCTTGTTGCTGCAACACTTGGGCTATTAAGCATTTTTGAACATACTCTCTCCTTTGACAAAGTAGATAATCTTGTCAATCAAAAAAAGATTATTGCATCATTAACCCGACTTGACAAAAAAGACCTTGAATTGGCTCTCATTCAGTTTAATGGCAAAAGTACACAACTGCATCAAGAGATAGACAAATTAAAAACACTTTACAAATATGCCTATATGGACAAATACATTGTTCATAACGAGCAGGAATATCTTGCAGACCTAGATAAACTTTCTGCTTTGACGGATACTTTCAATCAGGCTGCGCAAGAGTACTATGTAGACACAAAAGATCCGGCACTTGATCGAAAGGCGAAGAAGAATCTTGACATTGCCTTTGCCAATATAAACAAACAAATTGACACGATACTTTTAAAAAACATTCATTATAATGAAGAAAAGTTTAAATATATAAAATACGCTGTCATTATTGTTTTTGTTCTTATCCTGCTCGCAACTTTTTACTATAGAAAAGCCATCAATGCAATTTACAAAGATATTGAATTTTTACTGCGAACGGACAAAAATAGAAAAACTTACAATATCTACTCACAGGAGGCTGATGCCATCTCACTGCGTATGAATAGAAAAACTGTCAGTAATGACAACCCTGATATGCTCGACCCTGTTACAGAGATCAACAATTACAAAGGTATGGTCAACGAGTATTCCATCAAAAAAAGAAAGCAAGACAGTAATTTCACTTCCGTAACAGTTTTTGAAATAGACAATTTTTCAAAATCAAACAGAGCTTTCCCGCAAGATGTGACACAAACAATACTGAAAAAAGTTGCCTATACAATTTCATTGCATCAACAACCTGTAGATGTCATAGCCAGAACAGATTACAATCAATTTACCGTCATTCTATCCCGTTCATCAAAAGAGCAGTGCTTTAAAGATGCTGAACTTATCCGTGAGAGTGTTGCTGAGTTGAAATTCAATATTCCGCATAAAGGCACAACACAGATCACTATGAGCGGCGGTTTTATCATCAAACCGAATAACACATCTCTTGAAGAGGCCATAAAACAGGCAAAAGAGATCTTACACTACGCCCAATCGCTCGGTACAAACAAGATCATGCAGACAAGGGATCTTGCTCAAAAGGACATGTAATATTCTTTTATATTATATGTCTCAAATTGTAACATACACAAACTTCCTCAAAACTAACGCAACATTTAATCTATACTAAGACTTCCTTCGATATAATCAACATTATTTTAGTTCTTTATTGAAGGAAAGTTAATGAGTATTCCTATTTATACTTACGATGCAATTGTAGTTGGTGCGGGTCTTGCGGGATGTGCAGCAGCAAGAGAATTGCAGACTGCAGGAAAAAAAGTTGCTGTAATTACAAAACTACATCCACTACGAAGCCACTCCGGTGCAGCTCAAGGTGGTGTCAATGCAGCATTTAGTGATGAAGACAGTATTGAGCTTCATGAGTTTGATACCGTAAAAGGTTCTGATTATCTAGCAGATCAGGATGCAGTTGAGTTCATGTGTAAAAATGCCCCTGAAACAATTCGCTGGGCTGAGCGTATGGGAGCAGCATTTAGTAGAACTCCAGATGGAAAAATCGCACAACGCCCTTTTGGCGGACAGTCTTCTCCACGTGCATGTTATGCAAAGGACAGAACTGGACTTACTCTTTTGCAGACTATTTATGAACAAGCTGACCGTGCAGGTGTCAAATTTTGGGATGAATGGTATGCAGCAGACATCATCTACAAAGATGGCAAAGTTTCCGGTGTTGTAGCCTTTAACATTCGCGACATGCAAATGGCAATTTTCAATGCGAAATCTGTTATGTTCGCTACAGGCGGCTATGCAAGATGCTACAAGATTAACTCAAATGCTCACGCAAATACAGGTGACGGCTTAAGTATCGTTGCACGTCACGGTATTCCTCTCGAAGATATGGAGTTCGTACAATTCCACCCATCTGGACTTTCAGGAAACGGTGTTCTTATCTCTGAAGCGGCTCGTGGTGAGGGTGGACGTCTTTACAATTCTAAAGGTGAACGTTTTATGGAGAAATATGCTCCAAATGCATTGGAACTTGCATCTCGTGACGTTGTCTCACGCGCAATTTTAAATGAAATTCGCGAAGGCCGTGGAGTCGGACCGAGAAAAGATGCTGTATATCTTGATGTTACACACCTTGGAAAAGATCTCATTATGGAGAGACTTCCTGAATTGCGTGAGCTTGCTATAACTTTCCTTGGACTCGATATGATTAAAGAGCCTATTCTCATCTCAGCAACCGCACACTACTCTATGGGTGGTATTCCTGTAAATATCGCAGGAAACGTCCGCAAAAACAACGATGAGCTTATAGAAGGTTTCTATGCTGCAGGTGAGTGTTCTTGTGTATCTGTTCACGGTGCAAACCGCCTTGGTGCGAACTCTGTTCTTGAAGCACTCCTTTTTGGCCGTTATGTCGGTAAAACAATGGTAGCAGAAGTTGATAACATTGAACTTCGCCCTGCAACTGAAGAAGATGCTCAGACTACACTTAAAGAGATTGACTTTATCCTCAACAATAACGGTGATGAAAGAGTCACCCAAATCCGTGAAGAACTACAGCAGGCAATGACTGCAAATGCAGGTGCATTTAGAACCGAAGAGACTATCAAAGACGCTATCAAAACAGTGAAAGAACTTCGTGAACGTTTTAAGAACATCCGTATAAAAGATAAATCAAAAGTATTCAATACTGAACTCCAAGAAGCAATCGAGCTTGGTCATATGCTTGACTATTCTCTCTTTATTGTCGAATCTGCACTCCCTAGAAAAGAGAGCCGTGGTGCACACTACAGAGAAGACTTTCAAGAACGTGATGACAAAAATTGGCTCAAACATACTATGGCATATATGGATGAAAACGGCGATATCAAACTTGACTACATGGATGTTGTTCTTGGCAAACATGAACTTAAAGCAAGAAATTACTAAGGATAACTTATGAGTACAGAACATAAAATAACTACACAGCAAGTAAACTTCAAAGTATTTCGTTTTAATGCAGATGAAGATTATTTACCATATTACGAAGATTACAGTATGGAAGTAACTTCAGAAGAAGTTGTACTTGACATACTAAACAGAATCAAATGGGACCATGACGGAAGTTTTTCTTACAGAAGATCTTGCCGACATGGTATTTGTGGTGCATGTGCCATTAAAGTAAATGGTCGTTCTACACTTGCATGTAAAGAGAGCATGAACGATATGGTAGACCTTTTTGGAAGTGAACTTACTATAGAGCCTCTAAGTATTAAGCGTGTAGTAAAAGATATGATCATCGACAAAGGTGATTTCTGGGAGAAACATGAAGCAGTTCAGCCATATCTCGTAGCAGACATCGATGAAAATCCGGAAACTGAGAATCTTGTTTCACCTGAAGATGCTGATGCACTTGATGATGCAGACCTTTGTATTCAATGTGGTGCATGCCACTATGCCTGTCCTGCCGTTGCAATCAACGAAGAGTTCTTTGGTCCGGCAGCTTTTGCAGCAGCGTATAGATTCTCTGCGGATGTCCGCGACAATTCAGAAGAGAGACTTAAGACTGTTAATGAAATGGGACAAGGTGTCTGGGATTGTGTGAAATGTTTTGAGTGTGCGGAAGTATGTCCAAAAGAGATCAACCCTATCGGCAAGATTACAAAACTGCATCAGATGGCATTCCAGGAAGGAATCGCGGAGAACAATGTTGCCGTGCGCCATGCAGTCGGATTCAAAAAATCAATCGAAAAACGTGGTGTACTCGATGAAGGCGGCTTAGTCCTCTACTCTGAAGGTCCTTCAATCGTAAAACACATTCCGGTAGCACTGAGAATGTTCACTAAGGGTAAAATTGCAATGCCATGGGCTATCCCAACATCAGATAATATGGATGAGATCAAAAAACTTGTCGAATCTTCATCTACTGCAAAGTTCTAGGAGTTAAAGAATGAAAAAATTAAAATACGCACTTTTTACAGGATGTACGGCAAAACAGAGTACTCCAGAGCAAATGATGTCCACAATGGCAGTTGCTGAGAAACTTGGTATTGAGCTTATTGAACTAACAGAAGCTTCATGCTGTGGTGCTTCTCACTTACAAGATTATGATGATTTCTTGTCTCTTGTTTTAAATGCACGTAATATTGCATATGCTGAAAAGCATGGCCTTACTATGGTTACGATCTGTAATACTTGTCAGCTAAATACTGCTATGACAAAACATAGACTTGATAATAATGCTGAACTCAAAGCAAAAGTAAATGAAAAACTTGCAGAAGTCGGACTTGAGTACAAAGGTACTTCCGATGTTACACACTTCCTATATGCTATCATTGACGATATCGGTCTTGATAAAATCAAAGAGATGGTTGTTACACCGCTAAGCCAGTTCAATATTGCTCCTTTTTATGGATGTCACAACATTCGTCCTTCAGAGCTTCAAAATGAGACACACAAATCTCCAGAATCTGCATACCGTCCTACTTCACTTGATGATTTAATTATCGCGTGTGGTGGTAAAAATGTTGATTATGAAGAGAAAAACAAATGCTGTGGTTTTCACGTTGAACTTCAAGCACCACATACTGCAGCTGTTCTAACAGGAAATGCAATTGCCGGTGCAATGGATGGTAATGCTGACTGGATGGTAACACCATGTCCACTTTGTCATCTAAAACTTGACACACAAACAGCTCATGCATCAGAAGCTATCGGCCGTGAAGTTGAACTTCCGGTTCTTCATATGCAGCAAATGGTAGGCCTTGCACTTGGTTGTTCTCCTGCAGAACTTGGTCTAAACCATCACCTTGCAAAAGTAAACTTCGTATAAATCTTATGAACTAAGAGAACTTTTCTCTTAGTCTCGCATCCAGTCACATCTCTTTTTAAAATTTTAAAGGCAAAATATGTCCGATTCAATAGAAATCATTTCATGGAATGTCAATGGCATCCGCGCAGTAGCGAACAAAGAAGCTCTCAAATGGATCGATGAACGCGATACAGATATTCTCTGTCTCCAAGAGATAAAAGCACAAAAAGACCAATTTCCGAAAAATCTTTTTGAAAAAGAGTATAGTGAAGTACTGATAAACCCTGCAGAGAGAAAAGGATACAGCGGTACAGCTACTTTTAGTACAATACAGAGTGATTTTCACACTACATGTCCTGATATAGATCATATGCATGAAGGTCGTATTATTGAAACACATTATGGCGATGTTGTCCTTTTTAATGTCTACTTTCCAAATGGACAAAAAGATGAAGAACGTTTAGCATACAAGATGAAATTCTATGATGATTTTTTAGCTCACTGTGAAGCACTGCGTGAGGATGGAAAAAGCATAATCGTCTGTGGTGATGTAAATACAGCCCATCGAGAAATAGACCTTAAAAATCCAAAAGCAAACTCTAAAACATCCGGCTTTTTGCCTATAGAAAGAGAATGGATAGATAAATTTTTGGATCACGGCTATATTGACACGTTCCGCTATGTCAACGGTGATCAAGCCGACAGATACTCCTGGTGGTCTTACCGTTCCAATGCACGCATAAAAAATGTAGGTTGGAGAATTGACTACTTCTTCATCTCTGAAGACTTGGCAGAGAGTCTTGAAGATGCCTTCATCTTAGACTACATAGAAGGCTCAGACCACTGCCCTGTCGGTATTCGAATATCTATATAATTTTTAATGATCTCTTACGCACATAATAAAGTTCTTATCACATTTATCACTTACTGAGATATAGGCATTAGCGCTGTAGATCGTGTATGCGTTCAGATCATCTTTTTCATCATCTGTTTTTGTCCAATAGACAGCATCTTGCAGATAAGTGAATTTTTGTTTTAATTTTTTATTTTGAAATAAATTAACAAGTTCTTTTTTACTCGGTATTCTCCAATCAGTAAATCCATTTAAGCTCATTTGAGAACAATAACCTTTAGCAAGTTTTAACTTCAACTCGACATGTTCAACATCATCCTGCCATTCTAATTGCTGTTTCTCGTCCAAAATACTCTGTTCGTTTCCAAATACAAAAGAGCCCAAAAATAATAACAATATGATTAAAATATTTTTCATCACAAATTTCCTTCTTTATACTCTGTTATTATAGGAAATCTGTGTGTAAGATTTGTGCAGTAGGTTTTTTGCTTTAAAAAGAGATAAGGTTCAGCGTAAGAACTTTGCAACTCTAGGATTTAACTTGACAGCTTCTTGTTTCGCCTCATCTGTCGCGTTAATGATATTTTTTACAACAAAGGGATTTACTTTCACAGCTGCTAGCTGCACTTTTGGCGAGGGATAAGGGATATATTGTATAATCTGAGGATTATGTTTAACCGCTTCTATCTGCGCCTCTTCACTAAATGAATTGATTAATTTTGTCAATGCAGTATTGAAGCTACCATCTTTCATGATCTTACGAACAGCCAGAATTTGAATCTCTTTTGTTGGATGATCTATATCTTCTATGGCATGAGGTGATATATCCAGTGCTGTTTTTTGTACACGATATGTTGGATTCTTAATGAATCCTATTCGCCACCACTGCTCTTTGACAGCCTTAATCTGTTCTTCTTCACTGAGTGATGAATAATATATTTTTTGTTGTTGCAACTTTTCTGAGAAAGAGAGCTGTTTTGGAGAAGAGCACCCGCTGTTGAGCAATAATAAAAGTCCTATCCCGATAGATAAACCATATTTCATTATCAAATGTGCCATAAATAATTATCCTCTTCCATCCAACCGTCAACTTCATCAATAATCTGACCGCTTTGTGCATCAATGATAAAAGTAACAGGTGAAAATGGCCGCATTAACTTCTTTGGTATATTTTTGTCTGTATCTCTATTGATAATGAGCTTTATATATTTTTTATTGATATAGTCTCGAACAGAATCTTTTGTGAGTATCGTATCGACAAGACGATGACAAAAAGGACAGCCTTCGCTTACTTCAAGAACAAAAAGATCTTTATTCTTCTCTTTAGCGATTGCAAGTGCTTTATTATAATCTCTTTCATATCCCATATAGGTTGCAAATTGATCATAATCATCCCATGTAAATGCTTGCAGTGATGAAACTGTCAATAGTAATAATATGAACTTACAAAAAAATTTCATTATTTTGACTTTGGTCTGAATGCTTTGATAATTTCCTCGTTTGTTTCAATGTAAGGACCTTCTATCAGATCGATACAATAAGGAACAGCTGGAAAAACAGCATCAAGACATTCTCGAATAGACTTCGGTTTTCCCGGAAGATTAATAATGAGACTTTTACCTCTGATGCCTGCTGTTTGACGAGAGAGAATAGCAGTAGGAACATACTGCAGACTTACCTGACGCATTAACTCACCAAAACCGGGCATCATCTTCTGACATACATTCTCAGTCGCTTCAGGTGTTACATCACGAAGTGCCGGACCTGTACCGCCTGTTGTAACAACCAGACAGCATCCTGCTTCATCACAAAGTTCTTTCATTGTTGCCTCGATCTTATCCTGTTCATCCGGAATACATCTATAGACTATCTCAAAATCACTTTTTAGATACTCTTTCATCGTATCTTGAATTGCCACACCGCTGATATCTTCATAGATTCCCTTACTCGCTCTATCACTTGCTGTTATTACACCTATTTTTATTTTACTCATAGTTTTTTTCCTTTATTTGATTTTAGTTTTTACTACAATTTCCATCTTAACATCAAATCTATAGTTTTTATATTGCTAAGATGGAGAGGCTCAGACCAACAGGAGGATTTGCCCTCGGAATCTTAGCAATATAAAAACGGTCAATCTTCTGACAAACAACTATAGTGTCAGTAAAAAATGATTTCCATCTTTTATATATGTAACCGTTGCCACATCCAAAAAGAACTCTTTAGCAGCATCAGCATCGACTATCTGATCTTTTCCACCGAGATATACTTCAATCGCAACGCCAGACCTACACAGCTCACGCAAAGACTCAAAATTCCACTCATAATTTAAAAGTTCTTCGAGCTCTTCTATAACAGTTACACTCCGCGCAACATCTTGACGCTCATACGGTAAAAAACAGGCATTGATAAACTGTGCAAGATAAGCATCTTCATTTTTTCTGTAAGCCATTAACTGCAGACGCTTAAATTTCTCATCTTTACTTTGAAAGAATGCCGGAGAAAAAAGCTGCAGTGTATCAACTCTTTTTCCCTCACGCAAAGCTTTTTGAACATATTCAAAAGCTTTTATAGCTCCATAACTAAACCCGCAGACACTATAATCACTCTCTTTAATAAAAGGAGTGAAAAAGTGCTGCTCATTTTGCAGAGAAAAACCGCTAAAAAATCGCATTGATATACTTTTTAACCTCTTCTTTGCTGATACTTTCACGCTCCTGCAAGACACTTTCAACATTTTGAATTACTTCACCTAATGACTCCAAAAGCAGTGTCGTCTCTTCATAAAGACGCTTTAACATAAGCTCTTCTTCATTGGATTCAGGAATGATTGCCGTTCCCATTCCATACTCCTGACACATTTTCAGTGTGATCTCTTTTGCTTCATCGAGATCTGCTTTAGCACTGCTTGCATGTTCATTAAATCTCATATCACAGGCAACCGTACCAGCAATGAGCATCTTCACACGAGCCTCAAGCTCTTCTTTAATAAAAGGCTCATCTGTAGAAGGTGTAAGCTTTTCATTTGAGAGCATAAGCTTTTCAAACGGCAGGTCAAAATAGGTTGCAACAACAACTTTTCCTGCCTGATAGGTAATGCGGTATGCTTTTTGTTTTTCATTAAGCATCTGCAGTTTCTTTTTACCAAACATGACTTTGTCTTTGACCTGATAAAAATGCTCTAGCGTGACATGAAAATCATTTTGACGCAATGCCAAAAGTGCCGCTTCGTTCACAAGAGCAGCAAGTGCGGCACCATTAAACCCAACTGTCATATTAGCAATTACTTTGACATCAAGTTCATGTGGTACCTTTTGTAGATATTTCATCAAAATTGCCTCACGCTCACGTTTTGTCGGTAGCTCTACAAAGATACGTCTATCAAAACGTCCGGCACGAAGCAGTGCAGAATCTAAAATATCTATCTTATTTGTTGCTGCTATGACAATGACCCCGCTTGAACCTTCAAACCCGTCCATTTCGGTAAGCAGTTGATTGAGTGTCGCTTCTCGTTCGTCATTTCTCTGCCCGTCTCGTTTTTTTCCTACAGCATCGATCTCATCGATGAAAATAATAGCCGGTGCATTTTTCTTTGCAGCTGCAAAAAGTTCATGTACTCTTTTTGCTCCCATTCCAACATATATCTGGACAAAAGAAGCTCCGCTTTGATAAAAGAACGGAACATCAGCTGCACTGGCAACTGCTTTGGCTATCATCGTTTTTCCAACCCCCGGAGGGCCTACTAAAAGGACACCTCGCGGCATGCGCGCACCAAAATTTTTATAACGTTTTGGATTTTTCATAAAGTCGATAATCTCTTCAAGCTCAATTTTGACATCAGAAATACCGCCTATATCACTAAAACTCACATCACTCTTCATCGCTTCAATAGGAGAGTTTAACTCGAGTAAAGAACTAGAAGCATTATTTGTTTCATCACTTCTTTTAAAACGAATATCTCCAAACACACCCCTGTTTTGCAAAAATTTTACAAGAAGAGATCCTAACCCCAAAAAGAGTACTAAAAATAAGATAATGGCAATAATATTGGATTCGCTGCCGACCTCTACTTTATAGTCAACGAACATTCTAGGCGTTACTTGTGATGATGCTATCTTATAATAGCCGTTATCTGTTTTGAGATAAACATACTCTTTTGTAACAATGACCTTTTTGACACTTTTACTCTGTAGTAATGAATTTGCCTGATTGAGTGTAATTGCATCGGCATTATCACGCAGCATGGCAAAAAGAATGAGTGCTATAATGACAAAAGCAGAAGCGATAAGTGCGATACGATTTGTTTTAGATGATGGCATAGTTATGTTCCTTTTGCACTTCATAGTCCGAAACTGTTATCCAGTTACCCAAAAAATCTTCCTCTGATTTTACCACTATTTTGTTAAAATGCTGGTCAAGTCCATGATAGAGACCACTCTTATAGGACTCTATAAGAACATTAAGCTCATCTTTGTGCGCTTTTCGAAATTCATAATTTTTACTCTTTACAAGTGATTCGATCTCGTGAAGACGCTCTTTTGCAAGTTTACCGTTTACTTCAGGTTTCATATGTGCAGCAGGTGTTCCATCACGTTTGGAGTAGGTAAAGGCATGCAGATGTGTCAGCGGCAGAGCTTTGGCATTTTCCATCGCCTCACGCCATAGTTCCTCACTCTCACCCGGAAAACCTGTAATAAAATCCGTACCAATAGCATAGCCCTTATCAGCCAAAAATTCAAAAAGCTCTCTGTCTTGTCTGTAAACATTGCGTCTATTCATCAGCTTCAGCATTTTTGGTGAAGTATGCTGCAAGGCAATGTGCATATGTTTTTCCATCCACGGTTCATCCAGTATCTCTTTAAATTCATCGGTTATTTGGATCGGTTCGACACTGCCGAGGCGAATTCTGCGAACACCGCGAATCTGAGACATTTTCTTCATCAGCTTTGCAAGTGATGTCTTTGTATCCTGCCCGTAAGAGCCGACATTAGTTCCCGTGAGGATAAATTCTCCAAAACCGTTGAGGGCGAGTCTTTGAATCTGTTCTAAGATACGCGCTTCATCCATGCTTCTTGCATCACCGCGAACAAAAGGAATAATACAGTATGAACATCGAAAATTACACCCTTCCTGAATCTTAATAAATGCCCTGCTCTTGCCGACAAATTCATCGACGACCATATCATCTATATGATTCAGATCACCCGGCTCATAAAAAGGTTGCTCTTTTTTCAGCAGGTTATCAATCTTTTGCTTTTCACTCTGACCAAAAACACCGTGAATACGTCCCTCACGCAAAAGAGACTCACCTTTTGTATGTGCTCCGCATCCTGTTAAAAAAAGCTTCTTATTCTCACCTTGCCTCTCAAGTTGTGAGATATAAGAACGGACATGTGTATCGGCTCCATTTGTAACTGTACAGGAGTTAATGACGACTACATCCGCTTCATCTTCATTTTCAGTTATCTCATACTCTTTGAGCGAACTCATCATTACCTGTGAATCATAAAGATTTGTACGGCATCCAAATGTTTTAAAATATACCTTTTTCATCATACCAACTCGTGATTGTGTTCACTCGGTTCTTCACTCTGCATAGCGACATGAAGTTTTTGCGTTGGGTAAGCGATGGTAATGTCATCTTCGGCATTAAAAGCATCGACTATCTCACTTGAGATGACACTTCTGAGTGTCAAAGTACCATATGCATTCGTCAAGTACCACGCTTCAATATCAAGCCCGTTTGACTCAATAAAAGAGTAAATTCTAGGCTCGACATTTGTATTTTTCAAGCTGTAGTGTTGTCGTAGTTTATTAAGCTGTTTTCTGGTAATGTCGGTGTATCCTTTCGAATACTTTTTAGTTATCTCTTTGACTAAGTGCATCGCTTTTTTATGATTTGAGTCAAAGGTGATCGTGATTTTCACACCATCCCATACAGTCTTGAGTGAGTAGTGTGTATAGTTTGCTATCATCTGCGTGAAAACATAATTATTTGGTATAAAAACAATTCTCCCTGCACGACGATTTTGCATAATGGAAGTCAGTGTTATATCTTCTAAGATCGTCATGCGAAGCAGTGAAATATCAAGAACATCTCCTACATATTTTTTGCCGTCCATATCAACACGAATTCTATCTCCGACATGTATACTGCCTCCAAAAACGATAACAAGCCAGCCAAGAATAGACATAAACCAGTCTTTCATTGCAATAGCGATACCTGCTGAAGCAAATCCTAAAATAGTCACCAGATAGGAAACATTTTCAATATAATTAAAAAACAGAATAAGAATAATGATTGTGAAATTCGTAAAGGTAATAATCTTATTTGCCATATAGAAGCGTTCATTATCTGTAATATACTTTTTGACAACGAGTTTCAGCAAAAAGAAGATAAAAAAGACGACTAAAATAGCAATTCCGATTTTAACAAGTCTGTAAACCTGTTTCTCTATACCTTTATTGATATTTATCTTTGCAATTTCAAGACGTTTTTGATATACATTGAGTGTCACATTCATCGTATCAAGTGCACGCTCGAAACGCTCTAACTCTGTCTGTTTCTTTTCCAATATATCTTTGTATTTCTTTTGATCGATCTTATAAAGGTTTTTATATATCCCGATCTCTTTACGCAACAGAATAATGAGTTCATTAAGGTTCTCTTTCTTTCTTTTATAATCCTCATAATTGGCATCGATGGTTTTAATGAGAGAAAGTCCTGTAAATATCTCAAACGGATTGGAAATATTTGGAATTTTATCAAGTTTCGGCGGGGTAATTAAATTTGAAAAGGGTGCGCTGCTCTTGCCTTTAAGCTGATCCACCTGTGATGTTAAAATATTTTCTTTGGATATCAATCCATTAAGTTCATCAATATCACTTGATGTTTTAGCATGTTTGGAAAGCCATTTGATTCTTTTTTTTATCTTGTCAAGATTACTTTTCACATCTAAAGAGGTCAAATAAGATGCATAACTTTTAATCCAGACATTTTCATCGGAGATCTGTGATTCAAGTCGATTAAGCTCAGTCATATAATCACTGATCTGTGATTGGATAATACGTTGTTTCTCTGCTTGCTGCTTCGCATCAGTTACATTGTTGTCTGTTGCAATTGTATCAGCAGATGCCCATAGCTGAACTGCGAGGATAAATATGAAAAAAATTCCTTTTATAATTTGCATCATTATCGGCTAAACCCTTCTAGAACAGAAATCACTGTCTCTTTTGCCACACTGTCTGTTATTTTCACATCACCTATGCCAACAGGCAAAATGAATGTTATCGTTGCATCAGAACTCTTTTTATCCAAGAAGAATGCATCATAAAAGCTTTCTACATTTTCTATTGTATAGGATGTCGGAAGATCATATTTTTTTAAAAGATCTTTTACTCGATCGGCTTCATTCTCTTTCATAAGCCCAAGCTTAACAGCAAGTGCATTCGCCATTACCATACCGATAGCAACTGCCTCACCGTGTAAATATTTTTTATATCCCGTCTCATTTTCTATAACATGTCCAAATGTATGCCCGTAATTGAGTGCAGCTCTTAGCCCATGTTCTTTTTCATCTTTTGCAACGACACCGGCTTTAGTCTGAACTGCCTGTTTGATAGCTTCTTGCAATGATTTTTTATCGTTAAGATCGGCACTTTCAAGATAATTAAAAAAGTCTGCATTGAATGTTACTGCCATTTTGACGACTTCAGCGACACCCGCTCCAAATTCTCGAGAAGGTAAAGTCGTTAAAAAATGAGGATCGATATAGACAGTACGTGGTTGGTGAAAAGCACCAATGAGGTTTTTTCCGTAACTGTTGTTGATACCTGTCTTACCCCCGACACTTGCATCTACCTGAGAAAGCAGTGTTGTCGGAATCTGAACAAAGTCAATCCCACGCTGATAGATACTTGAAGCATACCCTGTCATATCACCGATAACACCGCCGCCAAAAGCAATAAGAAGTGATTTTCGATTAAAACGGTGATTGAAAAGTGATTCTAAGATAAGATCGATCGATGCTTGGTTCTTATAAGCCTCTCCATCGGGAACAGTAATAATATAAAGCTCTTTTGCAGAGATCTTTGACAAAAGATAGCCTAGATGCAGTCCTGAGACTTTTGGGTTGGTAACAATAGCCACTTTTGTATCATAGCTAAGTTTGGGAAGCGTATCTATTGTTATGTCATATGAGTTATCTACAACTTGTTTAAGGGGAATATTTACCTGCATTATTTATCCAAAAATATAATATGATAAATACTACTTAAATTATGCTAAAAAACGGCTAAATCAGATCTGTACCGGGATGAAAATCTGATGATAATCATCAAGTTTAAAATAGAGTTTTTCACTATCTGTTGAGAATAGTGCATATAAACGCCGTGTTGTCAATTTTGACGTAAAGGGAAGTATCTGAATAAAATTATCTTTTTGCTTTAATGCACGAATAGGATTTTCATTCTCTTTGATGACCTTAATGGACTTAGAAAAGATCGTCGAAAGATTATAATAGTGTTCAATCACCTGCTCTTTTTCTTCCTGATGTTCATGAACATAATTATAAAGTTCAAGGTTGAAGTTCATCTGTTCGGAAATATCGAAGATAGTTGCCGAAATCTTTTCCAAGTCTCTGTTGTCTGAGAGAACAAGCACCGCATCTTTTACATTTGAAAAGCTTTTCTGAGAAAGTTTGAGTACAGGTACATGGACTTCATAAAGAGCACGCCGAACATAATAGTCTGCAAACATTTCGCTAGAGACAATTACAAGTCCTACATGATAAGATTTTATATCATTAAAGAAGGTCTCTTTGAGACTTATACTGCCGTAATCAATATCTACAACTATATCAAGATCCCTGTACTCTTTTATATGTTCCAAAAGATCAATATTGGATGGATTGACAATTTTTATGACGAGATCATGTTTAAACTTTGTGTGGACATAAACAGCACGACGAACTAACTCACTTATAGTATCATGCGGTACTATATCCATATCTATATAAAGTAAAATATTGGCGCCATATGGTTCAGGAAACTGCCCAAGTTCACGCTTAATCGCACGATATACAGATTTTAAAACTGCCGGCTCACCGACTAAAAGAAGGAGATCATTGGGTTGTATCATCCGTCTGCGTGAGGGCATAAGTAGCTGACGATTTCTATATATGGCAACTATTCGCCAATTTTTCTGCTCAATTACACCAATATGACGGTAGACGAAGGAACTTCCAAAAGGTACGAGAACTTCCATTATCTCGCCTTCTCCAAGACCGACATTTTGCGCAATAACAGGAACATTCGGTAAATAATCAAGCATTCTCGATGCCAATATTTCGTTTGCATTGACTAAAACGACATTGGCATCTTCATTTTGCATATCCCATTGATTTAGTACTATGATACGCAGCTGCTTTTTTACGATCCTAATATTTTTAATGGTATTCTCAACATCCGACTTGTTATCCATAGCAATAATAATCTGGATAAATTCCATTTTTAGGAGATTGGAAAGTTTTGAAAAACTTGTAGGGTCAAATTCATAAAATTTGAATCGTGCTGGGTTTGCCTCGGGAAATTCTTTAGCTTTTAACTCAACGACATAGTAAATGTTTTCACTTGTATATGTCTCTGTAACCCTTTGTATAAAGTGTTCACCGATGGCACCATCACTGATTATCAATATTTTTTTCATGGCTGTATTATATCAGAACTTTTTTATGACATTTGAGAGATCTACCCACATCTCTCTATTGGCTTTTGTCCAGACTTTATTGATAAAATAACCCGTTATTTTAATTCTGCTGTCACTTTTTGTATTGGATGTGAAAGATGTGTACTTATCCCATTTTGCAACTACGTTTGATGTTGTCATACCATCATAAACAGCTGCAGCCTTTTTCAAATAAAAGGCGGTCGGTTTAAAATGTTCTACTCTTTCATCGGCTTTTAACTTGAGCTTTGGAAATGGATTTTCATCTTTACATAGTGGAGCGACTACTACTAGTTTTTTTATTTTTTCTTTTACTATTATCTTATTTTGTGTGTTATTTTTTCTATTTTTTAAAAGAGATTTCAGGTTTTTTATTTCATTTTCCAGATTTGTAATCTTTCGCTCATACTCTCTGTTTTGTTGTGATAAAATAATATTTTTCTCTTTTTCGTCAAGCAGTTTTTCTTTATATTCTTTTCGAAGCATCGCAATATCACTGACAATAGAGTCTATCCGTTTTATCTCTTGACTAGCATTAAGTTCCAAAGTAAAAACAAGTAACACGAATAACAGAAGAATATGTTTCATTAGGAACCTTTTCGTGTAAGTTTTACACCCATCTCAACATGATGTGTATATGGAAATTGATCAAAAAGTGCCATCTCTGCAACTTCATGAGATTTACATAATATTTCCAAATCACGATAGAGTGTTTCAGGATTACAGGAGATATAGACGATAGTATCATACTGTGCAGTGAAATCACAAGAGAATTCATCCATACCACTGCGTGGAGGATCGACAAAAATTGACTTGATATTATAATCATCCATATTTATGTGATTCATTCTACGAAATTCACGTACACCTTTGAGTGCCTGCGTAAACTCCTCTACACTCATGCGGATAAATTCAATATTATGCACATCATTTAAGGTCATATTTGATTTTGCAGCATTGATGGAAGATTTTGAGATCTCCGTTGCGAGAACTTTATCGAACATTGTCGCAAATGGAATGGTAAAGTTTCCTGCGCCGCAGTAAAGCTCCAACAGATCACCTTTTGCTTCACCAAAGACATCCATCGCCCATGCAATCATCTGCTCATTGACACGCGGATTTGGCTGTGTAAAGCTGTTTTCTATGTAGTTAAATTTATATATTTTATCATCTATGGTCAATGATTCCGTGATAAAATCCTGTCCAATCACAACTTTTTGCTTGCGTGAGCGGCCTATAATGTAAATGCCGAGTTCCTTGGCTATCTTTTTTGCCTTGACTTCCCAATCATCCTCAAGTTTTCTATGATAGAGCAGAGAAACAGCAATTTCACCGCTGCTTGAACTTAAAAAATCTGCACCAAAAAGTTTAAAACCAAGAAAATCTTCTTGAATTTTTTTCAGCAGTTTTGGCATCAATGCTGCAATATGCTCATTTACCTGTGGACACTCATCTACAAACACGACACCTTTGCCCTCGATATGATTCATTGCATAATGAATGCTCTCACCCTCGTGCCATATCTTAAACTCCGCACGTGCCCTGTAGTGTTCATCAGGAGATCTGAAAACTTCTATCTCTTTTGTATAGTAAGGGGAAAAACGTTCTTTGTTAACTGCCAATTTTTGCTGCAGCTGCCCTTCATAGCCATCTTCATAGACCCTGCATGCACCACATTGACCAAAATAGTTACATTCCAAATTTTCTCCTTACTTCACAGAAGCGATCAAGTTGCCTATAAGAAGATTCCATCCGTCTATCAGAACAAAAACAAGTATCTTAAACGGCAAAGAAATCATAACAGGCGGCAGCATCATCATACCCATAGACATCAAAATGGAAGCTACGACCATATCAATGACCAAAAACGGTAAAAAGAGTAAAAAACCTATCTCAAAGGCTGTCTTCATCTCACTGATAATAAAAGCGGGAATAACAATAGAGAGCGGCACATCGGCAACACTTTTTGGATTTTCCATCTTTCTTATACGTAAAAAAAGTGCAAGGTCTTTCTCTCTTGTATTTCGTATCATAAAATTCTTAAAAGGCAGAGCTGTTTTTGTAAAAGCCTCTTCATAACCTATTTGTTCGGCAACATAAGGTTTTATTCCCTGCTCATACGCTTTGGTTCCGATTGGCTCCATTACAAAAAATGTAAGTATCATCGCAAGCATCACAAGCAGTTGTGTCGGTGGGACCTGTTGTGTTCCCAGTGCCTGACGTAAAAAGCCAAAGACAATGACAAAACGGGTAAATGTTGTCATCACCAAAACCATAGAAGGAGCCAGAACAAGAAGTGTAAGAATAACAACTACATTTAAAGAAGAAACGAGCTGTTGCGGCGTATCTGGAGCTGAAAGGTTAAGGTTTACCGTCGGAATAGTGACACTGTCAGCACCATAAGCGGTCAAAGCTAACGCTAAAAGAGTCAGAATGATTCTAATCATGTTCTATTTATTTACCTTATCCAAGACAGAGCTTGTCTCTTTATTGTTCTCTTCACTTTTTTTACCAAAGAAATGAAGTTCCACACGTCGATTTTTTTCTCTGCCTGTAGGAGTTGCATTGGTCGCTATGGGTTGATACTGTGCAAAACCTGCCGCTGACATTCGATTTGGCTGTACACCGTCCAAGATAAGTTCATGCAGTACGGAAATTGCACGTGCAGCAGAGAGTTCCCAGTTATCTTTAAATGGTGATGAAGGACCAGGCCCTCTGTCATCAGTATGTCCTTGCACACTCACCTGCATATCATTTGGTAGTTCACCGACAATAAGAGCAACCCTTTTTAAAAATAACAGAGCATCCTGATTTTCAATCGTTGCGCTGCCAGGCTTAAAAAGAAGTGCAGCCGGCAGTTTGATGACAAATCCGCTTTCTGCCTCATCAACAGTCACTTCCGGGCCTTGTGATTTTTCCATCATCTCATTGGCATCGGCTGCTGCCTGCTGAATTCTATTGACAGCCTCTGAAGTCTCATCTTGTGATTCTATCGGTGTTGATTCTTGAATACGCTGTTTGGAAATTTCTGTTTTTGTTCCGCCTTCTAAAACACTCATAGCACCCGACAGTGAACCGATTGCTTCACTGACTTTTTTTGCATCCATACTGGACATGGAAAGAAGAAGAACGAAAAAACATAAGAGAAGAGACATCAAGTCTCCAAACGCGGCTAACCACGCAGGAAGACACTCTTCACACTCAGGACACTTTTGCTTTCCCATTAGTCAAACTGACTCACACGGTCTGCTGGAGCTAAAAATGCGAGTAGTTTAGCTTCAAGTACACGTGGAGCATCTCCTGATTGAATAGACATGATACCTTCAAGGATCATCTCTTTTACCATGGTCTCTTCATCATTTCGAACGGCTAAGATATTTGCAATAGGAGCACCAAAGATATTCCCGATCATTGCACCGTACATTGTTGTAAGCAAGGCTACGGCCATTGATGGACCAATCGCTGATGGATCAGCCATATTTAAAAGCATTGCAACAAGACCGATGAGTGTACCGATCATACCCATCGCACCGGCAAGTCCGGCCCACTGGCTGAAGATGGAACCATGCACTTTATGACGTGTACTTGTCTGCTCCATCTCTATCTCTAAAAGTTCTCTAATTGTATCCGGTTCACTGCCGTCAATTGCCATAGAGAGCCCTTTTTTCAAAAATTCATTCTCTTCATTATTGACTTCACTCTCTAACGCTAAAATACCGTCTTTTCTGGCTTTTGTAGCAAATTCTACAAGTTTTTTAATAAGTTCAGCTGTATCTTCTTCACCCGGTTTTATGGCTTTCATGAAGATCTTTGTGAACTGTTTCATTTGAGCAGGTTTAAATGAAACCATTAAGGCACCGATACTACCACCGACAACGATAAGCACTGAAGGAATATCGATGTATGCACCGATACCAACACCCATAACCATAGCACCGAGCAACAGCGCCATAATCAAAACAATACCAATGACCGTACCTAAATCCATTTAATTACCTTGTCAAAATTTATAATCACATTATAATACCACAAAAATTATTATGTAGAGGGAAATGGTAGCTTTTTTTTACAATTTTAAAATATGCAAAGAGCTTATCATTTTTGCGATAATCAATATAATAAGCCATGCGAGTATCATTGTGATGACCGTATGACTCAAAAAATGATCTCCAATAATCATCTTATAAAGCCCCATACTCCAACCTGTCACAAAACCTATTCCCAAACCAATGATTTTATTTCTTTTTTTCTTAAAAAGAAAAAACAGGCTCAAGAGTGCAAATCCACCACTTGCGTGTCCAGCAGGCCAGCATTTACTTCTTTTATGCGTGAGTGTAAACTCTTTAGGGTATTCCTGCCACACGGCAGTTCTTGGGTAGATTCCAGAATAATGCACTTCATTATATGGACACGGCATATTCGTCTCTTTTTTTAGTGTGCCTACAATGACAGGTACAAAAATAGCAGAAAGTATTACAATAACCATTCCTCTTTTATATTCTTGCACAATTCTCATTTTATAAAAAAAGAGAAGTGTTAACAAAAGAAGCACAGCAATAGCGATCAACAACTTTTTGATGCCGTCATAAAATATAAATCTATAGGGTTGTAAACTCGAATCAAGTATCCACTTATGTGTTGAAAAGTTATAAAATATATCCTGCACCCACAAATCCACATCGGTTATACCAAAAAAAAGTATAACCGCAGCAAGTATTAAGGATGTGAGAACAATCTGCCTATTGAGCGTCATTTTACGAGCATATCCATATCTTTGTCATAGACTTTTGTCTGGACATTGAAAATTCCAAGAAGCGTATCAAACAGATTGTCTTGAGAGTATGCTTTATGATTTCTCTCACGCAAAGCTTTGACAGCAGGATTTTCACGCATATGCTTGCCAAACCACATAACAGCGCCAATATGTGTCTGTGCATCAGGAGCCATAAAATACGGCAACCCATGCAGATAAACACCGCCCTCTCCCAGGCTCTCCCCATGATCAGCCATATAGATCATAGCCGTATCATAGGTATTATCATATTTCTTTAAAAATTTGATGACATTATCTAAGAAATAGTCCGTATATAAAATAGCGTTGTCATAAGCATTTTTGATTTCATCTTGCGTGCACTCTTCAAGTTGATTTGTTTTACAGGTAGGCTTAAATTTTTCAAACTCTTTTGTGTAGCGTTTGAAATAAGCAGGACCATGATTTCCCATCTGATGGAGAACAATAAGAATATCCTTACCTCTATTTTTTTCAATGAATTTGTCAAGTCCAACAAGCATGCCAACATCTCTACATTCTCCTTCAACACATACCGTGTTGTTTTGAGGAGTTTTATAATTTTCATATGGCACTCTTAAAGCAACACCTTTTGAATCGGAATTATTATCTCTCCATAATATGGCAATATCTTTTGTATGTTTGAGCACATCGAGAACATTTTCAGTAGTAATGCCTTTTTTATAGCTGTAATCTCCACGATCATATTTGGAGAACATACATGGCACAGATTCGGCAGTTGAAGTGCCGCAAGAGCTCATATTTGTAAAGTTTATGATCTCCTTCTCTTTTTCAAGAAGCGGGTTTGTATCTCTCTTATAGCCGTTGAGTGAAAAATGATCCGCTCGTGCCGCTTCACCTACGACCATTATTACAAGTTTCGATCGATTGTCATCAAGATTTTTAACGACTTTAGCATCTTCGCCGATTGGTTTGACTACAATAGGGCCACTGTTAAATGTTTTATGAATATATTTCCCTGTTGAATATATCCAGTAGGTAGGATTTACCGTAAAACGCAATGGTTTATGCTCACGTGCAAATGAAGTGTAATGTTTACTAAAAAGAAAGATAGACAGACCAATGACAACAATCGTAGTAACAAGTAACTTCAAACGTGAAATAAGTTCCGTTTTCAAACCTCTTTGTTCGATTTTCACCTTATAGACATAAAGAGAAGGCAATATCCCTAAAAGAGTAAAATAAAGAACCTGTTTGAATGTCAGGAGATCCATAGATTCATTGAAATTTGTCTGCATCATGTTACGAATCATACTCGCATCAATAATGACATGATAAGCGTTCATAAAGTAGTTCGTCAAAGAAGAGACAAGTAAAATGGTAATAATAATTGGTTTAATGGTCCATTTTGTACTTACCAGACTCAGAAGCAGTACAGTGAAAAAGAAATTAACAATAGCTGTAGAGGCAACAAAACCAAAGTTTTCACTCATCGGGTAAACTTTTATCAGGTTCGTAAAAAAAGCATAATTATCAAAGACAACTAAAAACAGGCTTGTCAGTAAAATAAGTTGTGTTTGCGTGAGTTTTGTTAAGGATTTCAAGGAAATGTTCTCTTTTTATAAAATTTTGCAATTATACAGTTTTAAAATGAATACTAAGTAAAAGAAAAAATGATAGAATTACACCATTATTTCACCTAAAGAGCATTTATGACAGAACAACAAATAAGTATAGTAATCTTGGCAGCCGGGAAAGGCAGCCGCATGAAATCAAACAAAGCAAAGGTATTGCACTCTATCAGTGGAAAACCGATGTTATATCATATCATCAAAGAGTCTAAAAAACTTTCTGATGACATTAGTGTTGTGGTCGCACATCAAAAAGATGCTGTTATCGAATCAATGCAGCACTATTTTGACAACATCAATTTTATAGAACAGGATGCCAAAAATTATCCTGGAACCGGTGGTGCTGTTATGGACATCGCACCAAAATATGACAAAGTCCTCGTTCTCAACGGTGACATGCCGCTCATCACAGCGGATGCGCTCAAAGGTTTTTTAGAACTTGAAGCAGATATCATCATGAGTATTTTCGACCTTGAAGATCCTAACGGTTACGGCAGAGTCATCATACGCAACAATCATGTCGAGTATATTGTAGAACAAAAAGACGCCGATGACGCCGAACTCAATGTCACGACTGTCAATGCCGGTATCTACGCTTTTTCAAAAGTTATTCTTGAACGCTATATTCCCGATCTTGAAAATGACAATGCACAGCAAGAGTATTATCTGACTGACATTATCGCCATGGCAAATGAGGATGAGTGTTCCATTGTACCGCTTCTTGTCGATGAAGAACATTTTAAAGGAGTCAATTCTAAAAAAGATCTCGCTGAAGCAGAGGTTATTATGCAGCGTCGCATAAGAGATCAATGGATGCGAGACGGTGTGAGCATGCAGCTTCCTGAGACTATCTATATCGAAGAGGGTGTTGTTTTTGAAGGAGAGTGCAGTGTTGAAAACAACTGCCGCATTACAGGTGAGAGCAAAATAATCAATTCTCACATAAAAGCCGGATCTGTTGTAGAAGATAGCATCATGCAAAACTCAGACTGTGGTCCTATGGCACACCTACGCCCTCTCACGCAGCTAAGAGACACTCACATCGGCAACTTTGTAGAGACAAAAAAAGCTACACTCACAGGTGTCAAAGCAGGACATTTAAGCTACCTTGGCGATGCCGATATAGATAAAGGCACCAATATCGGTGCGGGAACAATTACCTGCAACTATGACGGCATCAATAAATACAAAACCATTATTGGCAAAAATGTTTTTATAGGCAGTGACAGCCAGCTTGTAGCACCTGTAACCATTGGCGACGATGTGATGATAGCAGCGGGAACAACCGTTACAAGCGGAACTATTGAGAGTGGAAATCTCGTTCTAAGCAGAACGAAGATGCGTCTTGTAAAAGATTTTTATTATAAATTTTTCGGGAAAAAACAAGATACGTGACACTTGAACAGCATACGCTAAAGCCTGTTATTTTTCCTGATTCCAAAATTTTGATACTGGGCTCTTTTCCAAGTATCAAATCTTTGGAAGAAGGCTTCTACTATGCCCATCCACGCAACCAGTTCTGGCCTATTCTCTCGCAGATATTCAATGAAAAAGCAACTACAAAAGAGAAAAAAACTGCCCTTTGTAAAAAGCATCATTTAGCACTCTTTGACAGCGCTAAAAGCCTGCAGAGAGAAAAAGGGAATTCAAGTGATACAAACTTGAAAAATATAGAAGTCAATGATTTTAAAACACTTTTGCAAAAGTATCCAAATATAGAACTAATTCTATTTACAGGGAAAAAAGCAGAACAAATTTTTAATAAAAAATATAAATATCTACCAATTAAGAGAGTAACACTGCCATCAACTTCACCTGCTCACGCAAGTATGAAGTTTGAAGAGAAGCTGCAAAGATATAAAACAGCTTTTGAAGAGATTTTAAGCCTCTAAAATTTTTTCAAGTGCTTTTTCGTATGACTCCAGATCAAGATCAAACTCTTCTATTGTCTCTTTTGCTGTCTCGATAGACTCATCCGTGATCTCACCGTTTGGCATAACCGTCTCACGCACAGCTTTTAATTCTGCCGCCATTCTTTGTTCCTCAGGTCCAGTTCCTTCCGGATCATCACTGTAACGAATAATATGAACGACCTCAGGATCAAGGCCCCATTTATGAAAAAGTGTTGCAGTAACATCCGTAGTTTGCGCTCCACAAGCAGTTTTTTCTGCACTAGAGATATCTTCACCTGCTAAGAGTGCCTGCTGAATGATATCTACCTTATCATCTTCGACAAGTGTTTTAGCAATAATAACACGACCGATGTCAACTAAAAACGCTGCCGGTGCCAAAATGGCAAGATTTTTGGATTCTTTACGAATGAGCCAATTTATCGTTAAAGAGAGCTGTCTATCACAGGCAAGTGCAAACTCCTCTTTTGTCATATTGTATGGTGAAAGATCTATCTCAAAATTTGAATCTACTGCACTTGCAAGCACAAAAGTACGCACAGCATCTTTACCTAGCAATGAAATTGCCTGTTTAACACCAGTAATGTTGCTTTTAATCCCATAAGCAGGAGAGTTTACGATGCGAAGTATATTTGCCGTCAAAAGTGGATCTTTTTCTATTGCTTTTTGCATATCTTCAAATGTTGATTCCGAATCATGGTAAATTCTTTCAACTTCCTGTACAGACTCAGGAAGTGCCGGAATTGATTCTATATTTGCCAAAAGAGTTTTTGTCATGTTTTTCACCTTCTTATTGCTAATCTGTTTTTTACATTGTAGTGCAAGCACAATAGAATATTTCTCAACTAGTACTTAATTTGTTAATATTTCCGTTCAGTGTATACTCTCGTAACAGTTATTTTCAAAATAGCTTTTCCTAATTGTGCCTAGTTTTCAATATCACCCTTTAGTTAAAAGCAAATACAAATATAAGTATTTTTAGGTAAAATACAAAAAAAATAGAAAGATTTTTATGAATATTGCAAATGACTTACTTCAAGATAAAAAAATTCTTTTAGCCGTTACCGGTTCTATCGCTGCTTACAAATCACTTGAGCTCGTCAGACTTTTTGTCAAAGCAGGTGCAGAGGTGCGGGTCGTGATGAGTGAGAGTGCAAAAAAATTCGTAGCACCACTCACCTTTGAGACACTCACTTCCAAGAAAGTCCTTGACGATACCAATGAAGACTGGTCAACTGACTTTAACCATATTAAGATCACACAATGGGCGGACCTGATGGTAATTGCACCCGCAACGGCAAACACTGTTGCCAAACTTGCCAACGCCATTGCTGACAACATCCTGTTACAATGTGCTTTAGCTTACTCCGGTATGAAAATTCTTGCTCCTTCGGCAAATACCAATATGCTCCAAAACCCAATCACACAAGCAAATTTTAAAATGCTTGGTATTGCCAACTATACAATTCTCGATACACAGGTAAAAGAGCTTGCATGTAAGACGACAGGTGATGGTGCTATGGCTGAACCGCTTGACATTTTTTACCAAAGTGCACGTGAGTTGCTAAAAGATGAATTTTGGGTCGACAGACGCGTCATTGTAACAGGCGGCGGTACCATTGAGAAGATCGATGAAGTACGTTATCTCTCTAATTTTTCCAGTGGTAAAATGGCTTCTGCTTTAGCTACGGCACTCTATCTAAAAGGTGCAGATGTCAACCTCATAACAACACGATTTGATACAGACCTGCCGACAAATATGCATAAAATCGATGTGGAGAGTTCTCAGGAGATGCTGGAGTACCTTACAGACTCTATCCGCATCGCTAAAAAACCAAAACTTTCAAAACCGACACTTATGCGTGATGAACACATTCATCTTATAGAAAAACGACCTTATCTTTTTATGGCTGCTGCTGTCAGTGACTATGTTCCAAAATTTACACAAGAGGGCAAACTGAAAAAAGAAATTCTGGGAGACGAATGGTCTTTATCTCTAAAAAAGAACATTGACATTTTAAGTTCTATTGACAAAGACGGCATAACAGTGATCGGTTTCAAAGCTGAAATGAATGCACTCTCAGCCATCGACAATGCAGGAAAAATGTTGCAGGCTAAAAATCTTGATGCAGTCTGTCTGAATATTTTAGAGAATTCATCAAGTTTTGGCTCCGACAGCAACGCCATTGAGTTTATAACAAAAGAGCAAGTAACTTCAATTGCAAAAAATGACAAATTGAACGTCTCTTTTGAAATTCTCAACAATGCAAAAGAACTTCAAGAGTACTAAATGAATGCAGCAAAACATATAGCAATTATTATGGACGGCAACGGGCGCTGGGCAGAACTGCAGGGAAAAAAACGTGTAAAAGGTCATGAAGCCGGTGCCAAGATTGTCAAAGAGATAACAACATACTGCTCAAACAATGAAGAGATAGAACGTCTCACGCTCTATGCATTCTCTACTGAGAACTGGAAACGGCCTCGACTTGAAGTTGAGTTTTTAATGAAACTGCTTGATAATTATCTGAAAAATGAACTTGAGGTTTATCTTAAAAATAATGTCCGTTTTGAACCTATCGGTGATATTCGCGCTTTTTCCAAATCACTGCAAAAAACGATCATTACAGTTCAAGAAAAGACAGCACACTGTGACGGTCTTGTGCAGTCATTGGCACTGAACTACGGAGCACAGGATGAAATAGTGCGTGCAGTAAACAAACTAAGACATACTGAATCCGACATCACTGCACAGATGCTTTCAAATGCACTTGACTGTAATCATAATGTCGATATGTTGATAAGAACCGGAGGAGACAAACGTCTCTCAAATTTTTTACTTTGGCAGGCGGCCTATGCCGAACTTTTCTTTGTCGATACACTCTGGCCTGATTTTTCTATTAAAGAACTGGAAAAAATCATCAAAAAATTTAAAAAAGTCGAGCGAAGATTTGGGGGATTGAAATAATGGAATATAATTTACTACTGGCTTTTATCTTAGGGCTGCTGATTGGTTCGTTTTTAAATGTAGTTATTCTTAGAATACCACAAGGGGAAAGCATCGTTTTTGGTGCTTCACATTGTACCAACTGCGGCGAAAAACTAAAACCTTGGCATAATATTCCCCTGCTTTCCTGGTTGTTTCTGCGTGGAAAATGTGCTTACTGCAAGACACCTATCTCTATCCAATACCCTGTTGTTGAACTTGTCTCCGCTCTTATCTTTCTTGCTATCGCTGCGAAATACAGCATCTCTTTTGCCTCATTTTTCATCGGTATGAGCTTTTTAATGCTACTTGCCCTTTCAGTCATCGACTTTCGATACAAAATGATTCCCGATTCATTAAATCTTCTTGCTATCTTTTTTGCAGTTTTTGGAGCTTGGAATGTTCACGGAGTGGCAGAGAATTTTCAAAATGCACTTCTTTTTGCCGGGGGATTCACTCTGTTACGCTTTGCCCTCTCATACTATTTGACTTCCTCAGTTTTTCGAGCAGGTAAAAAGACAAAAACTTCATGGAACAAGCACTATGATAGAACACCTTTTATAGAAGCCATGGGTGAAGGTGACATTATGGTAGCTGCCACAATGGGAGCACTTCTTGGTATCAAGCTCGGTCTTGTCGCTATCTTTTTATCAGCTCTTTTGGCTCTGCCTGTTATGGTTATTATGCTTGGACGTTCAGCTGAGGAGCAACGTGTTCCTTTCGTACCTTTTTTAGCGATTGCGACATTCATCGTTTTTCTTTTTGATTCACAGATTATGGATTATATCAAGGCAAGCTACTGATGAAACGTCTCAGAAAGTACATACTCAACAATTTCTCAGCTCTTTTTCTCTCTATTTTTGTGCCGCTCTTTGCCATTGCATCTGTTATTTTTCTCATCAAGCTTGCAGCATATACAGCAATTATTCAGTTGACTATCTGGGAAATGACAAAACTTTATATCTTTATTCTGCCGCAACTTCTGTTTTATACACTCCCAATAACTTTTTTTGTGGCTGCGACGCTCTCACTCTTTAAGCTATCAAACGATAACGAGGTTATTGTATTGTTTGCACTTGGCATCAAACCAGCTTTTATTGTCCGTACATTCTTTTGGCCTGCAATACTGCTCAGTGCTGTTATGTTTTTTAATTTCATCATCATCACTCCACATGCGACAGTACTTTCCAAGAATTTCATCTCATACAAAAAGAGTGAAGCCAAATTCAACCTTTCAGCAAGTGAATTCGGGAACAGTTTTGGAGACTGGCTTTTGTACCTTGGAAAAAAGAATAAAGACGGCAGTTTTGAAAAGGTCTTTTTGTTCAATAAAAAACAAAAAGAAGAGATCCTCATTGCTGCAAAAAAAGCGCAGGTCATCAATGATGCAGGAATTCTACGCCTCAAACTGACAAATGGGCAAGGCTACAGTTACTCTACAGAAAAATTTTCACAAATCAACTTTAAAACGATGTTTATCAATGACACAATGAAAACTGACTTGATAAACTACAAAAAACCACTGCAATACTGGTTCGAAGAAAAGCTGGAAGGGCGAAAAAAACACCTGATGATACGAAATACGCTCATGAGCCTTTTTCCTGTTTTAACTCTTTTTCTAGTTGTCAGTTTCGGTATCGTTCAAGTCAGGCATCAAAAATCAAAGATATATCTCTATATGTTTTTAACAATTCTTTTTTTCTACGCAGGTCTTTTGGCAGTTGAAAAGCATCTTGGCTTTTACACTATTCCTGCCGTTGCTCTCTTTTGGCTTGGAGTCAGCTATATGTACTATAGAAAAACCATCGTTAAAAAGTTCTGATGCGAGTTGCAGTCACTTTAGCCTATAACGGCACACACTATCTTGGCTCTCAAGTTCAAAGAGATTTTACAAATACCATCTTCGGGGTATTTGAAAAAGCGCTCAAAGAGCTTGGAATCGAGCAGCGAGTTATCGCCAGCGGTCGAACGGACAAAGGGGTTCATGCGACCGGGCAAGTATGCCATTTTGACCTGCCGCCCTATTGGACTGACACAACAAAGCTTAAGCGCGTACTCAATTTCATGCTCCCCTCTTCCATCCGTGTTCGTATGGTAAAAGAGGTCAATGATGATTTTCATGCACGCTACAGCACAAAAAAAAGAGTTTACCGCTACATAATCAAAAATAGCGCAGTAACACCTTTTGAAGCAGATTTTGTTACTTCGATCACGAAAAAGATTAATATTGCATCATTAAATAAAAAAATGCAGCATTTTATCGGTGAACACGACTTCAAACATTTTAAAAAAAACGGCAGCGATGAAAAAACGACTGTACGTTTCATCTACAAAGCTTTTGCATATAAGCATAAAGGGTATATAATACTCAACTTCGAGGCAAACGGTTTTTTACGCAGTCAGATTCGTATGATGGTCGGTTCACTGTTCAAACTCACTGAAGAACAACTGTTGCAAAAGTTAACCCATACAAATCACAAGGTAGATTCTGCCCCTCCAAACGGGCTTTACCTTGCTAAAATAAAATACTAAAGGAGATATGAAGTATGTTTGAAGATGTCAAAATGCCGGAGGGAATGAGTCCGGAAGCTCTGGAGCATCTTATGTATCCAAAGAACTATGGTAAACTCGATGATGCTGACGGTGTCGGTGTTGCACTCGATGAAAAGACGGGAGAGTATGTCATTTTCTATACAAAACTAGACAATGAGCTTATTAAAGATGTAAAATATGCAACGAACGGCTGTCAGGACACTGTTGTTATCGGCTCTATGTTTACGGAGATGATTCTAGGTAATGATCTTGATTATGCGCAGCAGGCAGTGCAAAAAATGCATGAAAAACTTGGAAAACTCTCTCCTAAACAGCAAGTCTGTGCCGACATTGTATTTACGGCATTTATAGCTTCTTTGAAAAACAAAGAAAACAGAGACAATGGTGCGGATGAAGAACTCCATGTACTTAAAATGAAAGAGAGCTGCGAAATTCCCGAACAAGAAGGAGAAAATGATGAAAAATAGACTATATCAAACAAAACATGAGCTGTGGCTTGAGATCCTCTTTGCATCTTTTGCCATCAATGATGAAGCCATTAAGTCACGTCTCTATGATTTTTCTCAGATCGCTTTTCGACATATGAAATGGCTTGGAGAGTCGATTTTAGAAAATGGCGATGATTACAACTACGACAGAGATATGCAGCTTTTCAAAAGAGAAAGCAATTTTGATATCTTGGCGGCTCTTAAAAACACGCTCGAGTCTGCCGGCAAAATTTACCCTGAAAGTATCTTGGGTGAACGTATGACAACAGATGATGCCTATCTTTTGCAATACATCTCGGAACTTCTATCTGACAAAACAAATGACGCTGAGGTAACTGCCTTTAATATGCAGCGCAAATGGGAAGATCTCGATCAGGCTCAAATTGATGCCTTGACACTCTTTTTGTTTGAAGAGTCATACAAAGAGTATGAACTTATTCTTGTTTATGCCTATATGCAGGCACGAACTGACAATGTATTGCATTTCAACGTATTTCAGGACCTTGTAGATGAATCACACTTTCACTTGAAATCATTTGGCAATATGATGGCACGACTTGGCATTTTGGCACTGCCGCGTGAGCTGCATGAAATGACCTATGTCGTCAAAGACCTGGACAAGTTCGTCAAAGACGGTATTGCCGAAGAAGAAGCTGCAAAAGAGATGTGTAAAGAGCTCAGTGATGCCATCAAGGATGAAAAGCTCTCAAAATTCTTCAATTTTATCAATTATCAAGAGAGTTACCACATCGAACTTATGAAAAAACTCCTCTGAGCAAATACTTCACCTTTGCCCATGCTATTCCAATGTATTCATGGATAGCAAGGGTAGAGACAAAAAGTGCATGTGCGCTCGGTGCACGCAAATAACCTTGAAACTCTTGTTTATAAAAACTTGTCGGTGCAGCAATTGGATGCATACCGAGTGATTCAAACAGCATCATCGCTCTTGGCATATGCGAAGCCGATGTCACAAGCACGAACGGCTTATCTCCGACAACCATTTTGGTAAAAAGTGCTTCTTCCTTTGTATCTTTTGGCAGCGGATTGATGAGAATATCACTGCGTGAGACATTTAACTCTCTGGCAAGTCGTGCATTCATCTGTGCATTGCTGATATCTGTTTTTCCTTCATAACCTGTAAATATAATTTTGGAATCAGACATATGGTTGTGAATGATTATACCTTCAACAACTCTCTTGATTCCTGCATCAGAGATCTGTGAAGAGATAGGCTGTGACGGATCTGTGTCGTGTCCGTTTCCGAGTACATGAATGTAAGCAGCACTCTGTTTATAATCATATTTTGCATATTGATTTTCCAGCCCAGATACAAGATAGTTTGCAAACGGTGGATATGCAAAAAGCAGAAGCAGAAAAAAGGATGCAAGAAAGAACTTCTCGGCTCTGTTTTCATTTTTCGCATAAAAGTAGTAGATCCCAAGAGCCAACAATGTTAAAATCAAACCAACTGGTTCAAGGAAAAAAGATATAAATTTTTTCAGTAAAAATCCCAACTCACTCACGCAATCACCTCTTTTATTTTTTTCACAACACGTTCATCCCACAGCAACTCTTTATGATGCAAATTGTCAAACTCGACATAGTAAGCAAGATTCAGCACAGCTTTTTTCAGTGCTCTTGCATTTTCTATATAGATTATTTCATCATCACGACTGACGAAAAGATATGTCGGCACATCTACCTGTTGTATAAATTTTTTTGTATTGAAGCAGTATCTTAACACAGGTTTGAGGTTAATGCCAAATTTACTTTTTGTCAGTGATGCTATAGAATCAAAGGCACCAATCAAAAAAAGACCTTTTACTTTTACCTTTGTAGCGACATAAGCAGCAACACTTGAACCTATGGAAAAGCCAAGCAGATAAAAATCTCCGTAGTTCTTTTGCACAAGCTCAGCTATCTTCACACCGTCGCTCAAAAAGTTTTTCTCACTTGCCACACCATCGCTTTTGCCGTAAGAGCGATAATTGAAAGTGATGATCTGCGTATTTGGATAGAGCTTTGCAAACCTATTGATAAGTGCAACTGCATCATGACTACGTCCTACAAAAACAAGAAGCCTGTTTTTGTACTCTGTCGGTTCATAAATGACACCTTCAAGCTCAATTCCGTCATCTGTTACAATACTCAACGGCGTGCAGAACTCACATAAAGGCTCTTCTCTGTAATACAGAGGAGAAAAGATCATAAAATACTGCCACTGGTAAAAGACAAAAATAAGAACCAAGAGTGTAAAAATCATAAAAGCTATATAAATCATGTTGATAATTATAGTATAATTCGCAAAATTAAAAGGTTTATTATATGCAAGTATTTGGAAAATTCTCAACAAATTTCGATATGGATTATCTCGTAGAACAATATATCTACATTAATGAAAACGAAGATGAAAAGATCAGCGTAGCCGACCTTGAAAATATGCTCAAAAAAAAGCGCAAACATGTAGTAGGAACTATCTTTTTGTACAATCCTGAAGAGACACCGACAGGTTATAAGATGAGCCGCTTTTTACAAGATGAGGGATTTGACAAATATGACGAGTATGTCACCATTCAGGAAACACCCCGCATGTATGTCCTCAATGCCGCATTAAAAGAGCACTATAAAGGCAAACTAGTTGAGATTCGCTACCTCTTTAACTATAATCGTGAAAATATAGAACCCACACCTATTCTAGAAGAGTTTGATGCCGATTTAGACAAATTCACTTCAACGCAGCTGACTCGTTATGACCGTCATCTCAATTACATCGACATTCCAAATATTCGTCTTACCGGAAAATTTGTCTTTTTTGGTATGGGTCACAAATATGACAGGCACCACAAAAACATCATCGCATATGCAAGAGCACTCAGCGAGCACGTCAACAAGCTTGATAAAACAGTCGTCTTTATGCATGACAACAACTACGATGCCGAAGAATGTAAAGAAATCGCCTACTTTCTCTCCCCGTTTGCCACAGGAAAAATGCGCCAAATAAGAGCCAATGGGATCAAGGAAGTTTTTAAGACAATCCCACCACAGATAGTTAAGATCTCTTAAAAGCTTACCTTCCTATCCTCAAATCTTTTTTTTCGCCCAACGGGCAAAGAATCTTGCAGGGACTATTCTTTGGCTTATGTGTTTGTCACTTACGATGTAATCTTTTAATATTTTTGCCAGATAAGGGGCAAGAACAAAACCGTAACCTCCACTGCCGTTTATCATTGTAAGATGCGGATAGTAGAGAAAATTTTCAAAATCCGGTCTCTTTACGCGGATCTTCTTTTCACAGCACTCCAATGTCTCACGTGAGAGTACAAGTGGACCGACAAGCGGCATATAGTCATGCGAACCCGAACGCAGTCCCATGTAATCTTTCACTATTTCAACATCATCGATCTTCACTGTGCGTGAAGCTTTTTCAAGCAGTTCCTCTCTGCCCTGCTTTACATCATACGGTTCTTTGTTTATCTCTGGATGATAGTGAACATTATGTGTCGCACCAATCGCAGTTATGCCTTGATTCGTTGGTGAGATTGAAACGAACTGATGAATTGAGTAGGGATTTTCAAACGTACTTTTAACATCTATTCTATGTCCCCATACCCCACGCAGACCGATATATGGCTCATTTATGATAGTTTTGTATGCTCCTGTCGCCAAGACAACCTCACGTGCGGCATATGTTTCATTGATGAGCCAGTACCCATCTTCCCAGACTAAATCTTCTACATGCAATGTAACGAACTTTGCAGCAGCTATCATCTTCTGGCAAACACCTTTAGCGGCAACTACACCTGCATCCAAAGAAACATATTCTCTAACTCGTGCACTCTGCGTGAGAGAGTCCAAAACTTTTTGTTCGGGAATTTTTAAAGGAAGCGATGTTTTTTCTTTAAAAATTTTCAATGTTTCTTCTTCTACTTCATCTTTAGCAATATGCAGCAGTTGTGCTTTTGTAAAAAAGTTTTGAAAGTTTTTTTCATAATACTCCATAGAGTAGACAAAAGCATCTTCTATAATCTCCTTAAGTTCCCCTGCTCTAGAGAATTTCGGAGAGATGAAAGCACCGGCAGCACCACTGCCGCCGCTAGCCACACCTTCTTTGTCAAAAACTATGACATTTTTTCCGGTCTGTGTGAACTCATAAGCGACACTGCATCCGTTTATTCCTGCCCCGATTACTGCTACATCATACACTTTATAACTTTCCTTTAGAATTTTCAGGTAAAATAATAGAATGATTCGAAAAACTATTAAAGAGTTATTATACAGAGGCGGATTAAAATTAAAGCTTATCAGCTTTGTATTTGTCTCTATCTTTCTGGCTATCTCTGTACAAAACTACTTTATCATTCCATTTATAAAAGAAAACATTGAAAAAAAAGCATTTGAGGTCAGTTCAACGACCATTGAACGTATCTCAGATTTTTCTTCTTTTGCACTTTTAGAACGTACCTATGAAAATCGTCTCAGTCTTAACGATGCCATCGAACGGCTTAAAGAATCACACATTGATGGTCTGCTTGGCATATCTATTTATGAAAGACAAAAAAATGGTCAAAAAAACTACTTCCAATATATTTCAGGATTTGGGGAAAAAGTAAAAGATCTCCCTCTTGAGAAAGGCCTTCTCAAATACCTTCAGAACTGTAAAACAGAGCATGTTACCTATGATACTTACACTATAAAAACTCCAACACAGTCCATTGAAACTTATCGCTTCATACGCCCGATTCTCTACAAGTACAAGGGTGAAAACATCCTTCTTGGTTTTACTTTGCTCTATTATGACAAAAAAGCCATCTCGAAGATCATCGATCAGGTTCTTAATTATATATACACTATTGCTTTTATCATTTTACTCCTCTCGACACTCTATGTCTATTTTATAGGAACACGCGTCACCAAACCAATCTTAGAGATTACAAAAGCATCTTCTGAAATCACCAAAGGTAATCTTGACATCCATCTCGACATTCATACGAACGATGAGATTCAAAATCTTGCAAACCACTTTAATACAATGGTAAACTGGCTCAAAGAGAAAGATAAACTCCAGAAGTTCGTTTCCAACTCCACGGTAGATATGATTAAAAAATCTTCACACGAACCGGCTGCCTTAGGCGGAGAGTACAGAAATATGACCTTTTTATTCTGTGATATTAGAGACTTCACCTCTTTAAATGAGAAAAAAACACCGCAAGAGGTCATTGAAATCGTCAACTTTTACTTTTCACTTCAAGCGAAAATTATCAAGAAAAACAAAGGTGATATCGATAAATTTATAGGTGATGAAACAATGGCTTCATTTTCAGGAGAAGACGCCAGTCAACGGGCACTTCAATCTGCTATTGAAATCCAACAGACCATTCAAAAAGAGAATATTTTACGAAAAAATGAAAATAAAACCACTTGTCAGGTCGGAATCGGAATATCTAAAGGTCAGGTTATTGTTGGTAATGTCGGTTATGATGATCATATGGATTATACTGCAATAGGACTAGCGGTCAATATGACTTCCCGTCTCTGTTCTTATGCAAAAGGCGGTGAAATCATCATCGATAAAAAAACGTTTGCTCACTCTGGATACAAATGTAACTATACGCTTACTGAACCGTTATCTCTAAAAGGCATCACAAACCACGTCACAGCCTACTCAATTGAGAGCAAGGTGTCATAAGATGAAACTCTTTACTCTTTTTTCAGCTTTTTTATTGATATTTCTAACTGCCTGTGTTCCTTTGGAAAAAAAGCACACTACGGTTGTACAAAAAAAACAGATACATATTACAAAACTTAACAAAGAGGTCAAGGAACTTGATTCACATGATAAACGCCTTATCTACAAATCTATTAAAAATGAGATTCGTCTTCATCGAAAAATGGGAAACGAAGACTACAAATATGGATATTATTATGATGCCATCAAGGCTTATGAACTCGTAAACTTTTATGAAGGCTATCCTGCCATACCATTACAAAAGATAAAAGAGATTAAGGTAGAAGCGAAAAAAAGAGCCTACATTCATTATCAAAATGCCAAAAAATATCTCTACAAAGACAAAAAAAGAGCTCTCATCGAACTCAACAGTGTCATGATGAACAATCCTGAGTATAAAAACACGCAAGAACTCTACAGCAAACTCAGAAATGACAGAGCCATGCGCATATATATTCATTCACTTGAAAATTCTTTGGAAACAAAGCTTATAAACAACAAAGGAAGCTATCAAGAGTTAAAGGCTATAAAGAACAGTCTAAACAATCTTGCAAAGTATGACTATAAAAATACAAGCCTGCAAAAAGCGAGAGAACTCTTAAGGGAACAAAAAGAGATCTTACTTAAAAATGCCATTGCTATTTACAAAAAAGGCAATCTTAAACAAGCAAAACAAAAATTTCTCGAGATTTTATCTATTTACCCTGATGATGTTACAGCAGAAAAATACATGCAACGCATAGCTTTCAAACAAAGTAAAAAACACAATTTAGCCATGGCACAAAAAGCTCTCAAGCAAAACAACTATTTGGAATCCATTGACTATGCTAAAAAAGTCTTACAGTTGGAATCACAAAACAGGCAGGCGAAGCAGATCATAGCAAAAGCGAATAAAAGAGCAAAAGAAGCGGTAAACAGACTGGTGAATGAAGGAAAAAGATACTATAACAGCAAAAATCTCGATCAGGCAAAACAGTGTTTTGAAAAAGCTTTGAAGATAGATAAAACAAATAACACTTCACTCATCTACCACAAAAAGATACAAAGGCAGCTACGTACTATTAAAAGCCTGCAGTAATTATAAGAACTATATACTTACCTCTTTAATATCTGCAATAGTAAGAATACTTTTGTAAATGGAAGCAACAAGCATCTTTCTGTTGTTTTTCAATGCCTCATCTTCTGCATTTACCATGACATTATCAAAGAAAGCATCAAGCTCTGGTTTGAGTCCAAGAAGAGCATCGAGTTCTTCCTCGTACGAATCGTACGTTTTAGAAGAGACTTCCATATAACGCTTATAAAGTGCTTTTTCAGCATCCTCTTCAAGCAGATTCTCATCCACTGTTAATGCTTGCGTGAGGTTAATATCTTTCGTAATGTTTGCAACACGTTTAAAGGTAGAGCTTACTTCATCAAAACCTTCTGAATTCACTAGATTATCAAGTGCTTCTATCTTTTGTCCAAGAGCCAACAGTTCACGCTCGCCTGAAGAAAGTACCGCTTCGATGATAGATGGATTCACCTTGTAGTAGCGTTTGATTCGCTCAATGATAAAATTCTCCAGCTTTTCAAGATCTATTGAACCCTCATAATTTTTTGCAAGCTCTTTCATGTCCCTGACAATGTCAAATCTAAATCCATACTCATTGACAATGCGAATAATACCGTTTACAGCACGACGCAGTGCGAACGGATCACGTGAGCCTGTCGGAATCTCATTGACTGAAAACAGCCCAAGCAAAGTATCAAGCTTGATACTCATCGCTACGATAGCACTAAGTGGTGTTGAAGGCAACGCACTCTCTTCACCCTCGGGAAGATACTGTTCTTTAATGGCGATAGCTACAGCCTCTTTTTCACCTGCTTCTTTTGCATAATAATAACCCATAAGTCCCTGCAATTCTGTAAACTCATAAACCATTTCGCTCATAAGGTCAGCTTTTGCAAGTTCCATCGCTCGAAGCAGATCAGCTTTTGGAGTGTCGATATTATACTTTTCATAGAGTATTTCAGCTATCTTTGTCTCACGCACGATCTTATCTGCAATAGTGCCGAGTCCTTTAAAGAATGCCGCTTTTTCAAGTCCTTTTGTAGAAAGGCCGTTTTTGAGGTCATTTTCCCAAAAGAAAAGTCCATCAGCAAGACGAGGACGAAGCACTCTTTCATTTCCGGCGATGACCTCAGAGAAGTCATCAGTCAGTGCGTTGGAGACGACGACAAATTTATTGATAAGTTTACCATCTTTAAAAACAGGAAAATAGCGTTGATGCTCTTTCATCGAGGTAATGATGACTTCCGGCGGAAGTTGTAAAAACTTTTCATCAAATGAACCAAGCAGTGCTGTCGGATTTTCTGTAATGGCTACAACTTCGGCAAGCAGATCATCATCAACCTCGATTGTAAGCTTGTTCGCAGATTCAATCTTTTTAAAGTCGTTAAATATTTTCTTACGTCTCTCATCCTGATAGAGTGTTACACCGCCATTTTGAAGTGTTTGGAAGTAATCTTTCGCACCTGCAACAGCTACAGGATCAAAATTTGCAATGCGATGTACACGCGTTGTTTTTGCTGCATCTACTTCAAAAATCTTCATAGGAACAACTGTATCATCAAGCATAACATTTACCCAGCGAATAGGACGAATGAAACTCTCACGCAAGCTTCCCCAACGCATAGATTTTCCAAAATCAAGAGACTTCAGCCATCTGTCGACTATTTCCGGAAGCAGTTCACTTGATGGGCGTCCTTTGATGTCTTTTTTATAATAAAGTACTTCTTTACCGCCCTTTTCAGCCGTTGTCAACTCATCAAGAGATACACCACATTTTCGTGCGAAACCTTCTGCCGCTTTTGTCGGCTTGCCATCTTTATATGCCACATTTAAAGGTGCGCCAAAGAACTCTTCTACCGAGTCTTCTTGAGCTGTTTTAAACTCTCTATGCCAAAGAACCAGTCGGCGAGGCGTATAATAAAACTCAAATTCGCCTAAAAGCGCATACTCTTCTAAAATCTTTGCATATTTTTTTTCAATGTTTCTCAGTTCTTTTAAAAGTGGAACAGCCGGCAACTCTTCAACACCTATCTCAATTAGTAATGGTTTTAACATATTTGTACTCTTTGTGGATGATTTCTCTATTAATTGAGGCGATTTTATCTATTTGTTGGTTAAACTCTTGTTAAAATGCACCAAACAAAAGGAGAACTATGAAGAAACTGGCACTTGCATTACTACTCTCAGCAGGACTTTTCGCTGCAAACATTCATACGGCAAAAGTACTCAAAACCATGAACAGCGGCGGATATACTTACATTAAAGTAAGTGACAAAGGGCAAAGTTACTGGATAGTGATGACACAAAGATCCCTAAAACCGGGGGATACCATTAAATACTCTGAACAGGGGTGGATGCAGAACTTTCATTCCAAAACACTCAACCGCACATTTGACAAGATTCTTTTTGCAGCGGATGTTACTACACAAAAGTCACAAAAAACACCGGCAAAGCCAAATATTATGCACTCACAATATGAAGAAAAAGGCACACAGAGCATTGCCAAACTTTTTAAAGAAAGAACACAGTATGCAGGAACAAAAGTCACTGTCAAAGGAAAAGTGACAAAAGTTTCACAACAAATCATGGGCCGCAACTGGGTGCATATTCAAGACGGTAGCCGATATCAAGGTATGGATGATCTCGTCTTTACAACCAAAACAACACCGCCAAAAGTCGGCTCAATAGTGTATACAAAAGGTGTTGCTGTCAAAGACAAAGATTTCGGTTACGGATATTTTTATCCGCTCATAATTGAGCAGGCAAATTTCAGCTCTAGAAATTAAAAAAAACTTAATTAAGATAAACATTGTCTTATTTATGTTTTGCTAAAAGATTTTATAGATACAATAGCGCTATAATTAAAACAAACCAAAAGGATTTAATATGCCAAAGATTAACAAATATGTTGATATTGACACAGTAGAAAGAGAAGCAAAAAAAGATTTAATCGATCGTCACTCACCGTTCATCACAGTACCGGGTGTTGCTAAAAAAGGTGAAATGCTTGCAGTAAATGTGAAAATGGGTCAAGAGTACACTCACCCTGATGACTTCGATCACTACATTGAGTCTATCACACTTTTTGATGGTGACACTAAACTAGCAATGGCTACTTTCGTACCGGGAACACTTGGAAACGAAAAGTCTCACGCAGAAGTAACTTTCAACATCCGTCCAATGAAAAATAAACTTAACCTTGTAGCACACGGCTACTGTACAAAACACGGTATCTGGGAATCAACTCCTGAAATCGTAGAAGTTACTGAATAGTCAATTTCAGACTTCTATTTCTTATAAAGTTCCTCTTTTTGGAACTTTATTTCTCTTTATTCTTATCTTCAGTTAAACCCACAGAAGGCTCATCAATATAAAATCCTTGTGAATAGTCTATTCCAAGCTCTTTTACTTTATCCATCACCACACTTGAATGAACATACTCGGCAATTGTCTTTATGCCCAATTGTTTTGCGAATTCCACAATCGTTTTTACAACGATAAAAGAAGCTTCATCAATATCTATATTTTCTATTAAAGTACCGTCTATTTTTATGTAATCGGCATTGATTTTTGTCAAATAAGAAAAGTTCGAGTATCCGCTCCCAAAATCATCTATGGCTATTTTTGCACCATAGCGCGCAACCTCTCCGATAAATCTGTCCACTTTTTTATAATCTTTCACTGCTTCAGATTCAAGCAGCTCAAAGGTAACCCTGTTTGCAACAGAGCGGTTGTTTTTCAATTTATTGATAATAAAGTTGAATATTTCACTGCTCATAATATCTTCAATGGAAAGGTTTACACTAAATTCATACTCGCTCTTCTCAAACATTTCAAAAGACTTGTCTATAATGAGTTTTGTTACTTCATTATAGATCTTTGCAGTTTTTGCTATGGGGATAAAAAGCATTGGAGAGAGAATTTTTTCGTTATGATCCACTAGTCTTGCTAGACATTCGTACTTAACAATCTTAGACGTTTTGTTATCCATAATCGCCTGATAATAAGGCACAACTCTCTTATTGTCAACAGCTTCTCTAACAACATGAGAAAGTTCAAGGTTTCTTCTGTACTCATCCTCAAAATTCATTCTGTCTTCATATATCCAAAAAGGAACGCCCTGTTGTTTTGCATAGATAAGTGCCATAGAAACTTTTGAAAAGATGTTTGTATTGTCACGGTTTGAGGATGATGCCAAGGTAAAATCTACATATATTTTTGTATCCTGATAAACTATCTCTATATTTTTTATCTTCTCATAAATCTCTGTAAGATAATCTTTAAGCTGATAAAATCCTAAACGAGAATCAGTGATAATACCATATTCAGCTCCTGAGAGTCTATAAACCTTATGTTCATGAAGTATCTCTTTAAATAACTTACCGACATATTCCAATACATAATCGCCGACAACAAAACCGTAAAAGTTATTTATAGCTTGAAAATTATCTATCTTGAGTAAGATGAGTCCGGCATCATCATAATTTTGCATATCTTTTCTTAACTGATAAAGATTAGGCAGATTTGTCAGATGATCAGTGAAGTAACGCTGAAAGAGCTGTACCCGATACTCCTCTAAACTCTGTTTTTTATTATAGTTGTCAATACAGAGTTCTTTGAGTATCTCATCGCTTATGTGTTTTTCATCATCGGTTTTTATTGTAAAAACAGTTACAGATGTAATCACTTTATTATCATGTTTAAGAAGTACAATCTGTGCTTGAGGTATTGTTTTTTTAAGTTCTTTAAGCAGATTTTGAACCAAAACGGTATTATGGATATAAGAAACTATATGAACAAGCACCTTATTTTTTTCGAGGAGTTTTATCTGCTGAACAATGTCTTCAACTTCAACTGATGATTCTAATTGAAAATTGTTTATCTCTAGTTTATCACTCTCAACAGGCATGTACCGCTCCAAATCTTTCTTACAAGTATCATATCATATTTTTTTGACATAAAGTAGAGTTTAACTCGATTTAAACTATACTTCTTCAATGAAATCCTTTCAAAATCTAATTCTTTTACAAAATCTTTATAGACTTAAGTCTATTGGGTATGAATATATCGACCATTTCACCATTAATGAAAAAAGAAATTATGAACAGCCAAGTTCACTCGATGAACTTCTTCACAATGTACATAACTGCCACCTATGTGATCTTAGTAAATCGCGGACACAAAGTATGGGCGGCTATGGAAATGCAAATGCAAATCTTGTTATAATTGACTATCTGGTATCGCAGGCTCAAGACAGTGCAGACAGTTACTATGTCGGTCGCTCCGGTGAGACGTTAAAAAACATGATTGAAAAGGTCTTACATCTCAATATCAACGATATTTATGTCACACATGCCATAAAATGCAAGCCTTTACAATCAAACAAGCCGTCCCCTTCGGAGTGGAACTCTTGTAAAAGTTATCTTTTTTCGCAGTTGGAGTTCATCAAGCCGAAGGTAATAGTGACACTTGGTGAAGAAGCATATGCACATCTTACAAATGACACTGCAGATAACTTTGAAAACGTCAGGGGTCACGTTATAGACTATAAAGATTATAAATTGATTCCGATATATCATCCCCAGTATCTACTGCGGAATCCTGAACTAAAAAAAATTACTTTAAATGATTTACATACTATAAAGAGTTGCTTATGAAAAAATTACTGTTTTTAACACTGCCGATCATTCTCTTTGCACAAAGTTTTATGATCTCCAACATTCCTCTTCCAAAAACTTATATTCAGGACTTAGATCCTTATGAGTGCGATGACTCCTGTATGCATGAGTATTTGGATAATGGAATGATCTTTTCTTTTTTGGCTCACGCAGACACGAAATTAACTGATAAAGAGTTGGATGAAGCCAGAACCATGAACATCGCAATCTTCAATATAGGCGCTTTCAATGCAGGAGGAAAGCTTAAAATCGCTCTGCTTCTGCCATACAAAAAAATTGGGAAATATGCTTCTTCAACGATCAATGCGAGCTTTGCCTATCTGATGACAAAAGGCAACCCGTTTTCACTAAAAAGCTATAGAGTAGAAAGTGAAAATATAGAAGATCTCAGCGCTGCACTTCGTAAAATTCAAGATGACGGTTTTGATTATGTAATCGCACCTGTTACAAAAGAAGGTGCTACAAACATCATCGATATCGATCCAAATCTCAACATTTATTTTCCAACAATTAACAAAAATGACATCCAAAGCAGTTCTCCATACTATGTTTTTGGCGGTATTGACTACAATGCGCAGAGTAAACTCCTTCTCAAAGAAGCTGTCTCGCCGCTTATCATATTCTCCGACAAATCACAGACAGGAAAAAAACTGGCACTTTATCAAGAAGAAGAATTCTTACATCCAAAACAGACCATAGATGAAAAAGTAGAAGAAAACGGCATTTTCGGCAGTTTTTTCAACTCATCGGCAGCCAGTGACGAAGCAGCAGATAAAGAGACCGTAGAGAATGAAGATGCCAATGCAAGTGAAAAAAAAGTTATTAAGTATTTTATCTCACGCAGAACTACCAACCTCGAACACTATCTCAAAGAGAATGAAGATATCATCAATGGTTCATTTTTTATAAATACTCCTATCATTAAAAGTGGTATGATCTTATCGCAGTTAACGCTCTATGATACAAATGCAACAAACATTCTTTCTACGCAGATAAATTATGATCCGTTGCTGCTTTCCATGACACAGTATATAGATAGAGAAAAAATGGTTGTTGCAAACTCCATCATCAAGAACAACAGTGTTCTTATAGAAACAAATTCACTTCTTGGTAATGACATAGTCTATGACTGGATCAATTATACGACAACTATCGGTGTAGATTATTTTTACAATCAAATCACAGGTGATGATAAAGATTATGATATCAATGTGACCGATAATCAAATGGTATACGGCATAGAGCTTTTACGCCCCGGAATATCAAGATTTCTTCCCTATGTATCCTCACGTGAAGAGTGATAAAACAAGTGCTTTACTCGTTTCATCGAGTTTTTGTACTTTACCTTCAAAAGTGATATAAACAAGCAGTATCTCAAGTTCAAATATCTTGACATCATCTCTGTAAATAGTCTGTCGTAGAGAAAAAGAGGCTGCTTTCATCTCCAAAAGTTCACTTTTCACTTCAAGAAGATCTCCAAGTTTTGCACTTGTATAAAAGTCAGCTGTAACTTTACGCGCGACAAAATGCCCGCCTTCCAAAACAGGTGTCAGACCTTTGTCAAAAAAAGCCTCACTTCTTGCCCGCTCGCAAAAATTCAGATAGTTTGAATGGTACACAACCCCACCGGTATCTGTATCTTCGTAATAGACTCGTATTTTCACCTTATAACCCCCTATTTATAGATACCTTAAACACTTACTTCTTCTATCGTGCCCAAAATCGTGCCCATTTTTTCAATTTTCTTAAAACGCATATCATCATCTTCCTGTATAAACTTCGTATATATTTTTAAAGTAATAGATACATCTTTGTGTCCAAGTATTTTAGACACCCAAACAATATCTGCACCCTTACTAATCATTTGAGATGCAAATGTATGACGCAAATTATACAGCTTTCTTACTTCTACACCACTTTTTTGCAATATTTTTTTAAAATTTACACCTATTATATCATGGGAATAAAATTGTTTATGGAAACTACTCAAAAATACGAACTCATGATGACCTGTTAATTCAAATTGCCTTTGCAAATATAGCTCAGCCTGTGGTAACATATCTACAAATCTATTCGATGAATATGTTTTCACATCTCCTTCGTTTCCTCGTACAACCGTTTTATTAATCCGTATAAATTTTTTCTCAAAATTAATATCATTCCATTTAAGTGCAACTATCTCACCCGGTCTCATTCCAGTACTAACCATTAAGAAAATGAAATTCTTCATATATCCATATGCTGTATGAGAAATCTTTATAAGCTCTGTCTCTGTGAATGGATTTATATCTTCATCAATTTTGTGTTTTAGTTTTGGTGCCTTGACAAATGAAAGAGGATTCTCCTGTATCCTTTTGTATCTAACTGCTTCTGTTAGTATGGAGAACAAAACAGAACGAAACTTTTGCACAGTTAAGTGTTTATAGTTTTGCAATAATTGAATTTGCCATTTATCCAGCTCTTCAATATCTATATCAACTAATTTTTTATCTCCAAACAATGGAGCAATATGCTTGTTATAATGTGCAATATTTTTATCGATAACATGTTCTCTTACTTCCTTACGGGCTCGTTGCATGTCAAAAAACTCTTGAGCAAATTCATTTAAAGTTTGCTCTGTTTTATCTGTTTTCATTGTCTCTTCAATCTTATGACCCAACCCTATGATTATATCTGGAATAATCTGTTTTTTAATCACTTTTAGATTATCTTGATTAGCTGACAATTCAGTTGATCTACGAATTCGTTTCTTTTTCCAATAAAAATCCAACCACCATTTTTTATGACGCTCGAAAATTGTAAATTTTATATCTGAGTAAATATATTTAAATGATTTAGCCATTTTTAATCACCATAAATTTTGATGCTGTTGGGTGCATTTTATGCTTAGTACCTTTAATAACGGATCCTTTTTTTAACTCTCTTTTGCGTTTTGCTTCTATTACACCATCCGGAATAAATTCTTTCACACCTTGTTCATTGTAAAACCATGCTTCTCCTTCAATCAGGCGTCCATCTTGCGTCATTGTCTCCACAGTCTTTGTGCAAACACCTAAAAACTTTGCTACTGCTTTTTTGGTTGTTAACGACTCAATTACAAGTTGCAATAATTGTCTTTGAATTTTCAACTCATCTTTCATATCCAATAAAACTTCTTCAAGTGAATCTAACATCTTCTCCTCCTATTTTTCATTGCAATCTGATACATTAGATGTACTATAGTAATCTACAGCTATCTGATCATTATGTCTTGCTTGAGTATCTAAAGAACTAGTGTTATCTGAGTTATCTTAATCATTTAAATATTTGATTAAGATGTACTCATCACGATTTTGTTTGGTCTTATTTTTCACAGCTTCCCAATATTTAGTTTTTCCGGCTTGTATAACTTTATTCACCTTATCTTTTGAATAGCCCAAACTTGTAACATGCTGTAAAATTTGACTGTATATACATCTTGGATTAGAATCAATAAAAGCAACAATTTCTGTACGAATTTGTTCATCTTCTTCAGTTTCATTAGCCTCTATAAAATCAACTTGATTAAGTGTATGATTTTCCCCATAAGTAAATGCTATATCGATTACTATTCCAGTTCTTTTTTTAAAATTTTTAAAAATAAAACTCTGTTTATATTCATTTTGGTGCATAATATAAGCATTACCAGAGTCTTCCTGAAAAGCACTACTCCCCGCATAAATAAGTTCTTGCAAATCCTTATTTGGCTTATTAGTATGATGGAGGAAAAGGACAGTTGCTCCTCTAGCTCTCAAAGATTTCAAAACTTCCATGACCTTGCTAACATCTCTATTTTTATCTCTATCTCCACCAATCATAAAATTTTTAATTGAATCAAATATAATCAGGACATCTTTTAAATCAGTTTTCTGTAACTGTTTTATAATTTGCAGCATTTGTGCTTTTGTCACTTGACTCTCATGAAAATAACGAAATTGTTTTAACCATTTTTTCTTTAGATTATGAATATTCCTCTCTTTAAGTGTAGCTGTTCCATTGTCTGCATCAAAATAGATAATTTGATTGATTCTTTTGTTTAATAAGAAAAGATTACATAAAGCTACACTAATAAGACTTTTTCCACTGCTAGGTGGTGCTGCAAACATTGTAATTTCATTTTTTACGATAAAATCCTGATATAAATACTCAAATTTTGCATTTTCAATTTTTTCATATTCTAAATCGAAACTATCCAAAAAATTATCTAATTCACTCAATTTTTTTTCAGTTTTTAATTTGAGTTCATTTTGAATCGAAGTCATTTCTTCTTCAATTATCACAATGTCATGATCTTTAATGTAGTCAGATAATTTTAATTCTTCAAGATACATTAGTTTAGCAACTTTTGCTTCTTTGTTCTTTACTTCTTTTTCTATTTCAGATATACTTTTTTTCATATTAGTCCTTTCTTGCATTTGGATTAAAAAATTAAAAATATCTGAGTCCCGCCAGACTCAGTTGCTTCGCCACCAAATTGTCCACTGTTCACCATATTTATTAAATCTTTTTCCCATTTTTCTATATCTTCTTTCTGTTCACATTTTTCCTCTTCTTTCAATATCAACGCCAAAGCATCTTCATCATGGCTAAAATTTTCATCAAGTATTAAGCCAATACTTCCTATATCTATGTATGTTTTATATTTGGGGTTTGTAGTAATATTCATGAATATATTTATCCACCGCTGTACGAACCATTTTATTGTTGCTTTTTTGCTAATCAAAGCTAAACAAAGTGAATTTTTGCCTTGCTTGGCATTTTTCAGCATTTTAAACCGCTTGCCATGCATATATCTATCAACTTCAGCGCCTACGTCATCAATTTTTCGAACTAAATCTATTCTCATGGAATTTGTTTGAAACATTTCACGGCAAGACTCTCTCGCCCAAAAACAAGCATCTTCAAAAATTTCATCTATTAAAAAAATATCTTCTGAGTACCTGATATTTTTTGAGCAATATTCTGTTGCGATATCAATTGCCTTCACGGTTATCTCCTGAATACTATATAACATATATGATATTAAAAAGTATTTTAATGTTATTTGCATTACATATTGCTTAAATATAACATTTATGATATAATTTAGTATCTATGATACAACAAAGGTGCCTGTATGTACTTAAAAGAATTTCGCGAGAGATTGAACTTGACCCAAAAAGAACTTGCTGAAAAACTAGATGTTGCACAAACAACTATTGCCAGATATGAAACAAATAAAGTTAAACCGACGACTGACACTATTATGAAATATATTGAAAAAGTGGATGCTAATCCACTTTTTCTTTTTACTGGAAAGGAACCCTACAAACTCTCAGATATACCTGGTTTAAATAATGAAAGCTATATTGTTCTATCTGATTTAAGAAAAATTTTAAATCAAGATGAAATACAAAAAAAACTTGAAGAAATTTTCATAGACGAAATACTCTCAAAATTTCAAATTTCTGATGAAGAAAAGTCACCAATGTATAAATTTTTTGAAGCCATTAAATTAGAGGGGCATATACCTGTAAGACCTTTTTTATTTCTGTATTATATATTTCAGTTTATTGTACAAGATGAAAACAAAAACTCTATTACAGATTATAGACAATATCTAATCGATATTGTTTTATCTTTCAAAACCTTGTCGTGGCATAATAACCCTATATTCACTAATAAAATAAAAGATGAAATTTCTGCAAGATTTGAGCTCGAAATATCTAAAGAGGAATGCCAAGTCTTAGTTACAAATGCTGAAACAACACTCAAAAAGCTAGAAGAAAAGATGCCAGCAAGCATGATCAAAGCTCATAGGAAAATCAACTTAAAATCTCTATTCCCAGATAAATTCAAATAAAGTTGAATTTATCTGATTTTTAAAATTTACAAAAACTCCCTCATATGCTCAAAATTATTAGACTGTATAAATTGAGTCTCTGTTGATATTTCTTTAAAATGCTCAGTTGCACATTTTATTTTTGCCTCTTCTGTATCTCGTAAATCGTCTGTAAAGAGACTTCCCTTGCTTTCAACTACAAAGTATAGCTTCTCTTCATTGTCTTTTTCGATTAGAACAGCCCAGTCAGGGTTGTATCCACCAAGAGGGGTATTTATTTTAAACCAAGAAGGGAGTTTTGTAAAAAGCTTTACATCTTCATTTTCATTAAACGACCTTGCAAACCCTTTTTCTACATCTGAATCATAAACGGTGTAGTTGTAGATAGACTTGTTTTCTCTGTTTTCAATCATATTTTTAGATAGGTATCCATAAAGCTCTTGGTCTTCAAAACACTCTTGGGCATAGTAGGAATCATTGCCGATTTTTTGGTATTTGATTCCATCAACAATAAATATACTCATTGTCTTTTTTATGATTTTAATAGCACCATCTATAAACTTTTGAGGATTGTTTTTAAAGCTCTCTAATTTTCCGCTTTTAATAAGTATATCTACAATATTTTTGCGTGTTAAATTTGTCTCATTTTGCAGGTATGTAATAATATCTGGTAGTTCATAGTCTATAATTTCCACATCGCTAAACTGCTCTTTGACACTATCTAAATCAACTTCAACACCAACTTTTGTGATTTTATTTTTTGCTTTAGAATAGAGATACTTAATCTTACCAATGGTGAGTTCATTTGCAATTTTCTCAGCACACTTATTCACTAAACTATCAATGTCAAAATCTACTCTATAAGTAGTTTTGTATTTTACTCTCTCCCACAACTCTTTAAAATCATCACTTAGTAACACTTCTTTGTTAAGCGTTACAAGCTTTCTGTCGCTTGCATCTTTTATGTTGAGATTACCCGCAATTTTTTTGATGACTGATGTTATTTCAGCTTGTAAATTTTGATACTCGGCAGGCACTTCAAACTTCTCATTTTTTATATCGAGCTTGAGGCTATCTTGTATTTTACCCCTTGAGTCTATATAATCATTCTCTTTGAGATATGCAAATATAGCCTCACTGTTGTCGGCTCCAAAGTATTCTACATCACCCTCTTCATTTTTTATAGGTATATTTGCAAAAAAGTGCTCCTCTATAACACCAAACTTAATTCCTTCCTCTTGTTCTATCTCTGCTTGCAGACTTTTTGCAAACTCTTCATAGCTTTCATTTGCCATAACGGTTAATGTATTGACATAAAAGCCTTGAACCCTCTCTCCGTCTTGATTGACACATATTCTAAGCCCACGACCAATTTCTTGTCTTTTCTTCATTACAGAATTTGTTTCATTAAGAGTACAAATCTGAAAAACATTGGGGTTATCCCATCCCTCTTTGAGTGCAGAGTGAGAAAATATAAATCGCAAAGGCTCACTAAAACTAAGCAGTTTCTCTTTGTTTTTCATAATCTTGTCAAATGCACTCTCATCATCTTTATTTTTACCCGTGCTATCTTTGAGTTTGCCACTTCTATCTTGTGCAAAGTATCCATCATGGATTTTTTCAATATCGGCGCTAATATCTACATCTTCAAAGAGGGTTTTGTATTTTCTTTTTTGGCTTATCTCTTTGTAGGCTTCTTCAAACCATCGTGCATATTTTCCTTTTTGGGGATTTCCCTCTTCGTCATAGGTTCTATAGTTCGCCACTCTATCTATAAAAAAGAGACTCAATACCTTAATCCCTTTGGAGGTCAAACGCAGCTCTTTATCTAAATGCTCTTCAATTGTTTTTCGTATTTGAAGCTGTTTAATGCTATCATCATCTATATCACCTATAACCTCGCCGATACCTACACTTTCTCCATTCGAAAATTCGATATATTCATTCCCTTTTTCGATATAAATATCATTGACGGTGTAGCCACTATACACATCACGACCATTAGAGAGTTCATATAAATCGCTTCCATCTTTTATGGTTATGGTTTTTCTGCTTGTATTGCCATTTTTTGTTATATCTATCTCTACTTTTGCACTTCTTGGGTTGGCTTTTACACTTAGAAGTTTTATGTATGCTTTGTTTGAACTGTCGTCTATTTTTACATTGGCAACTTCTATCTGTTTTACAAGTTTTTGCTCATATGCATCAATAGAGTCAAGTTTATACATAAGGTTGAACTTCTCTATGTGTGTAGCACTGTAGCGTAGCTTACAAAGAGGATTTAGCTTTTCTATAGCCTCTTTTGCCTTTGAGGTATTATCAACACTCTGAGGCTCATCTATGATAAGTATAGGGTTTGTAGAAGCGATAAAGTCTATGGGTCTCTCACCGTTTAGTCTATCGTTTTGACGGTGGATAATATTTGCTTTTGTATCTTTACTTGGGTCAGTGAAGCTTTTTCTAAAAGCGTCTATATTTATAACCATTATGCGAATATCGCTACTCGTTGCAAAATCTCTTACTTGCTCTAAGTTGGAACTATCATAGACAAAGTGGTCATAATTTACATTATCAAAGAGTGATTTGAAGTGTTCAGTGGTTATGTCAAGTGTCTTTTTAACTCCCTCTTTTATGGCGATGGATGGTACAACGATTATAAATTTTGTAAAGCCATATTTACGACTTAGTTCAAAAATGGTTTTGAGATAGACATAAGTCTTACCCGTTCCCGTCTCCATCTCCACTGAGAAGTCCATACTACTTAACTTTTTAGATTGAGGAAGTCCATTTTTAAGCTGAATCTTTTGCACATTAGCAAGTATCTCGTCATCTAAAAGTTCAAGTCTATTACCAATACCAAGCTCATTTTCAGTGATACCAAGCGTATCGCCTACAACACGAGAGACAGAGAAATTACTTTGACAAATCTCTTGCCCTTCAAATATATCCACAATGGAGCTTATTGCTTTATTTTGGTAGTTTAAATTGCTTTCAAATTGTATTTTCATTATAAATCATCCTCATTTACTATTGCTATACCGTTATAGTGTGCTAAAAAATTTTCTATTGCATACTGTGCCAATTTATCTTTATCATCAGTTATATTTAACTCATTAACTCTATCTATGATTTTAGCTACATCAATAAAATTTACTATACCATCGTAATTATATTTTATATTTTTTCTAGTGGTATAATCTCCGCTTGTTTGACTATAAGAATATGATATAAAAAGTTTCAAGAAATCTATTAATTTTTTATCCTCTTTAATTTCTTTAGCAATATATTCTTTAGATTTTTTTTCGTCTAATCTCAGCCAAACATATAATATGCTAAGTCCTTTTTTATGTTGCAGCAAACTATATTTTGAAGTCCATTGTTCAATCTTTAATAACAGTAATTTTTTCAATTCCAATAAATCATCTTTTTCTATAGTTAATTGTGATTCAGATTTTGCATCCCCATCATATTCACCATGTTCTTGCATATAAATACTTATCTCTTCCGATAATATACTTATACTGTTTTCAGCTTGTTCCATAGCTGTTTTTATAATTTTAAATCTTTCATCCTTATTGTCTATTCTTTTTAATAACTGATGAAAAATTCTCATAACCTGCATACTGTTTCCAAAAGAGAACATACCATCATCTTCTTCGGGAAAGGTATCTGCTAAGTCCATCAGAACATTAAATAAAACTTGATAATTTCTAATTTCAATGTCTTCTTGTGTAAAATCTTGTAATTTTTCTAAAAAGTCTGTTATCTTGTTTTCTCTATTTAAGGATATGATATCGTTTCTAAACTTCTTTTCATTGGATAGGTCTTTAATAAAACTTTTCATCTCAAAACTAGAGAGTGTTTTATCATTTAGTATCATTGTAAAGTATGTATCAAAATATTCAGCACTACAAATTTTTGCATCTTTTCTACACCTTGAAGTAGCACCTACATAATGTGTATTGGAATATACTTCATTGATTTTAACAAATAGTTCTTTTAAAAAAAGTAGATAAACCTCTTGAGATAAAACTTGTAAGTTTTCAAATGACTTTTCAATAAACTCCTTTATTTTAGCTTTTTCATCATTTCTACCATATTGACTTTCAGGAATTGAGCCAACAAAAATATTTTTGTTATACTTCATAGATTCAAATATTTTAGGTTCAAAAACTTGTAAGGCACTTGAAGCAATTAAATCAACGGTATTAACTTTATTTTTTAAAACTCCATAGTTAAACTGAAAAATATTTATATATCTCACTACATCTCGAATGGTCGAAAAGAAATTTTTAAATCCACTATGATAAATATTTCCCCAATGATTTTTATCAAAATCTGCATCTTCAATGATTTCATCAAGCTTCATAAATAAAAACTTCTGAACATCTTCTTTGCTAATACTTGGCACAATAAATGGCACATTGATTATCTTTTCAAGATATTCACTTCCATCACCCTTTTGCACTTCGGATAATGCTTCAACAACAACTTCTCTATCCATTGAAGATAAATATATTGTATTAGGGAAATTTCCTAATACTTTAATCATTTGAAATATTTGGCGTATTTCAGTATTATTAAGCCTATCAATATCATCTATAATAATTAAAATTTTTTTGTCTAATTTTTGTAAATGCTTTTCGATAGATAGCTTTGTTGTTGAGAGATTTTTACTCTTTAAATTTCCCCATTTCTTACTTGCTTTACCAATACTTCCAAAAACTTTTGCACTTGCCAAACTTAATAAAGATACTGTAGGCTCTGGTATTAAACTTAATGGTTCAAAAAAGCTTGCATATGTTTCAAGCTCTTCTCCAATTTTTTTTGCATCTTCTGCATAATCCTTGTGCTTTATGGCTTTAGCAAATTCTTTAAAAAAATTACTTATCAACTGTTGAGTATCTGAGAATATCCAAGGTTCATACTTAAAGATAATCACATCATCAATATTTTCAGTAATCATATTTATTATAGATGTTTTACCTGACCCCCATTTTCCATAAAGTCCTATTGTTAAGCTAGAGTTATTTTTATCTGAATAATTTAAAATAGCTTTAGCGATGTTTTGAGCAAAATCTTTTCTATTTAAAAAATCTTCATCTATACTTTCAATAGGCTTATCTACAACTAACATTTACACACTCACGACTTCATCAATACCATGCTGTTTTAGTATCTGAATAGCATTTGTTTTGACAACAGCATCTTTGAAACTGCTGTCTTTAAATACTACTCGCATCACTTCAGTTTCATATTCTTCTTTTAGGTCAGCTATTTGTTCAACTATGTCAGTTGTTATATTGTCATCAAGGCAAACTACTAATGCACCAAAACCTATAATAAACACTTTCTTGCCATCAATAATTTTTTCTTCAATAGGAAGAGTTAAATCAAGTCCATATTTGAGGAGGATTTCATAGAGTAGGTCTTCGCTTGTTCTATCTTCTTTGATATTTTCAGTAGCATCAAGGAGGTTTTGCTCTAAATTATCAAAATCACTATCCCACTCTTTTATATTGGAGCTATCAAGTTTAAATACTTTAAAACCTATATCAAGATTTGATAAATCTTTGTCTGGATTGTCGACTATTATCTTTTCTCCTGCTCTTCTTATTCTCTCTTTTCCTATCTCACAGATGTTTTTATATCCTGCTTTGTAGGCTTCACTTTTTTCATCTGTTGGTTCGGGGATTTGGACACAAATATATTTTCTCTTTCCTCCATCTTCTGCATTGAGTTGCATCACAGCATGGGCTGTTGTGGCTGAGCCTGAGAAGAAGTCTAAGATAAAGTCATTTTCATGACAATTTAACTCCATTATCTTTCTAATTAATAAAGTTGGTTTAGGTGTATCAAAAGGAGGCTTATTAAATAGATCTTTTAACTCAGTTGTTCCATCTCGTGTTGTTCCAAATTTTTTTCCATCAAATATACTTTCAGGAACTCTACCTTCTTGATTTTTTAAATAAATTTTTCTGATTATTCTTGTTTCATCTTCATTGAAAATAATTTCACCAGATTTAATTTTTTCATTTAATGTTTCTTTGCTCCATCTCCATCCATTATCTGGATGTTTAATTATATTTCCACTGGGTGTAGTAATATTATATTTTAAATTTGGTCTATCAAGTGCATTTCTCACATCTCCTGTTCGCCAATCTCCATTTGGATCATTATCTGGATTAGAATAATTTTTATTATCTTCTTCTGTTCTTTTAAACATTCCTAATTCAAAATCAGTATTTTTACTAAATACTAAAATATGATTATGATGTATTGACAATTTACCTCCATAACCTTTACCTTGAATACTATGTTGCCATATAATATTTCCTACAAAATTATCCTCCCCAAAAATCTCATCACAAAGCTTTCTAAGATTTGCCACTTCATTGTCATCAATACTTATAAAAATAACCCCATCATCTTTAAGTAAATTTCTTGCAAGTTTGAGTCGCGGATACATCATACTAAGCCAATCACTATGATACCTCCCATTTGTATCACTATTTGTGCTTAGTCTATTTCCTTCACTATCTACTTGCCCTGTAACTTCAAGATAATTTTTAATATTGTCTTTGAAGTTGTCTTTATAGACAAAGTCTTTGCCTGTGTTGTAAGGTGGGTCTATGTATATCATTTTGACTTTTTTGTGGTAAGATTTTTGTAGAAGTTTTAACACTTCAAGGTTATCACCCTCTATGTAGAGGTTTTGTGTAGTGTCCCAGTTTTTAGACTCGTTTGGTGCAGGTCTTAGTGTTCCAGTAGATGGAGTTTGGGCTATCTTTTTGGCTTCTTGTTTGCCGTTCCAAGTGAAGTTGTATCTCTCTTGCTCTTTGTCTATAAACTTGCCAAGCTCATTTTGTAGCTTTTCAAAGTCGATTTTCCCTTCTTCAAAAATTTCAGGGAATAGCTCTTTTAACTTCTCTACATTTTCACTCACTATATCTAAACTTTTACCATCTAATTTTTTCATATATTTTTACCTCTTGAAATTTTAACTATTTTCTGTTACAATACCATTGTATCGGCAGCCAACAGTGACTAACCAATTGGTTTATCCTTCGTTTGGTTGCCAATATTATCTTCTAACCACTTCAATATAGAATGACTCCCATACTCAAAATTTGGCTTGTAGATGTTGTCTTTATATATATAATAAAGTTTTATTCTTTCATCTCTTTTTTTATCATTAAGTTCCCTAATTTCTAATTCTAAATATCGTTTTGTAGTGTATGCTATAACATCTGCAAGTTGTATCATATTGCTTTCACTTGATTCTACAAAAAAACTCCTATCAAGAAGTTTTTCTATTTGCACTTCCGGTTCATCTATAAGTGTGGTTAAAAGATTAAAAGTTTTATTTGCTGGTTTTTTCCACTCATCTTGCTCATCTAATATCAGCATTCCATTAGAATCTTGAGATACAAGATAAGAATCCGCAATTTGGAGCATATAAGAAAAAGCAAGTAAATATGGAGAGATATTAAACTGTTGTTCAAAATCTTTTCCATATTTTGATTGAAAATATCTTTTAAAGTTTATCTTCTTAACTGAAAAATAGATTACTTTTAAGTCAAATTTTTGAATAACTTGCAAAATATCTGAAAAAAATTGTAGTTTTTTCTCATAAGCCCAATCTTGATATGGAGTTCCTTTTTTCCCATTCATTATCTCTATAGAGTGTATTTCCATATCTTCTATATTGTATTTTATTTTTATATCTGCTATAGCCTTATCAACTTTTTTCCAATTATCTTCATCTATTATAAAACCACCAAGTAAAAACAAAGGCTGCAATATATCATCTAGTTTTTTTCCTGTATTTCCAGAATCATCTACATATATTAATTTCACGAACCTTCCTTTAATCTTTTAATTGTTGTATAATTACACAACTCCTCAAAGGGTGCCAAATCGTTCAAGATATTTGGCTGTGCTAGCTTCGAGCTAGAACTCTTTGAGATTATCATTACAGTTTTCCTTTCAAATCGTTTATTTTATTCTTCATTTTTTTCAGCTCTATGTTCATATTGACCTTGTCGCTAAAGTTCGTCTCTTTTTTTATCTTGTTTTTTAGCTCTGTTATCTTGGTTTCGCACTGTGCTATCTCGTCAAGTATGGTTTTCGTCTCTTCATTGACACTCAAACTTCCACTGTAAGCAGAGGCATTAAATGCTACTATTTTATCTAAAAAACTGTTGTAAAATGATAGAAAATCTGTAAAAGGGTGGTTTTGAATCTCTAAGCTTTTAAGAAAATCTTCTTCTAAAGAGTTAGTCTGTTCAAGGTCTATCCAGTTTGTAAAGTATGACTCTTCTACAGCTAGCTTCGTGCTGTCGTTTTTATTGATGCGTTTTGGGCTTATGTTTATGCAGAGTGAATTTTTATAGATAAAAAATACGATTAGAGGGTATGGGATATACTGAACAATTGTCGCTATGGACTTTAACTTGCTTTGGTTTAGAATCTCCACTTGTATAAAGGCTATCTCTGAGTAATCATTCTCTTCATCTACAAATGGCGCTATGTTGATGTTGTGTTTGTTAAGTAGATACTCCAAAGTGATGCTTTGAATATCCTCTTTAAGGATTTTTTTCTCATTGGCTTTGAGAGAGAAGTTTTCAAGAAACTGCTTTTTTGTTAGCCTTTTGCCTATCTTACACTCGTGTGGGATTTTAAGATTGTGTATAGGTTCTTGTATCATTTTATAACCAAGTAAGATATAAGTTCAAAATCTTCTATGTTGCTTATGGTGTCGCTTGAAATAGTTGTGCCACCACGAGAAAAAAGTGAGTCCATTCCACTCTCCTCTTTTTTCCCTATAATACTCTCAATGGCTGTTTGTAGCTGTGTGGTGTATTTGTTCATATTGTTATAGTTGTCTGTTTCATTTTCAAAAAGTGTTACTGCATCTTGTATGGCTCTCTCTTGACCCATACAGAGTTTTTTGTAGATGTCGAGTATGGTTTTGGCACTGCTAAAGCCTAGTTTGACTTCACCCTCTTCATTTACATAAACCAAGTAGTAAGGCTCTAATGAGTAGTTGTCTGTTTGCACTTCATTTTTTAAAAGCTTGAGACAAAAAATAGTTCCCTTCTCTATGGAGTCGTTTGCTTCGTCTTGATTTAATACTACGCTATGAATACCAAGAGGCGTTTTTTGTAGTTTTGCTTCATCTGTTTTAAGGTAGCCCATTAAATCCATTTTAAAGTCGTTTAAAGTAAGGTCTGTGATGGATATACCACCACTGACATCTTCAAGGTCTATAACTGTCTCTTGAAGCTCTTTTAACTGCTTTGCACGGTATGATAAGTCATTCATATCACCTGTGGTTTGCGTGTCTATGATGTTTTCTTCTCCAGTTGCAGAGACATCAAGCAATACCATTCGACCACTTACACGGCTTTCTAAGTTTATGTATTCGTCAAGCTCCATATTTGCCCAAAAATTCACAAGCTGTATCGTTTCGTTGGTTGAACCAAGTCTATCAATACGACCAAATCTTTGGATGATTCTTACAGGATTCCAGTGAATATCGTAGTTAATGAGATAATCACAATCTTGCAAGTTTTGCCCTTCGGATATACAATCGGTTGCTATGAGTATATCTATCTCTTTTGTAGCTTCTGGGTTGGTTTTGGCTCTACTTTTTGAGATAGGGGAGAAATGAGTAAGGAGTGAGTTTAAGTCTTTGTGTTTTGTGTTTAGAGTTGTTTTGTTTGTGCCACTTCCAGTTATGAGACAACTCTCAACTCCAAACTCCTTTTTCGCCCACTGATGTATGTTCTGATAGAGATACTCGGCTGTATCTGAAAAGGCTGTGAAGATAATCACCTTTTTGTTGTTTGCATTAAAAGGGTTTTGGATTTTCTGCTTGATATTTTCTTTGAGGATTTTGAGTTTATTGTCTCTTTTGTTATCCACTTCAATAGAGTTAGCCAACAACTCTTCAAGCTTATCTAAATCACTTTGTAAATCTTGTTTCCATTTGATTTTATCTACATCAGAGATTAAGACTTTTACTTTGTTTCCTATGAGTTGTGAAGCATATGCGTCACTTTCTATATCTACATCTATTATGCTTGCTTCTTCAAAGCTACTGCTTACATGATTGTCTATTAAATCTATGATTTTTTGGTTTGTTTCTATCAGCTTAATAAGCGTTAATGAAAAAGAGTTTATGGAGCTTTCCATCCGCTTGAGTAGATTTACTCGCATGAGATGGATAAGAGAATTTTCTCTATCAGACTGCCTAAAAACCCGTCCTCCACCTAAATCAATATCATACTTTTGAGCATACTCCTCTTGCTTGTGCGGATAGACATACTTTAAAGGGGAATAAGCAGACAATGAGAGTCTTCTTATGGTTTTGTTTATATCGCTCAGTGGAGGAAATGCGTTTAAAGTGTCGATGTCGGGTTTTAGATTGAGTGGCTTATTTCTTTGCGGAAATTTGCCAATATTGGTCGTATCATAATACTTCTCAATATGTTTTCTGCTTCTTGCAATGGTGATTAAATCAAGCAGTTTAAAGTAGTCAAAATTGAGACTGTCTAAAAGCTTGGCGGTAGTTCGCTCTTTTTCGCTTAACTTCATCCAAGCATTAAATTTGGTTTGCGATTTTCTAAGTGTCTGTTCTATAGACTTGATACCTTGTGAGGCAAAAGCTTCATCGTTTGCTTCTGTAATGAATGCTACTTGATTTTTAAGGTCGTTTAGTTTGTTGTTTACTGGGGTTGCTGATAGCATAAGCACTTTTGTTTTTACACCTTTTTGTAAAACATCTTCTAAAAGCCGTGCATATCTTGACTTTGTTTTTTTCTTTTTGTTTGCTGTGCCACTGTTTCTAAAGTTGTGTGATTCATCTATGACTATGAGGTCATAGTTCTCCCAGTTGAGAGTAGAGAGGTTTATCTCCCCACTCATCCCTTTTGAGCGTGATAAATCTGTATGGTTTAAAACATCATAGTTAAATCTATCCTCAGCCAGTATATTTCTTTTGTCATTTATGGTGTAGATAGACCAGTTCTCTCTTAGTTTTTTTGGAGCTAAAACCAAGACTCTATCGTTTCTTAGCTCATAATACTTGATAACGGCAAGTGCTTCAAAAGTTTTACCAAGCCCAACACTGTCTGCAATGATGCAACCATTGTATTTTTCAAGCTTATCTATTGCACCAAGCACACCATCTCTTTGAAAATTATAGAGTTTATTCCATACAATGGTATCTTTAAACCCTGTTTTTGTCCGTATGATTTTCTCTTCGTCAAGTTCACCAAGAAACTCTTTGAAAATATTATAAAGGGTCATAAAGTATAAAAACTGTGGGGATTTGTCGCTATAAATCTCCTCTATCGCTTCGAGTATCTCTTGCTTGACTTCACGAACCATCTCTTTGTTGTTCCACACTTCATCAAAAGTGCTTAAAAACTCTTTTGTTGTTTGGGCATCTTTTGCCAATGTATTCATAGCAAAGGTGGAGGAGCTTGCATATCCAAGACCAACGCAGGAGAAGTTAGAACTTCCTGTAATTGCTGTGTTATTATCAATGTGATAGAGATTAAAAGGGATAGCACCCGCAGTTTTAACCTCTTTGGCTTGAACCTTCTCTTTTATCCATGTTGCACACTCACGAGCAATTTTAACCTGCTGTAGTTGATTTTTAAATTTTATCTCTTCTGGTTCACCAGATAGGTAGTTGTTGGTATATCCATTTGTAAAAATCGGTGCACTAAAGAGAATCCTTAGCTCCTTAATTTTGCTAAGTTCTTTTTTTAACTCTGCAAAGGCGTAGATGGTAAAGTAGCCTGAGATAATAGAGAGTTTTGAATTGTTGGTGATGTTTTGTTTTAAAACATCACCAACTCTACCATTTTTTTTATTATCTAAAAGCATCCTTATTTAAAACCCTCATTTAAACTACAATAATATTCTATCTAAACAGACTAAATCTCGATTTAAATGCAGGATAGCATTATCCTACATACTCCCATAAAATATTATTTTCATCTCTAAAATAGTTCCCTTCAATCTCCATATCACGCCCAAGCGCCTCATAATCAAAATATCCTTGTAAATTCTCCGGCATTCTTTGTAGTAGCCCACTCTCTTCAATATAATTGTAAGCTATATCCTCCATACTGTTTTCTCCTGTACAGATCATATTTTCAAGATTTTCTATAGCTTCATCTATGGAGTTCACTATATGGTTTTCAACCATCATTTTTACTGCCATTTTCTCACTTTCGTCCAACTTTTCAATTTTTTGTGCAATTTCATTGAGTTCATCAAGGCTGTCGTATTCGTCGATTTTCATATAATCATACTCAAAATCTGAGATAAAATATTCTTCGTGCGTATGGGCATGTTCACAAACTTGTTGCCCTTTTTGCAACTCGTTTTGTATAGCTTGCGTAAGCTCATCTTTGTTCATTGGCAATTCGTACCAACTTCCAACTAAACGACCATTATTGTAAGCCTCTAAGTCTGTGATATAAACTCTCATGATGTGATCCTTTTATCAAATGTTTTCGTAAAATATTTGGCGACTACAAGTCGAAACCAGCGAAGTTGAAAAAACTTCAAGACTCTCATGTTCTTTTGGGCTTAAATGCCCTTTTGAACAAAGACAAAGAATTGCACTATGCTTGCAGAAAAATAAAAGAAGTTTTATTTTTTATGTCAGCCTTACAGTGCGTTAAAATTCTCTTGTCTTAAAAGGGCTTGAAGTTTAAAAGAAACTACAAAAAATAAAAAAGATTGAACGCAAGTGAAATCCACAATGCAGATAGATAGAAAAGCCATCCAGCTTTTCTTTACTTTGCGAGAAATCACGAAGATCAGATATTTTTAAAGAAATTACCTGGGAGGTGATTTTTTAAAAATGTCGTAACGGAGTGTGGGCGCGTCTGGATTCTCCAGACCCCGATGGCTCAAACCATTCAGTTTAGACAGCCAGTTGCCGGGAGGGGCAAGTTGTGGATAAACTTGATGGTGGTCGAGTTTTGATTAAAAGAAAATGTTAACGCTCGCTGCTGCGTTAATTTTTTGTTTTCAACAAATACTCGATGGGACATCGGGGTCGGGAGGTAACTCCTGACGCGCCCACAAGGTGATAACACCGACCTTAGGAGGTTTTAGCACCGCAATATCATTTAAAAGTTTGTTTACGGATTGAATAAACTTTTAAATGGAGTATCAAATAGGAGTTTCAAACAAACTCTGCTCCTGCGGAATTGGCTTGATCTGTCCTGTTTGATCAATATTTTTTATCAGATCATCAACGCTGATAAAAAAGAGTTTATGCCATTTTGCATAATAGTTGCAAAGGGTTTTATCTTCTCTTTGGAAGTTAAAACATAGATGATCGCATCGGGATTGTCCTTTGAAACTGACTGCATCAACTTAGCATACCTAGGAGCTGATTTTTTCGTTAGCTCCACCTCGATATTGATTTTATTGCCAGATCCATTTATAAAAATGAAGTCTGGAATATGGTGCAATTTCTCTTTATGAGTATAAACTGTTGTTCTCTCAACGGTACCGATTTTAGATAAATGAAAATCAACGATTTGCTCGATGATATTATGCTGTATGGTTGTACGGTTGAGTTTAGCGTTTCGTGGTGTTATATCGAAATCATTTTCAAGCATTGATTTTGTATCGGAGGTGAGTACTATTGCACGGCGAGGTTTCATGAGATTTGTATTCCAGTAGGTGATAAGATTTTGCTTTGCTAAAATATTCATCCGATTGCGTGCGACTTGTTCGTTTGTAAAAAAAGTTTTTGCAAGCACCTCGATATAACTTTTGCCATATTTGTTGATAAACTTGAAAATCTCGATATCTCTATCTGTAATCATAGTTGAAGCTCCTTTTTCGGCTCTTGTGCAACTTCATCAAAGCTCTCTCGTTTTAGCTCGACTCTAAAATCTTTTGAGAGTTGTGAGACTTTCGGCTTAAATATCAATTTGTCGTGTTTTGACCAGTCAAATTTTTGTTTTACTTCAATATGCCAAGTTTGCACTATCACAGGGGTATTGAGTGATTCGACGATAAGTACAGCAACTCTGTCTCGCTTGAGTGCTCGAAGTCGCGTAATGTTTAGTAGCGGTTCTTGAATCTGTCGGATAGTAATATCTGATTGATGTTTTGTGGTTTGGGTTACAAGCTCCAAACCTGATATTTTTTCTATGTACTCAAGCGTTTCGATATCGCTACTTTTGTAAAAAAGTTTTGTTTGGCAGTTGGAAAGGATTGGGTTTTTTATTGTTTCATCATTTAGTTGAGCAAGGTCTTGCAATGCAAGAATAAAATGCACTCCAAATCCTGCTATCGTGGAGAGGCTATCTGAAAGCGTTTTTGTAGCGTAAAAACTTACTTCATCAGCTATCACTATGCAATTTGCTCTTTTTTTCTTAGCTTTTTGGATGATATCGACCTGTAAAATTTTAAGCATTTTTAGACTCGCTTCATCGAGCTGATCGGCTTGTATATAGATAACTTTTCCATTGTATAAGGCATCCGAAATATCTATTTGAGTGTAAATATTTGCATCACATAGCTCTAAAATGGTTTGATGCAACCCTTTAAGAGTAGAAATTTCATCAAATGACAGTTCCAATTTTTGGAACAAATCTGGATCAAAGTATCGTTTTGAATATCGCTCTATCAGATCCATATTTGGTTTGTTTTTTGAGATTTCATGATTGTAGTTTTGAGTGGCAGATAAATCCAAATAGAGATACTTAATGAAGTTTGCAAGGCTCTTGTAATTCATCTCAAATTCGATATCCAGTAAAGATAATGAGTTTAAAAATATATCTACTACTTTTTTTAAAAGTGTCCGCTCATTACGACGATAAAAATCTGATTTTGGATCGCCACTTGGGGCTAAATCGAGTGCAACGATAAGTTTGTTTGCAAACTCTCTGTATGTGTCAGATTTGTCGAAACCTGAGTAGGAAAAATTATTTGGATATGAAGCTATAACGAGATCATCTATCCTGTTTTGTCTTTGAAGTTCTTCTGTGATTACCTGAGGTAAAAAATCATCTTTTTTTGGGTCAATGATAATGACACCTTTTCCCTGTTTAAAGGCTTCTACGACTCTATGTGATAGTGCCACACCTTTTGCAGACCTTGTAGGTCCGCAATATAGTAAATGTGTACTATCTTCATACGGCATATAAAATGGCTGCTTTGAATGTAGCTCAAGTCCGAAAAATTGTTTTTCAATGCTAATAAGATTAAGAGGTTTGAATGGGATATGCTCATTAAACAACTCATCTTGTGCGGATTGTACAGATGTTAAACCTCGACCGTATACACTTGATGGTGCATATTGGCCAAAGTTAGATGTTTTTTGAGGTTTTGTTTTTGCAAAAAACATCTCATTTACTCCATTTTTCGTAAGTTTTCAAAAGCAACAAGGCAAAAATAGCCATAATATTTGTGTATGCAAATAGTTCATTTTCTGGGTGAAATGGACTGAGTTTTGAAAGGATTTCTATCACTTTTTGATATTTCGCTGGCTCTATAAATATCGTTGTTGAATAATAATACGATACAAAACTTATAGCCATCAGAAATAGAGTAAATATTATAGTGGTAGTTGTTTTTAGTTGCTTATAGAAGATTTTATCTTTGATCTCGGTAATTTGCTTACGACTTAATTCGTGATCATTAAGCATATATGTTAAAAAAACACGCTGTGCATAAAATTCACGAAGCATAAATACTACAAATATGCCAATGAATGCAAGAGGCGTATAAAATGACAAGATAGTAGTTATCACCATAACTACAATGGATAATGAGACAAATTGATTATCCCAATATCTCTTATAATAACGGATAACTGCTGCTTTATCTCCTGCATTTAGGTTCCAACTGTTAAGTTGATTATGCTCGGCACTTAAAAACTCATGTGTAATACTATCAAGTGCTAGTTCACACTAAAACTTATATTGCTGTTGTTTTCGTTCTTGGTCTAATCGCCGTTGAGCCTGCATTTGTTTATCTACGCTGTTATCTGAACTTTGATAGGGATTGTTTACCGTATAGGGACTGTTGTTTGAGTATGGATTTTGATTATTTTGCATAATTCTTCCTTCTTTTGTATTTATCTCTATTCATATTTTTTAAATTATGAATAGAGATAAATACTAAAAGGAAAGCCCAATGGCAAAAAATAGCAAATTTGAGCAATATAAATCTGAAATAAAATATTTATTAAATATTGGAATCTCTATTAAGTCAGCATGGAAGATTATAAATCACTCCTTGCCAGAAGAAGCGCATATGAGCTATAGTGCTTTTTTTCATTATGTCAAAAAACACTTGCAATCATAATAACAAAAGGTACAGATAACTCAGATAACTATGACAACTCTTAAGTTAGCGCATTGTTTAGTATTAGGCTAAAAAAATAAGACAGATTACACTACTATCCAAGCTAAAATTGAACCATATATGCGTGACCAAAATCGTGACTATTTTTTCGCTTAAAGTAGCAATTTATAAAAAAAGAAGAAATATAGACAACCCTAAAATAGGGTTTTTTTCGTTATTTTAGAGAAAAAAGAGGTCTTCGTAATAGACTCGTATTTTCATTCACCATAACCTTTTTGAAGCTGTGCTTTTTTTGCAAGCAGTTGCACATGTTCTGTCATATCGGCAGTTGATGTTTTGTAGTGTTCGCCAAGTGCTTCGAGTTTTTCTTCTATATCCTGAAGTTTTTTTATAAAAACCATTTCACCTTCGGCTTCTTTGGCTCTTTCTCTTTGAAAATCATGGACAATCTCACCAAGTTGCGCTTGGGATTTGATATAGTCAGTTTTTATATTCTCTATCTCTTGTACTATCTCACGCAGACTGTTTTGTGTCTTTGTCACTATATTATTGTACTCCTGAAACTCTTCCATACCCTGTGCAGACAAAACGATCTGCTTCATAATCATCTCACTTTGCGTTCGGATGTTTGTCAATGTGCTTTCATCTTCATACAAAGAAGTTTCAACACCTTCTGCGTGAAGTTTCAACGTGAGCATTTTTGATTCGAACTCTTGCATGAGAGCTGAGAGTTTTGAGAGTGTTTTATCAACTATCGTTTTTGCAATAGTATCGGAGAGTGTTTTCATCGACTCCAGACTGCTTTTTAAGTTCTCTATCTCTTCAGCTATGTCATATCTGCTTTCACCCACTTTCTCAAGAAGCTGCGTGAGCTTATTGTAATGATCCTGTTCAGCGACTCTAAGTATATCAATATGCTTGTGAACAACATTGTCAAGTTCAGGCAGCTGCACTTCACTGAAGTATGCAAAAGATTTATTGACACTTTCATGCCACTCTCCGATGGTATCGAATTTCTTTGCAAATTCCATCTGGTTTGCCTGTATGGCTTCAAGGGCTTTGACATCTGTTTTAAACTTCTCTTGAATTTCCAGTTGTGTCTTGCGATCTTCTTGGGAGTATTCTGTCATACGTGACTCAAGATCGAGAATGAATTTTTTCAACTCACTAACCTCTCTTGAAAGAGCCTGCGTGAACTCTTCATGCAGCTTAGCAGAGTAAGACTCTTTTGTCTGATTGAGTATATTCATCACAATGTATAGAATCATTGCAACGACCAAAGGCATCAACGATTCACGCATAAGTAGAACAATATCAGATGGATTAGGGTGAATAATAAGGTGGATCAAACTTGCAAGTACCCCTATAGCGATTACTAAAGGAGCATAATTAATCTTATTTGGTTTTTTGAGTATTGCCACATGTCTTAGGAATAAAAGAGCCATAAAACCAAGAGCAATCAATAAGTCTGTATCAAACATGACAACATTCTATCATATTTTTTTATAAAACTATATCTAATATCTCTTTTGGATCTTTGATAACGACAGTATGTGTCCCGTTTGCTGAAAATCCCCACGCAGCAAAGATGGCTTCAATACCTGAATTTTTGGCACTTTCAATATCTTTGGAATTGTCACCGACCATCCATGCTCTGTCTGTTTCAGATTCATATTGATAGTACTCTAAAATAGCATGAATCATATCAGGATTGGGTTTGGATGCCTTCACCTTGTCAGCACCGATGATGAGATCAAAAAGTTTATCTACGCTAAGATGTTCCAGCATCGTCTGTGCAAAAAGTGTCGGTGCATTGGTAGCGACCGACATTTTGACACCGTTTTCTTTTAAAGTCACCAACATATCAGCCACACCGTCATAAAGATAAGGATGTTCTATACACTGCTCTTTATAATGCTTTTCAAAGAGCTTTTTATCTCTTCTTTCATAGAGTTCGGTACCGTAGAAAAGTTTGGCAAGATTTCGCTCGTGCATATTGATGGCATCAACAATGAACTTCTCTGAAAGCGGTGGAAGATTATGATTATGCTCACGCACATAATTCACCGATATTGTCATATCTTTTTTTGAATCTATCAGTGTGCCGTCCATATCGAAAATGACAATTTTCTGCATTATTTCATCTTGTCATATATCTCGACAAGCGCATCAACAAAAAGAGCGCTGTCATTTGGACATTTTGCCACTCTGTACTCTTTAAATCCCATCTCTTTGGCTATCTCTCTATACTCAACATCAAGCTCAAAATCGGTCTCTGAGTTGTCAATGGTAAAAGCGACAGGGAAAATGACAACACCACGATTGCGGACACTTGCAAGTTTATCTTCAAGCGATGGTGTCAACCACTCCATACGCCCTACTTTGGATTGGTAAGCAAGATGAACTTCATGAAAATCCATCCCCTCACACTGCATCATCTCTTTTAAAATATCGACATGGCGATTCACATGTTTTTCATAGACATCACCGGCATCTACTATCTTCTTCGGCAGTCCGTGTGCTGAGAAGATAATGTCAAAATCTTTGTAATCATCTTTGCCAACACTCTCTTTTATCCGTTCTACAACAGCCTGATTGTATTTTTCATTTTCAAAGAAATGTTTTATCTCGACAAGCAGTGCATTAGCGCCTTTATCATGATAGCACTCTTCAAAATCCTCTAACGAAGATTTTGTCGTTGTTGTGGAGTATTGCGGATAGAGAGGAATGAGATAAATCTTATCGACATCTTCTTGATTCAAACGTTCTATAACCTCACAGGCAAAAGGAGGTGTATAACGCATTGCAAAATCAACGATGACATTCTCACCCAAACGATTCTGCAGTGCAGCAACCAGTTTTTTTGTATGCCCTACTATGGGAGACTTGCCGCCGAGTTCTCTATAGATTTCCTGTGAACTTTCTGTCCTTGTAAAGACGATCATACTCCCTACAAACTTGCGAAGCAGTCCACTTTTCATGGTAAGTATGTTCTTATCTGCGAACATATTCTTTAAAAAGATTTCAACCTCTTCGAGATTGTTCGGTCCACCCATATTGAGGAGAATTACTGCTTCTTTTGCCACTGTTTAACCTTCTTGTTTAACACGCAGACTCACGTCATACATAAATTGTTGTAATGGTAGCATATCTTCATAAATTTCATACAAGGTATCTATAAGTAATTCGCCGTCTTCAATAATGTGGGCATCAACTGTTTTGTACGTTGCCATACCTTTATAAAGGCTCAGCTCTGCGTGAGGCATATCGGCACTGAAACCTTTTGGATAGCGTTTATAACCTTTTTCAAGATGTGTGTAGTCTTTGCCCATGCTCTTTATCTTGGTTAAAATATTCCAAAGTTCCTGACGTTTTTCATCGTTTTTAATGGCCTCTCGAAAAGCATCGAGCATCGGTTTTTCAAACCACCGCACACCGACGGCCACATAGAGTTCCTCGGGTGAAAAATGGAGATAAAATGAAGAGCTCTGCATTCGCTTGCCGTTTCCCTGCCAAAAGATTACTCCTATGCGTTCTTTTATCGGCATGGCAATGGCATTGGGACGACGTGAGTCTCTGTAGATTCTGTAAAGTGATTTATTGATCTTTGGTTCTGCGTGAATAGTCGGCTCGAGAGCTTGAAGATGTTCACCCATCTCAACGACAAAATCACGGCTTGGCTCGAGTATGAGCTCTTCATACTCTTTTTTATGTGTGCTAAACCACTCTTTGTTGTTATTCTGGGCGATCTTTTTTAAAAAAGGGAGTGTTTTTTTAGAAAAACCTGAAAATGCCACACCCTTTCCTTATGCAATCTTTCTGTTTCTAAAAGCAAGAATAATGATGACAAAAACAACTGCATAAGACACAGGAACAAAATCCGGAATCGGCACAGGATCACCTTTTGCATAAGAGTGCATACCGGCTAAATAGTAGTTCACTCCGAAGTATGTCATCAGTACCGACGTGAACGCAAGCAATGAGATCACTGCATAGTTAAACTGGTTGTAGACAGACTTGATAAATCGCAAGTGAACAACTACTGAATAGACAAGAATAGTCACAAGCGCCCATGTCTCTTTTGGATCCCATCCCCAGTAACGTCCCCATGACTCATTTGCCCAGACACCGCCGAGAAAGTTTCCGACAGTAAGCATAACAAGCCCGATGAGCATACTCATCTCATTGATGGCATTGAGCTCTTTGATAGAGAGTGCTATCTGCTCACGATTTGCACCGTTTCCAAAGATGTAAAGCAGCAGCGTGATAAATCCAAGCAGTGCGCCAAGTCCCAAGAAACCATACGAAGCCGTAATCATCGAGACGTGAATACTCAACCAGTAAGAATTAAGTACCGGCACAAGATTTGTTATCTGCGGATTCATCCAGCTAAGATGCGCAACGAAAAGAATGAGCCCTGCCAAAATGGAAGTCGATGCCAAAGTGATCGGTGACTGTTTTGAGAAGATAAATCCTGCTAGAACAGTTGCCCACGCAATGTAAGTCATAGATTCAAAACCATTCGACCACGGAGCATGCCCTGAAATATACCAACGAAGTGCAAGACCTGCTGTATGAGCTATGAAGAAGAGTGCCAAAAGTCCTAAAGAGATCTTTGTAACTGCATCCATTTTAAATCTTGGTTTGATGATTTTGATGAAACTAAGCACCAAAAGCACAAAACCTACTACAAAATAAAGCGGCCACAATATCTCAAAGACATTGGAGTGGTTATAAAAGATCTCTGCTTTGATTTTTCCAGCAGGAGGATAAACAGCAGCTCCGTAAAACTTCTGATACTCTGCTATTTTTTTCAGATCAGTGTCACATTTAGCCCAGTCGCCTAATTGAAGCGCTGCATCAATATCTGTAAAATATGATAGCGCAAGTGCACGTACCTTTAAAGACTCTTCTTTTGGAAATTTTCCCAGTGCATCGATCGTTGCATACCATTTATTGTTGACATCATTTGGCTTCGGCCAGATTCTTAGCAATGATCCGGTAAAGACCATATAGACAACATTGACTCTCTCATCTACTTCCAAAGCTTTTTTATCGAGCTTGTTTCTGTCTTTTGGCGCTTTACGTGCCGCTTCATCTACAAGTGTTGCAATTTTATAGCCGCGCATATTGACAGAGTCTTGGAAAAATTGTGAAAAAGAGACATATTTTGCCTCTTTTTTCGCACCGATAGCCAAGTTTATTTTTGGATCACCAGTACGGATCAGCTTAACCTCTTTATAGATATCAGGACGAATCATCATGCCCAATATAACTTGATTTGCCGTTAGTTTTTGATTGCCGACTTTCAGTGTTGCACTTCTGTGCAGTTTTGCCAAGATCTCAGTGGAAAGTGTATCTATTGGTTTCATTCTTCCTTGGGTATCTTGTACGATAAGCTCACCGAATTTTGCGGCGTGATCTTTATCAAAAGCCAAAATTGTCTTAATAGCCGGATCAATCTCAGCCGCTTTTGCAGGTGTCATACCAAAAAGAATACCTACAACAAGGAGTGCCGGAACGATCTTGCACTCTGCCGCTTTTTTAGCTTTTGCAGAGAGTTTTCCAAATCTATACTTGCGTGAGAAGAGTACCCAGAACATACCAAGAGCCATTAAAGCATATCCTATGTATGTAGGCAGCGTTCCCGGATCATGATTGACTGAGAGTACAGTTCCTTTTTCATCTCTGTCATACGATGCCTGAAAAAATCTGTAGTTTTTATAATCTAAAATATGATTCATATAAATTCTGTATGGCATATGGACTCCATTTTTCTCATCAATGAGTTCTACTTCACTTGCATACGATGCCGGACTCATAGAGCCGGGATAACGATCGAGTTGAAAATCAAGAAGTTTGATCTTAAACGGCAGTTTGATCTCTTTTGAACCATATGAAACAGCGACATTCATACCATCTATTACAGTATGGCTGACAGCGCCGGGAAGACCTTTTTGTCCAAAAACCATAATCTCCTTACTTTTTCCATCAACATTAACAATAAATTTCAATGCATCCACACCTGAATTTCGAAGAAGTGCATTTGAATTGGTTACGATTTTCTTTCTTGCGTGAGGCATGAAGTTACGAACTACAAACCCGCCAAGTTCCGTTGAATAGAGAATTCGCTTCTGCAGCGCTTCATTATCGTTTGCAGGGAGGCTGCCTTGAGAACGATCTGCCATTTTAAGATACGAAAGCTGCATAGGATGTTTCATAAACAGGTTGTCATCTTTTAAAAAGAGTGCAATGACAGGCTTGTCAAATGTCAAACCTGAGTTAAAATCAAGTACGAAGTTTCCGGCATCATAATACTTCCCTTCTTCAAGTGCTACAGGTTTTCCTGCACCACCTCCGGTTATCATAAGTTGTACAATCGCTTTACCGTTTTTATCGGCAACAAGAGCATCTACTGCATTTGGAATGTACTCAGCCAATTTTACATCGACTTTTTTGCCATCTAAAGAGAGAGACTTTTCAAAACTGTTGTCCCCTCTTTTTGAGAGATACAATATCTTATCATACTCGGCTTTGTTTTTCATATCCTGTGCATTGATAACAACGTAAGGATCAGAGCTGAGCATCGTATTTGATGTCATCCCTTCACGAATATGCATCGAGCCTTCATAACCGACATATCTCGTTATCGCCGCGCCAACAAGGATAATAAGAAATGCAAGGTGAAAAAGAAAGATAGGAAATTTTTTCAGTGTGTACATTTTATAGTGAAAAATATTATAGATTAGATTAATAGCTAAAAGTCCGAGAAGTACTTCGAACCATCTGGCATTATAGATCTCTGCTTTTGCGGTCATCGTACCAAAATCATTTTCGACAATAGTTGCATAACCGATCGCAAATGCAAAAATCAACATCAAAACTGCCATTGTTTTCATAGAGCCTATGAAAGAGAGGAGTTGTTTCATTCTTTATATCCTTAGTTTGTAAAAAAAATTATTTTAATCAATATTAGCTAATAAAAGGTATATAACACGATTTTTTCGTCTATTTAGGTTTATTTGGGGAAAAATCGATACCTTTTATCTCAATACCAGGCTGCTCTTTTTTCGCTTCTATCTCTTTCATCACATTAACAGGTCTGTCCATTTTAAAGAGTTCTTTTTTTGTTACATTTCCCTTTGCATCATACCAGGTCTGGTACCCCTCTTTATAGTTATTTTTATAAAGTACTTCTGAATAAAGCTTACCGTCATATGTATACTCTTTTTGCATACCCTCTTTTTTGTTGTGAACATACGGTACTTCCATGGCAAGCTGCCCATTATCATAGAACTCTTTTTGCATGCCCTCTTTCATGTCATTGACATACTTTACAATATGCTTTATTTTACCGTTATGAGGAAAGTAAGCTATCTCATCACCATCAAGCTTTCCATTTTTGTAAAACATTTTCGCGATCTTGCGACCTTGCTTGTCAAACCAGACCAACTCTCCGTCACGCTTGCCGTTGATATAGTTCACTTTATATGCCAAAGTACCTTCCATATAGTATGTTTTTTCTATGCCGTTCTTAATACCCTCTTTGATCTTCGTATTCGTACCGTCTACATAATGGGTTTCCGCTTTTAACTCACCCGTTTTGAAGTAACTTTTTACAAGCTCTGCGTGAGCTGAAGCACCAAAAAGAAATAAAAAAGTAAAAATAGTTCCAAAAGTCTGTTTCATGATATTGTTTTCCTTGATTGTGATTATTTGAGTTGAAGATTATTCTTGTAAAAATATACCGTTATATACTTTTAATAAAATAAAGTTTCACTCCTCCCGCAAGGGAAAAGTGAATGGTTAGATTACTTCCAACCGTCTTTAACGATTTTTGAAGATTTTTTGTATGGGTATTTAGCAACCAACTCTTTGATAGAAAGTTTTTGATCGCCCTCTCTCATGAAGTGAGCCAACGTAACCGATGCCCAGTAATCATTTGCATACTCAGTATCTTTAAGTTGTAAAGGCACACCTTTTTTATTTACTGTGTGACATGCGGCACAAGTAACAGGACCGGCATATTCTCCATCTGGAGAGTACTGAAGTGCTTGTTCGTGTGTTGTTACGTCAACAGAACGCTCTTTACCGTCATACCTTGTAGAGTAAAGACCATGTGTAGATTCGTGACATGTTTGACATGCGATGCTGCCGTGTCCTTTAGAGTATCTATACAGAGAATATTTATTTGGAAGATCGATTGGGAAATATTTTCCACCAGTCTCCTGCTCAACAAACGGTGCTACGTGACAATCTGCACAATGCGGTTCAGAAGCTGCCAACCACCAGTCATCACCACCAGATGCTGCTGCATAAGGAACGGCTCCACCTTTTGGATGATTCCAAGGTTTTAGATCAAGTTTACCGTCTTTACCGACATTTTTTACTAGTGTCGCTGATTTATGCTCAGTATAGTACTTCATAACTTCATTGTCACCCGTTGTTTTCGGATCAGCAAGCGCAGCAAATTTTTTCGCATCACCACCGGCAATAGCTTTGATCATCTCTTTAAGTGATTTATTTCTTAAAGTTTTGCCCTCTTGTGTAGAATCATGCGTGATGTTGTCATAGTTTTGGAATTCCTGAGCAACTTTTGTATGACAGTTTGTACAGTAAAGTCCACGCAACTCTTTTGTCGGTTTACCATGCTCATCTTTCGTTGAAACATTTTTGTACTGCCATTTACCATAGTTATTCAAGAAGAAAGGCGGTTTCGCATTTGGATTTGAGTGAGCGTCACGTCTTACATAACATCCACCACCAGAGAGTCTGATATCACCTTTAGAGAATCTTCCTTCTCCATATCTATCCGTAACACGGTATGGGTTTGAATCATCATTCATATTAGGATTTTGGAAGTGTGTCGGGTGACATGATTGACATGCTTGTGAACGTCCTGCACCATCAGGCATTGGAACCATTCCAAGGTGAAAACCGTGAATCGCTTCAGACAGAGGCTTCGCTTTAACAGCTTTATATCCTGTTGCCGTCGGGCGAGGTTCTTGTAAGTTACCCGAGACATTATCACCATGACAGTCAGCACAGTTTACCATACCCACTTTACCAAGTCTGTTCCCAGAAGCATTGTCTTTATAATCAGCTAAAAACTTTGTTCCATGATGTTTATCATGTAAAGAGAGAATATTGATTGAAGCTTCAGCAAGTCTTGCCATATATTCAGACTCATCCGGATATGTTTTCCAGTATGCGTACTCTTTATCTGAGTAACCTATGCCTTCATCTCTTGCCATTTGCGCTGCTTTACCATTTCTTGAGTGACATGCGTAACAGTTTGGAATATCAACAGGGTTGGTACCAAAATAGGAAACATCAGTTCCATCAGAGTTTCTCATTCCTTTTCCTGTTCTGTCATGCATCTCTACAGTCGAGTACTGAAACGGCTGAAAATCTTTTTCAGTTACGGAACGGATTGTTCCTTTTCTTGTTGAATCATTAAACGCTGTCAAAGGAAGACCGAGAGCATCCCATAAGTGTGAAGCCGTTAAAACAAGCTTAACATTTTTAACAGGTGGAACAAGCGTATCTGTCATAACGACATTACCACCGTTTTTACCCGCATAAGTCATATATCCTCCGGAAAGAGGCATACCAGAAGGTCCCGCATCGATTCTTACCGGAACTTGACGACCAACACGTAGTCTGTCTTTGTCAGTCACACCTGCAGGAATAGTACCTTCAAGGTCTTTGTAGATAAAGAGATGTGTCCAAACATAGTTTGCAACATTATCACCGGCTGAATCCAGGTGACCATCACCGTCAGCATCTTTTCTTACAGTCCAGTACTTCATCTTATTACCTTCACTGTAAGAGTTGTCTTTTGTGTAGTAATAAAGTTTAACGTCATCATCCGGACTTAAAAGTTTTGGCAGTTTTCCACTTTCGCCGCTTGCAACAGCCTGTGCCTGAATAGAGTTGTATGGAGGAATCACACAACAGTAATCCATACTAAAACCAACACAGTGCATACCGAGCTCGTAGTTAATGAATACATTGTAGTCATTCTTTGGCTCATACCCGTTTATTTTGTTTCCTTTTGCATCTACTTCCGTATATGCTTTTAACTTATTGAGTTTGAACGGAGGGTTCTTGTCATAAGCCAAAGCAGTCGTTGCAGTTACAGACATAAAAGCAACAGATGCAGCCAGAGAAACTAAAAGCTTGTTTTTCATAATCTCTTTCTCCCTTGTTATTGAAAATACAAATTTAGTATCACATTTTATTATTTAAGTGAAGATTAAATAGGTAAGAAAAACTTATATTACTGTATATTTAGTAATATAATTATAATTTATGTGATATTGATGTGATAGATGTCTTTTAAGTAACTTATACATGAGATACAAAAGAATTATAATTTAAGAAAAACTTCTTAAAAAAGTAATAGAATTAGATAAAGATATATTTTATTTATTGAGGATTTCACGTTTTTTTAAATGTTATTTTGTAGTCACCATTTTCTAATTCTTTGGCTTCATGAACAAAGGAATCAGCTATCTTTGCATAAAGAGGTACAGGCTCATGAAAAAAATATCCAACAAGTCTCTCATTCTCATTTTTTATCATGCGCAGGGCATTCAAAGTATTTACCATCGGTTCAGGTGGAGAACACTCCGTGGCATCAAATTCATAATAGATTATGCCGTCTATTTCATACTTATAAAAGTCCAATGTTGTCATCGGTATGGAAATCTTTTCTTTTTTCATTCTCTCTTCTAATTGCATATATATTTTTGTTTTTGTTGATTCCAGATAAAATTGTTTGAAACCTGTTTAAAAGCTTTCAGAACTATGGTATTTTGAGACTCATTACCGTAAATAGTGATTGGAGTATGGTAGTACCTGTTGTAAGATTTCAGAGGATGAAAGAGAATATCTTTCCAACTGAGAACAATCTTCCCCTCATACGGCTCAAACGGTACGGCAGAAACAATGCTTTTATTTGTCTCTTCACACTTAAAATGACATACCACAGTCGATTCATCAATCTTTATATGATCCACTAATCTCACTATGTTTTCATGTGTCATCAACACAATAACTCCTCACTATATTTTATAAATATAAGCAGTTCTTATTCCATTCTCATGCAATCACAATTTTAAAACATTTTTTTAAACCGTCACACAATGAAACTGTTCCATTGTGTGCTTCAGCTATCTGACGTGAGAGTACAAGCCCTAGCCCATTGCCTTTGACCTTTGTACTTTTAAAGGCCTCAAAGAGCTCTTTTTCATTCTCTATGGCTACACCACTGTCATAGATGAAAAAGATATGCTTTTTTCCCTCTTTTTCATGACGGATCTCAACAACACCCTCTTCATTATCATCTGCTTCGATAGCATCGATGGCATTGGCAATGAAATTTGAAAAGAGCATCTCCAAGAGATCTTTATCACCATTGAGCTTAAAATCTTCATCCGGAAAAATAAATGTAATCTCTTTGGCATATCCATAGTAATCTATCGACAAATTGAGAGATTCTCTTAATTCACTCCATAAAAACTCTTTTTTATGAGCTTCTACACCTTTTGAAAACATCAACGTTGCTTTTATGATACGCTCTATTCTGTGTACTGATCTTTGAATCTCTTCGACAATCGGTATATTTTCAGGAATAACACGTTTTTTCAGTGTTGAGCTCATCAAAGAGATAGCACCGATAGGATTACGTATCTCATGAGAAAGATGTGCCGCCATCTGCCCCATGGTCGCAAGATTCTCTTTTCTCTTTTGTTCTGTTATATCGATGGCTGAGAGCATCAGTTTATCTTGATAGGCTGAACTTTTAATGAGAAAAGAGTGGTCGTTGAACTTAATTTCATAATCTTCTTCTTTATACTCAAGAAGCTTTAGCAGCTGCCACAAATCTCTTGCGTGAGAGTTCTGTAAAAAAACGGTTTCATCTTCTTTATGCAAGATCCACACAGCATTTGGCAGGAACTCCACAACTTTTTCTACAGTATCCTGCAGATGGGCATAAGAAGCCTTAAGCTCATTAAACTCATTTTCTACCTTATAGGTCTGTTCTATTAAAAGGTTCAGCTCTTCGGGGGTGATCGCAGCCATTTAGAGATGAAATTCTCTCAGTATTTTATAAAGTGAATGGGCATCATCACTACCGGCAAGCTCACGGATAGAGTGCATTGCCAAAGTCGGCAGACCTACATCGATGGTATCAATGCCTATTCTTGTAGCTGTTATAGGGCCTATAGTAGAACCGCATCCCATATCTGAACGATTCACGAACTTCTGCACCTTCTGACCAAGTGAATCGGCTCTTTGTAAAAACTTTGCCGTTGTTTGACTGTTTGTAGCATAACGCTGATTTGCATTTATCTTCACAACGACACCATCATTCATAAGTGGTGCATGCTCTTTGTCGTGCTTGGAGGGATAGTTTGGATGTATTGCGTGAGCATTGTCGGCACTTACCATCATGGAACTTCTCACCATCTCCACATACTCCTCATAATCATCGAACATACGGCGCAGTGTATTTTCCAAAAAACTGCCCCCTGCTCCACTGGTGCTTTCACTACCGACCTCTTCATGATCTGAAGCAATGAAAAGCATCGGCGTATCTGCTTCAACACTGCAAATAGAAAGCATTCCTACATAACACGAAAGTAGATTGTCAAGTCGTGCACTTGCTATAAAGTCATCACGCAGTCCGACATAGGAAGCTTTTTGCGTATCATAGAAACTAAGCTCATGCGCATAGATCTCTTTTGCATTTTTTATGCCGATCCTATCAAGCTGCCATCGTATAAACGCATCAAAATCAAAATCTTCATTTGTTGAAAGTATCGGGCAAATATCGGTCTGCTTATTGACCGTTCGCTCTTTGTTAGCCTTGTCATCGAGGTGAATCGCCAAAGATGGAATGATCGCTATTTTTTTTTCAACATTAATCAAAGCACTTTGTATCTCATTTTTTTCATCAAGGTAGCTCACACGGCCGGCAAGCGAGATGTCTCTGTCAAACCAAGGATTTAAAAGCAGCCCTCCGTAACTCTCCACGCCAAACTTCACAACACCATGCTCTTTTATGACAGGATTTGGCTTGAGTTTTAAATTTGGAGAATCGCTATGTGCACCCACCATCAAGTAATCCTTGCGTGAGCCTGGGTAGGTAAAAGCAATAACAGAAGAGTCATTACGTGTCACATAATACTTTCCGCCCTCACGCAGCTCCCATTTTTTCTTCTCATCCAACTTTTCAAAGCCAGCATTTTCAAACATCAAGCCCATATTTTGCGTTGCGTGAAAAGGCGTCGGAGAAGCATCCAAAAACCCTAAAAGTCCTTCATTAAAATCTTGTTTGTTCATTTGCTATCCTATAATATCCACATGTTCATTGCCTTCCAAGGCTCCGACTATTTGACTGCCAACACGTATTGCCGAGTCTATGACTACATTATGCAGTTTTGAGACGATTGTCACTTTCAAAGGTCTATTTCCAGGATTTTGACGTATGATGGAGTATAAGTTTTCAAGTACATCGAAATCCTGACTAAGTCTTACAGCTAAGTTTATCGGCTCAGGCGGAGCTTCTTGTATCTCTTTTTTGACCTTTTTCGTCTCACGTTTGGCATCTTTAAGTGTCATTATCTTTGTCACATTAAGCCGTGGTCCGAAGTCTGTGTGTGTCACTCTTGCTTTAAAAGCGACCGGCTCTTCAAGGTTCATCGCTTCAAGTTGTTCGAGCTTATCTGAAAAGAGCATGATCTCCATATTGCCATGAAAGTCCATGAGGTTTACAATGCCGAATTGATTCCCTTTTTTCGATATCTTCTTCGTAATTTCTTCCACTTTTCCAATGAAAATAGAATAAGAACCATCTTTGAGATTTTCCAACTCCGATGAAAGCGTGTAATTGAGTTCATCCAAGGTCTCGCGGTAATCATCCATCGGGTGACCCGATACATAAAAGCCAAGAGTATCTTTTTCAAACTCCAGTATCTCTTTGAGTTCATACTCATCAGAGTTTGTCAGTGTCAATTCAACGGTCGTTATCGCATCATCATCTCCAAAGAGAGAACCTACCGCATTTTTCTTCGCTTCACTCGCTTTTTTTGCCGTTTCAACTATGAGGTCTATCTGATCGAGCAGCGCCTTGCGTGAGTATCCATATCTGTCAAACCCACCTGCTTTGATGATGGATTCTATAACGCGTTTATTTACCTTACTCGGCTCTATTCTGTTGACAAAATCTTGTAAAGAGACATAGTCACCATTCTCCTCACGCTCTTCAAGCATGGCATGAATGGCAGCTTCTCCAACACCTTTGATTGCACCAAGTCCAAACAGAATAACATCCTGCCCATCTTTTGTAATAGCGGAGAATTCAAGCTGAGAGTCACAGATATCAGGCGGAGCCAGCTCGATGCCCATATGTTTGACTTCATCTATGTAACGCACGACCTTTTCTGTATTGTCTTTATCTGATGTGAGCAGTGCTGCCATAAATTCATTTGGGTAGTATGTTTTCAGCCATGCCGTCTGAAACGTGACCATAGCATACGCCGCAGAGTGAGACTTATTAAAACCGTAACCGGCAAATTTTTCAATAAGGTCAAAGAGTTCCGATGCCGTTTTATAATCAAGCCCCTGTTTAGCTGCACCTTCAGAGAACTCTTTGTTGTACTTGAGCATCTCTTCAACTTTTTTCTTACCCATGGCACGACGAACGATGTCCGCACCGCCAAGACTGAAACCACCAATGGTCTGCACTATCTGCATAACCTGTTCTTGATAAACAATAACTCCGTAGGTAGGTTTGAGTATCTCTTCAAGCGCAGGAAAGACGTATGTAATCTCCTGACGTCCATGTTTACGTTCAATGAAGTCATCGAGCATCCCAGACTCCATCGGTCCGGGACGGTAGAGTGCCAAGACCGCAATAAGGTCTTCAAAACTCGAAGGCTTGAGCCGACGGTTCAAGTCCTGCATACCCGATGACTCTATCTGGAACATTCCTACCGTATCACCTGTTTGGATCACATCATAGACTTTTTGGTCATTTTCGTCTATCTCGTGCCAATTCACATCTTTGTCATAACGGCGTTTGATGAGCTTGACAGCATTTTGGATAACATCAAGCGTTTTGAGACCCAAAAAGTCAAATTTGATAAGATCGACATCTTCCATATAGTTGAGTGAATACTGTGTAACAAAAGTATCCTCACCGCTTGGCTTGTAGATAGGCGTCTTCTTCCAAAGCTCTTCATTGCTTATAACGACACCCGCGGCATGCATACCCGAGTTACGCTTCAGTCCTTCGAGTTTCTTTGCAAATTCCCAAACACGCGCAGCCTGCGGATCTGACTCGATAAGCTCCTGAATTTTTGGCTCTTTTTGAAAAGCCCCTTCTACGAACTTACCGTTTTTTGTCTTTCCGTTGAGCGTGATACCCAACTCATCAGGAATAAGTTTTGCCATTTTATCGGCTTGAGAAAGCGGCATATCCAAAACACGGGCAACATCACGAATGACCCCTTTGGCAAGCAAAGAACCAAAAGTAATGATCTGTGCTACCTGATTACGTCCATACTTCTTCACAACATAGTCAATGACCTCGCCGCGTCGCGCCTGCATAAAGTCCATATCGATATCGGGCATAGATACACGTTCAGGATTTAAAAAACGCTCAAAGAGCAGATCGTACTTCATCGGGTCTATGTCGGTGATCTCCAAAGAATAAGCTACAAGACTTCCCGCAGCCGAACCACGTCCGGGTCCTACAGCTACATCTATGCGTTTTGCCTCTTTAACAAAGTCCCAAACGATCATCATATATCCCGGGAACTTCATTGAATTAATGATGTCCATCTCAAACTCTAAACGCTCCCTGTACTCCTGATGACGCTCAGGAGGAACGATCTGCAATCGTTTTTCAAGCCCTTCTCTACATTTGTGTACAAAGTAAGCCGCATCATTTTTATCAGCTGCTGAGAGCCATTTTTTCTTCTCTTCTTCCGTTGCATCTTCCGGCAGTGGTGCATCATCTTCAAAATCGATATCCAGCCCTTCAGCTTGGGCATACTCTTTGGTAAATTTAAAGTTCGGTGGTGTCGGTGATTTTACAATAGGGACAAAATCTTCACACTTGTCAACGATCTCTTGTGTATGCAGCAGCGCTTCAGGAATGTCTGCAAAAAGACGTGCCATCTCTTCGGGTGATTTGATATAGAACTCATGTACGGAGTGACGCATACGGTTTGGATCGTCATAAAGTTTATTCATCCCAATACACATAAAAGCTTCATGATACTGTGCATCATCAGGATAGGTGTAGTGAGTATCATTTGTAGCGACTATTTTGATGCCTGTCTCTTTTGATATTTTCAATATCTGCTCATCTATATAGAGCTGGTCACCGATACCGTGACGCATCAGTTCAAGATAGAAATCATCCCCGAAGATATCCTGATATTCTCTGGCAACTTCGAGTGCACCCTCATAACCAAGCGCACCGTTTTTTACATTTCTCTCATTTTGAAGATTTAGATGCCAGTTCACTTCCCCCTGCAGACATGCAGAAGAGCAGATAAGCCCTTCACTATGCTCACGCAGCTCTTTTTTATTAATGCGTGGAAAATAGTAAAACCCCTCTATAAAAGCTTTGGAAGAGAGGTACATAAGGTTTTCATACCCTTTTTTATTCTTCGCATAAAGACAGATGTGAAAACGCTGTTTCGTGCTTTTGTCATTCAGCGTCTCGCCGTTATGGATATAGCCTTCCATCCCGATGATAGGTTTAAGCCCTGCACCTTTCATCTGTTTGTAAAAATCTATTGCACCGAACATATTTCCATGATCCGTCATGGCGACGGAGGTCATACCGAGTTCTTTAATACGTGAGACGAGATTGGAGAGTTTATTGGCTCCGTCAAGCAGCGAGTATTCTGTATGAAGATGAAGATGTGTAAATGGAAGTTGTGCGCTCAAATATTGTCCCTGAATTTTACTTAAATATACCCCCAAAGAGGGGTGTAGAATTTTTATTTTATTTTAGAAGTTTTTTCCAAGCTTTTTCTATTTTTTTCGTAAGTTTGGCAGTGAAACCTTTGACCTCTTCGAGGATCGACGGGTTTTGATGAATAACACCAACAACATCATCAACAGAACCAAAATGTTCTACCAGTTTTTTCACTTTTTTCTTACCGATGCCGTCAATAGAAGTTAAAAAATCTTTCAACTCGCTTTTTGTAATCTTCGCTTCATTTGCATCAGATTCGCTTGACTCGTCTTTTGTTGGGTGCGGTGCATCTTTGACAGATTTTTTTGTTTTACTTTTCGCAGGATTGAGAGCAAGTTTATCTTGATAGTTCCACTTCTCACTCGGCCACTCTTCATGCCATCTGCGTTTGACATCATACATTTTGTATTTTCTGTCAAGTTTATGGATGTAAACCTCTTTACCGCCATAATTTTTCTTCTTTTTACCAAAGTAAGCACCGTCATAGCTTGGAGAATAGGCACCGAATTGAATATGACGCATAGTGCGAAGCAGTGAAGCATCGATCTTACCGAGTTCTTCCCAGTTGAACATTGGAATGTTTGGTTTTCTAAAACGACCTTCACTCAAACTCCACATCAAATACTCACCTATCCAGTCACGAATATAAGGAAACGCCGCAAATGCCGTTGCACATTCAAGGATACGTACCTTACCATCTTTTCCGTAAGCAATATCACAAGCCCAGTACTCTGCACGTGCCGCTTTAGAAGTCTTCACAGCCAAGTCAAGAACTGATTTTGGAACATCCATGTAGTCCATACTTCCACCTTGAGAAGTATTTGTCAGCCATTCACCCTCCGGTGCACGGCGCCAAAAAGCACAGACCGGCTTGTGACCAATGAGCATAACACGAATGTCCGCTTCCATAGGAACAAAATCCTGAAAATACATAGGATGGTATTTTTTCTCAGCAAAAAGCTCTTTTGCCTCTTCATAACTGTCAACTTTATGAACAAAGTAACCGCCGTAGTTTGAAGGACCATATGACTTTTTCACGATTTTTGGATATTTGGCTTTTTTAAGGAACTTATAGGCATTATCATGGTTGTAATATATGTATGTTTTTGGTATCGGCAGACCGTATTTCCATGCGAAACGTGTTACATTCTCTTTTGATTTGTTTGAGAACTGTGTATCAAGTGATGGAATGAATCTTACATGAGGTAGCTCACGAGCGATCTCTCGAAATGTTTCATACGCAGTAGAAGGCACATTTCCGATGAGAACATCTATCTTCTTACGTTTTACTTCTTTAATGAAACGCTCTTTATCGTTCTTCCAGTGATAAACAACCGTTTCTATCTTATTCGGCCACCCTTTAAAGTTCGAATGATCGAAAAAACGAAGTACATAATCTAAATATAAAAAGCCTAATCTTGGCAGTTCTTTGTTGCTGAGTCCCATTTTATTTTCCCCTGTTTTTTTGTAAAATAGATTATTTTACTTTTTCTAAATACTCACCGTCAACTGTATTAACTTTTATAGTATCACCTTCAAGAACATGGTATGGTACTTGAACTACCGCACCACTTTCCAATGTCGCAGGTTTTTTGCTTCCGCTTGATGTATCACCTTTGAAGTTTGGTGGTGTTTCTGCAATAACGAACTCCATAACTTCCGGAGCCTGAACAGAGATCGCTTCCCCTTTGTAAAATACGATATCTACATTGATACCGTCTTTGAACCATTTTGAAGCATCATCACACTGCTCATACGAAAGTCCGAGTTGATCGTATGTGTCATTGTCCATGAACTGGTACATCTCACCGTCATCATAAAGATACTGCATCGTTTTATATGTGATCTCAGGTACTTCAAATTTATCACCTGCGTGAACAGTCTTTTCAACAACTTTTCCATTTAAAAAACTTTTAATCTTCATGCGAACGAACGCTGCACCTTTTCCAGGTTTTACGTGTTGAAATTCCACTACTTTATAAGGAACGCCATTTACTTCCAAACGAATGTTCTTTTTAATATCACCCATACCGATAGTTGCCATTAATACACCTTTAAAAATATTTTGAATGATTTTACAATAAAAGTGCTTAGAATGTTCTAATGGCACACTAGAACATTTTATGTAGCAATTTACTTACAAAATAAAGGATATAACAAGTATTTAAAAAAAAATTAAGTATAATAGGTGTAATATGAAATAACAAGTAATAACAGGGGATTAAAATGAATATTTCATCGTCAAACAATACTCTAACCATATCCGGCAATATTAAAAGTGTTTCTCATTTTCAAATATTGGCAAATGAACTCAATAAGATGACCAAAGATTTTGATCATATTAGTATCCATCTCTTAGACTCTATCTCTATCACATCTTCTGTCATAGGATATTTATGTAAATTAAGGGATATGGGGCATAATATCGAACTTCATGTTACAGATAAAGAACTGCATGACTTATTGGACGATTTGAATCTTCTTCAAATTTTACAGGTACAACATATTACAGCTGCATCTAAATAGAATGAAGATCTAGAATGCAAACCAGAATCTATGTTTTTAACAAACAAGATACACTTGATATTATTAACATAAATGAAAAAGAAGAGATAGATAGCGCTTTTTCTATACTTATACAACTTTTTTCAGGAGAAGATGAAAAACGGATCGAACAGATTTTAGACTATTTATCTACAACATTTCCAAAAGCCACTATTATAACTGCCTCAACAGACGGAGAGATCGCAAATGAGTCGGTACTTACAGAAAGTAGTGTTGCTGCTATTTCAACTTTTACAGATACTACAATAGAGATCGCTTACACTAAAGAAATAGAAAGTTTTGATGCAGGACGAGAACTGGCAGAAAAACTGAGTTGTGAAAATACAAAACTTCTTATCACTTTTGCAAATGGTCTTCACTGTAATGGAGAAGAGTTTTTAAACGGCATTGGGTCTGTCAATGCAGATCTGGTCGTTGCAGGAGGCTTAACAGGTGACAATGCCAAGTTCCAAAAATGTTATGTCGGCATAAATAGCAAACTTTATGATAGAGGAGCTGTTGCTATCGTACTCAACTCAAATAAGTTGCAGGTAGATAATTTTTACAGTTTCGGCTGGCAGACGATCGGTTTAAAACATACTATTACGAAAGCTAAAAAAAATCGTGTCTATACTATTGACGGTATCAGTGCTGTAGCATTTTATAAAAAATATCTCGGTGATGAAATTGCAAATTTACTTCCTGAAACAGGCATTGAATTTCCTCTCATTATTGAAAAAGACGGCTTTAAAAAAGCACGGGCTATCACCTCAAAATATGAGGATGGAAGCCTTGGTTTTGCCGGTAATCTCAATGAAGGAGAAAAGGTCTATCTCGGCATCGGCAAAGCTGAAACTATTTTATCGAATCCACTTCAAAGATCACATCATCTCAATGTGGAGTCTTTTTTTATCTACTCATGTATGGCGCGGCGGCATTTTCTTCCGGATCGCATCGGTGAAGAGATAGAACCTTTTGCAGCATTGGCACCAACAAGCGGATTTTTCACCTATGGAGAGTTTTTTACACATAAAAAACCGGAACTTTTAAACCAGACACTCACAGCAGTAGCCCTCTCAGAAACACCTGAAAAAGTAAAAAAAACACATCTAAAACAACCCTCGAAAACAACGACGACAGACAGAACTTTCCAGGCACTGCGCCACATTCTCGATGTTACTTCGCAAGAACTTCATTTACAGACAGTTTTTCAAAAAAAGATAAATGATGAGCTTGAAGCCAAGACTGCTACTTTGGATGCTGTTGGAGAAATGGCAAATCTGGGACACTGGGAACTAGATCTCTCGACTATGAAGATTTCATGGTCAAACATGAACTACAAAATCTTTAATATAGATCCATCTAATGGTGTGCCAAGTTACTTTAAACTCTTTCATATGGTCGTCAAAGAAGACAGAAAAAAACTACTTCAGACAAAAAAGATACTCTTGGATGGAGAGATTCATTCTCTAGAAATTAGAATGAAAGGAAAAGACGATACGATTCTGCATATTCTTATAAGCGGAAAAATAGTCTTTAATCAAAACAAACCCGTAAAGATCATTGGAACGATCTTGGATCTAACAGATATAAGAATGCAGGATGCCCTTTTGATACAGCAGTCAAAATCTGCGCAGATGGGAGAAATGATCAACATGGTCGCCCACCAATGGAGACAGCCTTTAAATGCCATCAGTGCCGCAGCCATAAAACTCTCTATGCAAAATGAGATGGGCATATTGACAGAAAATGAGATAGAGAGTACCTCGAAGTTCATTGAGAATGTCACCCAAAGGATGTCACAAACCATCAATGATTTTATGAACTTTACAAAATCCACCAATAAAAAAGAGAGGATCGTTTTTGACGAAATATTTAATGATATCTTTCAAATCATCGGCACACAGCTTGAAAATCACAATATTACGGTCAATATAGATATTGAAAAAGAGAATGCTCTCTACACCTACAAAAAAGAGTTAGAGCATATCCTTATAAATATAATTGCCAATGCAAGAGATGCACTTGAAAATATCAAAGACAAGGACAAAGAGATCAATATCAAAGCCTACACAAAAGAGAAACTTTTTGTCATAAAGATAGCCGACAATGCAGGCGGTATAGATGAATCTATCATCAACAGAATTTTTGAGCCCTACTTCACAACAAAAGAGACAAACAAAGGTACCGGACTTGGTTTATACATGAGCAAGAAGATACTACAGGAACATTTAAGCGGAGATATTTTCGTACGCAACTACAATGACGGTGCCGAATTTACCATTATTATGGACATTGAAAATGAAAAATAGTTACTTCGCGAAAATATCCAAAACATTGAACATTCTTTGTGTCGAAGATGATGAAACAATCTTGGACAGCTATGTCTCTCTCTTCTCACCTCTATTTCAAAAAGTTTATTTTGCAAAAAATGGCAAAGAGGGTCTGGAGTGTTTTAAAAACGAGAAGATCGATATCATTCTCACAGATAATATGATGCCCATATGCAATGGCTTGGAGATGAGCAAAGCTATTCGAGAGATCGATGCATCCGTACCTATAATTTTAGTGACTGCTCTTGAAAGCATAGAGACACTGCGTGAGGCGATCGAGCTGCAGATAAGCAGTTTTTTAAAAAAACCTTTTACATCTACAGAACTTTTCAGAACCTTTCATTTGGTATCAAAATCTGTCATTGCCGACAGATGCATGATGAAAGAGCAGGAAGAGCAGATACTTTATAGTCAATACCAGGAGAACCTCACTTTCGAAAAAGAACAGACCATTGTCAAAAATGATCTGCAAGAAAGCAAAAAGCTGCTGCATCTTTCCTGTGATGTTTTCTATCAACCCAAAGACATTCTCAGTGGAGACAGCTATGTCATTAAAAAAATCAATGCGGAGAATTATCTTATTTTTCTTGTAGACGGCATGGGAAAAGGCATCTCAGCATCTGTATCGGCAATGCTCAGCAGTGCTTTTGTCAACTATCATATTGATATGCTCACAAAAGAAGATAAAGCTTTCTCACTTCCTCAACTTTTAATAGATTTACAAGAATTCATTGGACCGAATCTGCTTGAGTATGAAGTAATCTCTGCAAGTTTTTTATATTTTGACAAAACAAAAATGCAGATGGAATATGCCATCTTTTCCATGCCTCCAGTATTATATATGTTTGATTCAAGTCAGGTTTTGAAATTAAAATCAAATAACACGCCTTTTACATCTTATTCTAAAAATTTTCAAATAGATACATTGGACATAAAACCACTGCAAAAGATGCTTATCTACAGTGACGGACTCAATGAAAACAGTGTTGATGGCTCTCAAGAACTCTATATGCAATATCTGCAAAAAGATTTTAGAACCAGTAAGAATATTCAAGAATTTCAATCTAAACTTGAGGCCGTATGCACTTCACAGGATGATGACACAACATATATTTATATAGGTTTACAGGGAGATTTCTAAAGATGAAAAAGTTAAAAGAATTCACAAATAAACTTGATGTACTGTATGTCGAAGATGAAAAAGAGTCAAGAGAGCAGCTCAGCGAAATTTTCAAACTCCTTTTTCACTCGTTAGATACAGCATTTGACGGCGAAGACGCCCTTCAGAAATATCAAATGAAAGAGTATGATATTATTCTCACCGATATTAATATGCCGAGAATGAACGGTATAGAATTGGCACAGAGAATCAAAACACTCAATCCTGCACAGGCTATTGTTGTCATCTCTGCACACAATGATTCTGAATATCTGCTGCAGGCAATAAATCTCGGCATTGACAATTTCATCATCAAACCTGTTCAAATGGAGCAATTGAAACTTGTTTTGACAAAAGTATCAAATCTAATCTATGCACAAAATATATCTCAAAGATACAAAGAGGAACTCGAACGAGAGCTTGAAGAGAAAACCGCTAAACTCTCCCATCAACTCATCACTGATGAATTAACGGGACTTCTTAACAGAAATGCCCTTGTAAAACTCTCCAACGAAAAAAACAAAAACCGGGTACTGCTGCTTATCAGCATCGATAACTTTGATCATATAAACATCGCTTACGGCTATGACAACGGCGATCGTCTGCTTCAAGAGGTTGCAAATTTCTTAAAATCAAGAATTCCCAAAGAGGCGAAACTCTATAGAGTCAACTCCAATGAGTTTGCCATCATCTCTTTTGACAAAACAGTGAGTGAGATGAATGACTTTGCAAAAATAGTGCAAGATGAGATCTCTCATCATAAAATCAATGTTAATAAATTGTCTATGAAAATCACCATAACTATAGCCATAACCGAAGGCGACGACTGTCTGCTGAAAAATGCCCATATCGCATTAAAAGAAGCACAGCAGATCGGAAAAAACCGCATAAATATCTATCAAAAAAATTCTCCTATCGAGCTTTTGCAGTTGAAAATTCAAGAGTATATGCCAAAACTTAGAAAAATCATCGCAAAAAAATATATAGTTCCTTATTTTCAGCCTATTGTCAACAATGAGACACAAACAATTGAAAAATATGAATGTCTTGCCAGAATTGTAGATGACAGCGGTGAAGTACAATCACCGCTTAACTTCATAGACATTGCAGAAATGACAGGAATGATTCCCGACATTACACGAATTATGATAGACAAATCATTTCAAATGTTTCAGCACAACGATTATGAATTTTCCATCAACATAAGTGAATATGATCTTAATGACGGATACTTACATAAATATCTAGAGAAAAAACTTAAGAAATATGGCATCGATGCTTCACGAATCGTCATTGAGGTACTTGAAGGTATAAGTGCCATCGGTGCAAAGAAAAGTATGGAACAGCTGCTGGATCTCAAAGCAAATGGCTTTAAGATAGCTATCGATGATTTTGGCGTTCAAAACTCGAACTTTGAAAGAGTACATGCTATGCATGTTGATTTTATTAAAATAGACGGCAGTTTCATTAAAAATATTTACAACAATGAAAAAAGTTACACCGTGGCAAAAACGATCAGTGAATTTGGCAAAAGCATCGGTGCGAAAATAATTGCTGAGTATGTTCATTCCAAGGATGTACAAGATATTGTTCTCGAACTCGGCATAGAGTATTCACAAGGCTACTATTTTTCACCACCACTCAAAACTCTTCAGTAAAATTAGCTATAATTTCATAAAAAACGAGCCATAATGAAATTTACTTTAGAAGCCACAAGCGGCAAAGCCCGTGCTGCTAGCATAGAGACAGCACATTCAAAAATAAAAACGCCTGTATTTATGCCTGTTGGAACGGTTGGAAGTGTCAAGGCACTCGATGTTCACGATGTACTTGATATGCTCGGTGCCGAGATAATTTTAGCCAACACTTACCATATGTATCTTCGCCCAGGAGACAAAACGGTTGCAAAAATGGGCAAACTTCACGGCTTTACGAAGTATCCTAAAAGCTTTTTAACTGACAGCGGCGGTTTTCAGGCATTTTCACTCTCAGACATAAGCAAACCCAAAACGGACGGTATCGAATTTCGCTCTCACATCGACGGCAGCAAGCACTTCTTCACGCCGAAAAAGGTCATAGACATCCAGCATAATCTCGGCTCAGACATTATGATGATCTTAGATGATCTAGTTGCCCTGCCTGCCACACAGGAGCGCATAAAAGTCTCCATCGAGCGAACGACTGCATGGGCAGAAGAGTCCATAGAGTATTTTAGAGCGAAACAAAAAGAGGGAATCGGCGTTGACCAGAACATTTTTGCCATTATTCAAGGCGGTACAGACAAAGCATTTCGCACAAAATCAGCAACGGAGCTGTGCGCGCTTGATTATGATGGTTTTGCCATCGGCGGGCTTTCTGTCGGCGAGCTTAACAACGAAATGTATGATACCGTTGAGCATACGACACAGTATATGCCAGAAGATAAACCGCGTTACTTGATGGGTGTCGGAACACCGGAAGATCTTATAGAAAACATCGAACGCGGCATCGATATGTTTGACTGTGTCATGCCGACACGAAATGCAAGAAACGGCACACTCTTTACTTCATTTGGAAAAATGAACATAAAAGGGGCAAAATTTAAAGAAGATGAAGCACCGATCGACCCTGAATGTCAATGTATGACCTGTAAGACTTACAGCCGTGCCTATATCAACCACCTCTTTCGCTCACGTGAGATAACCTATTTCAGACTTGCGACCATCCACAATCTGCACTACTATCTCAACCTTATGCGTGAGGTGCGTGAGGCTATTTTAGAAGACAGATTCGCAGAGTATAAAAAAGAGTTCTACGCCAAAAGAAGCTAGATAACTCTTACTTCTCCATCCACACTCTCTTCATTGTAAAGAGACTGTGGATTGCTCACTCTATATTTTTTTGTCGTATCAAAGAGAACCAGATCGGCACTTTGTCCTACCGATATCTCTCCGGCTTCTTTTTGAATGAAACCTGCAGGATTTTTAACAGCCAATCTTACAAGTTCAGACATTGTAATTATTCCGGATTTTACAAGTTTTGTATAGTAAAGCGGCAGTGCATCGCTTAGCGCTTCACAACCGTAGGCCGCGTCATAAAATGCCACTTCTTTGTTCAGGGGTGAATTTGGCTGATGCAGCAGTGTAAGCGTATCGATATCACCACGTTTGAGTACTTCTTGAAGTTCTCTGACATCTTTGCGTGAGGCAAGCGGCGGGTCAAGCTTAGCTGTTGTGTTAAATCCTTCACACGCTTCATCGGAGTGTATCAGATGGTGCAAAGAGACTTCACAGCTTACTTTTACACCTTCATCTTTTGCTTTTGTTATCAACTCGATCGAACGCGGCGAAGCAATAGCTTTAAATAATATTTCAATGCCGAAATGACGTGCGATCTCTATCATACGTGAGACATGAAGCACTTCACTAAGTTCCGGAATACCGGCAAGTCCAAGGCGTGAACTGATGTCACCCTCAAGCATCACACCCGAACTTATCAAAGAGTTGTCTTCTGCTTTACAAAAGAGTGTCACACCATACATCTGCACATACTCGGCAATCTTTATAGCAATGTGGTTTTTTGCAATGGTACTCATATAAGGCGCGACAGTGCCTTTTTTAAGCAGTATGGCAATATTTGAAAGTGTCATATCCTCTTTGAGGCTGTTAAGCATAAGATCGATCTTCACATCATCTATATCTTTAATGCTGTTTTGCGCAAACTCCAAAGCCACTTCATCATCAATGGCAGGCGTGCTGTCCGCATTGAGAACGACATGCCCCACCCCGCCTTTTTTCGCCTCTTGAGCAATTGCTTTGATATTTTTAGAATTAAGCTGTGCATCCTGAAGACGGACATTGAGATCAAAGAGTGACGGCAGAAGGTAAGCCCCTTTTGCATCGATGACATCATCAGCCAAAAGATTTTCTCCTATCTCCGTAATGATGCCATCTTCAACCCGAACATCAACATTTCTCTCACCATTAATATCACAAACTACTGCGTTTGATATAAGCATTTTAGACCACCTTCGATATAATGGTGTTATTATAATTGATTAAGGCTTAAAACTCATGAAACTACTTGTATCCGCGTTAGAACACTCTGCAAATGTGCATCTTAAATCGTTAAAAAAAGAGTTGCATGAGGATGTTGAGCTCATGGGGATATTTGACAAAGAGCTCGGTGAGCCGATCATAGACCTGCAGAGTCTGGCAATCATGGGCATCGTCGATGCGCTGAAAAAACTACGATTTTTCTTTAAACTGGCAAACGAGATGGTCGAACTCTCACGCGAAGCAGATAAAGTACTGCTTATGGATTCCTCAGGATTCAATCTTCCTCTTGCCAAAAAGATCAAAAAAAAGTACCCTGAGAAAGAGATCATCTACTACATTTTACCCCAAGCTTGGGCATGGAAGAAAAAACGCATCCCTGTGCTGGCAAAGACCATAGACAGACTCTGCTCCATTTTGCCTTTTGAGCCTGACTACTATCCAAAAGATGCGCCGATAGAGTACGTCGGACATCCGCTTTTAGACCAGATAAAAACTTTTAAAGAGAGTCTCTCACCTGAGATAAAGCACATAACTTTTATGCCGGGAAGCCGCAAAGGCGAGATAAAGAGATTAATGCCAATCTACAAAGAGCTGCGTGAGCGTATCAATGTACAAAAAGCTACAGTCATCATCCCTGAATACTTCTCACCTGAAGATATCAACGAACTCTATGGAGACCTCACAGGCTTTGAAGTGGTGCACAACGCTCACGTAACACTCAACGAGGCGGACTTTGCCTTTATATGCAGCGGTACGGCAACACTCGAAGCAGCGCTCATCGGCACACCGTTCATCTTGGCCTATAAAGCAAAACCACTTGACTATTTCATCGGCAGCCGTGTGGTGAAACTCTCTCACGTAGGACTTGCAAACATTATGTTTGAAAAATTTAAAGGCGAAGAGATCCATCCGGAATTTTTACAAGATGCCGTAACCGCCAAAAATCTTTTAGAGTCTTATAAAAATTATGACACATCACACTTTTTAGAAAATTCCAAAGCACTGCGTGCCTATCTACAGCACGGCAGCGCAAAAAGAGTGGCACAGATTATCCAAGAGTAAAAATGAAACAAGAACAAAAAGAAGAACTGAAAAAGATAATACAAAATGAGATAGAAGATCTCACGCAAGAGATAGCTTCACTGCAAAAAGAGCTCAAACCCATAAAAAAAGACTGTTCACTTGACAGTATTGACCACAAAATTCTCAAGCAGGATCAAAACATCACTATCCAAAGGTATGAAACAGCACAGAGAAGGCTCAACAGACTCAAAGCGGCTTATCTGAAAGTAGACACCGATGAGTATGGCGTCTGTATAGAGTGTGAAGATGATATCAACATAGAGAGATTAAAGCTCATTCCGGAGTCGGAGTACTGCGTAGCATGTATGAATGAGCTTGGGATTTAGCTACTTCTTCTTCGCTTTTACTTTTATGACCTTGCCAGTCGTTTTTGCTTTTGGAGCTTTTTTCTTTTTGTCAAATTTGTCATCTTTTTTCGGCTTGTCAAATTTCGACTTTGCATCATATTTTGGTTTTGCATCAAACTTTGGCTTCTCTTGCGTGCTCTTTTCGTAACGCTTTTTCGCCACTTCTTTTATCTCATCTTTTGAGAGTTTTTTTCTAGCCGGCTCTTTCGGCTTCGCTTTTTCTTCGTATTCAAACCCGGCAATGCGTTCTTGCTTGATGGCACGTCCTAGAAGTGTTTCAATAGCATGCAACTCTTTTTGTTCGCTCTCATCCAAGAGCATCACTGCCTTCTGGGTCGCTTTGGCAACTCTGGCGATATACACGATGTCTTTAATAGGCATGTCATAACTGATAAGATATGCACATTTCACGTCTTTGTCCTGAACAAATTCTTTATCTTCTAAAACGCGTATCTCTTTATTATCCAATCCCTCTTGTATCTTTTTGGCATCACGTGAACAGGCGACGATGATATCTTCACTGTCACTCTCATTTATGAGCTTATTTAAAAGTTCTGTTTTTTTCTCATTTGGGCATTGGTAGATGCGATGATTGTTCGGTTTTATAGTTATTGTATTTAAAGGCAAGCTGAATCCTGTGAATTGTTTTTGAAATTATACCCATAAAGTCATAAATTATGCTATTATAGAAAATATACACAAGAGGCTTCTTTAATTTTAAGAGTCTCAAATTAGGAAAACACGATTAAAGAAATCACATTCAATTCACTCGGTCTCTCAGCTCCGATCTTAAAAGCTGTAAAAGAACAAGGCTATACAACCCCTACTCCTATTCAGGCAAAAGCAATTCCCGTTATTTTAGAAAAAAAAGACATCTTGGCAGGTGCACAGACAGGTACAGGAAAGACAGCAGGTTTTACACTGCCGCTTTTAGAGCTGCTCTCACGCAAAGAGTCAAAGAAGAAATCACATAAAGTACGCGCGCTTATTTTAACGCCGACACGTGAGCTTGCGCTTCAAGTCGCTGAAAATGTAGCACTCTATGCAAAACACACACCTTTTAAATCAGCCGTTATTTTTGGCGGCGTAAAAATAAACCCACAGATCGCGCAACTGCGAAAAGGTGTTGATATCGTCATCGCAACACCAGGACGTCTGCTTGACCATATCTCGCAAAAGACAATCGATCTGCGTGAGATAGAGTTTTTAGTCCTCGATGAAGCAGACAGAATGCTTGACATGGGTTTTGTAAATGACATCAAAAAGATTGTAAACATCATTCCAAAAGAGCGTCAAACGCTTCTTTTCTCAGCAACTTACTCCGCACCTATCAAAAGACTCTCCAACCAGTTTTTAAAATCACCCACACTTATCGAAGTCGCACGAACTAATGAGTCCAATGCCATTGTCGAACAGAGTATCTACCCTGTAGACAAATCAAGAAAAAGAGAACTGCTCACTCACCTCATAAATGAAGGCAAATGGCAGCAGGTTTTAGTCTTTACCCGCACAAAACACGGTGCAAACAAACTCAGCGGACAACTTGAAAAAGACGGCATAAGTTCAGCGGCCATCCATGGGAATAAAAGTCAAAATGCTCGTACAAAAGCATTGGCAGACTTTAAAAAAGGTGACGTGCGTGTTCTTGTTGCAACCGACATTGCAGCACGCGGCATCGACATCGACCAGCTGCCTCACGTAGTCAATTTTGAGCTGCCAAATGTCAGTGAAGATTATGTCCATAGAATCGGGCGAACAGGTCGTGCAGGAAACAAAGGCGAGGCAATCTCTCTTGTCTGTGTCGATGAAAATGATTTTTTAGATGGTATTGAAAAACTCATAAAAAAAGATATACCAAAAGTTTGGCTCAAAGGTTTTAAACCAGATCCGAGCATCAAAGCAGAACCAATCAATATGGGAGGAAATAGAGGCTCACGCAGTAAGCCTCGTGGAAACTCTAACGGCAGAAATGCCAATAGAAGCAGAGCAAGAAGATAAACTTCTACTCTGTTACATCTTTTAAGATACTCTCAAAATCTTTCTGAGCTTTTAAGAGTTCTTTTTTTGCATCTTCATTTTCAACTTTTGCAGAACTCAGCCAGTTATACACAGCAGGAAAACCTACAACGACTTTGTCTTCATCTTTTTTCTTATAAATCATCGTTGTACACGGTGCAAATGCAGAAGCTTCCGGTCTTGTTTTTGAAACAGTGTAGATAACAGGCAGCTTACAGATAGAGTATGTCAAATAAAAATCATATGGAGACTCTACTTTTCCATCTTCAGTCAGCACTTCATTAAGATCCATATACTCAGGAACAACAAAGCCAAACGGCTTGAAACCTGCTTCGAGATTCATTATGAACTCTTCTTGCACATCATCAATGTCTTCATCTTCATCGACTTCCATCTCGTATGTCGTTACAAGATCATGTGAAGTCTTTAGGCTATCTTCACTCAAAGTATGTTTTGCATTGGGAAAGTTCTTTTTAATAACAGCCAATACCTGAGCTTCTATCTTTTTAAGAAGTGGATCTTTAATGCCAAGGATTTTTCCCTGTGCATCTGCTGTTAAAACAGAAAGATGCAGCGTATCTTCACCTTTTGCCTGATAAATTCCCATACCCATCGGTGTAAAAGCACCTGCTTTTGCATACTTGTCAACAAGCTCTTTTGTGTACTTTTTACTCCAGAACGTCATTAGAGTAAAGACTTTATAGTTTGTCTCTTTAAACTGCTTTTTAAACGGCCCTATCATGTTGCTGTTAAGCTCTACATGCATGCCGCCATTGTTGAGTGCCTCTTCAATCATATAGGGAGTGATCTTTGCATCTTTGTTATCTATACTAAAAAGATGCAGATCTCCCTTTGCCTGTAATGAAGCCGCACATAAAAATGCAGCTACTAAAAGTACTATTTTTTTCATCATTCTTTCCTATGGTTTAATATAAATCCAACCTGCTTTGACACTCTCTAAAAGTTCCACCACACCGGCAGTTACTATCACAGAACCGTCTATCAGGTCTTCTTTTTTGACATTAAGCGTTCGCATCGTATTGCCGCAAGCGACGAACTCCACATCGTACTGCATCAAAGCATCAACTCTGACGGCAGTTGTTCTGTTGCGTTTGTAAAGCAGTGCCAGGCCTTTGGAGTAAGCGACGATCTTCATCTCCACTTTTTCCGGTCCGTAAAACTTCAGTACATTGTTTGCAACGCTCAGTATGTGATCAAGAGCATGCGGAGAATCTTCCGTAACCGAAAAGACGATCTGTCTCGGGTTGTCAATGGAAGGTTTTGGATCAGCATACTCTGTATCTGCAAATAAGAGAATACAAAAGCTAAGTAAAACGAATGTAAATTTTTTCATAATTGAGGCCTTTATTTTATATTTTTCGTCAGATCTTTAAAATCCTGAATATTCCATGAACCAGGAATCTTTTTCACTACCTTTTGATCTGTGTCAACAAAGAAAAAAGTAGGTGTAAAATAGACATGAATTCCTAAAGGCAGTTCATCAAAATCAAGATTGAGCTCAACGGGAATAAAACGTTCTTCAAGCCATGAAGACATCTCTTTGTTATCAAAGACCTCTCTTTTCATATCCTTGCAATAGTGACAGTCTGTTCTCATGACATCTATCATAATGATTTTTCCGTTTTTTTTCTGCAATTGCAGGGCTTCTTCATACGTATGGAACTCTAAAGCCAAGAGTGAAACGGCACTCAGTAGTAAACCTAAAAATATTTTATTCACTTTCCCACTCCAGTGTTCTATATGCAGTCTCTACATTTTGTCTATGAATCGAATCGTAAAACGGAATCTCTTTATACTCAGGCATAACCACTTCATTAACGACATCACCTATATCTTCACCATCGTCAAGGCGCTGCAGCACCTCTTTTTTGAGCTGCATGAGGTAGTTGTAAGTAAAATCAACACTTTTTTTACTGACAACATCACCATGCCCGCCGATGATATAATCAACATCCATCATTTTTATCTCCTGCAGTGCTGCTATCCAGCCGTTTATGTTGCCGTCCCGCAAAGAAGGCAGCCGCTCGTTAAAGACCAGATCTCCTGCAAACAGGGCTTTTTTACTCGGAATGTAAACGAAAAGATCATTTTTAGTATGTGCTTTATGATTTACACTCTTTATAATGACTATTTTGCCATCTATATCTATCTCTTCTCTATCTGTTATCAAGATAGTCGGATACTCCTGTGTCGTTCCGTGAAAAGCTTCAGCGGAGATTCTTCTTTGCATACGTGTCATCTCTTCTTTTGGAAGATTTGCAAAAATGCTTGGACCGATGATCTTAGCATCATGCTCTTTATAAAAACCGTTGCCGAGCCAATGGTCATCATGAACATGGGTATTAACAACATAAGAGACTGGAAGATTTTTGATTTTTTTCATCGCTTCATATGCCTGAGCGGCATACTGGTATGTAGGACCACTATCTATCACAAGATAGCTGGTCCCCATATTAACAAAACATGAGTTGGACATGTTTCCATTGTTACGCTTATCCATCACTTCTGGTAACCCAAAGAAGCAGTGAATCTCACTGCTTACCTCTTTAGGTTGAAGTTTGTAATCAAAGGAGAGAAGAGAATTTACAAGTACAAAACTTAACAAAAGCAACTTCAAAGCGGAACTCCTTTTTCTCTAGATATTTCTAGAATTTGAACTGATACTGAGCGATAAATGCATCGTCTTTATAACCACTCAAACCATTCCATGGATTACTTGAACCATCAGTATCACCACTTGCAACAATATAGTTAAGAACTATTTTATGTTGATTTCTCGTACGTTTAGCTTTACGTGAGAAGTCAGAATAAGGCATTGACATAAAAATATTTAAACCAAGATAAGTATTTCCAAGATCAGTTGAAGATACACCCGGTTTGTCAGATGTTCCTTGCATATGTTTTACAACAGCTTCAACGGCTGGAGTTACAAAATATCCTGCAGTAGCAGTATAAACATTTTCATCCCAATTTTTTATCCCTTGAACATTACTAGCATCAAAGTATTCAGCTTTAAGACTTAATTTTCCGAGGTTTGAATCTATACCAACATTTATATTTGAGTAATCTTGATTATCTGCTGATGTCGCACCTGTCGCAACATAACCAGCTGCATTTTCCGATACTGCATATGAAGCTTCAATATGAAATTTTTCAGTATAATCAAACATACCACGAACTGCATACGAATTTCCACCCATACCAGATGTTTTTTTAACAGCTTTAGATCTATTTGCTTGATTTGCAACCATTACATCATAACCAAAACCTTTCCATGGACGTTCATGACCCATTTCAAAGCCATTTACTTTATTACCGCTAAATCCAATACCACGACCAGAGATCATAAGACCCATATTTCTTTCTAACACAAGTGCCTTATCAAAACCACGCTCTGCAATGTCAAGATTCCATCCCGGCATAGTAAAGCCCATACCATTTGGCATTTTAATAACACCCAGTTTAGGGATAAATGCATTATTGAATTTATATGCGATAAATGCATCTTTAATCATTTTTGGAACAGCTGCACCATCTGTTGCACCTTGAGAATCATGACCTTGATTAAAATCTAAAAATACTTTACCACGAACATTACCAGCAACATATTTCCAACCAAGACGAATACGCTGTGCACGAAAATTAATATCTGATCCAGAGTTAGTCCCTACTCTTGTACCTGCTCCATCTTCAGCATATTTTAATTTCATACCGTTACCACCAACTGCCTCGAGCTGAGCAAAACCAAAGAAAGTGAGTTTCGTATCAACATCACCAACTTTTTTCTTCATTGTGTAACCAGCGTGAGCTGATGTAGCCATTAAAAGTACCGTTGCAGCGCCTGCTGCCAATTTGATCATATTTTTCTTCATTATTTACCCTTATTTTTAAATAAACAATATGTTATAATACCCCTGTTTGCGTGTGTAGTATAACATACTCAGACTAAGATGGCAGCCCCAACTGCCATCCACCTTCAATCCTTAACAGCCCATAGAGCCTTTTGTAGGACAACCACATTTATAATCAACCAAAGTAACATTACCTTTATTACTTACATTGACCACTTTTTCTCGTTTAATGTAGTCACGGACCACATCATACACTGGACGGATCTTATTTTTTTGAAGATTTTCACCCGCTTTTTGCAGATTTCCGCCCCATGATGACACTACATAAGTTTTGTTCAAGTCTATCGGTTTACCTCCAATCTTAAGATTTGATATACGTTTACCCGGTTTATTTGAGACAGCAATACTGTATGTCACACCACCAAGACGACTCATATCTCCACCCTGTTGGTAAAGAGGATTCGCATTGAAAACGTTATCTGCGATGTCTTCCAAAAGTGTCGCTATCTTAGAACCTTTTAACTCAAATGTATAGACATTCGGATAGGTAATACCACACATCTCGTAGACATTGTCCATCAATATATCTTCACCTGCAAGGACTGTTGTTCCCCATCTATACCCTGGTGTAAATGAAACATCACATTTCATCTCGTCCATTATGGCATCATTGATGAGCTGGTCGAAAGTAGAAAAGAACGTATCACGTTTGTAAAGCATTCCTTTTGTCTTACCAAGCACTTCGTTGAACTCTTTGTCAAACGGAGCGTAAAGTTCATTGACCAGTTTAACACCCTCAGGGTCAGCCGGAATGATATTCGAAGCGATAGGAATCAGTTTGTACTCATACCCGTTCACTTTTCCGTCTTTGGCATCAATATCCAAACGTCCGATGTATTTCCCATGACTTCCGGCAATTACAATCACTGTATCATTGATCGTAATAGGTCTCGGTGAAGGGTCGTGTGTGTGTCCGCTTAAGATGAAGTCTATGCCTTTAACCTGACGGGCAACTTCCTGATCCACACTGAAACCATCATGAGAAAGAACGACAACACAGTCAACTTTTTTCTCATTTCTGAGTTCATCAACATACTCTTGAAGCGTATCCATTCTTAGACCGAAGCTCCACCCTTCTGTAAACTCTTTCGGGTTTGCAGTTGATGTGAAAGGAAAAGACTGACCGATAATACCGATCTTTGCACCGCCTCTCTCTTCAATGGTATACGGTTCAAAGATAAGCTCTTCATACTCATCAGCAAACGGATCGTCACCGACAATATTTTGTGAGATGAATTTCGCATCGAGCATCTCAATTAACTCTTTGACTCTCTCTTTACCATAAGTAAACTCCCAGTGACCGACCATCGTGTCAATACCGAGATAGTTCTGCGCTTTGACAATGGCTTCACCTTTTGTTTTCAGTGCTACACCCGTTCCCTGCCAAGTATCACCCGAATCAAGGAAAAGAACATTCTCTTTTCCACGCTCTTTAATGATGTGGTTTGTCAAGGTTTTAATGTGCGCAATACCACCCATCTTTCCAAATTTACGAGCTAAGGCATCAAAGTCCATGTAGGTATCGAAATACGCATCAAGTGAACTTGGCTCAAGTCCGTAGAACTTCTCAAATGATTCACCGCATAAAAAACCCGGTGTCCCCACAAGGTTTGGAGCAGAGATCAATGTTGAGGGCTCTCTCCAGTAAAGTGGTTTTATATGGGCATGCAGATCACAAATATGCATCAATGTAAAGTTACCTGTTGCATTGAATTTGTAAAGATCTTTCAGACCGATTTTTTCTATTGACTTTGTACTTGCAAAAGTACTTGTTGCAGCACCCAGCCCAAAAATGGCTGCTATGTGCATAAAGTCTCTTCTTGAAATTTCCATTATCTGCCTTCTATCTTTTCAATCCGGGAATAGATATCTCACTACCCTTCGATTTTTCAGTAAGATACACTTCAAGTGCGACCATCTCTTTAGACCCGAGTGGAATCACTTTAAGAAGTGCATTTTTCATACATCCCTGAAAACGGCGTTGGAATGTTCTCAGTGATGACTTTGTCATTCTGTATGCCGGCCAAGTTGCAGCAGCCTTTACACCTTTTGAACTCAAGTCCGGAAGCGGCTGTGTTCTTAAAACTCTTCCAATTACATCAGGAGAGTGGCAAGAGTTACATGAAAGACCGCGTCCACCACGTTTTGTCATAAATGTTTTCTCACCAAGAGCATAAGCTTCTTTCATTTGAGGATTTGCATTGACATCTATATTGATCGGTTCATCATTTGCGATCGACTTCACATAAGCGACCATAGAGAACATATTTCCGCTTTTTAGCTTCAACGGTTTATGTCCGCCGTCAGCCATCATAGCTTGAAGTACTTGATCCAGTCCAACGACCATATCAAATTTCTTGATATAACGTGGAAAACCTGCAATATATGCAGGAAGTTCATCTTCGCTGACACCGAGATACTTTGCAAGTCCTTCATCTCCACCCATATAACCTAATAACTCTTCACCGTCGGCTATCATAATGTCCGCAGGATTGTTCTCTGACATCTCTGCATACATAGCACGGTCCGCATCGCTCATCGCAAACTGTTCACCAGCAAAAGAGAGTGAAGCAAGCATTGCAACTGATAGCGCTATTTTAATACCTGTTTTCATCTGATTATCCTTTTGGTTTAATCTTTTTACTTTTCTCGTGAACTTCACCAGTATTGTCCGTGTATGTCACAGTCAATTTACCTTTACCTTGTACTTTCATATAGATAGTAAAAACAGGGTTTACAGATAACGACTCCCAAACGTTCATATTTGTGATCTCTTTACCGTTGTAAACAAATTTCACGCTGTTGATGTATTTTGCAGGAATGATCTTTTTCGTTTTTTTATCTTTTCCCATACCAGTCGCCATTGGGTGCATAACCATAAAACTAACTTTTACGATTTCGCCGTCTTTATATCTTTTTGGTTTGATCTTAATCAGTGATTTTCTTTCATCTGCCATTTTTCTGTCCTCTATTATTTATTATTTTTGTATCTTGTTATATGGTTTGACTATAAGATCAACCACACCCACCAATAGTTACTTTTACACTTTGTGAAGCGATAAGGAACTCACCATTGCTAAGTTCAACCAAACCGACAACGTCTTGTGTTCCACCAAGTTTTACACGAGTAGAGAAGTATGCTTTCCCATTTGCAGGTGTAAGGTTTACATCGATACAGCGTGCATTTGAGTTCTTCGTTGAAAGAACATGGATCGCTTTTACATAATCAGAATCTGTCATAGGAGAATCTACTTCAACAGTAACCGGTACAACTGCACCATTTTCTGCGATCTCTGGAACTTTTAAATGAACTTTACTTGATTTTTTAGGTGTTTTACCACCTGTGATAGTATCAATTGCCGTTTTATAATCCATCTTGTTTGGACTTACCGGTTTTGGCGCATTGGCTGCGAAACTCATAACTGGTAAAGCCGCACCTACTGCCGCCGCTGAACCTAACTTTTTAAAAAAATCTCTTCTTTGCATCTTTTACTTTCCTTCTTTGTTATTTTGGAGCTACGATAAATGACGTGATGTCGCATATCTCTCTTGGAGTGAATAGCTTCGTCGTTAAATTGATAGTCATGTGAGTATCCGGATTATCAATACGCGCATCAGCGATTTTTTGATAAACGAACTGATAGTCTCTTGCACCGCTGTCTATAAAGTTCTTTTTATATCCAGTTAGATCAGGTCCGATATTTCCGGCACCTTTCGCACCTTCAATATTGTGACAAGCTACACAGTTACCGTATTGTTTCGCAGGAATCTTTTGACCTGGTAAATATGTCTTACCTGGTTTCATCTGTTTTCGTGAAAGACCTTTAGGTGGGTTTTTCTTCGCTTTTTTTCCATTTAGATTATTGAAAATGTACTTACCTCTGGCTATTGCATCCGGATCATTCGTGATACAGCCTGCAGGCATTGTATACGTTTTCGGTGGGGCCAGTAGATCTTTTTCTATCATTTTACTTGCATCCGGGTGTTCTATCACTTTGCTGTAATCTGTAGCAAAGAGTGAAGCACCTACAAGCAATGACATCATAACTGTTCTTTTCATTCTTGTTCCTCCTATGTATTTTCGAGGACAAGTTTAACTACTCAATGTAAAATGAGTGTAAAATCAGAATTATTTATAATTATTTTTGGAGATTTTGTGGAAATATATAGAGAAACAGGCTTCCCTGCTTGAGATTGGACTCTATTTTGAGTTCTATGTTTTCATGTTTTATGATGGATTTTACAATATTGAGCCCTATTCCGAAACCGCCTTTTGAACTGTCTTCCCTGTAGTAACGGCTAAATATCTTCTCAACCTTTTCAATACCCATGCCGTAATCTTTAAAGGCAAGATGGCATCTCTCATCTTTCATATAGAGAGAAACATCGATCTGAGAGTTTTCATAAGAGTACTTAATGGCATTGGAAATATTATTGTCAATGAGCCTTTGCAGCTGTTTGTCATTCATATGTACCCTGCCGCAAGTTTCAATATCAGCATTTATCTTGATGTTTTTCATCGATGCCACTTCTGAAAAATACTCTATCCGTTCTTTTAAAAACGCTGAAATATTAATGTCTCTTTTTTCATGTTCAAGGCGTTCATGTTTAATAAGATAATCCATATCGTTATAGATGTTTGAGAGCACTTTGGCCGCAGCCTTCATTCGCTGCATATATTTATTGGGTTCATTTTTTCTATTGTAGAGATCTATATTTACATTTATAATGGAGAGTGGTGTATTTATCTCGTGCATGGAATCTTTTATGAAGTTATCAAGCTGCTTGTTCATCTTTTGAAAAGGTTTTGCAAAGGTTTTCAAAAAGAAGAGACTCAAAATAAAAACGAGTATGGCAATACTAAAGAGAATCAAAAGTACTTTTTCATAGACAGAAGCATAGAAGATTGTGTTGTGAAGCACAAGGTAACTCGCTCCAAAATATCTCTCTTTTGGCAGTTTCACAACCAAATAGGCCTCATTGCCGTCAAGATAGTATCCGTTTTTAAAATATTTTATTGGTGTATGCAAAAGTGTAAATACAGGTTGAAATTTCTCATCGTACAGACCTGATTCAAATGTCTTAAATCGAGGATATTCAAAATATGCGTCATTAGGGTCAAACTCCTGCATCGCTTTGACAATGAGCAGAGATTTTTCCTTTAAAAGCAGCTCATTTTGAATGGCATGAATATTTTTCATATATACCATATAGTAAAAGAGCGGTGCAAGTAAGATCACACTGACAAGCGTTGAATATATCAACGCATATTTTGCGGAGTATTGGTTATCTTTCAATGATATACCCTAACCCGCGTCTGTTTTGTATGATATCTTCAGGGAGTTTCTTTTTGAGATTATTGAGCTGGACTCTTATTGTCGCGGGTTCAACATACTCTCCCCATACTTCATCTTGAAACATTTGAGTCGAGACGATAGAGTTCTTGTTCTTTATAAGTACTTCAAGCAACTCTTTTTCCGTTTTTCTAAGGACTATCTCTTCTTCATTTTGTGTCAGTTTGCTTTTTTTAAGATCATACGTCAGACTGCACCCGAGTTCCACAACAGAGCCGTCATTCTTCAAATGTGAAGCAAGTGCCTGATCTATTCTAAGCTCCAACTCTTCAAGATCGAACGGTTTTCTTATATAGTCACAGCAACCTCTTTTGTACCCCTCTTTAAGATCATCCATCTCCGTCATCGATGTCAAAAAAATAGCAGGAACACTTACCCCATCTTCTCTTAGTTTACGGAGCATTTCAAAACCGTTTATAGAGGGGACATTAACATCAAGCAGTAAGATATCATAACTTTTGTCATAAACAGCATCATAAGCCTCAAGTCCGTCCATATAACCGTCAACCTCGTAACCGATATCAGTTAAGAACTCTTCAACACTGATACGAAGCGAATATTCATCTTCTAAAAGCAATATTTTCATTTTATCTTCCCATCTATTTTTTTTACGATTTTTCGATTGAGCATCATTTGAATCAATTCATCTTTGGAATATTTGTCAAACTTTTCATAGGCCTCGTCAAAAAAAACCTCCCTGTCTTCCTTGTCGATAACATCCTGGAGATATACCAAAGAAGATGCCGAATATTTGTCATACATATTTTCATGATCTGTATCTTCTTTGACTATATCATACAGGGAGCTTCTTGTAATGTTAATTAAGAATGAAATGTCATCTTCGGGATTTCTAAAATAGTTCAAATAGCGTTCAGGAAGAACAAAGACAAATCCGCCGATTATTTTTCCATTTCCGTCTTTCATGTTTTCATAAAAAATGTACTTGTTGTCTTTATGCACAACACCACTGAGCTTCAACGCTTTAAAGTCTAGGTTTTTCAGTGTCTGCAGATGGGAATAGTTATAATTTCTATTGGCAAGAATATATTTGTCTATACTGAGATTTTCCATCATTAAAACGGCAGTGTCGGTATTTTTTACATCCAGCAAAACATATAAGTCCACACCGATGGAACTGAAGAACTCTGTTATGGATTTAAAAAACGAGATAGACTCCACATACCCTATGAACTGATCATTCTTATAAACAGGAACCGTCGCTTTAATGCCGAGTCTTCGCCCAACTTCCAAAGAAGCACGCGGTGTATCATGCGTCTCGAAGTACTTCAGATCCGTTCTATAATCACCTAAAGGCATTCCCGCATACACATCATCCCAGCTTCTTGCAAAGATATTGAGCTCTTTTGTAATGACCTGTGCACGAATATGTGACCCTGTGTTTTGTTGAATCGTTTTTGCGACATCGGAAATGATCTTATAACCAAGGTCCTCATCATCATTTTCAAGCGCATCTATCAGCCCCTGATTCTTTGAGAGCATCAAAGCCACACGTAGATCCTCCATCTTATGTGCTCTGAGCTGACTCTCAAGTGTCAAACGCATCTGATCCATAATATGATAGATCTTCTGCTCTTTTACCTCATTTTTATAATAGTAGGTAGAAAGGAGAATAATGACGATGATGATGGAAAATACAATAGCTATTTTTTTAAACAAACCGCCGGCAACCTCTTATAAACTCTTAAGCTGTGCCAAAAATTCATCCGGTTCGACAAAACCTATGATTGTTTTTGATTTTAACAGCTGCCCATCTTTATTAAAGAACAAAACGGCAGGCGGTCCGAAGACACCATACTTTTTGCTAAGTGCTTTCTCTTTTGCACCATTGGCTGTTACATCAGCACGAATGAGTACAAAATCATGCAGTTTATCTTTCACTTGTTGATTTGAAAATGTAACTTCATCAAGTTCTTTACATGCAGTGCACCACTCTGCAGCGAAATCAAGCAATATCTTTTTACCCTTATTCTTCTCAAGGAGTGCATTGAGTTCATCAAGTGAAGTTACCTTTGTAAAGGTGAGCGATTGTGACGATGCAGCAGTTGCTGATGCAGCTATATGACCTGCTTTTAAAAAGCCTAACGGTTTACTCATACTTGGAGCACCTGCCAAAACACTGATAAAAAGAGCCAATGAGTAGATAAACAATACCGTTGCTACACTGCGTCTAAAGATATGCCCTGCACTGTTGAATGCGCCAAGATAGATCGCAAAGCCGATGCCAAGCATCGCATACAAGAACACGATGATGTCCGTTGGAAGAATTTTCTCAAGCATCCAGACAGCCACACCCAGCATAAGCACACCGAAGATCTCGTTGACCATTGTCATCCAAGCACCCGGTTTTGGCATAAATTTTCCAGCACTCACACCAACTAAGATAAGCGGCAGCCCCATACCAAGACTCATACTAAAGAGTGCCGCTCCACCAAGCAGTGCATCACCCGTTTGACCGATGTAAACAAGAGCACCGGCAAGTGGTGCAGCCACACACGGACCAACGATGAGTGCTGATAAAAATCCCATGATCGCGACACCCACAAAACCGCTGCGGTTTGAGTTTTGGCTGACCTTAGAGACAAGCGCATCAGGAAGTTTGAGTTCATAATAACCAAACATAGAAAAAGCAAGTACTACAAAGATACCGGCAAAAGAGTAAACAACCCAAGGCGTCTGCAGAGCAGCCTGCAAATTAGAACCAAACAGACCTGCCAAAACACCGGCTATCGTATAGGCGACCGCCATAGCAAGTACATAGACCAAAGAGAGTCCAAAAGCTTTTTTTGTTGTTAACCCTTCTCCTTGTGAGATGATGACCCCTGAAATGATAGGTATCATAGGAAATACACACGGTGTCAAAGAGAGCATCAGACCAAAGAGAAAAAACGTTGCCAAGATCACTAAAAAACTGCTTGACTTAATTGTATCGGCGATAACATCTGTCTCTGATTTTTCCTGTTTCGTCTCTACAGCTGTTTCTGGCTCTTTTTGTGCAATCTTTTGCAGTGTCGGCAAAGCAGATGAAGCCGCTAACTTATCTGTATCAACACTCAGTGTAAAAATCTTCTCCATCGGTTCATAACAAAGCCCCTGCTCGGAACATCCCTGATAGGAGATTTTCAGCTGAACATCCTGCATGCCGGAAACAGAAGCATCTTTTTTTAATCTAACAAGGAACTCGGGAGATTTCATATAGACGGCATCACCCATATGATCTACACTTGCAGGTTCATCTATCTTTTTGATTGACAAACCTTTGGCATTGACAAGATCTATTGAAAGCTTATCTTTATAAAGATATATCTCCGGAGCAATCGTCACACCTGCGACAATATTGAAATCTTTATCTACTTTTGCATAAGGTTTAAATGCCTGATCCGGCATTAAAAAATCAGCTGCATGTAATGTCATCACTTCAAGCAGTAACAGTGCAAAGAGTCTTTGTATCATTTTCATTTTTTACCTTTACTATTGAAAAATATTTATATTTTGAAGTATACAACTTTTCTGTGTATACTTTGTGCAGCGCTATAGTACACACTTTTTGTTAAAATTGTATTATAATTCAAAAAAATAAAATGAGAGTAAAAAATGAATATTGATTTAGATACTGAAATTTGTGTGTGCAATTCACTGACTGTTAAAGATATAGCTGAATGTATTAAAAAAAACAATCTAACGACACTCCAGGAAGTTTTAGACAATGAAGAGATGCCGATCGGCGATAAATGCGAAGCCTGTCATGATGAAGGCTACCACAACGACGGGCTGAACATTCCTTTGGTGTTGGCCATGGTTAAGAACGGACGTCTCTAGGAATATCTATGGTAAATGTAGTTTCATCATTTTGTGAAACTATATGAATCAAACCGTTAAACTGCTTTTCTATGATCATTTTAGACATATAAAGCCCCAAACCGGTTCCATTTTTTCCTTTTGTGCTGAAATAAGGCTCAAATATTTTTTTAATATTATCTTTAGGTATGCCGCCGGCATGATCGGTGATGTTTATGAGTACCCTATTGTCCCTCACCTCAACAAAAATCACGATCTCTTTATGAGACGCCTGCATAGTTTCATAAGCATCTATAGAATTGTTTAAAATATTGAGCAGCACCTGAATGAGCTCATTTACGTAGACTCTCACTTCAATATTCTTCTCTCCCGTGAGCGTAATCGTAATATTATCTCTTTTTGCTCTTGGCTCAATAAAATGCACTACTTTTTCAAGAAGCTCATTCATATGTATCTGCGTTGTTTTTTTATCAGGTTGAAAATATGTTTTAAAATCATCGATGGTATTTGAAAGGTATACAACAGAATTACTTATCTCATTTAAAATATCTAATAATTCCTCTTTTGAGACTTCCTGCCCCATCATCTCTTTAAGCTGAATATTTGATATCTGCAGTGTGATGGTATTGAGCGGCTGACGCCATTGGTGTGCTATCATAGAGAGCATTTCACCCATAACCGCCTGTTTGGATTGTGCAGTAAGTATTTCATCTTTTTGGATGAGTTCTTCTACCTTCTCCTCTACCGTCGCTTCAAGTGATTCATTTATCTCACGCAGTTCTTTCGTCTTTTCATTGACCTGACGTTCCAGCTCTTTGTTGAAGTTTTTCAACTTTCTCTGATAATACATCATAATAAAGAAGATAATGATAAAGCCTATAAGAACTTTCATAAGCAGGGAATAATCTATTTTTGTTTTATACCTATTGATTTTCCAGGTATTGACAATATGTTCAATTGAGCTTTTAGGAATTACAGATAATGCCTTTTGCATAATATTGTAGAGAATTGGTTCATCTTTTTGAACTCCTATACCACCTTTTATAGGATTCTCTCTCGCTAAGAAACCATTGATCTTAAGCTTTCCATAGCCATACTTGTCAATGAAATAGTCTGCCTGTTCATCCAAAGTCACAATTCCATAAGCCTCATTGAACAATACTTTTTGAACCATTTTATTTTTATTATCAATGACTTTTATCGTCAAATTTGGATAAAAATGCTCTAAATAACTTTTAAAAGAATCTTTTTGCACAAGAAGTACTTTTCCAGTCAAATCCTCTCTATCATTGACAAAAGATTTGTTGAGTTTGCTGACAATTGCAAAATGAGTTGCAACAAAAGGCTTCGTAGGCTGTATCGTCGTAAATGTTCTATTGTTTACAGCTACAAGAGAGAGAAGCTTACATTTTTTCTCTTTAAGGTTTTGCATAAGATTCTCTTCACTTGTTGCTGGAACAATAGTAAACTGCAGTGATGTCTCTTGAGATATAATTTTAAATACATCGGCAATGATACCGCTGTACTCTCCATTTTTGTATCTATCGATGGGATAGAGATCATAATTGATACACAGCTTGATATTTTGATGCTCTTTTATATATTTTTTCTCTTCTTGCGTCAGATGCAGATCTGCCTTTTTAGATTCATATATAAAACCTTCTAAACTTTTTTCTTTTGTATCTTTGTACTCTTTTTGGAAGAACTGCATCTGTTTTCTTAAAAAGTTTCTATCGATCGAGCCTATTTCGTATGCTGAAGGAAGTATAAGACGTTCGATCGCATTTGCTTCATAACGTAAGGCATCCAGAGGCATTTCTTTATTATACTTCTTATGAATGATTTTTATGAGCTCTTCTTTATGCTCTAATGCATACTTCCACCCTTTGATACTTGCTTCTCTAAAAGCATCAACACGATCAGAATGTTCACGGACTTCTCTGCGTGAGGTAAAGAGCTCTTCTTGAAGTACAAAAAGGTTTTCGCTAGAAGGGTCGAGTATATTATAATTCACACCCAGTTTATCAAGCCGGTAAGGCTGATCGGAGATGAATGCTGTCATAGCATCAACCTTTCCCTCGACGAACTCTTTTACACGAAAAGTCTCAGGTACAAGTTTGAACTCATTTGCATGAACATTATAGGCATCAAAATAGGGTTTGAAATTGAGTTGAAAATCTTCCAAAGAAGTTGCCATGATCTTTTTGCCGCGAAGATCTTTTGGAGAATGAATTGTCGGTTTCGTTATGAGAACTAAAGCCGCACGCTTGAAAAAAGAGTTTACAAGGACAATGGGTTTGCCTTTGAGATACTCGACAAGTGTTGAAGAGTTGTATATCCCAAAGTCAGCTTTTGCTGAACAGACATCATCTATGATGTTCATTCCGTTTTCATACTCTTTGAGCGTGACATCAAGTCCTGCTTCTTTGTAAAAGCCTTTCTCTTTTGCAGCAATGAAACCGGCAAACTCAAATTGGTACTTCCAATGCAGCTGCAGTGTTACTTTGTCAAGTTTTTTCTCTTCTACAGGGTGTGCAAAAAGAGAAAAACAAAAAAGCAGAAGCAGGAGAAATTTATGCATTACTGTTTTGCCGCTACTTTTTTGAGAACATCTTCAAAAGAACCACATACTAACTCTTTGACAGAACAGGCTATCATCAGATTAAGCGGATAGGCAAAGTCTTCTATTAAACGTCCCTCTGTATCATAATCATTTCCATTGATATGCTGCTTCTCATCAGCAGTGAAGAGTTCTTTATAATCCTTTGTATCCGCCATATAACCATAAACCTCTTTGCCAAGACCATAGGCATAACCGCACTCCCATACCGTCCCGCTGTCTGCCTCTTTACCGCGAAAAGGATTGAGATTTGCGATGACGATATCGGTATCTTGGATCATAGCTCTGTTTGCAATGAAAATATCTTCGGCTATCTTGTGCTTCGATTGAGAAAAATCAACGACATTATCCAGAGGATAAAGCCCTTCAAAGCCGTATGCTCTACACATAGCAACCAGTTTTTCCCCTATTTCAATTGAATTTGGTTCAAAAACATCCGGACCGGCTATATATATTTTTTTCATATGCTCATACTCTTTCATAATTTTAAACAATAATAGCATCTTTTTAATAAATACTAAATATATCCTGCATTCGTTTTAATTAAGGATACTATTAGTGCTTTTTTCATATCCTACAATTAAAAAAGAGATACACTATGCCAAATAGATTAGCACAAGAAGATTCCCCTTACCTCAGACAGCACAAAGACAACCCTGTCGATTGGTGGCCTTGGTGTGATGAAGCTTTTATAAAAGCAAAAAAAGAGAATAAAGCCATTTTTATCAGTATCGGTTACTCCTCGTGCCACTGGTGTCATGTTATGGAAGAGACGGTCTTTGAAAACCAAGAGTGTGCCGAGATACTCAATGAAAGTTTTATCTCCATCAAAGTTGATCGTGAAGAACGTCCGGATATTGACAAATATTATCAGGAAGTCTATATGCTTTTAAACCAGCGTCCCGGAGGATGGCCGACAAGTATCTTTTGTACACCGGAGAACAAACCCTTTTATGCAGGAACGTACATTCCGCCTGAATCACAACAGGGAAGCATAGAAGGAATGGGCTTTAAAGAGCTCACGCAGCTCATTGCAAAAAAAGTGGCCCAGCGCGATTCGAAACTCTTAGAAAATGCCGATGAGATCGAGAACTTCATAAAAAAACCCGAACACCCAAAAGAAGCGACGGTACTCAAAGAGGAGTTTTATAAACCTTTTCTCACGCAGGCAAAAAATAACTACGACACGCGTAACGGCGGCTTCTCGCAAAAACCGAAATTCCCTCACGCAAGTACACTGCAGGCTCTCATGACCATTGACAGGATCTACAAAGACAAAGCTGCTGAAGTAATGGTTACACATACACTTGATGAGATGAAAAAAGGCGGCATGTACGATCTCGTCGACGGCGGATTTTGCCGATACAGTGTCGATGAACGCTGGCTTATTCCACACTTTGAAAAGATGCTCTATGACAATGGGCTGCTATGCGGCATCTATACAGACGCTTATCTGAGTTATGGCAATGAGAGTTATCTGCAGACTGCACGTGAGATAGCAGACTTTTGGTATAACTATATGAGTAAAGATGACCTCTTCTACTCTGCGAGTGATGCAGACAGCGAAGGTGCTGAGGGGACATACTTTGTCTACAGCTACGATGAAGTCTATACAGCATTAGAAGAAGCAGGATATAATGATGCACAGAAAATGTGTCTTGCGATGGATATAACACCGCATGGAAACTTTGAACATGGAAAGAGTGTCGTTCGTTTTGAAAAAGAAGTTCCGGAGTGGTTCGCGGATGTCAAAATCATCTTACAAAAACTTCGTTCACAGAGAGAATACCCTTTTATAGACAAAAAAGTGCAGACATCATGGTCGGCAATGCTGATAAATGCACTCTTTAAACTCGGTGCCGTCGATAACAAATACCACGATATGGCAAAAAGATCACTCGATGCCTTACTCCGTACTATGTTCAAAGAGGATATACTTTACCATACGACACTGATACATAAAGAGCCAAAGATAGAAGCCTTCTTAGAAGATTATGCTTTCTTATCACAGGCTCTGCTGAGCGCTTACAAATACACACAAGATGAACTTTATCTCATACAAGCGCATAAACTTGTAAACAAAGCACTAGAGAGATTTTACGACAAGGGACTTTGGAACTTTAGTGACGGAGAGTTCAGTGTTAAAGCCGAAACAACAGACAACACCTATACATCTTCGGTCTCTATAATGGTCGATACTTTGTTAACACTTGCAACACTGCTCGAAGATGACAAATATGCCCATTTCGCTTTTAAAACGATGGAGTACAACTCATACGATCTAGGCCGTCGTCCTATCTACTACCCATATATGCTCACTCAGTCTATTCGTTATCTTAAAGGAGACAGAGTCATTAAGAGTTCACGGGAGAATCTACAGCAAAATCTTTATGAACTCGCTCAGATACGCTATCCGTTCACACTTTACAAAGCTGACGGCAGCGAAGAGTTCATGGTCTGTGGAAAAACAAGCTGTTTTGCCAACACAGATGATGTAAAAAAGCTCAATGAACTCATTACAAACTCTTTTTAATCTTTCAAGGTTTATAATGGTTATAGAAGGAAATAATCAATGAGCACAACAAAAAAAGAAAAAAATATAAAACATGTAAAAGGTGACAGAATCGCTGTCTGGAAAAAGAAAGAGACGATAGCCTATGAAAATGAGTTGAAGCGTCTGCAGATAGAACTACTGAAGATGCAAAACTATATCAAAGAGACAGGTAAAAAAGTGCTTATGATCTTTGAAGGACGTGATGCTGCCGGAAAAGGCGGTACTATCAAACGTATCACAGAACATCTCAATCCTCGTGGTGCCCGTGTCGTTGCGCTTGACAAGCCGAGTGAAGTCGAAAAGACACAGTGGTACTTTCAACGTTATGTACAGCATCTTCCTGCAGCAGGAGAGATAGTGCTCTTTGACAGAAGCTGGTATAACCGTGCAGGTGTTGAGCCGGTCATGGGTTTTTGTACGCAAGAAGAGCATAAAGAGTTCTTACATGAAGTTCCTGAATTTGAAAAGATGCTGATCAATTCTGACATACAAATTTTTAAATTTTATTTTTCTGTATCAAAAGATGAACAAAAAAGACGTTTTGAGAAAAGGCGAACCGATCCGCTCAAACAGTATAAGCTCTCTCCTGTCGATGAAAAATCACAAGGTCTTTGGGATAAGTACACCATAGCAAAATACTCAATGCTGCTCGCTTCCAATACAGAGTATTCGCCATGGACAATCATTCGTTCAGATGATAAGAAAAAAGCGCGTATAAATACCATCAAACATATTCTTAACCATTTTGATTATCCCGATAAGATAGAGAAGAAAAAACTCAAAGCCGATGACAATATCCGTATTCATGCAGATGATGAGATTCGCATCATGGAGACGGAGATGACGCTTAAAAAGACTAAAAGTTAAATATTACATTTCTTTGGATATAATTTTCTCTTTAAAATAGAGAGGTTTTTATGTTCAAAGACTTAGGCAAATATATATTTATGATAGAGCTTGGTGCCAAGTACATCAAAGTCTTCAAAAAGATCTACTTCCACCCTTTTATTACTCTAAAATACGGCTATAAAGAACTTTCACGCGCAAGAGGCGAATACTCCAATAAAGTACTTGAATTTCTCAACATCAAAGTCAAACTCATCGGAGAGATTCCAAAAAAAGACAAAGTGCTCTATGCCATCAATCACCGTTCTCTTCTTGATATCATCGTTATGGAAAACATCTTTTATGCCCATGATAAAAACGGTACATGGATAGCTAAACAGGAACTTTTTGATGATCCCATCTACGGCAGATTTTTTGAGTATAGCGGCTGTATCAGTGTCGATCTTGAAAACAAACGCGGACTTATCAACTTCTTTAAAACCATCAAAAAGGTTTTCTCAAAAGTAGATGATATGAATCTCTATATCTTTCCTGAAGGCGAGCGTTATAAAGGTGAAGGTATTCAGAAATTTCAAAGCGGTGCCGCAAAGATAGCAAAAGCGAACAATCTCGATATCGTTCCCATTTACATCAAAGGTAAAAATGAAGAAGCCTTTAAAAATGCACCCTATGAAAAACCTTTTACGATAGAGGTTTATGCAGGGGATATCATATCTTATGAAAATCTTGAAGAGAAATATCTAGAGTTTTACAACTCGGTCAAATAATAAAGGGGAAAATTGATGAATAAAATGACTCTAGGGATAAATATCGACCATGTCGCTGTTCTGCGTGAGGCTCGACGCGTTAATGATCCGGATATATTGCAGGCACTCTACACAGCCTGTGAAAACGGAGCGGACCAGATAACCATTCACCTGCGTGAGGACAGACGTCATATTCAAGACAGTGATGTTAAAAATATCTTAATGCACTCAAAAGTGCCGGTCAATCTTGAATGTTCCATAAACAAAGAGATACTTGACATCGTCTCTACAATGAGACCGCATCGTGCAACGCTTGTTCCGGAAAAAAGAGAAGAAGTGACAACAGAAGGCGGTCTCGATGTTGTGCGATTTGAAGATGAGATCAAATATGCCATAGAACAGCTTCATGATTCACTTATTCCCGTCTCTTTATTTGTCGATCCGACCATAGAAGCAATGGATAGGTCAAAAGAGTTAGGAGCTGAGATGGTAGAGCTTCATACCGGACTCTACTCCAATCTCTTTGCGATGCTGCACTCAAACCTTCCCTACTCCAACCACGCTGTAACAGAGCTTGATCTTCCAAGAAATGAGCTTGAAGTACGTCTTGAAAAATCTTTGAACGAGATCAAAACAGCCGCACTCCATGCTAAAAAGATCGGTCTTGAAGTAGCAGCAGGTCATGGACTAAACTACCATAATGTCAGTGAGATTATGAATATCGATGCCATTACAGAGCTCAATATCGGTCAAAGTATCATTGCCCGTTCCGTTTTTACAGGTCTTGGGGATGCCGTTAAAGAGATGAAAAAGCTGACCTCGCGATGAAAAAACCCACTATAGCTGTTTCTGTAGGTGACCTCAATGGTGTCGGCATTGAGATAGCACTCAAAGCACACACAGAGATAAGTAAACTCTGTCATCCGATTTATTGTATCAATAAAGAGATACTCACGCAGGCCTGCAGACTTCTGAAGTGTGAACTGCCAAAAGATTTCCAACTTCACAAAGTTGCAGGAAGCTTGACCATTGAACCGGGAAAAACGACAAAAGAGAGCGGCAGATACTCTTACGACTCTTTTATGGCAGCTGTAAAACTGTGCGAAGAAAAGAGAGCCGACGCTGTCGTCACCCTGCCTATTCATAAAGAAGCATGGATGATGGCAGGGCTTGAGTATAAAGGGCATACCGACCTGCTTCGAAAACATTTCAACAAAGAAGCGATCATGATGCTGGGATGTCCGCAAATGTTCGTAGCGCTTTTTACCGAACATATTCCGCTTAAAGATGTGGCATCTTCCATTCAATACGATAAGTTAAAAGAGTTCTTTATGGATCTGCATAACTCCATACAAAAACCGCAGATAGCAGTCCTCGGACTCAATCCTCACGCAGGAGACAACGGTGTACTTGGCAATGAAGAGCTCATCATTAAAGAAGCTATCAAAAACGCAAATGAAGAGATAGGATTCAAGCAGTTTGTCGGTCCGGTCGTTCCGGATGTCGCTTTTGCTCCTTACTTTAAAGACAACTACAACTATTTTGTTGCTATGTATCACGACCAGGGTCTTGCACCGCTCAAAGCACTCTACTTTGATGAGAGTGTCAATATCTCCCTCAATCTTCCAATCATCCGCACTTCCGTCGATCACGGAACTGCTTTTGACATTGCATATAAGAACAAAGCAAACATACTCAGTTATATCAATGCAGTCTCAAGTGCTATAAAATTAATGCAAGAGTAAAAGATAATTATTTTCCTTTAAGATTATTTCTGCTATACTTCTTTTCATAAAAGATATTTATTATCTATAAAGAAGGAATATAAAATGAAAAAAATGATAGCACTCACACTGACAGCTGCTTCACTTATGGCAGGCTCACTTATAGATGATGCAAAGAATGCAGGACTAAAACCGATTCCAGCATCACAAACAGAACTTTTGAAGTTGATAGACAATCCTAAGAACCCTATCACAAAAGAAAAAGTGAAACTTGGAGAAAAACTTTATATGGATCCTCGTCTTTCAAGAAGTGAACTTATCTCTTGTAACTTTTGTCATAATTTAATGGAAGGTGGAGATGACGGTGTTGGTCCATCAACTGGCCATATGTGGAGACATAATCCTCACCACCTAAATGCACCTACTGTTTACAATGCCGTATTTTTCGGTTCTCAGTTTTGGGATGGACGTGCAAAAGACTTAGAAGAACAAGCGCAAGGACCGGCACTGGCTCACCCGGAAATGGCAGCAACGAAAGAGCATATAGAAAAAGTTGTAAAATCTATGCCGGAGTATGTCAAAGAGTTTAAAAAAGCATATGGTGACAATGTAAAGATAACATTTGAAAAGATCACAGATACTATTGCAACTTTTGAGAGAACACTAGTGACTCCTGCTCCTTATGATGCTTTTTTAAATGGCAATAAAGAGGCAATGACCCCAAAACAAAAAGAGGGCTTGAAAACGTTCATACAAGTTGGTTGTGCATCTTGTCACAATGGCGTAGCACTTGGTGGTGAGATGAATGCTTTCAATGTTACAGGTACATACAAATATATGAGCACAGGTGACTTCAAAGGGGATGCAAACGGTATGGTAAAAGTCCCGACACTAAGAAATATCACTGAGACAGCACCATATTTTCATAACGGTATGATTTGGAACTTAAAAGATGCTATAAAAGAGATGGGACGTATTCAGCTCGGTACAAAAATATCTGATAAGCAAGCTGAATCAATCGAAGCGTTCTTGGGTTCATTAACAGGTAAAAAGCCACATATGATGATGCCTATGCTTCCGGCTTCAACGAACGAAACGCCAAAACCGAACTTAAATTAATTTTCAAGAGTGTATAATTTGTTTACCTGCAAATAAAAAAGGTAAACAGATGAAAGCACTTTTTCTCCTTTCTCCTTTTTTACTTTTCTTCAGCCTTTTGGCTGGAGAAACAACTCGTGAGTGTGTCGTATGCGGTAGTTTTTATCCTGCAGACAAAACAGCACTCCGTATAGAACTACAAAACGCTTTCTCCAATGCCCCTGAATTTTCCAAAAAAGATATTAAAGCGCTTATAGTACCTCACGCAGGGTATATTTTTTCTGCCGATGTTGCAGCCACAGCATATAGAACACTCCACAGAAAATATAAAAATATCTTTCTTATCGGTGCATCGCATTATATTAATTTCGATGGAGTATCAATTAATCCAAAGAACTATGAGACACTTTTGGGTATTGTTCAAACCAATCACTCTCTAGTTAAAAAACTGCTTCATAAATATCCGAAGTTGTTTCATTATAAAAAAGAGGCTCATCAACAAGAACATTCTCTTGAAGTACAGCTTCCTTTTTTACAGTTTATCTATAAAAATGACTTCAAGATTATTCCTATCATACTGGCAACTTCGAATATAAAGACCATTCAACAGACAGCAAAAGCTCTTAAGCCTTATTTTAACGATAAAGATAATCTCTTTATCATAAGCTCTGATCTTTCCCATTACCCAAACTATAAAGATGCCCTCGTTGTTGATCAACACACGCTCAAAAGTATCACGAAAAATTCTCCTAAGCTTTTTCTTGATACAATAAAGAACAACGCACACCTAGGTATAAACAATCTGCAGACTTCTGCATGTGGGTGGACAGCCATAACACTGCTGTTAGAACTTTCAAAAAAGAAGCACTGCAGATATGAAATCTTACAATACAAAAACTCTGCACAGACTCGTGGATATGGAGATAAAAACAGAGTTGTTGGATATGGAGCAATAAGAATGTATGAAAATGAAACTACTTTTACACTCAACGATCAAGAAAAAAAAGAACTCAAGGAGTTGGCTAGACTGGCTCTTTATGAAGCCGTACTACATGATAAGCGCATAAGTGTGGATGCGAGCAAGCTCTCACCAAAACTTAGCAAACATCTTGGTACTTTTGTAACGCTCAAAGAGCAGGGGCAGCTTCGCGGATGCATAGGCAGATTTGAGCCGAATGCACCTCTTTATGAGGTCATAATAGATATGGCGATCTCTGCTTCACGCTATGACAACAGATTTTCGCCTGTAACACCGGAGGAGCTGAGTAATATAGAGATAGAGATCTCCGTACTGACACCAAGACACAGAGTAAATTCCGTTGATGATATCGTTGTCGGAAAACATGGTATCTATGTCAGTTACGGTGGAAGAAACGGAACCTATCTACCGCAGGTTGCAACAGATCTCGGATGGAATAAAGAACAGTTCTTTTACAGTTGCTGCGTGGAAAAAGCGGGTATAGCGCCTGAGCACTGTAAAGATGCCGAACTTTATGTTTATGAAGCTATTGTCTTTTAATCTCTGACAGGCAGGTAAGCATAGCCTTCATTTTGTTTATCTATTAAGCCTATTGTGGAGTTTGGAATGATTTTTACAAACTCTACAATATCTTTAGCTTCTAATTTGTTACGCTTCATGGCGGCACCGCACATCAAAAACTCTACATCATATGTTTCTGCCATCGATGCAATACGCTTTTTCAACTCTGCATACACTTTTACAAGTTTCTTGTCATTTTTAAAGATGGTTTCATCTATATCTTTAACGAAAAATCTATACGCACCTCCATGAATGACAACGGTCACATCGAGTTCCTTGAGTGAACTTTCGTAATGAGACTTATTTATTACCACACCTTTTATAATGTTTTTTTCAAATTTTACCAAATTCTTTGTCGTCAGATCAAAGACAACTTTTGCACTCTCTTCATCTGCGTGAGCAAGCCCAAACAGTACAACAAGCATTATTAAAATCTTTTTCATGGATATTCCTTTTTAATATTCCACTAACAATATCAAAAAAGTGTAAAATGTGGATAAAATAAAAAAAGAGGAACAGAGGAACAGAGCAAAAATGCCCTGTTTATTATAAAGAATCTGGAGTAAGTCCTGCTTCTTCTAAAAAGTGACGAAGATCGACAATAGTATCTTTGGACAGAGTATTATCTTTATGTGGTAAAGGCATAGAGAACATTTTGCCGTTTAAGTGAATCTTTGCATGATGTTCTTTAGTTAAATCAACCTCTGCACCAAAATGTTCCAATGCAGTCAGTAGTTTTTTTGAATCAATATTTCCAGACATTGGATGTTCAAATATTTTTTTGATTTTCTCTTTGTGTTTACTCATTTGTATAACTCCTTATTTGTGATGGGCACCTCTAAAACCCCTAAATAGTCTCAGCTTTGCATAGAGAATTGTAATCAAGGCAGATGTTCTTCAGCGTAGCTGCAGCTACGGTGAGGGTTATCTAACGCAGAGTACAGCTCTCTATGTAAAGCCCTACGGGAGGGATAAAAAAAGCGATCTTGCAAAAAACTTTTTATCACCGTAGCTACGGCTACGCTTCAAAAAAGATTTTTTACAATTTCATCTTTTTTTCTTCCCTCTGAGGCTGTTTAGGGGTTTTAGAGATGCCCTTGTTTATTATCGCTTTTTAAAGATTAAAAGTGTCTTATCTTCCGTGTCATAAAGCGAAAAAGTCTGTTTTTCTACAAGTTTCAGACCTTCTAATTTTTGAAAAATATTTATCTTGTGAAAATACTGAACAATCGTATCTTGATACTTTGTGAACGTACCCGCTTCATTCTTTTCAAAGAGTGTGAATTTTGTATGGAGTTCATTGTTTTCAAACACTGCATCAACATTTAAGAACTCCTCTTCACTATCATTGCTCATTGTACCTTCTGCAACATCTTTAAAGCCATACAAGGTATTGATATCGGCGATAAAGAGACCATCGTCATTCAGTTTTTCTGCCATAGATTCAAGAAAATCAACAAGTTCTTCTTTGTTCATAAAATTAAGCACATCGAAAATACTGACAATCGCATCATATTTCCCTGTCACATCTTTTGCATCGATACACTCAGCATCAAGACCTTGACTCTGGCACTCTTGAACCATCAATGCACTCAGGTCTACACCTTTACATTTGACACCGTCACTGATCATACGCTGCATAAATCCGCCACGGCCGCAGCCTACATCAAGCAGTGTCTTGACATCATAATCATCCAGTTCAGAGCGATAAAGGTCATAGAGAGCTTCTGTTGCCTCTTCTATGCCTAAAAGATGCTCTGCCTTTGCATAGAGATCAAGATTTGTCATATTTTATGCATTCTCCGCTTTGATAACATCACGGATCTTTTCGTAAATGTCCAGAACTTCATCTTTTTTGGCTATATAAGAGTTTTTGTTTGCGATAAGATAAGTAGAACTTGTCATAATATCTTCAACAACTTCAAGTCCGTTTTGTTTCATCGTCGTACCGGTCTCTACAATATCAACGATCATATCGGCCAAACCAATGAGCGGTGCAAGTTCAATCGAACCATAGAGTTTGATTATCTCAACACTCACAGCTCTCTCTTCAAAGTAACGCTTTGTAATATTGACCATTTTTGAAGCAACTTTGAGCTCCGGTTTTGTAAGATCGAGCTTTTCGCCTTTTCTCATACCGATAGCCACTTTACAAACACCACGGCGAAGGTCTAAAAGACGGACAACATCAAGGCCCTGCTCTTCTAAAGTATCAAGTCCCACTACACCAATATCTGCTGCCTGATGGTAGACATATGTCGCGACATCCTGATTTCTTACCAATAAAAAACGAAATTGCGGTGTCTCCAATATCAGTTTTCTGTCATCAAATTTAAAATCTTCACCAAAGATGGTTTCAAAAATTTCCAATGTCTCTTTTGCTATACGACCTTTTGGAAGTGCTACTGTTAGCATCTGTCTGCCTTTTGTAAAATCTTTTTCATTCCCTTAAAAACCAGCCTTTCATCGACATCGGCTTCTTTAAATATCTTTGCGAACACTTTAGCATCGCCGCCTGTAAGAATTACAGGCAGGTTATGCAACATCACTTCCGTGTAGAGTGTTTTAAGATAGCCATATGAAATGGCATCTTGGGAATTTTTTGGCATTTTATCTAAATTTAGCTCAAAGTTAAATGAGTAATCGAGTGCCGGAGATATATCTTTATAACTTTTTTGCATAGCTTTCATACCAGGGTAGATAAATCCGCCCATATAAACACCCTCTTTAACGGCATCTACTGTCACTGCACTTCCCGCATCAACAACTATGGCATTCTCTACAGCTTCCACGGCTGCTATCCTGTCTATTCCCATTGTCTCATAATATCTTTCACGATTGATTAAAGAAGATATGTCTATCCAATTTACCAGGTTTGCAATCTCTGCATTAACAGCATGATTGACAGAGATATAATAAACTTTTTCTTGAATATTTTGGGGGTTGAAAGTTCCAACACTCTCTTTAAAACTTCTTTCATCATCTAAAAAGTGGTAAGAAGTGTTGCCGATGTCACAAAGCAGCATTACTGGATTTTCCAGCCTGCTTCTTTAAAGGCTTTGGCCGCTTTCGAGCAGAGCGGCGCGTCTATAAAAAGGATTTTATACTTGAAATTATGCTCGCAAAAGAGAGTGAGTTTTGCATATATCTCTTCAAATTTATGAACATCTTTCATAAGAATTCTGCTTTTTTGACTTACAGCGAAGATAGCCCAAAAATAGCCATTCATATCTGTCGCTTTGTATATTTTTATCTTGTTTCTAATACCAAGATCCTTGGGAGGAATCTCCTGCATTTTCTTGAATATTTTTCCCTTTTGTCGCAGGGAATCAACAACCATTTGCATATCTATTAAAGATCCTTTATCCGTGTTTCTTCATAAACGCTTCACACTCGGTTTTTGTAAGCGCTTTTGAGTAGTAGTAACCTTGAATATTGCGACAGCCTTCTTGAACTAAAAATTCCACCTGTCCTTCAGTCTCAACACCTTCTGCAATGATCTCCAGTTTGAGATTTTTTGCCAGTGATATAATCGTTCTTACAATGGCGACATCATCTTCATCTTCAGGCACATCAATGATGAAACTGCGATCAATTTTCAATTTTGAAACCGGCAGTTTTTTGAGGTATGAGAGTGACGAGTAACCCGTTCCAAAATCATCAATAGAAATCGATATGCCTAAACTTCTTACCGAACGTAAAATATCGATAGAGTGCTCAGGATCTCGCATGATCTGGCTCTCAAGTATCTCTAACTCAAGCAGATCGGTGTTCACTCTGCTTTTTTCGATAAGACGGTACAACTCACTTCTAAAATTGTCACTTTCAAGTTTTTTCGTAGAAACATTAATAGATAACTTACCGGTGTGATACCCTGCTGCTTCCCATTCAACAAGCTGATTCACACAATGCGTGAGCATATATTGATCTATCTCCGTGATAAGGCCTATCTCCTCTGCAAACGGAATAAATTCAACAGGGTACAAAAGTCCTTTTGTCGGATGATTCCATCGAATCAAGGCTTCAAGCCCTGCAACTCTCAAAGTTGTCGCATCTATTTTCGGTTGATAGTATGCTTCAAATTCACCATTCTTAAGTCCGTTTCTTATGTCAGTGTCAAGCTGCAGACGTTTACGCACAAGTTCTGTCATCTGTTGATTATAGAATTGGTACGTATTTTTACCGCTATCTTTTGCTTTATACATTGCAGTATCGGCATTTCTCAGTAAGATATCCGGAGTTTCCCCATCTTGTTTATAGATACTGATCCCGACACTGAACGTTGCATGAATATCAACACCAGAAAGGATAAAAGGTCTTTTCATATCTTCAAAGATTTTCTCGACAACTTTAACAACATTGACCTGGTCCGTATTTGGAAGTATAACGGTAAATTCATCACCACCGATTCTTGCAACCGTATCATCATCTCGGACAATCTCCTGCAGTCTTTGGCTGATGCGTCGCAACAGTTCATCACCGACATCATGACCATAGGTATCATTTATCTCTTTAAATCTATCAAGATCCAAAAAGAGCACACCCAAAGAGTTGTGCTGTCTTTTTGCATGTTTGATAGCCTGCTTGAGCCTGTCTAAAAAAAGATTTTTATTTGGCAGGGCTGTTAGTGAATCGTGGTGTGCAAGATACTGCATCTTTTTACTCTGTTTTTGCAGCTCTTCGGTTTTTTCTTCAACCGTTTCTTCTAAAAGCTCATTTTGCTGCTGAATAAACTTTTTATAATTGACGCTGTAAATAATGTATATCAAAACAAGAAGAAAAATAGAAATAAGCACGAGCGTCTTTATAATATTATCTCTTGTTTCATAGATAGCACTCATATCAATTTCACTCAACGGTTTCGAAATAACAAAATATGCCATTGGCCGATTGTCGATTCCATCGATTTTTAAAACTGTGTAGAGATAACCGTCTTGTTTGTCAATCTGATAAGTATCACTGTTGAGATCAATCAAATGGTTTTGAAATGCCTTTACAAGAGTATCATTGTCTTGAGGATTGGCAATATAATAATCATCCACAAAAACATTACTGATAGATTCTGTTAATTGATCCCTGTAGTGTTTATCTACAATGATTAAAGTTTCATAACCTTTAATTTTTAGTTTTGAAACAAGTGAGTCAAATTTTGCAAGTGTTTCTATGATACCTATGAATCTATCATATTTGTCATATACCGGAACCATCGACTTAAAGGTCATATCAAATTTTCCGACACTGATCGTTGACATTACTTTCGGCAGGCGTATCATTTTTGCGACATCAAGTCGAAAATCAGTGAGATTATCACCATGTTTTGATGTCCAACTACGATAGACACTTGTTCCATGTTTATCTATAATCTGAAACCAGACATTTTTCAATGATGTATATTTTTGCAGTAAACGTGACAGATTATCTAGCTGTAACTTATTGTATTTTTTACTTCTTAAAAGAGTATTAACTGTTTTGTCATGGGAGAGCGTCAGTCCGACAAGTAAAACCGCTTCTGATTTTTCCTGTATGAGCAACTCGAGTTCACTACGCATTTCCTGCGATATATCAAGATACTTTTTAACCGTCATACTATCAACACGCTGCATCGTATAGATATATGAAAAACCAACGATAACAGCTATTAAAGTGATGCCTGTTACAAAGACCTTAAAACCTCTACCCATTACAAACCTGTCTTTTTAGTTATTTGCTTAATCCAAGCTCTGCAAAAAGAGTTTCAAAATATTCACTCACTTCCAACAACTCTTCTTTTAAAAGACCAAAAGCTTTATCTTCGGCAACCCACTCTTCAATTCTTTTCACACTGTCACTTTTTTGACTCTCATCCAACTCTTTTGAATTAACAACAGCATCTTTGATTTTTTGTAAATGTTCTTTATGTTTATGTGCACTCATTGCTTCTTTTCCTTTGTTTTAATAGTTTTCGTATTTACCGGCTTTAACATCGGCACGTAGTTCCTGGATCTTTTTGTCCATGATCTTTAAAATAATATCTGCAGCTTCGCTGTCATCACCTTCTGGAACATCCCAGTCAGTAATTTTCATATTTGCTTTAAAAAGCAGTTCGAGTTCTTTTTCTATTTCGGCTTTTCTGACAGCCAATTCTTTAATAACTGCATCGCTACTCATAGTTTCTCCTTATTTTTTTGCTTCACTCTGACAGCGAAGTGTTTCAATATTTTTGATTTTTTCCAATCTTTCCAATACATGATTGAGTTCACTCATCGCTTCATCATAACGTTTTTGAAGTTTTTCTTTTTCAGCTTCTGCTTTGGCTATTTGAAACTCAATCTCCTGCATAGGAACAGCACAGGATTTTGCCGCTTCTTCTTCTTTTTCAAGCAGCCATTCAGTGATTTTTTGTACTATACCCATAGTTGATTTCCTTTAGTTGTTAAAAGATTTAAATTGTACTCTTTTATTATAAATAATCACTTAAGCAGTAGGAGATTTAAACCAAAAACTCACAAAAAGCACCAAAGCCACAAAGCTGCACCCTGTTATGCTAAAGAGCACTGCATTATGAAAACTGAACTGGTGCCATATCTCCCCTATGCTCAAAGCTCCCAAGGCACTGAAAATAGCAACACCTCCATAGAATATTCCATAGATAAACCCTTGTGAGAGTGCATTCTTTGAAATATAGGCACGCATAGCATTGAGTGAAATGACGGTAAATGCACCCAGAAGAACAAAAGCTGCCCAGACATTACCGTAACCCAGTGATATAATGGATCCAATACCAAAAAGATAGGCGATAAAAAGCATCACTTTTGAGCCGATTCTATCTATCAGTGTACCGCTGTAATAGCTTAAAAGAGCCTGCGTGAGCGTTGAGACAATAACCAGTAACGGAATTTCAAAGAGTGTCATGCCACTCTCTTTTGCCTGCAGTATAAAATACTGATCACTCATCAAAAAAAATACAAAGAGAAAATAACTCCCTAAAATCCACAAAAGTTTATAATCTTCTTTTTGAGCCACTACGACACTTTTTTTTGTTACTTTAGGAGCGTCTTGTACAAAGAACAGTGCAATCAAAACACCTATAAGCCCTGGAATCAGCGTCCAGCCAAAGATATCACGGATAAAAGTCTCATTTCGTGCAGTGAAATAAAAAACAGCCACGACAATCAATGCACCGCTCATCTCACCTGAGACATCCATCATTTTATGAAAGCCGAAACTCTTACCGGCTTTTGATTTTTCGCTGTATGTGCTGATAAGCGAATCTTTGGACGCCGAACGCACGGCCTTTCCCATCCTCTCAACAGAACGTAAAAGTGCTACAGAAGCGTAAGAGTGCGTGAACATCAAAAGCGGCTTCGTTATGGCAGAAATGAGATATCCCCCGACTACAAACGGCTTAACGATTTGATATTTGTCACTCAAATAACCAAAGACAATACGCAGAGAGTAAGATACGAAAGTTGCAATGGCGATAATGACACCCAGTTTGTCAACACCCTCATGTAAAACATAGACAACAAAGATAGGCAGCAGAGTTGTGACCATGGACGATGCCATATCGGTAAAAAAGCTTACCCATCCAAGTGCTATGATATTTGTGTTGATATTTTTCACTCAGATACCTTTACAATATTTTTGTATCCCGCGGTACCTCACTCGATACCACTTTTTTATCTTCTATCTTGAGTATTCTATCACAAAGCGGCAGCATCGCTTCATCATGCGTGACCATGATGACGGCTACATCCTGATCTGTTGCAATCTTTTTGAGCATTTTGACAACATCTACAGAACGTTTTATGTCAAGTGCCGCTGTCGGTTCATCTGCTAAGATTATCTGCGGTTTGTTAGCCAATGCCCGTGCGATCGCTGCACGCTGGTTCTGCCCTCCTGAGAGTTCTGAAGGCATTGCGTGAGCTTTATCGCTAATTTCAAAATACTCCAGCAGCTCCATCGCTGTTTTTTCACTCTCTTCCTTCGAGATGCCATTGGTCTGCGGTACAAGTGTTACATTTTCAATGATATTTAAAAATGGAATGAGATAGTGTGCCTGAAAGATAAAACCTATCTTCTCACGTCGTATCTTTCGCGTCTCTTTTGTCAGCCATCTGTTTTCATAGACTTTCTCATCCCCAAGCCATATTCTCCCACTTGTCGGCTCTTCCACGCAGCCTATCATCATCAGCAGCGTTGTCTTTCCCGCCCCACTTGGTGCGACAAGTGCTACGAGTTCACCTTTATTTACCTCAAAAGAAGCCCCGTTAATTACCTCAACAAGGCTCTCTCCTTTTCCAAAGTTTTTAACAAGGTTCTCTACTTTTATCGCCTGTTTGTTCATACTATCCTCCTATCGCTTCTGAAGGGTCTGCGCTTATCACTTTCTTTACTCCAACAAATGAAGCAAGGATCGAAGCGATAATAACAACAACAAAAAGCCCAAATGCATCCGGTGTCTCGAGTACAACCCGTTTTGGAAATTTACTATAGATAAGATGTGCAAAGATATTTCCTGCTATAAAAGCCAAAACCCCCATCAAAACAGTCTCCTGAACGATCATTTTTATTATCATAGCGTTTGGAATACCGATGAGTTTCATAATGGCTATCTCTTTCATCTTTTCAAGCGTCATCGTGTAGATGATAAGAGCGATGATTATCGTTGAAACGACCACTAAAATAACCGTAAACATCCCTATCTGTTTGGATGCCATCTTAATGAGATTTTGTGTCAAAATTTTTCTCTCTTCACTGCCGGTATACACTGATTTATGCTTAAATCTTCGGATACTCTCAGCAACACTATCAACGTCATACCCATTTTTTACAGTTGCGACAACGGCATTGACCATATGCGAATTAAGACCGTTTATGCCGCGTGCTCTGTCATTTCGTATGCGCGCATTTGAGTAAAGAAACTGTAACTCCTGTGCATCCTTTAAAGAGATGTAGACAAGCGGATCACCACCTGAAGAGACCGTACCATGTGTGATACCGACAACAGTGTAGAGATCCCGTCCCAGATTTATCTTCTCATGCAGCTTAAATCCTGTCTTATCTGTTACGACCATTTCATAGTGCGAATGCTGCAGTCCCCGTCCTGCGACAAGACGATCTGCATTGATGGGATTAATAGCACCAAAAGGATTAAAACCAACGGCAAATACACGTACAGCTCCCTCTTTTGATGGGAGTTGCAGATTTTGAAAAGTAATGCCTTCGGATTTGTCCACACCTTCTATCACTCGAATCGTATCTTTTAGGTCTTCATGCACTCTCGAAGCCTCAGCAAAGGGTCCGAGGGTGTTTTCCTGTACTACCCACAGATCAACATCGAGATCATTGAGCAGAACCTGTGCATCAATGATCATCCCGCGATATACTCCCATCATTATCATAACTATGCCAAGCAGCATACCCACGCCCATAGCAGTCACTATGAACTTACCAAAAGTATGGGAGATCTCTTTTTGTGCCAGATTTATCATCAGTGAACTCTCATTCCTTCACGCAATGTTTTTTTACCTGTCGAAGGTATAAGTATTACTGCATTTTGAGGCAGCTCTTTTACAGCTGCCACAGTGTCATCAATACCAAGAACATTGATCTTATATAAAGAGGCATGTCCTTTTTTATTCAGCCATACAGCACTTTTACCATCGCTGTGTACTATGGCATCTACCGGAATTGTCAAAACATCTTTTAACTGCTTTGTAACGATGGATACCTCTGCCTGTTCGTTGATATAAAAAGGGATAGGCAGTTTTTCAAAGGCGATGTCTACCTCACGCTCCTGTGTCACACTGTCACTCTGTGGAACTATTCTCTTGACATAACCATGAAGTTTTTCATCTGCTTTAGATCGCAGTGTTATAGTTGCATGTTGATCGACTTTTATACTACCGCTAATTCGCTCATCTATATAAGCCTGAATCCATACAGTTTTTGGATCTACTATCTTTAAGATCGGCTGCGATGTCAAAACACTTTGGGCACTATCTGCTGTTCTTTGGATGACATAGCCGTCGATCGGTGCATATATTTTGTACTGTTTGAGCTTCTCACGCAGCGCTTCTACACTCTTTTTTGCACGCTTTATTTCTGCTTTTGCGGACGCTATCTGTGCAAGATTTGCACCTATCTGTGCGCTGAGTACATCAAGGTCTGCCTTTGCCTTGTCATACTCCGATTGTGATGCAAAGGACTGCTCTTTGAGTTTTTCATAGCGCTTATAGGTGATGAGTGCCAGCTTTTTTTGCGCCAAAAGCGTTTGCAGCTCTTTGTTTGCAGCTTCTAAGTTCAACGTGGCTTTTTGTACCGATATTTTTACCTCTTCTAAAAGCTGCGGCAGATCAACAGCATCAAGCACTACCAACAAATCACCTTTTTTTACCCATTCTCCGGCATCGGTTTTTATCTCCTTTATCTTTGCCGGTACCTGTGAATTGACAGTGTAGATATCTCTTGCGCTGACATTACCGATGCCAAAGACCGATATATCAATATTTCCTTTTTGTGCCGTAACTTTGGCATAAGTACTTTTTGGAATGTAGACCTTATTGTAAAAAAGTGCAGCTACAAAGACAACAACAATAACCATCACCACATATTTTATATATCTATTCATCTATTTTTCCTTGAAGATAATCAATTCTATCCATACTCAGTGCTCTTGAGTAGTAAGTTTCCAACAGGGACAAACGAGCATTGAGCACCTGTGATGTCGCATCTAAAACCTCTATGTATGTTGCAAGACCCTCTTTATAACGTGCATCGAGAACATTCTTTGTACTCTGTGCAGACGTCAACTGTGCTTTTCGTGCAGCGACAGTATTGTTATAACGCTCAATATCAAAGAGAAGATTGTTCAACTCCTCCTTGAGTGCAAGCTCACGCGAACGTTTTTGTTCCGCTGCTATCTGTGCCGATATTTGTGCTTTTTGTGCTTCAGCGGAAACTCTTCCACCGCTGTAGAGAGGAATACTCAGCGTCACACCCGCAAGTTTTGTATCATACACATTCAAGGTGTCAATATGGTTGTATGAAGCAATAGCATCTATGGAACCGTAATGCGAAGCCTGTGCAGATTTATGCAGGAGTATATTTTTTTTGATGTTCTGTTCATCTATCTGCAGTGAATAGTTACTCTGCAGTATATCTTTTTGCAAATTGGCAGGCGAATGAAATTCCCGCTTTAAAAATTCTCTCTCTAAAGTGATATTTTGCGGGATTTTTTCATCCATATAGAGAGAAAGTGTTGCCTTTGCTTTTTCATAACTTGTTTGTGCAATGGCGAGATTATCTTTAGCAAGATAGACGGCAGAGAGAAAACGGTTTGCATCCGCTTCGGTTTTGAGCCCCTGTTTTACAAGTGCTCTTGCCTGTTCATAATACGCTTCTTTGGATTCAAGATCTTTTTTACGAACTTCAATAGCCTCACTCTGTACTACCATGAGTTCATAAAGACTTTTCACCTTATAGACTAAAAGGGCCTTCAACTCCTTGAGAGAGAGTTGTGAGATATCTTTGTCAACTTTGGAAGCATTTACCTTTGAAGATGTCTTTGAAAAATCCCATATCTTTTGTTTAAGATTGACACCGGCATTCCATCCTGAATCATCTACAGTATGAAAAGAGCCGTTTTGCGGCAATACATAGGTCCCTGTCGCATCGTATTCTCCCTGAACTTCAACTTGAGGCAGATAATCTGCAAATGCCGATCTGTAAGAGGATTCGGACTGTTTTATCTTTAGCTCAAACGTCTTGACATCCGGATAATTTTGCAGGACTTTGTCAATGCTCTCCTGCAGCGTCAAAACTTCTGCATTGACAACAGAAGTACAAAAAAACAAAAGCAGTAAAAATTTTTTCATACATAATTTCCTAACTTTTTTACAAGTATACAACTTCTATGTTAGGATAATGTTAATTTTTTGCTTTTTTATATTTTCTGTTAAATATCTGCCCACGGACATAACGTCCGTAAATAAGTTCAAACAAGACGGAGATAATGATGAAAGACATAAAAATAACGACAGCTCTCGGATTGGAGTTGTATGTATGCAGCATCAAGGTACAAAGCGCCAAAAATGCCAATATAGAAGATATCACGACAACGAATTTATTTGCTCCTATCTCCTCACGCAGGGTATATGCACTGAGATTTACAAGTGTAAAGATGAGTAAAAACCCTGCACTCCCAATGATGGCTATCTCCGTAAGGTCAATACTATTTGCAAGAATAAGACTCAGCAGTGTCGTATAGAGCACCCCTCGAAAAGGCACACCGCTTTTTTTGTCTTCATCCATCAGTGACCGAGGGAGCTTTCCATCTTTTGCAACGATATAGCCAAGTCTGGCATTGCCGTAGATGGTTGCATTGATAGCAGAAAAAGTAGAAAGCAGTGCGGCAAATGAGACAAGCACAAAGCCTGTATGACCAAGTGAAGGCTGCGCTGCAGCAGCAAGGGCATAATCTTTTGCTTTCATCAAAACATCTTCACTGACACTTCCCACCGTAATAATAGCAATGAGAATATAAAGCACTATAACGATACCGACAGAAGCATAAAAAGCCCGAGGCAGATTTTTTAACGGTTCTTTAATATCTTCAGCAGAGTTAGCTATAAGTTCAAAACCTTCATAAGCTACAAAAATGATCATTCCCGCTGTTACAATAGAAAGCGGTGTTCCCCAATGTTCCGGCGACATTCTCGCAGTATCGACGTAAGAAGCACCGGCAACAATGACTAAGATAAGCAGTGAGACCTTTATAACGACAATAACCGTCTCGCTCTTTCCAACAAAAGAGGCAGAGACAAGATTGATAACAGCAGGCAGAAGAATGGCAAATGTTATGAGTCCATGATGGAGCAAATTACTTTTTTGTGTAAAAAAGGTCTCTCCATACGATGCAAAAGCTGTAGCATAGAGTGAAATAGTTACAAGATAACTCAGCCACAGCATCAGATTGACACTTCCTGAGAGGATGTTATCTCCAAAAGCTTTATCTATAAATGTGACTGTTCCTCCTTCGCTTTGGTAAGTAACAGAGAGTTTTGCATAAGAATATGCCGTTAAAATAGCCACTAGTCCTGCAATTCCAAAGGCCACTGCCGTTGCACCGTGAGCCAAAGAGACCGCTTCACCCAAAACGGCAAAGATTCCACCGCCTACCATACCGCCGATACCTATAGATATCGCGCCTAAAAGTCCTATGCTTCGCATTGTATTCCTAAAAAAATTCTATAAATTATTCATAAAATTTGGATATATTTTTCGAATTATATAGTAAATTTTACAACCAATGCAAAAGTTTAAGAAGACATCGAGCAGTGAACAGATTAAAAACACAATGGCAATCCCAAGAGAAAGTACCCAGATATCAAGATAGTGCGCGATTATCAGTAGTATGACAAATGTCAGTCCAAACATTCCTGCCAATTTTTTTGCACCGCCATCAGTAAATTTGTCTTTTATTTTAAACAGACCCTTTAAAAAAGTTGCCAGCATCATTATTGGCGAGATTCCCGGGTTTAAAAAAAGTTTCATTATAAAATCAAATGCTAAAAAATAGAGAATCCAAACATTGTTTGTAATGAGATAGACAATGACCAGCAACGCAACAAATAGTGAGCTGAATCGTGCAATGTTTGAATCGACCTTTACAAAGTTAAGAGGACAGGAGTTCGCCATAAAATGAATTACCTTCAAATATAAAAATAGAAATCAAATTTTAGTGATATAAACTTAAAACTCAGCTATATTTTTTTCTTATATCTGTTGATTTTCTCAATAATTAATTTCAACTCTTTCTCTTGGCTAAAACACTGTCGTAGTGTGCAAGCCAGATAGCTGTCATAATCTTTAGGTACGGTCACGATATAGGGATAAAGAATCTCTTGAATTTTTTTATAGTTTTTCAGCAAATTCTCTTTTTTGCTCTTTAAAGAGACCACACCCTCTTTTTGCATCAAATATGCTCTTGCAAGTGCAGGGGCATCAGCCAACCTTTCCTGTAGTTCTAAATGTAGATTATTCATACTTGCATAAGCTAGTTTTTCATAACGCAATGACTCTTTAATGCCAGAGAGTTTTAGAATGTCTTGAATTATTTTAGAGAGTGAGGAAGTGTAGTATTTGTCATTCAGATCAGCCTTCACATTTCTTTGCTCACTCAAGTACCAGACACCATTTTTATAAAATTTCTCTTTAGCCTGCCAAAGCAGATACTCAGCAAGCATCAGCTTATCTTCATCATAACTGCTCTCATAAGAAGCGATCAAAGCACCAATAAAAAAAGCGTAATCTTCTAAAAGTCCTTTTTGACTTGGTATATGATCCGGCACACTCTGATGGTAAAGCTCTTGCTCACGCAGCATCAGATTTTGCAGTGCTTGAAGATGTCTGTTCGCTTTTTTTGCGTACTTAACATCTATATAGTCCGCTTTGTAGAGCGCTTCTATCATCATCGCATTCCACGCAGTATTGATCTTCTTATCTATGAAAGGAAATTTTTTACTCTTTCGTACCTCACGCAGCATAGTTTGAAACTCTCTAAAACCTTTTGGACGTTCATCATTGTCAAAACCGAGATGAATTTTGACATGCATATTCCCCTCGAGACGAAATCCAAGTGCCTCTTTGATATCATCTTCGTGAACATTGTATTTAAGTGCTTTATCTATTTCACTGCGTGAGAAGGTGTAGTAACCACCCTCTTCTGCATCACTGTCCGCATCACTCGCACTGAAGTAAAGATTGTTCCAAACAAATCTTTTATCAAGCATTGCTATACTCTCTGTGACAATATCTTTATAGAGTGGTTTATGTGAGATCTCATAACCTCTTACATAAAGAGGCAGGAGTTCTGCCTGTGTATAGAGCATCTTTTCAAAATGGGGAATTTCCCATTCGACATCGACACTGTAACGAAAGAAACCGCCTTCTATATGATCATAAAGCCCTCGCATTGCCATTGTGTCAAGCAGGGTAAGATAGGCTTCTTTGAGTTTAGCATCCTGCGTGAGTTCTGCCAGATCAAGCGTCAAAGCAATTTTGGAAGCTTGCGGAAATTGTTTTGAATGTCCAAATCCGGGATAATCACTATCATACATTTTTTTAAAAGAGTTTACAAAAGCATTGAGTGTGATATCTTTTTTCATTATACTTTTCTCTCTTTTTTGTGTTGCGTGAGCAATATTTTCAACGGCTTTTTGTAAATGTTTTTTGTTCAGATAGAGTCGATGCAGTTTTGGCAACAGAGTATCAAAGCCTTCCGCATAAGGTCTCTGTTTTGGAGGGATATAGGTCGTAATATAAAAAACATCTTTTTGAGGTGTCATAAAAACATTTAAAGGCCAGCCGCCTGCATGTCCAGAATATTTCTTATATATATTTTGATAGAGGGCATCGGTCTGCGGCAGCTCTTCACGATCCACTTTGATACAGATGAAGTATTTATTTAACAAAGCTGCTATTTGAATGTTTGTAAATGACTCTTCTTCCATGACATGGCACCAGTGACAGGTCGAGTAACCTATGGAAATATAGAGAGGTTTATTCTCTTTGTTTGCTTTAAGAAAAGCTTCTTTTCCTAATGGCATCCATACAACAGGATTGTCTGCATGCTGCAGCAGATAAGGTGATGTCTCTTTTGCAAGAGCATTTGTAAAGACCTTCGCCTGTAACAAAGAAACAACGAGAAAAAGCATTACAAATAGTATCTTCATAACCCGATTATACTCTAAAATGATTAAATGTGATGCAATTGTGATATAGGAAAATAAAATATATGTTATAATCTCTACTTAAAATTATGATGACAACTCAAAGGAAAATTACATTATGAAAAAACTCATTAGTATGCTTTCATTTGCACTTGTACTCTCTGCAAATGACACAACGACTAATGCCCTTACTCTCTCGCAAGCATTGGAGCTTTTACAATCTCAAAACCTTGAGATCAAAGCAGCTACATATGATGTGCAGAGCGCAAAGGCAAAAAAAGATACAGTTTCGGGGATGAATTGGGGTAAACTAACCTTCGAGCAGGATATGGCACGTTCCAATGATGCCGGAAATGTTTTTGGATTTAAACTAACCTCGCGTGAGGCTACATTTGGAGACTTTGGATTTGCTGACTTTCTTTCACCACCTCCAGGAACAACAGATGTCCTTAAAGTTCAACCAAATGATTTAAATTATCCAGGATACAGAAATTTCTTCCAAAGCAAACTCAAGTACGAAGTGCCGCTTTTTACCGGTTTTGCTATCAGCAGTTATGAAAACATCATGGATGAGATGACAAAGATAAAGTCACTCGATAAAGAAAAAATAGCTACTGAAAAGATGTATGAGCTTAAAAAAAGCTACTACGATATGGCTCTGCTTGATTCATCCATTAAAAATCTCAATAAAATTTTACATAATATTAATATACTTGAAAACACAACAAAAACTATGATAGATGTCGGTTATGCAAAAAAAGTCGATCTTTTGGAAGTTAAAGCGAAAAAAGGAAATGTCGAAAGACTTCTTATTCAGATGTATGCAAACAAAAAACTGCTCTATCACTACATCAGCTTTCTTTTAAACCAAAAAGTCGATGCGATCATACCGCCAAAATCAGAAGTACCGATGCCAAAATTTTCTGACAAAGAAGTACTTTCAAGAAATATTGACATCAAAAAAGCAAACGAGGGCTTAGCTATCCGCAAAAGCATGCTCGATGCAAGTGAAGCAGGATACTATCCGACAGTTGGTGCTTTTGGTGAAGTAGCTACGGCAGACGATACATTCTTGGGTGATGCAAATGACCACAAAGCCTATACAGTCGGAGCGAGACTCTCGTGGAACCTCTTTAACGGCGGTATCGACAGCGCTAAAATTGAAAAATCAAAAATAGAAAAAATGAAAATGCAGTCACAACTTGAACTCGCTAAAGAAGGAATCGCGCTAAAAGTTGCTAAAATACGCACGCAAATAGAAAGTACTGATGCAGAGATAGCCTCACTTAAACGTGAACTCGATCTTGCCAATGCCATCTATGACAATTATGAAGGCAGATACAAAGAGAAACTTGTCTCTATGAGCGATGTTATCATCAAACAATCAGCACAGATCCAAAAGATCTTGCAACTGCAAATTGCAAAGAACAAACGTATAGAAAAAATATTTGAATTTGAAAAACTAGCAAACGGGGAGAAATACTAAATGAAGAAACTACTACTGATACTGGCACTTGGTGCTTCACTGATGGCGGAGGCACTGACACTTTCAGGAAGTGTTATCTCAGATAACCAAAAAATGATCACAAGCCGTTTTATGGGCTTTGTAACAAATGTAAATGTCAGCGAAGGTGAAAAAGTAAAACGCGGACAAATCTTATATACGATCGATTCGCGTGAGATCGACTCGGCAAAACGCCAAGCGGAACTTTCACTCCAAATGTATGAAAATCAATATACAAATGTAAAACTTAATCTTGAGAGATACAAAAGACTTCTTGAAAAAGATATGGTATCAAAATATGAAGTTGAAAATCTAGAACTTGCGGCAAAGAACCTGCAGGATATGATAAGTATTGCAAAAGCGAGACTTCAAGAAGTAGAGAACCAATACAAATACCTCAATATCAAAGCGCCGAATGACGGTGTCGTCGTCGCTAAAAATATTAAAGTCGGCGAGATGGCAATGCCTGGTATGCCTGCTATCATACTCTCAGATCTGAGCAATCTTAAAATATCTGCTGAAATTGCAGAAAGCAATATGCCGCGTATTCATCATGGCAAAAAAGTCATTGTAGAGATTCCGTCACTTGGCATTAAAGAGATAGGAAAAATCACGGCGATCATTCCAAACTCAAACCCGATGACACATACATTTAAGATAAAGGTCTCTTTTAAAACACATAGTAAATCAATCTATCCTGGTATGTATGCTACCATCACTATCAACTAAGGAACTGCTATGAATCATCATAAACCCTATGAACCAAAAGATGCAGCAGGAAAACTTGCCAAAGGATTTTTACGTAATCCTTTGACATCAGTTCTCGGTATCTTTTTACTTGTTATCGGCTATATAGCTCTTATGGTTATGCCGCGTGAGGAGAACCCGCAAATGGTAGTCTCAGGATCAACCGTTATCGTTGCACTCCCTGGTTCGAGTGCAAAAGAGGTTGAAAAGATTATTGTAAAACCACTCGAGAGAAAACTCAAAGAGGTAAAAGGTGTTGAGCATATCTACGGCATGGCAATGGACAATGTCGGTATTGTCAATGTAGCATTTTATATCGGTGAGAAGAAAGAGGATTCCAACCTCAAGGTCTATGACAAGATCATGCAAAACTCCGATATGTTTCCAAAAGGTGCGATGAATCCGATCATCAAACCGCTCGATATTGACGTTGACATTCCTATTGTCTCCGTTGCATTCTATTCCAACAATCCACGTATGAGTAAAACGGAACTTTATGACAAGGTCAAGAGCATTCAACACCATATCAACGGATTGAACAATGTCGCCGTCACAGAGATAAAAGGCGGGCATAAACACCAGTTCAATGTCGAAGTGGACATCAACAAGCTCTCCGGTTATAACCTCTCTATGGGTCAAATAATGCAGGCTGTTCAATCTCTGGCATATAATGTCCCTGCAGTGAAAAACAGAACAAAAGACAATAAAATCGTTATGGTAGGTGTAAAAAATGCCATCGAAGATGCAAAAGATGTCGGTAATATCATTGTAGCTCAGTACATGGGTTCTCCTATCTATCTGCACCAGGTTGCAAAAGTCGAAAACTCTTATGATATTCAAAACTTTAAATCGGCACTTGTCAGTGTAAAAGAGGACGGGAAATTTTCTCCGTTTAAAGACCAGGTAACACTTACTGTTTCAAAACTCCAGGGAACAAATGCGGTTATTATCGCCGAAGAAGTAAAGAAAGAGTTAGAAAAGTATAAAGAAGATCTCTCTAAAAACGGTATTAGTTATGTCATCACAAGAAATGACGGTGAACGTGCCAATGAAGCCGTTAACGAGCTTGTATTTCACCTGATTTTATCTATCATTATTATCGCTATACTTCTTATCTTCGTACTTGGATGGAGAGAATCGCTCATAGTAACCTTTACGGTTCCTGCCATTCTTGCCATTACACTTTTTATTGCCTATTTGACAGGACAGACAATTAACCGTATCACTCTTTTTGCATTCTTACTCTCACTGGGACTTCTCGTCGATGCGGCTATTATCGTTATAGAAAATATCCACAGACACTACCACTCAATCGAGTCTGCACATGAAAGTGATGATGAGATCATGATAAAAGCTACCGATGAAATTGGCGCACCGACAAATATTGCGACACTTGCCATCATTATGACTATGGTACCTATGGCATTTGTCGGCGGCATGATGGGACAGTTTATGAAACCCATTCCTGCCAATGTACCTGTCGCACTTATTGCGTCACTGTTTGTTGCCTACATCTTTACACCGTATCTGGCCGTTAGAATTCTAAAACGCCCTGACCACAGCAAAGGAGAACATTAATGTTTAAAAAATTTGAAAAGCTTGTATTCGCAGGTATTCAAAGCGCTGCTCAAAGACGATTTATTCTCTTGGGAACACTAGCCGCTTTTATCCTTTCTGTATTGATGATTGCACCTACAGAGATCGTTAAAGTAAAAATGCTTCCGGGAAAGAACAATGATACATTCAATATCTATGTCAATCTGCCTACAGGAAGCTCTATAGAGGAGACAAAAAGAGTAACGGACTGCGTGAGCTCTTATGTTGTAAAAGAAAAAGAGGCACTCGATACCGAAGTATTTTTGGGAATGGGTTCTCCACTTGATTTTGCAGGTCTCATCAAAGGAAGCCAGTTTAAAAATGCTGAAAATGTTGCAGAGATCGTTGTCAATATTACAAAAAAGCATGAGAGAGAAGAACCTTCATACATGATGGTACAACGCATGCGTCCTGTTATTCAAGGATCGTGTGAGAAGCTTTACCCTGGTACAGATATCTCTTTTGTCGAACCACCGGCAGGACCACCGACACTTTCAGCAATCGTTATGGAAGTATATGGAAAACACGCCAAAGGCATTAGAAAAGTGGCAAATCGCGTTGAAGATGTTTTCAAACATACCAAAGGACTTGTAGATATAGATACAATGGAAGATGATATCTATGACACTTTTGAAGTCACTGTAGACAGCACCAAGATCGCAAGATCAGGTTTAAGTGTCAAACAACTCAACGACATCCTCTATCTTGCTTTTGAAGGGATGAATATTGCCGTTAAAAACTCAGACAAATACAATGACCAGATTCCTATTTTTCTTTCACTTTCACAGGATTCAAAAAGATTTACAAAAAAAGATCTTGCATCTGTAAAGGCTAAACTTGCTTCTTTGAAACTGATGAATAAAATGGGCATGATGGTACCAGTTACGGAACTTGTAAAAGTCACTCCAAAAAAATCAAACCCGTTAATTATGTCCAAAGATCTCCATCAGATGACAAATGTACTTGCAGAGACAGATATGGTCTCTCAAGTCTATCCTCTTCTTGATGCAAGAAAAACGATCATAGATACATTTACAGATGATTACAATGTTGAAAAAACAGGTCTTTTCAATCTACGACTTACAGATAAAAAGACAGGTGAAATCTATGATCTTATCTGGGATGGTGAGATGAAAGTTACCATGGATACTTTTAGAGACTTGGGAGGCGCTTTCATTGCTGCCCTTATCCTTATCTTCTTGTTAATGGTTATCTACTATAAAAGTTATACACTCAGCGGTATCATCCTGCTTGGTTCATTTCTCTCTATCATCGGCGTCATTGTCGGGCACTGGATCATGGATCTCTTTACACCGGATACTTTCTTCCTCACAGCAACATCGCTGATCGGTTTTATCGCCCTTATAGGAATTAGTTCACGGAACTCTCTGCTGCTTATTGATTTTACGAAATCATTGATGGATGAAAAAGGGATGCATAAAGCAGAAGCTATTGCCTATGCATCAGCAACACGTGCAAAACCTATCTTCTTAACTGCTGTTGCTATTATTTTGGCTTCAACACTTCTTGCGGCCGATCCTGTCTTTGGCGGTCTTGGTGTCGCACTTATATTTGGTACAGTAGCAGCGGTCATCGCTTCACTTATCGTTGTTCCTGTACTTCTGTATACAGTAGATTTGGAAAAACATTTTCACTTTCATGAGAAAAAAGCCGTTTCTGTAGAAGATCCGGTTTAATAACTCTCTTTTATATGCCCATCATCTCTCTGATGGGTATACTTCTTTTATATCTTCATTTAAAAATAATATATAGCTATAGTATTATAAGAGTGTATATAAATAATTTAGTGAGTAAGTTTAGAAAAAGAGGGATAAAGAAAGACTCTATTTTTTAAAAACAGAGTCTTGTTTAAAAGATGAGAAGTTACAGACGTGCGTAACTTACACTTTTACATGCTTCAAGTGAAGCGAGTTCTTCAAGTGTTTTATCACTTACTACATTGTCAACCAAGATAACAGCGAGTGCTTCTTTGTTCTCATTACGCGCTAATGAAAAGTCTGAAATATTTACACTATTATTAGAAAGAATAGTTCCTACACTCCCGATAACACCAGGAACATCAGAATTTTTAAAGAGGATCATATCACCTTTAATCGCCACTTCATTGTCAAAACCGTCAATAGAGACGATACGCTGTACACCATCATCAAAAATCGTAGCAGAGATAGTTGTTGTTCCCTCATTTGTTGTAAGTTTTACAGTGATAAGGTTCTTATAAACAGCAGAGTCTCCAAGATTGACAGGCTCAACGTCCACCCCTTTCTCTTTTGCTACGAAATCAGCATTTACATAGTTAATAGTCTCAGAAGAGTGGCTCATTGCTCCAACAGTTACAAAAGTAGCAAGAGAATCGACATAGTTTCCTATTTCACCCTGACCTTTTACTCTGATTGAAACGATTTTAGACTTGTTGATCTGTGAAGCCATAAATCCGATCTTTTGTCCCATCTCTAAGAACGGCTTAACAAATTCAGGTATTTTGCTCTCATCAATAGGCAAGTTAAGTGCATTTGGATATGAAATACCCTTAGCAGCTTCAATAGCATTCCCTGCTGCCTGCGTACCGATGTTGTACTGAGACTCGTAAGTATTTGCACCTAAGTGTGGAGAGACAACTATATTGTCAAGGTCAAGCAGTTTATTGTTAATCGCCGGCTCTTTACCAAATACATCAATACCTGCAAAACGGATCTTACCGCTTTTCAAACCGTTATAAAGCGCATCTTCATTGTAAAGGTCACCCCTCGCACAGTTTACAAGAACAACACCGTCTTTCATTTTAGCGATCTCTTCTTCACCAATAATACCGATAGTCTCTTTATTTTTCGGTGTATGGATAGTGATCACATCACAAGCTAAGATATCATCGAAGTTTTTCGTGTATGTCATATCTAAGTCAGTTACTTTTGCAGGATCAATGTATGGATCGTAAGCGACAATGTCCATCTCAAAAGCTTTTGCACGTTTAGCGACACGACTACCGATGTTACCAAAACCGATAACACCGAGCTTCTTGCCTTTAAGCTCATAACCGTACCATTTTTCACGTTTCCAGATTCTTTGATTTTTCAAATGGTCATGAGAGTATGGAAACATTCTCATACAGCTAAGCATATGTGTCATAGTCAGTTCAACTGCTGCAATAGTATTTGCAGTCGGTACGTTCATAACAATGATACCTTTTTTAGAACATCCCGGGATATCAACATTGTCAACACCGACACCGGCACGAACGATCGCTTTCATATTATCTGCGTGTTCCAAAAAGAATGAGTCAACATCAGTCGAACTTCTTGTAATGGCAACATCCGCAGTTGGAATAATCTTCTCAACAAGCTCTTTTTTATCAACGTCAGCTGCCATAACAAAATTGATAGCTTCGTCATCTTGAAGCATTTTTAGACCCGCTTCATGAATATGGTCACATACTACTACTGTATATTTCTGCATTTAATATTCCTCTTTATATGGCTTGATTTGAGCCGAAATTTTATAATTCTTCAGTACCTGAACCAAAGATTGTAATTTATCAACATTTTGTGAATAAATAAGTAAATCTATACCCTGTTTATCTTTTTTTAAAAAATATTTAAGACCATAGTTTTTCAGTTCTTCTTTCAAACAGAAAAGCTGATAAGGGTCTTTTAAAAATGCCGATAATTTATAGGTTATAGTTTTAGTTATTTTTTCATTCAGATTGACTTGGACATACACTTCATTGACAGGATAAAAATACCCTTTTTGCCGTGTTTGTGACAAATGGTTGAGCCATATCTTTTCGTTTTGTTTTGGTGCGACATTCTCGCTTTTTAACGTAAGCGGCTCACTCTCTTGGACAATTTCAGGAGAGTTAATAGAGATCAGAAAAAATGCTATGAAAACAGCCACTCCGACTGCTAAGAGCGGAGCGAACCATTTCATAATCTTCTGCATAGAAAAGTTCTTATTTCAACTTATCTTTAAGCAAATCACCTAAAGAGTGTGACTCGTTGTCGTTAATCTCTTCAAGCATTGCCTGATTTTTAATGTAATCTAATTTTTTAACAGAAAGACGGATACGGTCACGACGAGTATCGATGTTTGCTACTGCTGCTTCGATCTCTTGACCAGGCTCTAACTCTTCTTTGTTAAGCGGTGCTAAATCTTCATCACGGATAAGCGCATCAACACCATCTTCAAGAGATACAAATACACCGAAATCTTTAATATCACGGATAGTACCTGTAACGATTGAGTTTACTTTGTGTGTTTTTGCAAATTGATCAACAGGAGACTCTAAAAGAGTTTTTCTGTTAAGAGAGATTTTTTGATCTTCTTCATTGATCTTAGCAATTTTAACTTCTACTTCATCACCAGATTTTAAAACGTCTCTTGCTTTTGTGTTTTTATCCCATGAGATATCTTGGTTATGTAAAAGACCTTCAACACCATCAATGCGAACAAATGCACCAAAATCAGTAAGTGATGTAACTGTACCAGTTACAATGTCACCTTCATTGTATTTTTTCAAGAACTCATCAAAAGGTTTTGGAAGCAGTCTTTTGAGTGAAACACGAAGTTTGTGTGTTTTCGGGTTGATCTCGATAACTTCAACATCGATCTCTTGACCTACTTCTAAATAATCTCCAGGATTTTTAACATTTTTGTTCCAAGTGATCTCTGAAATATGTAAGAAACCTTCAATGTCATTTCCAAGATCAACGAAAACACCATAGTTTTCAATGTTTGAAACAGTTACAGTGATAGTATCACCTTCATCAAGTTCAGACTCTACTTCAGCCCAAGGATCCGGTTGAACCGCTTTGATAGAAAGAGAAAGGTGTCTTTTGTCTTTGTCATAAGAGATAGCTTTAACAGTTACTGTCTCACCCTCTTTGTAAAGTTTTGACGGATTAACCGGCCCTTTATAAGAGATCTCATTATAGTGAACAAGACCGTCAACACCACCAACATCTACGAACATTCCATAAGAAGTGATCTTTTTGATAACACCTTCAACAACAACATCTTCTGCCATCAGTTGATCGATGATCTCTTTTTTCTTTTTACGCTCTTCATTGAAAAGTTTACGACGAGAAACGATGATTGAGTTTTCAGCCGGATCAATTTTAACAACCTGTGCTTTGATCTTACGACCTACTACATCATCACTATCTTTAAAAGCAGCAAGTGAACGCGGCATAAAGAAAGAGACTGCATCAGCTTCTACTACATAGCCACCACGGTTTTTCTTCGTGATTACACCTTCAATGACAAGATCTTCAAAATCATCTTTGTGTGCATCGATGAACTCAATAGTTTTTTCCTGCTCTAAAACTTTTTTGTAAGAGATTTTAGGACGCTCATTGTAGTATCCCATAATCATTACTTTGATTTTATCACCAGTACCGAACTTCAGTTCACCATTTTCATCACGAATCTCATCTAAATTGATGATACCTTCGAGTTTGTCACCTACACCGACCAATGCTCTGTTGTCATCAGCCTGTACTTCTACGATCTCACCTTCTACGATGCGACTTGTTTCTTGTTGTTTTTCACTTGCAGCAAACATTTCTGCAAAATTTTCTTCTTCTTCAAATGATTCGTTATCGAACGCCATTACCTATCCTCTGTTACATAAAAATTGCGTGATTATACCTAAATTATGATTATATTGGTATTAAACTTTGAAGAAATGGAGGTTTGTGTCAACTCTTTTACGAATTGACACCTGCCTGAATTGCATCGACGACATTTTGAATGATCCAGTCCGGAGTTGATGCGCCTGCTGATATACCGCAGAGTTCCTTATTATCAAACCATGAAAAATCCAACTCTTTTTCATCTTCTATATGGTAAGAATCAGAGCAGTTTTCATGAGCAATATTAAAGAGCTGCTTTGTGTTTGAGGAATTTTTTCCGCCGATGATTATCATCACATCGGCACGTTTTGAAAGTTTGCGAACGGCATCTTGATTTTCAAATGTAGCATTGCAGATAGTATTGAACACACGCACCTCTTTATGACGAGGAATGAGATAGTTCGCTATCTCCATATAATCTTCCACTTTTCTTGTTGTCTGCGCAATGAGAGCGACTCTCTCATGGAGTTTCACATCTTCAAGATCTTTTGGCTCAGTTACAACCAATGCCCCATGTGTTGCATAGGATTTCACTCCCTTTATCTCCGGATGCTTTTCATCACCAAAGATAACGACACTATAACCTTTTTCACTCATCTCCTGAGCGATTTCCTGCGGTTTTGTCACAAACGGACAAGTTGCATCAACAACATCCACACCGCTCTCTTTGAGTGCTTGGAGTTCATCTTTGACAATACCGTGTGTTCGGACAATCGCTTTGTCACCCGGTTGAAATGTCTGAAAATCCTCAACAAGACCGACTTTGAAGTCTTTATCAAGTCTGGCAATCTCTTTTGAGTTGTGGATCAATGGACCGTATGTCGCAGCATTGGTATTTTCTTCAGCTATCTTGATCGCACGTTTTACACCAAAACAAAAACCGTAATTTTCAGCCAGTTCTATCTTCATGAAACAAACTCCACAGCGGTAATCTTTTGCAGCAGTTCAAAAAAGTTCGGAAAAGAGGTATTTATACACTCAAGATCCGTTACTTCCATACCGCATTTTAGTCCTGCGATGATAAAGCTCATCGCAATTCTATGGTCACCGTCACTGTCAACTACAGCGCTTTTCAACTCGCCGCCAACGATTTTATAACCGTCTTTATACTCATGCACTTCAATGCCGCACGCACGCAGTCCCTCAACAACAGTTGCAATTCTGTCAGACTCTTTGACGCGAAGCTCCTCGGCATTTTTGACCAGACTCTCACCCTTTGCACACGCCATAGCAATGGAAAGTGCCGGTAGTTCATCAATAAGCCACGAAATATTATGCTCAACTGTTATACCATGAAGCGGTGCATATTTTACTCGGATATTTCCGATGGGTTCATATTTATTGTCAGTTAGTTCATACGCTATGTCCGCACCCATATGTTCAAGCATTTTAAATGCTTCAATACGTGTAGGATTGAGTGTAACACCTTCTAAAACTATTTCACTTCCGGGAGTAATGGCAGCTGCCACTGCAAAGAAAAAAGCCGATGACGGATCGGCAGGTACACGTATTTTTAAAGGCAAAAGAAGATTTTGCATCGGTTTGATAGTAGTTTTAAGTCCATCTACGCTCACATCCGCACCCATGCCTTTAAGCATTCGTTCTGTATGGTCGCGTGAGAGTTCCGGCTCCGTGTATGTACACTTGCCATCTGCTCTGAGTGCCGCTAATATCATACATGATTTTACCTGTGCAGAAGCGATCTTACTCTTATAATCAAAAGCTTTCAAAGAAGCTCCGCGAATAGAGATCGGTGCTAAATCACCATTTTCCCGACCATCTATCTTTGCACCTATGCTTATAAGCGGCTGTGTAACACGCTTCATGGGACGACGGCGAAGATATTTGTCGCCTGTCAGTACAAAATGTCCCTCAGCTGAACTTAAAAGCCCGCAAAAGAGTCGCATTCCCGTTCCCGAATTACCACAGTCAAGAATTTCAAACGGCTCTTTAATGCCATCGGAAGATATAGTAATGACTTTCCCGTCATCTTCAACTTTTGCACCGAGATTTTTAACGATCTCCAAAGAGTTAAGCGTATCTTCTGCACGTAAAAAGTTTTCAATAACACTCTCTCCATCCGCCAGCATCGCAAACATAACAGAGCGGTGTGAAATCGACTTGTCCGGTGCTATTTCAGAGATAGCAAGCGAAAAATCTTTTGCAGGCGATACACGTACTTTTTGCATTATCTCAGTCCTATGCCAAGTTCTCTGTTGAGTGCTTCAAGAATCTTATCCATCGCTGATGTAATATCCTCTTCTTCAAGTGTTTTTTCATCGGACTGTAGTACAAATCTAATAGAGAGACTCATATTATCTCCAAGTACTTCGTCTGTATATCTATCAACAGGGTAAAAACGAATCAACTCTTCTGTCGCATTAGCATTAATGACGGATTTTACCTTCTCATAAGACATATCTTTTGGCATAACGAGTGAGAGGTCTCTGAACGAAGCTTGATATTTTGACTTTTTCTCTGCAATTTTAAGCTCATACGAAAGTTTTTCAAAATCAAGTTCACAAAGGTAAGTTACATCAAGATCATACGCTTTTTCAACTTCAGGATGGACTCTGAAGAGTTCACCAATCACTTCACCGTTTTGCACGACGGCCGCAGATTGATAGATATGAGAAAGTGTATGCGTAGTCTCATACTCACGCAACTCTACATCACCGATGATATCAGCGATCTTCTGCACAAAATATCCAAAATCGACTTTTGCAGGTTTTCCGCTGTTTGCAAGGGATTCTTTCTCTTTTTCACCGCTAAAAAGCAATCCCATTTTTAAAGACTCCTCACGCAATGGTGTAAAGACAGAACCTATTTCAAAAAGTCTCACCGATGCATAGCCATTCTTGACATTTTGTGATGCCGCTTTTAAAAGCCCTGTCAAAAGAGTAGGACGCAGCGTATCAAGCGTTTGAACGATTGGATTTAAAAGTTCAAGCTCCTCTTTTGTCGTCTCAAACCCATATGATTGAAGCACTTTTTTCTCATCAAAAACGAAGTGAATAGACTCATAAAAACCACTTTGCGCACATTTATGTCTATATACTGAACGTTTTTTATATGCAAAATAGTTATCTTCAAGTCTATTTGCCTCTTTGAGTAAGAACGGCTTGGATGGGATATTGTCAATACCCACCATTCTCACGATTTCTTCAACAATATCCTGCTTGTTTACAATGTCATGACGGAATTGCGGGACAGTGATGACAAATTTATCTGTTGATGATTTTGAAGTATCAAAACCAAGATTTTTCAAGATCTTTGTAATGACGACTTTGTCAATCTCTGCACCGATAATCGCATCGATCTCCTGTTTTGAAATGATAACTATCTTCTCTTTGAAGTTTTTTGAGAGTTCTATGCTTCCGCTGAATGTCGTCGAATTGGAAAACTTCTCAATAAGATCGATACAGTAAGAGAGTCCGCCTTCTAGTTCCGGTTCACTTCCACGTGAAGTTTTATAGAACATCGGTCCTGCTTCTATCTTGACTTCAGCCATTTTTTTCGAAATAATATCCGGCGGAATATAAGAGGCTTCAAGAACAACCGTACCTGTCGGTTCTTTCATTTTTGACTCATCATTTTGGATGATGCCTACAATGGAAGCTATCTCTTTGTCTTGATTTTCAATACAAGCAAAACCATGTTCATCTTCATCAAGCATTACTTTTCCTAACTTCTCTCCTTCTTTTGTAAAGAAATCATGTTTATAAGCTCGTAAAATCACTCCTGTCGCATGTGTGACATAAAGCATTATAGACTCTACATCACATACTCTGCTTTCATCGATCTGTGCCAGTCTGAGTTTTACGATAAACGGCAGTGAAAGATCTTTGAGGTCAAGTGCCTTGTAACGTAAGTTCACATCCAGATCTTTCTCATGAACAAGAGAAAGTATACGCCCAATACCGCGTTTTTCATCATTGTCTGTAACTGCATACTCTTTTATCGGTCTGTCAAAAGCAGCTGAGAGATCTCGTGCAACACCACGGATACTTAAACAGTCTCCGCGATTTGCAGTCAGCTCGATCTCAATCAGGTCATCATTGAACACTGGATTTGCAGACAACTCTTCACCGAGTTTAAAACTGCCTATACTGCTGTCAAGTTCCATGATTCCTTTTCCGGTATCCGGAAGTCCAAGTTCACTTGATGAACAGATCATCCCCTCAGAGTCAATACCACGAAGTTTTACCGGTTTTATCGCCATACCGTCAGGCATAACAGCCCCGATTGTAGCAACAGCTACAAACAGTCCTGCACGTACATTTGCAGCGCCACAGACAATCTGGCGTGTTGCAGAGCCTATATCAACTTTACAGATATTGAGCTTATCAGCATCAGGATGTTTCTCACACTCCAGAACTTTTCCAAAAACTATCTTTGGAGGAATTCTATACTCATGCACTCTGTCAACTTCAAGACCGATAGCATTAAATGTTTTGGCAACGTCCTCAGTTGAGATACCTTCAAGGTCTATCCACTCTTGTAACCAAGATCTTGTAACTATCATTGAAATTGCTCCAGTAACTTTATATCTCCTTCGAAAAGTGAGCGAAGGTCTCCTATGTGATGGATCAGCATTGCAAAACGCTCGACGCCAAGTCCAAAAGCGTATCCGCTTACATTTTCATATTTCACAGCCTCAAAGACATTAGGATCAACGATACCGCACCCTAATACTTCAAGCCATCCGGTATGTGAACAGACGCGGCATCCTTCTCCTTTACAAAATACACAAGAGATATCAACTTCCGCAGAAGGTTCTGTAAATGGGAAGAAAGAGGGGCGGAAACGCACATCTACATCACCAAACATATACTTTAAAAAGTCTTCTAAGATGAATTTGAGGTTTGCAAAAGAGACCTTACCTTCTTCATCAACCAAAAGCCCTTCTATCTGATGGAACATAGGTGTGTGTGTGAGGTCGTAATCACGGCGAAAAACTGCACCCGGAGCGATCATACGGATCGGCGGTTTACTCTCGAGCATCGTACGTATCTGCACAGGTGAAGTGTGTGTACGCAGAAGCATCTCATCTTTAAAATAGAAAGTATCCTGCATATCACGTGCAGGGTGATACTTCGGCAGATTCAACGCTTCAAAGTTATGAAAATCATCTTCGACTATTTGTCCAGTTTTGACTGCAAAATTCATAGAAGAGAAATACTCTACGATTCTGTCCATCGTCTCCATAACAGGATGCAGTGCACCTGCTGAGCTTGATGTAGAGAACATAGAGACATCAATGGCTTCTGCTTTCATAGCCTCTTTGAGAGCCTCAGTTTCGAGCACTATCTTTTTGGCAGTGAACTCATTCATTAGGTTTTGTTTATGTGCATTCAGATCTTTTGCAAACTGTGCTTTTTGTTCATTGGGAACATCTTTCATCTTTGCAAATTCTGCGGCAAGAATGCCTTTTTTTCCAAACAATGCAATACGAATCTCTTCTAACGAAGCAACAGATTCTGCATTATTTATTTTATCGTACCACTCTTTCAATTGAGAGTCTCCATAATTTCTGAAATTTTAGAGAGATTATAGCAAAAGTAATTTATATATAGCTTCATTTTCTTATTTATATGCTACAATAACCCAAAAACAAGGAAATAGCTATGTGTCTATTCTGTAAAATTGTCAACAAAGAGATACCATCAAATATAGTTTTAGAAGATGAGAATTTTTTGGCCTTTCATGATATCAATCCAAAAGCACCTGTTCATATTTTAGCCATCCCAAAGATCCACGTGGATAGTTTCAATGAAGTCTCTCCTGAAACCATGGCAGGCATGACAAGCTTTATTCAACAACTTGCAAAAGAGACGAAACTCGATAAAAACGGATACAGAGTCATCACAAATATCGGTGAAAACGGCGGACAGGAAGTAAAACATCTGCATTTTCATGTTCTCGGCGGAGCAAAACTTAAATGGGATCATTTTAGTGATGCCGATCCAAAAGATTTCATCTAACAATGATTAAATACATTGCACTGTGCACGCTTTTAGCCTATGCTGCACATGCTGCAAGTTTTACCCAATACAAACTGCAAACACAGAAAAAATTCCAACAGGAAAAATCAAAATTTCAAACATATAAATCAGCACAACAGAGAGCTTTTTATAACTATCTAAAAGAGTTGCAAAAACATTGGAAAAAACCGATTCTCAGCACTCAAAAAGTCTTTGTCACCTACACAAAAGACAAAAAAAGCCGCACACTCATAGACTTTAAGAACAACACTCTTAAAATCCAGACAATAGCAAATCATAAAAAAAATGCAGAGCAGAAACTGGCAGTTGCACTTGCCAAAGCCGTTACTTTTAATGCAAAAGATTTTTATACTGACGATGAACTGCAGCAACGACTGAAAAAAATTGAACAAGAAAATGGTCTTGTCAGTGACAACATAGACAACACACCTGTTTTGGCTCCCGTAATTTTCAATCAAAAACCAACAAAAGAAAAACTTTTCAAGTATGTCAAAAAAACACTTCACAACAATACAATAAGTAAGACAAAAGGACGAGAAGAAAATATTTATACGCTCAATATACAACTGCCAAACGATGCAACACTCAAACGCTCACGCATCTACTACGAGGATGTAAAAAGAGAAGCACAAAGCCAAAAAATCCCACTCTCTCTTATCTTTGCCATTATCCACTCAGAAAGCAGTTTCAATCCGATGGCGCGATCTTATATTCCAGCTTACGGTTTGATGCAGATCGTTCCAAAAACAGCCGGCATAGATGCCTATTACTATCTCTATAAACAAAAAAGACTGCTCGGCAGTTCTTACCTTTACAATGCAAAGAACAACATCAAAATGGGCAGTGCCTACCTGCATATTCTCTACTACAGCTATCTCAAAGATATCAAAAATCCTCAAAGCAGACTCTACTGCACCATCGCAGCCTATAATACAGGTGCAGGTAATGTTGCCAGGGCATTTGTCGGCACAAATAATCGATACAAGGCTGCTCAACAGATCAACCGCCTCACACCAAAAGAGGTTTACAATCAACTACTGAGTGATCTACGTTATAAAGAGTCAAAAAGATATTTGGTAAAAGTAAAAAGAAGAATGGAAATTTATAAAAAGCTTTATAAGAGGGAGAGTTAGAGAAAAAAATCTCTAACTACAGCAGGCATCTATCTCGCCAAGGTCGATGTTACTGCCGCCACCGCTGATGACTTTTTCATTTTCACGGATGACTTTACCGTTATGTGTCACAGAGTAACTGATCTCTGTTGTATCACGGATTGTGTTGATAGTTGAACAGTATGTCTCGATGGAAGCTGCAACCCAGCGGGCAGCCTGAACATCATCACCATCAGAGTTAAATTTGTAATCTAAAAAGAGTTTTGTGAATTTTCTCGGATGATCCTCTGCACGTGTTGCATCACCTTCAACTACCAAATCCGTCACAGTGAATCCCTGGTTTTTTGGAAGCAGTACGATATCTGTCGCGCTGCAGGTAATAATCCCAGATAAAAAATACTCTACAGGAGAGATAGTCGGACAATCAATTATAAAACTGCTTTTTTCAGTCTTAGCCTCAAACTTCATTGCATCCTTATGTGTAATCGTTACTTTCATTATGACTCCTTGTCTGTATTGAGATAATCTTTAAAATACTCAAGCTGTTCTTTCGTTCGCTCACTTGATGTTCCGCCTTGAGAAGTTCTTGCGTTCATAGAGTGACGAAGGCCTAAATACTCCATCACATCTTCTTGTATACGATCATCGATCTCTTTTAGGTCTTTAAACTCCATTTTTGAAAGATCGACACCAAGTTCTTCTCCTTTTGCAACAGCACGTCCTGTAATGAAATGCGCTTCACGGAATGGAATGCCGCATTTTTCTACCAGATAATCTGCCAAATCCGTTGCAGAAAGATGTCCGATAGCACAGGCTTTTTCCATATTTTGTGGTTTTACCTGCATCGTTTTTATGGCCTCTTTTAAGATCTCAAGTGAGATCTCAGCTGTTTCAACAGCATCAAAAACACCCTCTTTATCTTCCTGCGTATCTTTATTGTATGCAAGAGGCAGACCCTTCATAACAGTAAGAAGTCCGACTAAAGCGCCATAGACACGACCTGTTTTTCCGCGTAACAGTTCAGGAACATCTGGATTTTTCTTCTGCGGCATAATGGAGCTTCCCGTTGAGTATTCATCTGAGAGTTCAATGAAACCAAATTCATAGCTCGACCACATAACCAGTTCTTCTGAAAGACGTGAGATGTGCATCATCATTGTAGAGATGTTAAACAAAATCTCCAATGCAAAATCTCTGTCACTGACCGTATCAAGACAGTTCACGCTCACGCTGTCAAAACCAAGCAGCTCGGCCGTATACTCTCTATCTACATTGTGCGGTGTCCCTGCAAGTGCTGCGCATCCAAGAGGAGAGATATTGTTTCTTGCAAAGGATATCTCAAAACGCTCAACATCCCGTTTGAACATGGAGAGATAAGCACCCAGATGAAAACCGAAATTTATCGGCTGTGCATGTTGCAAGTGTGTCATACCGGGAATCAATGTCTCCGTATGCTTATTGGCAACTTCAAGTATCGCTTCCATAAGAAGTTTAATCGCCTCTGCAATTTCCAAATTTTTACGCAATACATAGCGACGAAAATCAACAGCCACCTGATCATTTCTACTTCGTGCAGTATGGAGCTTCTTCCCTGTATCGCCAATGAGCTGCGTGAGACGTTTTTCAATCCCCATATGCAGATCTTCATCAGATATTTTCCACTCAAATTCACCTGATTCTATCTCTTTTTGCACCTGAGAGAGTCCCTCTTTGATCTGTTTAAGCTCTTCATGAGTCAGAATACCCTGTTTAGCAAGCATTGCCGCATGCGCAAGAGAACCTTCGATATCCTCACGATAGAGTTTTCTGTCATACATAATTGAAGCATTGAATTGATCGAGTAAGTTTGAAGCGCCTGCACTAAAGCGGCCTGACCACATTTTATCCATTATTTGTCCCTTAAGCGTTATTTCATAGTTATTAAAAAGTTTGATATTTTATCTAAAAAGAGAGATTTTACAAAGAGGAAATGAAAGAGAAGTGCAAAACTTCCCTTAAAGTGAATTAGTTACAGGCAGGAACATTTCCACTGTCTTTTGCATATTCCATAAGAAACTGTTTCAAGTGTTTTGATTTTTTAGCGTATCTTTTACTTTTAAAATATTTCCAGGATTTTTTTGCTTTTTGACTCTTAAGGTGAAGTTCTGCTAGAGGTTTCCCTTTATGTTTCATCAGCTTTTTCCAATGTTTTCGTTTATATTTCGATATAAAATTTTGACCGTCTTTATGGCATTTCAGACATTTCTTAATAAAAACTCTCTGCCCTTTATAGATAGCCGCGTCAGCTGTCGTTAACGAAAAAATAGTCACTGCAAGAAATATAAAAAGAATTTTGACCATTAAGGCATCCCCCTAAAAATTTAACTCCATATTACATTAGAAATTATTATATTTACCTTATATCACTGAAATTTGATTTTAAAATTACAAAAAAAACTATAATTGAAACTTATTGTAAAGTGCATCATCAAAATCCCAGACACCCCTTGCTTTCAGACTCTCAACAACACTTTGAGTACAATCGACATCATCCGGCCACTCTCTTGTAAAGCCGTCAAGCTGATTTTTATTTGTTCCATCGACACCGACCATCAAGCCGGAGACAAAAACATCACGCTGTGCATCTATATTGTTCGTTACACGCCAAACAAGCATATAAGAGTTATGAACATCATTTCTTGCAGCATCGACAAATACCACAATACGAAGATGCGGACTCAGCGTTACAAGTGCATCAAAATACTCTTTTACATTTTTCGTTTTGTTAACGCTGATGACCGTAATCGGATTTTTCGTTCTTCTCATAAACTGGTGCAGATCAACTACATCAGGGATAAACTCCTGAACTCTTTTGAATAACTCCGAATCTCCTAACAGCTGCGGTGCTTCTACCTGATTTGCCGCTGTTGCATCAATACCAAGCTTACCGCCTACAAGCGTTTCCGGAGAAGAGTGATCAAGCGCATCCAAAATTCCCTCTGTAATGAACATAGACTTTGGCGTAAAACGATTCAGCACATACGTAGCAAAGGCTTCATAATTCTCAAGCTTCGGTGCATTTTCATCTACAAAAACAGTATGTTTTACAAAACTCATCTGTCCTGCACCCCAAAAAGCGTGCATGAACTGTTTTGCATGCCCTTTATAAAGCGGCTGCATCTTTGCTAAAATAAGATTATGAAAACCTGCATTTTCCGGCATATGATAATCAATAAGATCCGGTGCGGTTGTCTTGAGAAGAGGAAAGAATATTTTTCCTGTAGCCCAACCCATATATTTGTCTTCCAAAGGAGGTTTTCCTACTACCGTTGCCAGATATGTTCTCTCGTTTTTCATGCTAATGGCACTTACTTCAAGTACCGGATACGGCTCTTCAAGTGTATAATACCCTGTATGGTCACCAAACGGACCTTCAATCTTAAGCTCACTAGGATCTACCCAGCCCTCAATGACATAATCGACATCTTTTGGAATGTAAAGCGGTGTTGTGAGTGATTTTACAAGCTGTGCAGGCTCTTTTGTGATAAGACCATACATAAGCAGTTCATTCACGCCATAAGGAAGTGGTGCCGTTGCACACCAGGTATAAAGAGGATTGCCTCCGATTCCGATGGAGACAGGCATCTTTTTCCCTGCTTTTTGATACTGATCGAAAAAGTGAGAACTGTCTTTATGAATCTGCCAGTGCATACCGAGATGATTTTTATCATAGACCTGCAGTCTATACATTCCGAGATTGACCATTTCCCCGTCAAGAGACTGTGTATAGACCTGCCCCATCGTAATGAACGGGCCGCCGTCTTGTTCCCAGGTTGTAAGAACAGGCAGTTTGTAAAGGTCTATCTCATCTTCAAGATATTTTATCTGCTGACACTCGCCCTCGCCTTTGAGGCGTTTTGGAAAGATATTTTTCAGTGAAAAAAGCTCTTTTGCCATATCTATCTTTTGCATAAATCCGGCAGGCGGTTTCATATGCAAAAGTTTTGTAATCTCATCAGCTACTGATTCGATGGTTCGGCCAAAAAGAAGCTCACATCTCTTATATGAGCCAAAAACATTCATCATTACCGGCTCGTCAAACTTTACATCTCTTTTTTTATCGACGACATTTGTAAAAAGAAGTGCTTTGCCTCCATCTTCTTTTTTAACCTCTGCATATGCTATATGCGGAATTTCAAGGTAAATATCAAGCTCAGCGTCTATAACTTTGAGTTCATCATGTTTCTTTAAAAGATTAATCGTTTTTTTCATTTATAACCTTTGTGGCATTTCATCTTTGAATGCTGTTTTTTCCGCTTCAGCCAAAAGTTCCAAAGCACCCTCAGCTATCATAAGCTCAGCTATCTCTACACCAAGATTTTCACTCTCTTCTATACTCACAACAGCGCGTTCACGCATAATTTTTGTACCGTTAGGAAAACCGAGCATCACTCTAAAAACGATCTCATCTCCCTCACGCACAGCATTACAGGCAACCGGAGCAGAACATCCTGCGCCGATTTTAGAGATAAAGTCACGTTCGATCTGTGTACAAAGATAGGTGTCTATATCATTAAGGCTTTGTGCTATCTCGTAAAGTTTTTCATTACCCTGCACAATCTCAATGCCAAGAGCAGCTTGTCCCATCGGTGGTATCATCATGTCAAGTGAGAGTTTTTCAACATGCGGTATATCTTTTAAAAGATCAAGTCTATGCAGTCCGATATATGCCAAAATAATCGCATCATACTGCCCTTCTGCCAATTTTCTCAAACGTGTGTTGACATTGCCTCGAAGATCTTTCAGTTTCAAATCCGGTCTTTGTACCAGTAACTGCATGCGTCTTCGCAGACTTGTAGTCCCAACGACTGCACCCTGCGGCAGATCTTCCAAACTTTTGTACTTATGTGATAAAAAGACATCACTTTGATCCTGCCGTTGTGTAACGGCTGCGAGTTCAAGTCCTTGCGGAATATAAGTCGGTACATCTTTTAAAGAGTGTACCGCCATATCCGCTTCGCCTGCGAGCATTGCATCTTCAAGCTCTTTTGTAAAGTGTCCTTTACCCCCAATGAGCGCAAGCGGCTTATCCAATACCTTATCGCCGTTACTGACGATCTTATTGAGTTCTACTTCTATCTCAGGATATGCTTTTTCAACTCTCTCTTTAATATAATATGCCTGCCACAGTGCAAGATCAGATACGCGTGTTGCAATTCTTAATTTTTTCATCTATTTAACTTTCAAATATTTTTGCTTTGTATTGTCTACTTTTCCATCAAGATAAATTGTGGGTGTCCCACTTACCATTACGGCATTTGCAGTATCATAATCGTGATTTACCTGTTTAATGACTGCTGGAGTATTGAGATCTTTTGGTGTTAGATTTGTTCCTTCAACTTTATTGAATGCTCCAAGAATTTTTTTAACATCTCTCTCATTTGAATTGACATGAACTTTATAGAGTTTTTCGACAACATTTTTATGTCCCTGCAGTTCTGCTGCTGCAGCTGCCTTTACAAGATGTACTGAAGCAGGATGCAGACGTTCAAGTGGAAAATGATAGTAATAGACTGCAAATTTTTCAGGCTGTTTTTTCATATAATCAAGCGCACCGGGAACAAAGCCTTTACAAAATGGACAGAGCGGATCTGAAAAGATTGCCACTTTATGCTTCGCATCAGCGTTACCGAAAATAAGATTCTCTTTTGTATAGTATTCATCTTTAAAAGGTGGTTTTACAAGGTCTGTCAAACTTTCGCCGTCTTGCATATCTGTCAGCTCTTTTGTAATGATGCGACCATTTGAAAACCATATCATTCTCTGTTTAATGAGCCTTTTAGGCTTTGATTTCAGATACGCTTTTACATCGACAATATAAGCATTCCAGCCTTTTAACTGAGAAAGAGGAACAACATCGGAAACTTTCACATCGACAGATTTCAGCCGTGGATTTTCCATAAATTTATCATCTAAAAAATCTTCAACTTTATCACTTATATTTGCCGCATAGACAAAACTATTTAAGAGGAGTGTTATGCTCAATAATTTCAACATCAATGACATCTGAATCCTTTTTCATATTAATATTTTCATCCTCAAATGAGGCATTACAATTACCTGATTTTACATTATATCGGTTAACAATCATACTCGTAAAAGCACTGAACTGTAATAATATACCGATAATATCAGTCAAAAATCCCGGAATTATTAGCAAAATAGCACCAATGAGCGTAAAAAGATTGAGCCTTTGAAACTGTTCAAGATCGATGCAGTTGTAAGATACTGCTGTCATATTTTCCACAAGGGTTTTTCGAAAATTCACAAGAATGGAGATACCCACAAATGCCGTTAAGAGTATCTCAAAAAAAGTAGCGAGTCCTCCAATGGCAGAAGATATCTGCACAGAGACAAGTACTTCAAGAAAGAGATAGAGTAAAAAATAGATCATCTAAAGTATTTCCATGATTTTTGCATAGATATCATCTGCCGCTACGGCTGTTTTTTCAGTCGTTTGGCGATTGTAGATCTGAACTTGTCCGTTTGCCAGCTCTTTACCGATAATAACCGTATATGGAAAACCGATAAGCTCTGCATCTTTCATCTTAAATCCAAAACGCTCTTTTCTATCATCGATCATCACTTCCACACCGCTCTCTTGCAGCTGTCCGTAAAGTTTTTCACCAAGCTCTACCTGAGCCTCATCTTTAATGTTGCTCACCATAATGTTTACCATATATGGAGCAGTTGCTTTTGTCCATTTACAGCCGTTATCATCATGATGTTGTTCTATGACTGCCGCTACCAGACGACTCACACCCATACCGTATGTTCCCATGATAAATGGCTGACTTTTACCGTTTTCATCTAAAAACTCCGCTTTGAGCGCACTTGAGTATGTTGTACCAAGCTTGAAGATATGTCCGACTTCGATTCCCTTGGTAAAAGAGAGTTCACCGTCACAATTTGGACAGATATCACCTTCGTTAACCTCTGCTATTTCAGCAAAATATGCCACATCATCCAAGATGCCAAGATCAACACCTATGAAGTGATTATCAGCTTCATTTGCACCGCAGATGAGATTTTTCGCACTTTTGAGATCACTGTCAATGACATGTTTTGCCTTATCCTGATCGAGTGGTCCTATAAATCCTGGCTCCAAACCTATCTCACGCAGCTCTTCTTCACTCACATCGACAATATCAAGTGCATCGGTTGCGTTGACTGCCTTGACTTCTTGGAGATTATCACAACCACGTACAAAGAAAAGGACAATTTCGCTCTCATCTTCATAGATAACTCTTTTTGCAACACACTTGACTGTATAGTACGGATCAACTTTAAAAAATTCAGCAAGTTCATCGATACTCTTGACATTCGGTGTCAAGAACTTGTTAAACTCAGCTTCGGGGGCTTCAGGAATATTACTGCGTCTACTTCTTTTTGCCGCTTCGATATTGGCACCGTATTCACATTTTGAACAGACTGCTATAGTATCTTCACCACTGTCAGCGAGTACCATCAACTCCTTTGAACCGCTGCCGCCTATGGCACCACTGTCCGCCTCTACCACTCTAAAGTCAAGCCCGAGACGTGTTAGTATCTTTTTGTAAGCTACTTCCATAGCATCAAATTCACGGTCAAGATCCTCAGTATCTGCATGAAAAGAGTAACCATCTTTCATAATGAACTCACGTCCACGCATCAATCCAAAACGAGGACGTGCCTCATCGCGAAACTTGGTCTTTATCTGGTAGAGATTAAGCGGCAGATTTTTGTATGATGTCACACGGTTACGTACAAGATCGACCATCATCTCTTCATGTGTCGGACCCAGTACAAAAAGATTGTTCTTTCTATCTTTAAAACGTAACAGCTCTTTACCGAACTTCTCGATTCTTCCACTTTCAGCCCACAGGTCAGCCGGTGTAACAAAAGAGAGTTCAACTTCCTGCGCTCCTACTTTTGTCATCTCTTCGTTTATGATTGCTTCGATTTTTTTGATAACACGTTTTGCAAGCGGCAGATAGTTGTAAAGCCCCGCTGCAACCTGTGTAATAAAGCCGGCACGCGACAAGAAGATGTGACTAGGCAGTGAGGCATCTGAAGGCGCCTCTTTTGATGTAGGTATAAATGCTCTGCTTCTTCTCAAATTCTAATCCTTTTTTAAATGGTGTTTGTATTGGTCTGGGATATTATCATGCTCATCATTTAAGATGTACTGCATAGCACCTGTCACCGTATCACTTTTTGCTTCATGTGATGCCTCACGCATCTTTTTCGTCATATCATGCAAAAATCGTTTTATTGCCTGTTTTGCCATTTTATTTGCTTCAAACTCATACTCTTTTGGAATGAAACCTTTTTTCAAAGCGCGCTGCGTTTCAATCTCCACTGCGGTATCTGCTTTTTTATATATCTCTTTGATGATTGGCTCTACATTAAGTGCATCAAGCCACTCAAAGAACTCAACTACGCTTCGCCCTACAATGCCGTGAGCCTGACGTACATACTGCTCTCTATCGGCTCGATTGGCATTGACAATCTCTTTAATATCATCAACTACAAAAAGATAGATATCATCTCTTGGCGTAAGGTCAATATCTCGCGGAATTGCCAAGTCAAACCAAAATCTTTTAAAATCCACTCTCTCTATAAGTTCGTTGGTAATAATAGGATACTGTGCGCTTGTCGCTGTAAAAATAATATCGAACTCGTTGACAGCTTTATCCAAACTTCCAAACTCATACACTTTGGCATTACAGTCTGCCGCCAAAGTTTCAGCTTTTTGCTTCGTTCTGTTTGTAATGTATGTCTCAACGCCGTCTGAGACAAGATGTTTTGCACAGATCTCACTCATCTCACCCACACCGATAACAAGTGCTTTTTTCGTATGAAGGTCATCCACTTGCTCTTTTATCTGTCCTATCGCAACGGATGCGACGGAAACAGGCTTTGATGAGATATCAGTATGATTTCTCACTTTTGCGGCACATTTAAACGCATGTGAGACGGCTCGGGACATTTTTTTCTGAGCAAAGCCTTTCTCATGGGCAAAACGGTAAGCATCTTTGAGTTGACCGGCTATCTGCGTCTCACCGACAACCATGGAGTCAATGGAACTCGCCACTGCAAAAAGATGATGAATGGCACTACTGTCATCGACTATCTCAGCTGTCTGCTTTAAAAATTCTGCGGAAAGTCCGCCTTTAAATGTCAAGAGTGTCATAATGTGATTGACAGCGTCTTCTATATCGCTGCAGCAGACATATATTTCCATTCTGTTACAGGTTGCAAGCATCATCGCTTCACTGATGGAAGGAGATTGTACGAGACGCTTGAGGCAGGCCTCTTTTTCATCATCTGTATAAGTGAATTTTTCTCTAAGCTCGATATCGCTGTTTTTATGTGATAGACTGATTGTTAAATAGTGCATTAATAACTTCTTTGTATCATAGTTTCTAAAATGCCGACAAGTTCGGCATCATCTTTCATGACTGCCTGCGCTTCATTTGAGAGCTTTTGTGCAAGTGCAAAAGAGCGGTTGACAGTTTGATGTTCATCCATTTTTGAACGTATCCAGGTATTTTCCTCTGTATCGATCGCTTTTGCGTGAGCATTGACAAGCCGCTCTTTTTCATCACTTTCCAAAGCTTCAAAAAGATAAATGTACGGCAGTGTACATTTTCCCTCTACAAAGTCGTTCATTGCAGGCTTTCCAAGAGTAGCTTCATCAGCTGTAATATCCAAGATATCATCGATGATCTGGAAGGAGAGTCCAAGGTTTCTTCCATAGAGTGCGTGAGAGTGAGGATCTTTTCCGGCTAAAAGCGCCGCTGCTTTTGCCGCTGCTTCTATGAGTGTTGCCGTTTTCAAGTAAAGCATATTAAGATAAAGCTCTTCGTCACTGTTAAATGCTTCGGCCATCTTCACATCCATCATCTCGCCTTTTGAGAGTGCCGTAACCGATGCAGCTATGGTCTGTGCTATCTCTTTGTCAAAATTAACAAGTTCGGTAAAAGCCTTTGAGTAGAGGATATCTCCAAGCATTACAGCGGTTTTTGAGCCATCTGTTGCATTGACAGAGGCAGCTCCACGGCGTGTATCTGCTTCATCGATGACATCATCATGCAGAAGTGAAGCGGCATGTATGAGCTCAACTATCGCAGCCAACAAAGGAGCATCCTTTGCATCTTTTGCAATTTTCAAAATAAGCTTCGCACGCAGACGTTTTCCACCGCTCAGGCTTTTAAACAGACGCGTCACCTCATCATAATCAATCTCGTTTATCAATCTCTCTAATTCTGCTTCGACTCTTTGCATATATCTCTTCTAATTTTTATTTTTTAAAAATTTCAACGCTATTTGCATCTGTGGATCATACAAATAGAGTTCAAACTTCGCTTCATTGTTCTCAAAGGCTTTAAACTTGAGTAAGAAGTAAGGAGGATTATAATAATTCTGCCCATCGTCTCTAAGTTTAATACGCAATGATTGGTTTTTATGGTTTAGATAGAGCATATTCTGTGCAACGAATTTGTCGTAACTGTAAAGTGTTACAAGACCATCATTGACATAAAGCGTCCATCTAAAGACAAAAAGTTTCTCTTTGTCGGCATATTTTACAAGAATTTTCTTTTGCTCATCCTTTTTTAACGAAATTTTAAAAACTTCTTTAAAATCATTGGCAAAAGATGCACTGCCAAGTAACACCAATGGCAGTAAAATCTGTAAAAATATCCTCACGCAGCTATTCGCTTTGAGAGAGGATTGCACCCATTATTTCAACATAAAGACTTTTTGCCTTTGTGTCACAAGCATCCTGATGCTCAAAATAGTACTGTTTCACGGCACCGTCTATATCTTCACCGACATACTTTTCAAGCATCAGCTCCATTGTTGCCGCTTTTTCAATAAAAGCCGCAAGCTCCTGTCTTACTATGTCATTGTTAGCATTAAAAACGACGTCCATAAACTTCGACTTTGGAGAACCCCCAAAGATATCTTCTTCATCTTCAAATAATGCAGCATAATTACTCATTATCTATCCTTTATTTTTAAATTGTTCTGCGATTATAGCAACTGTTACTTAACTATTTGGGTACCTATACCCTCTGATGTAAAAAGTTCAAGTAACATTGAGTGTTCTACTCGTCCGTCAATGATGTGCGCTTTTGCGACACCGCCCTCAATCGCTTCCAAACAGGCATCTACTTTAGGAACCATGCCCCCGTGTATCGTGCCGTCATCTTTTAAATGCTCAACCTCATCCTGTGTCAAAGATGAAAGCAGATTTTTATCATTATCTAAAACACCTGCCGTGTCTGTCAGGAAAATTATCTTGTTTGCCCCTATGGCCTTTGCCACATACGAAGCACAGAGGTCTGCGTTGATGTTGAAGCCTGGATGTCCCATCTCTTCACCTGCCGCGATTGGTGCGATGACAGGAACAAAACCGTCTTTGACAAGATTTAAAACGACATCAGCTTTTACGTTGTTGATATTACCGGTAAGTCCCCACTTCTCAAAGTCTTTTGCGTGAGCTGTAATGAAGTGTGCATCTTTGCCACTGATACCTATCGCTTTTGCATCATAAGAGTTCAGCAGTGAAACGATCTCTTTGTTGATCTCACCGCTGAGGATCATCTCCACGATACGCATCGTATCTTCTGTAGTAACACGCTGTCCGTCAATGAACTTCGTATCAATTTTAAGAGCCTCAAGCATGTCGGTTATCTTTTTCCCGCCGCCATGCACAATGACGGGCTTGATACCCACAAGATGCATCAACAGTATATCTTCAGCAAATTTCTCTTTGAGTTGTGGTGATGTTTGAGCAGAACCGCCATATTTAATGACCACTATCTCTTTTCTAAACTCACGTATGAACGGCAGTGCTTCAAGCAGTGTCTTTACTGTTTCAATTTTCGCTTGCAATATTTTTTCCTTGCATATTCTATTAATAATTTTGCTATTTTATCCAAAAATTGATTATTTAAAGATATAATCGATTTTATGGATATCTACAACTTCCTATACGAACATTTTTCTTATACTATTCTTTTTATATGGAGTATCTTTGAAGGTGAGATCGGTTTAACCATTGCAGGCATGCTTTCAAACAAAGGAAGTTTGACTTTTCAGTATGTACTTGGTATCGCTGTCATCGGTGCACTCATCGGAGATATCACTCTGTTTGCCATAGGCTATTTTTCAAAGCACAATGCAGAAAAAATACTGCAGCAATACGAAAAAAAAGTACAAAGTATAGAGCGATGGTTTCAACACTATGGCAGTTGGATTATAATATTTGAGCGTTTTATCTACGGTACACATATTCCTGCACTCCTTGTTCTTGGTAGTTCAGGGTACAGCTTTATAAAATTTCTACTCTTAGATATCTTAGGTGTTGTTTTATGGGCAATGACATTTACCACGCTTGGATTTTATTTTGGACAGAACGCCATTGATGTTTTGGTCTTTATACAGCACCACCTTTCTGTAGTCATTTTTTTGTTTTTCTTCTTTTTTATTATTTATCAGTATAAAAAAGATTGATTGCAACTTTTATTGCATTCATTGTAATAATATAATGTTACAATCAAGGCGAAAAAACAGTTTAAAGGAATTTCTTATGGAAGATAAGGAAGTCGTTATTAAAGGTTTAGATATACCTTTTTTAGATTTAGTAGTATTTTTGGTGAAATTGGCATTGGCATCTATTCCTGCCATTTTCATACTTTCTGTAGTCTTTTGGGCTATCGGTGCACTATTTGGAGCTGCTATGTTCCAACCAATATTATAATTAAAGGAAATTAAAAATGTGGAAATATCCCATAGACGAAAATTTATTTGACAAATTTTCAAAATACTCAAAAATAGCAGGTGTAGTTTTTATCATCTTAGGACTAGTCGGTATCATTTATCCGGTCTTCATGACAATGGCAACAGTCACTTTTGTGGCATGGATAATGATGTTCGCAGGATTTATGGCAGGTTACTTTACCTATATCAGTGATAAAAGCGATGTTATTGGCTGGCTTAAAAGCTTCATTCTCATTGCAATCTCTCTCTTTATGATCTTTTATCCGATGAGCGGTGTAGGAACGGTCGGACTGTTGCTTGCAATCTATTTCTTTATGGACTCTTTTGCGAGTTTTTCACTGTCACTCTCTATGCGCCCGGCAAGCGGATGGATATGGTGGCTGATAAATGCAATTTTCTCAATGTTAATAGGAATCTTATTTGTAATAGGCTGGCCGTTCACATCACTTTACCTCATCGGTCTACTTGTAGGTTTCAGCCTTTTCTTCGATGGCATTGCACTGCTTGTAACAGGTTCGATCTTTAAAAAAATGAATCAATAGCCATGAAAGAGACAAAAGCTTTCGGACTCTGGAGCGCTGTATTTTTAGGAATCGGCTCCATGGTCGGTGCAGGTATTTTTGTACTGCTTGGTGAAGCCGGTGCCATTGCCGGAAACCTTGTTTGGATCTCTTTTATACTCGGTGGAATCATTGCACTGCTGAGTGGGTATTCTCTCGCAAAACTTGCCTCTGCATATCCAAGCCGCGGCGGTATTGTTGAGTATCTTGTGCAGTGTTACGGAGAAGGAGTTTTTTCCGGCTCCATTGCTGTTTTATTTTATCTCTCAGCTATTGTCGCACTTGCGATGGTAACCAAAACATTCGGTACTTATGCTTCCATGATGCTCTCTTCTCATAATGAGCATTATGCGAATATATTTGCACTTATCATTCTTTTTAGTTTTGTCGCCATCAACTTGGCAGGAAGCACACTCATAGCAAGAAGTGAAAATACGATTGTCATTATAAAACTCTCAATTATCATCATTTTTACAGTTGTCGTCTCTTTCTATGTACATCCCGATTACCTTGCATTAAAAGATGCTCCGCCTGTTTTAAATCTCTTTTCAGCGATTGCACTCACTTTTTTTGCATATGAAGGTTTTCGTGTTATTACAAACACGGCAGAAGATATGAAAGATCCTTCCAAACTTATGATGAAAGCTATGATAGTTGCTATAAGTTTGGTAATGATTTTATATGTCGCTGTAACTTTTGCCGTCTTTGGAAACCTTACCCTTCCTGAAATTATCAAAGCGCAGGATTATGCTTTGGCTGAAGCCGCAAAACCCGTATTTGGTCAACTCGGTTTTACAATTATGGCTATTGCTGCACTGATTTCTACAGCTTCATCCATCAATGCAAACCTTTATGCCGTAACAAATGTCACCTATGACATGGCAAAGAACGGCGAACTGCCTGATGTATATAAAAGATATGTATATCACTCTACAGAGGGACTTATCATTAGTGCCATATTCATAGCACTCTTAATGCTCTTTTTTGATCTCAAAGAGATTGCAGCAATCGGATCTATTTCTATGCTCTTCATACATGCACTTGTTCACATCGGACATCTCTTGAAAAGAAAACATACAGGGGCATCGGCTACTTTACTTATTTTGGCAATTCTAACGATGTTAACTGCTATTGTGTTAGCACTGCAATACACATCCAAACATATTCCAAATGTCGGTTATTTTATAGCTGCCGGTTTCTTCCTCGCATTTCTTATTGAGATAGGATTGAGACTCTTTACTCACAGAACTATTAAAAAACAAACTCTCTAAAAGTTTTTTCATTCACTTTCACTTCCAGATCCAGAAGTGAAAGCGGCACTCCAAACTCTTCTATCTTCACATAATCTTTAAATGTCACAAGAAGCGATGTCGCGCCATCATCTTCTAAGATCTTCTCAAGTTCCTCTTTTGTAAAACTGTGATGATCTTCAAAGTAATGCCTGCCGACAAGATTTTCAGGCAGATAGGCATCGAGCCTTTGCGGTCTGGCTATGGCAGTTACCAGAGACATTCTATCACTGCCGCCAACCAGCTTAACCTCACGCACGAAATCTTCACCTTCATGGACTATCTTTGCCTCCTTATTACTCCATAATCTTTCTCTGTAAGGCCCGCTTGGCAGACAGAAATTGTTGGTCGTTTTGACATCTATAATGATATCCTCTTTTTTGATGTCATGCTTTGAGTAAGCATCATCGAGAAAGACCATCTCACAGCCCATCTCTTTTGCTTTTACTATGGCTGGCTTTCTATCTTCGCTTACAATGACCGTTGCGTGAGGAAGTTTTTTCGCATAGATCATCGCTTCATCACCACTTGTTGCGACATCACACAAAATACCATTTTCATCTTTTACAACTATCATGCCGCTAGACGCCCGTCCGTATCCACGCAAAATGATTGCAGGATTTTTCTGCTTTTGTGCAAGCGCCGTTACAAGCGGTGTCTTACCGCTGCCGCCGACTGTGAGATTACCTATGCTGACTATGCGAATGCCAAAATCCTCTGCTTTTGCAGTTTTAAATCGCAGATACATCACAAAACAGTAGAGCCAGGAAAGGGGTAAAAGAAAGAATGAGAGAAGTTTTTGTAGCAGATTTGGGTTGTAAAAATAGTTTTCAACCCAAAAGACGACTGCAGATTTCAAAGGAGTTTATACTCTTGTTTTTGCTATTTTTTTAATCGCAGCGATAACAGTTTTCACATCATCATCACTCATACTTGCATAGATAGGCAGAGAAAGCACCTGTTGAAATGAGCGCAGTGCTACCGGAAAGTCATTAACTCTCAAAGCATATTTCGCTTTGTAGTAGCTCAACAGATGAAGCGGAATATAGTGCAATCCTGTACCAATGCCCTCCTCACGCAGAGCAACAGCAAAAGAGTCACGGTTCTTATCTATCTTGATGATATACAACGAGAAAGGATTCTCTTCATTACTCATGTCAGGAATGGTTACATGGTCCACGCCATCAAGTTCGGCAGAGTACATTTGCGCTATCTCTTTTTGTCTTTGGATGTTACTGTCCTGCTCCATGACCTGTGCACGAATATAAGCGGCATTGAGCTGACTTAAAGAGTAATCGTTCCCAATATCAACAACATCATAGATATACTCCAGTGCATCTTCGTCACGTACCATTGCATGATTGGCAAGCAGACGTGCACGCTCCATTATCTCATCATCATCCGTTACCAGCATACCGCCATTACAGATGTTCTTTTTCAAGTGCGGAGAGAAGTTAAAACATACAATGTCGCCGCCTGTCGATCCTATCTTCTCACCTTTGTATGTAGCCCCAAGTGCGTCAGAAGCATCTTCCACAATTTTTACACCAAAACGTCTGCCCATCGCATAGAGACGTTCGAGATCGACCGTAACACCGCCAAGGTGTGAGATAATGACAGCTTTAAGTTTTTTTGAACTGTTGGCTTCAAGATACTCTTCAAGTTTGTCAAGATTCATATTATAAGTCACATCTTCGATGTCTATAAAAACAGGTTCAGCATCGAAATGACGAACAACCTCAGGAATACTTGGATGGGCATTGACACAACAGACGATCTTATCACCGCGTTTCAAGTCAAGTGCAAGCATCGCCAAATGCAGAGCCGATGTGCCATGTGATGTAGCAAGAGCATAGGAAGCACCTACATAATTACTAAACTCTTCTTCTAGTTCGGCAACCTGATTGACATCTTCACCGTCAAGAGCATCACTTACATAGGAGTGTGCTGCACGTGAACTTTCATATTTACTAAACGGTATCTTCAACTCTTTTTTCATCTTCATTCCTTTATAGGGTTATATCTCTTGGATAATTAAAATCATGTCCCAGTGTACGTGAGGTCAATTTTGCTATCACGGGCATTTTACGTTTAAAATGATTCCCAAAAATTCTTTTTATGATCATATCGAGCATCTTTTCATCGATGCCCTTTGCAATGACCTCCTCACGTGAGCATCTCTCATCGACATAGAGTTTCATTGCCGCATCGAGCTGCGCATAGGTGTAACCCAGATCAGCTTCGTCACTCTGTCCATCCCACAGGTCAGCAGAAGGCGGCTTTTTAATGATGCACTCACTCACGTCGAGATACTCCGCAAGTTCAAAGACCTCACTCTTGTAAAGATCGCCGATGGGATTGATCGCCGATGCAAGGTCGCCATAAAGTGTTCCATAGCCTAGCATCAGTTCACTTTTATTGCTCGTTCCCAAGACCAAAGCACTCTCACAAGCCGAAATATCAAAGAGCGTCGTCATACGAAGACGGGCAGAGACATTTCCTTTACGAAGGTTGTTCAGATCATCATGCATCGCTTCATAAGCCGACAACATCGGCTCGATCGAGCAGGTGATGTTTCGCAAACCAAAGTCACGACATAATTCATCCGCATCATCGAGAGAACTTTGCGAAGAGTATTGCGAAGGCATCTTCACACATACCAGATCATCTTTAAAGGCCTTTTGTGCCAATACTGCCACCACAGCAGAATCCAGCCCGCCGCTTAAACCGACAACTACTTTTTTGAGTCCCGTCTTTGTCACTTCATTTTCTAAAAAGCGGACAAGATAGTCGGTTATTTGAGAATATTTACTCATCTTTTACACTAAACCTTTAAAAATTATTAACAATGTTTATTATATCTAAGTTTTGTAACAAATAATTCTTTAAGAAATTCAGCAGACTTCTCTTTTCGCCATATTTTTAAGTTCCGCACAAGAAAAACCTGCCTCACGCCGTGCGTCTATATTTAAGTCATTCGGACGTAAAAAACCCCGTGGATAGTATTTTTTGATGATATCAAAATAGATACTCGCATCTACATTTTCTCTCACGCAGGCATACTTGAACCAGACATCCCCTTTTTTGACATGCTCCACTTCCTCACGCAAGATGATCTCCAGATTTTCTATGATCTTCTCTATCATCTCACTCTTTGGCAGTTTTTTGAGCTTCTTTAATATCATCGGTGTGGCATCAAGGCCGTTTGCTTCAAGATAACGCGGTACAACCGCCATGCGTTCCAAAAAGGTCTGTGTCTTTTGGCTCGCTTCAAATAGTGCGTCATGCACCTCCACATCGCCATACTCCGCATCAAGCTCACACAGGAGTTTTTCAAGCATCAAAAAATGGCGAATCTCATCACCTACCACTTCAAGCCAATCAGCATAATATTCACGCGGTAAACCGTGAAATCTGTAAGCCGCATCAAGGGCGAGATCGATAGCGGAGTACTCAATATGTGCTACGGCATGCAGCAGGTTTATCTGCCCCTCTTTGCTTGTGAGATTCGAGCGTTTTGGAACATTTTGCGGCGGCACTGTTTTACATACTTCGCTGTACGAAGGCTCTTCAAACTCTTTTGGTGTAAAATCTTCTTCAAAGGTCAGACTGTCTGCTTGAAACGATTGATAAAATCTTTGAAATCTCTCTATTTTCTTTGCAGGAGATTTCTCTTCTAAAATTAATTCTAATTCTTTATAAAATTTCATAATCACATAATGCTATAATTGCACTAAAAAAGAGATGAAAATGCAAATAAAAGTGCAACCAATGGGTGTCTATCAAACGAACTGCTACATTGTCACAAAAGACGGCAAAGATATCATCATAGACCCCGGTGTAAATGCAACCGAGTGGGTAAAACAAAACATCACAAACCCCATAGCCATTTTAAACACACACGGTCATTTTGACCATGTTTGGAGTAATGCAGAGCTACAAAAGGATCTTGGCGTAAAACTCTACACACCAAAAGAAGATGCCATGCTTTTAAGCTCATCTTCATGGATGCCGGATCTCCCGCCATCAACGCCTGATGTCTTGGTAGAAGATGACGAAGAGTTCGACATAGACGGCATCAAAGTAAAATTTCGCCACTTTCCGGGGCACACACCGGGATGTTCTACCATAGAGATAGGCGATGCAATGTTCAGCGGTGATTTTATATTTGAAAAAAGCATCGGTCGCACAGACTTTCCATACTCCAATCCTGAAGATATGAAAAAGTCTCTCGAGAAATTTCAAAAACTGGACTTCGACAAAACTATCTACCCCGGTCACGGCGGCACAACGACCATAAAACAGGAACAGCAGTACGCACCCTACTGGATAAAGCAACTTTAATGAGTACATTTGACACAAGAGCAGAGAACTGGGACAGTGGTGACATCCGTGTAAATGGTGCAAAGGTAATTGCCGATGCTATCATAAAAAGATTTCCACTCAACAAAGAGATGGAGATACTAGATTTTGGTGTAGGTACGGGACTGCTTGGCTTTGAGATAGCAAAGCATGTCAAACAAGTAAGCGGCGTCGATACTTCCGCAGGCATGCTGGCAAAACTTCAAGAGAAAAACACTCCTGAATGCAACATCATTTCCATACATCAAGACATCATAAAAGAGCCGCTCACACAGCAGTTTGACGGAATTGTCAGCTCAATGACCCTGCATCACGTAGAAGATTTAGAAGCGTTTTTCAAAACAATCCATAACAACATAAAAAACGGCGGATTCATAGCCATAGCCGACTTGGAGAGTGAAGACGGCTCATTCCATTCAGACAACACAGGCGTACACCATTTTGGATTTCATGAAAATGAATTGCGTGAGATAGTACAAAAGAGTGGTTTTAAAGATGTAAAGATCGAAAATATCAACACTATCCAAAAACCGCATAGAGATTTTGGGGTGTTTTTGCTTACAGCGGGAAAATAATGAACAAGGGATACGTTAAAGTTGTAGTTGTCACCTGACCACTTATTTTTTATTTTTATTTGATTTACAAAGTTCTTTTTGATAGAATATTTATTACATAAATAGTTAATCCCTTTCATTTAGAGCATCTAATTATTTATACTATAAGAATCAGGAGTTTTTATGAGCAACTCAGAGAATCAAGTTGTATTTACTAAAAATGAGGTAGTTATAACAGATATAAAAATGCCTTTCTTTTCCATGGTTTGGTTTATGGTTAAATGGGCTATTGCAGCAATTCCCGCATTTATTATTCTTACACTTTTAGGTGCTTTTACTATGGGTATCCTCAGTGGTTTAGCTACACATTAAACTAAAAGGTATAAATACATGGATGTTGGAAAATTTTATAACGTTGTTTATACGCGTGGTAAATATGAGATTGAGTATGAAAATAATGTGAAATGCATAAAAATCACACCAAAATCATATCGTATTGAGAGAATAGATGGTTCAACGTTTCTAATTAGACAAGACTCGATTTTAAAGCTTAAAGAAATATCTAAATAAAATTTAGAATTTAGAGAATAGCCTAAGTATAATAAAGCTTATTCTTTCTCTTCCGGCCGTGTACCGCTTGCTTTGTCCTCGTCATCGAGTAGTTTGAGTTTTAGCACATGCCGCTCCGTTACAACCGTTTTGAACTCTCCTTCAAAGACTTTGATGTCAAGAACGAACGCTTCAACATGAACATTGCGCTTGCGTCCCTCTTTATGTCTCACGCGAGCTACAAAATTTACCTCATCATGAAATTTGACGGGTGAGAGAAATTGACAATCACTTGCAACGAGTACGACATTTCTTTCATTGACAGCGAGCATAGCCGCATAATCTGCAGATGAGAAGATAAAACCACCGTGAATGAGCCCTACTTCATCTGCCACCATCTCAGGCGTTGTCGTCAGCCGCAGTTCAACATAACCCTGCTCGAGTTTTATGACCTCTCCGCAAAGATCTTGATTGATTTTTTCATGTGTCTTAATGAAAACCTGCTCTTCATCGTCCCGATAATCTTCAAGTTCTAAATCTTCTTCGTTTACTTCATTTTCTGCCATTATTTCTTATCCTTAATCAGTCGTACATACACGCGTCTTGGTGCCGGGTAGCCTTCGACAGTTTTTGAGCTGTCATCCGGGTCCAAAAAGTCTTCGAGTGACTGTCCCTCTATCCACTCCGTCTTTCTCTGCTCGCTTGCATCCGTTACAGAGGTCTCAAGCACTTCAAATTCACAAAAACCTGCCCGTCTGCACCAGTTTTCAAGCGCTTTTATAGTCGGTACAAAGTAGATGTTTGGTATCTTCGAGTAACTCGACTCCGGACATAGAGCCATTTCATCTTCACCTTCAATGTAAAAGGTGTCGAGTATCACTTCGCCCTTTTTATCCAGTCCTTTGTAAAGTGACTTAAGCATCGCAACAGGGTCACTTCTGTGATAAAGCACACCCAAACAGAAGATAATATCGAACTTCTCTTCATAAAACTCCAGATGTTCCACACCCAGCAGCTCATACACAATCTCACTCTTTATAAAATGGTTGACAAAATCAAACTGTGTCATATAGAGCGGCGAAGGGTCAAAACCGACAAGCAGTTTTGGATTGTCCTCCTGCATACGAAACATATAGTAACCATTGTTACACCCTATATCGGCAACTCGCTTATCTTTTAAATCAAAATGGGGTCGTAAAAGGTTGTATTTCACATAACTGCGCCATTCGCTATCTATAAAAGTCTCTCCAATCTTAAAAGGCCCTTTTCGCCACGGCATCAGTTTTTTGGCGACTTCATAGATCTTTGCATCATCCATCTCACCCTGAATCTCTACGGTATCTCCAAGTGTTACAGTATATTCACCATCTTCGAGCTCACACAAGGCCTCACGCAAAGGGGCGATATTTTTCCATGTAAGCCACTTTTTTCTCTCTTCTTTTATCTTTTGAATGTCCATTTTAATCACTGTCGTATCTAATTTTTACTATAATTGTATCTAAATTAATCAAAGGTTTTAAATGCGCTTGGAGAAAAAAGCAACGGTAGCATCGAGTAGTGTCGCAGCACTGCTGGTATTTTTAAAATTGGCAGTGGGTATTTTAAGCGGCTCTATCGCCATTTTAGCTTCTGCCATCGATAGTCTGCTTGATCTGACTGTCTCCCTTTTTAACTACTTTGCTCTGCACAACGCAGAAAAACATCCCGATGAACAGTTTCATTTCGGCCGCAGTAAACTAGAGCCTCTGGCAGCAGTTATCGAAGGAACCATCATCTCTCTCTCCGCACTGTTCATCCTCTACGAAGCGATTGCCAAGATAATCCATCCTGAAGATATGCGCCATATGTCAGAAGGCATCTATGTCATGATCGCATCTTTCATTATCACGGGATTTTTGGTAGCTTTTTTAAATTATGTGGCAAATAAAACAAAGAACATGGTCATAAAAGCCGATGCCCTGCACTACAAAACAGACCTCTTCTCAAACGGTGCCGTTCTCTTTGCACTCGTTGCCATTCACTACACCGGTGAGCAGCTTATTGACCCTGTTTTAGGTATTGCCATTGCCGTTTATATGATCTACTCGGCTATCCCGATCGTCAAAGAGGGTGTTTTGATGCTGCTTGATGTCGCTCTTCCAAAAGAGGACATTGACAAAATTATACAGATCATAAAAGAAGAGCCGGAGATCACAAACTTCCACTATCTACAAACAAGAGTTTCGGGCTCGCACATCTTCATCTCTTTTCATGCCGTCTTCAATGTCTCCATCTCACTCTATGACGCCCACCTCATCGCCGATAAAGTCGAGTTGAAGATAAAAAAACTGTTTCCTGAAGATAAAAAACTCCATATCCTCATACATATGGATCCATACGATGATGCGGAGATGAATGAGGAAGAGGAAGAGTGGTAAAAAATCTACTTCTTTTTATCAGTATGCTTTCTTTTTATCTGTGATGCTTTAAAGTTCTTGTTCGCAATGGCTTCTAAAAATACCGTAGCGTATGAGCCTTTTGGCAGGGTAAAACTGATGTTTAGGATGTCAAAGTTGTTTTTATAGTCTAGTTTAATGTCTGTAGGAAAGATAAGCGCCTCTCTGCGTGAGCCTTTGTCATATAAAAATGGATCATCATATTTTGCTTCGATCTCTCCCGCTGCAGAGCGCGCATGAAAAACATCACGTCCGCATAGAAGCCCTGTCGGTACGACTTTATGTGCTTCAAAATCCTTTTGCGGGATATTTTTCGGAGTAAAGAGTTTACCTTCATCAGAGAGATAGACATCACCCTCTAAGAGTAAAAACTTTCCACCCTCTTGCTCACGTGAGAGCAGTACACGCTCACGCAGCCACTCATTGAAGTAGTAGGACTGATACACGGAGATAAGAAACTTTTTGAGTTTTGCATCTTCTATGTGCAGTTCACCTGCTATCATCTCACGTGCCTGCGTGATGGAGTCTTCATCACGACCGAAACGCTGATAACCAAAATAGTTCGGCAGTCCATTCTTAGCGATCTTCATCGCTCTTTTTTCTATCTGCCCCGCTTCAATGGGACTCACCCCAAAAAGGTTAATGCTAAATCTATTTCCGACAAGATCTCCCATGCGTATGGAGTATTTATCCCTCGTCGTTTTTAGTATCTTAATACCGGGATGTTTGAACTTTTTGAGTGCTTTTTCATACTTCGCTTCGATGCTTATGTACTGTGTCGTCGTCGCATGTTTGTCTTTGAGTCCTGCATAACCGATCTTCTCTGCAGGAATGTTCAAAAACTGTGCAAAAGCCGCAATCATATCCCATGTCGTCATCTCTATCTTTTGAACACGAAAAATGAGATAGTTCCCTTTTTCACTGAATTTTCTGGGATTTTCATCAACAATGAAATCCTCTTTTGTCTGTTCAAACTTGAAGTTTATCTTCTCTTTGTCTTCTAAATATTCTCTATACAATTTTTTCCTTCTACAGCGCCAAAAACTTCAGTTCTTTAGCCGCTTTTGCAATATCTTTTTGTATCGCTTCTTTTAATGCTTCCATGCTCTCAAATTTTTCATTATCACGTATGAAATCCACAAAACTGATCTCCGCTTTCTCTTTACAAATAACTTCACCATCCAAAATGTGCGTCTCTACGGCAAAACTTCCATCTGTGCTCACACGATGCCCGATGAAACTCACCGATGGATGATAATGCTCTTCATCATCAATGCGGGTTGTCGTCACATAAACACCCTCTTTTGGCAGCAGAAAATCTTTTACTTTGAGATTTATCGTAGCAAACAGCTCACTTGAACCAAGCCCCTGCCCTTGAATCTTCTCTCCAACTATCGTGTAGTTATGCCCGAGAAATTCATTGGCACCTTTTACATCACCTAGCTGCAGTTTTGCCCGAATCTTATGCGAATGCACCGAATCATTATTATGTTTTACCTCTTCTACCACGACTACTTCTCCATCAAAAAGCTCTTTGAGATCATCATAAGAGTATTTTCTGTCTTTACCAAAGTGAAAATCATACCCGACCACTATTTTTTGCAGTTTTGGAAACTCTTTACATAAAAGTTTTACAAACCCTTCTCCATCTAAATGCCGAATATCCTCAAGATTAAAAAAGAAGATTTTATGATCGGTATATCTTTTCCTATACTCGTGCGGCGTAAGATTCGCATAGCCTGTATCTATAACGACAACCGCGCCATCACAACCAAGTTCATTAAAAAGTGCTTGATGTCCTATGTGCATGCCGTCAAACCCGCCTATAGCGATGGAAGTTATCTCTTTCATACCTATCCTACTTAAAGTCTTAACGTAATTATATCAGTTTCTGATGCTTTTTTATTTTTTAAAATAATAGCACCACTCTTGATTTCCCTCTTTTCCGCTGAGTTGCGAAGGGGATTTTTGTAAGAGTTTCCACCCCTGTAAAGATGCAGTATCTTCAAACTTCTGCATCGCTCTCTCTATAGCCTTTTTATCAAGAACAACACCATTTTTATCACGCTTCACTTCACGCCCGACTTCAAACTGCGGCTTAAAAAGCAAAATGATATCTTGACTTGCCAGCCGCTGAACATCATTCAAAATATAATGCAAAGAGATAAAAGCAACATCACTCACTATCAGATCAAACTGCTTTTGTGTTTCAAACTTACGAATGTCACACCCTTCATAAACGCTCACGCGACTATCCTCACGCAAGGATCTGTGCAGCTGGTCGTGTCCCACATCCACACAACTCACCTCATGCACCCCGCGTTCCAAAAGCACCTGCGTAAAACCGCCAGTTGATGAGCCGATATCCAAAGCCGACCTGCCGCTGACATCCAATCTAAGTTCATCCAAAAAATGCAATAGTTTATAAGCCGCACGTGAGACATAAGCCTTATGTTCACGTATGTTAACCTCATCGCCCTCTTCTACTTTAAACGCAGCCTTTTTTACAATCTTGCCATTAACACTGACAAGTTCTTCTTTTATAATATTCTGTGCTTTATTTCGACTATCTACAAAGCCATTTTCTACCAAATAATTATCAAGTCTCACGCAAGCATCTCTCTCATCTCATCTTCTGTAAGTGTCGTCACACCAAGACTCACAGCCTTATCATACTTGCTTCCCGCATCTTCGCCATAAATGACGAAGTCTGTCTTCTTACTCACACTGCCGCTCACTTTTGCGCCTAAAGACTCCAGCATCTCTTTTATCTTTGGACGCGGCTCGCTCATGCTTCCTGTAAGCACAACAGTTTTGCCTTTAAAAGGGTTCTCTTTTGCCTCAGCTTTTTTCTCCGGTGCAACAGGCTTTATAATAGCTTCCAATTCTTTCACTGTTTCACTGTTCACACGCATAAACTCCAGATAGCTCTCCGCCATCTCATCACCAATGCCATCAATTTCCACAAGAGATTCTTTATCTGCGTGAGCATACTGAAGACCAAAGGCTTCTGCTATCATTTTCGAAGCCACTTCACCGATATGCTCGATGCCAAGGGCATTGATGAAACGCCAAAGTTCGCATCCTTTTACTCCGTTGATAGCATTGAGCAGATTTTGCGCTTTTTTCTCTTTAAAGCCCTCAAGCTGCAGCAGTTGTTCCTGCGTGAGGTGAAAAAGATCAAGCACATTGCGAATCAGTCCGGCATTAAAAAGCTGCTCAACTATCTTAATTCCCAGTCCGTCGATGTTGAGACACTGCTTTGATGCAAAGTAGATGATGGAGTTCACAACGCGCGCTTCACATGTAAGGTTTTGACACTTTATAAGCACCTCTTCTTGAAGCAGTTCACTGCCGCAAACAGGACAGTTTTTCGGACGTTCAACTTTTTTCTCACTGCCATCTCTCTCCTGTGTGAGGACTTTGACTATCTTAGGAATAACATCTCCGCTTCGTAAGATAATGACCTTATCACCAATGCGAATATCCATGCGCTCTATCTCATCGAAGTTATGCAAGGTTGCACGCTCAACTACCGCCCCTTCAATATCCGTAGGCTCAACGACGGCAACAGGTGTTACAACACCCGTTCTGCCAACCTGTAAGATAATATCTTTGAGTGTCGTTATCTTCTCAACAGCCGGAAATTTATAAGCGACTGCCCAGCGCGGTACTTTTACAGTATAGCCCATATCTATCTGCGCAGCTATCTCATTGACCTTGACAACCATACCGTCAAGCATCATTGGGTAACTCTCACGCTCTCGTTTCATCTGCTCATACATGGCTTCTATTTCATCATACCCTTCTGTAATGCCTCTTAGTGGCGGTCGACGAAATCCAAGTTCGTAAATATACTCCATTTTATCACTCAGCAGTTTATGAGGCAATGAATCCACACCAACACCATACGGCAGAAAAACAAGGTTGCGTGAGGCGGTAATGCTCGGGTCTAATTGTCTCAGACTTCCCGCTGCGGCATTTCGAGGATTTGCAAAGGGTGGTTCGCCCTTTTTAAGACGCTCTTTATTTATCTTTTCGAACTCATCTTTAAAGATAACGACTTCTCCGCGAATCTCAATGAGCTCTTTATGTGCGATTGTCAGCGGAATAGAGCGTATCGTCTTGACATTTTGTGTGATAAGCTCACCCTCTTCGCCGTTACCGCGTGTGATTCCCTCACGCAGCATACCATTTTCATAAATGAGATTGAGTGATGCACCGTCATATTTCGGCTCACAATAGAAAGTGACGTTCTTATCGAGTCTATAGGTTTTTTCCAGCCACTTTTGCAGATCATCAGCATTGAAGATATCTTCAAGAGACCACATACGTGAGAGGTGTTTCGCTTTGACAAATCCCTCACTGACAACATCACCCACCCGCTGTGTCGGTGAGTTTGGCAATACCTCATCAGGATGTGCTTCTTCGTACGCCACTACCTCATGATAGAGCTTATCATACCCCTCATCGGTCATAATGGGATCATCCAAAACATAGTAATGATATGCCCACAGGTTTAGTTTTTCTACTGCTTCTTTATACTCTTGATTATTCATAATGGGATTTTATCTTAATCTTGCTAAAATTCTAAAAAAACAAAAGAGATTATTAATGCAGATAATAATGGCAGGCTCACAAGAGGCAAAAAAAGCGTATGCGCTTGTACGCGATTTACAAAAAAGATTTGTCGACAAACTTGATACTTTGACGGACAAGTACGGTAATTGTGATCACTTTGAAGAAGTCACATGGCTGCGTGATGAGGGATTGCATGGCGGCGGCAGCAGATTTGAAGCACGCGATGAAAAGCTTTTCAACACGGCAAGCGTCAATGTCTCACAAGTTCATTATGATGAACTCCCTGACAAACAACTGCAAAGTGCCACAGCCATCTCAACCATCATCCATCCGAACAACTCGCATGTCCCTTCCATACACATTCATATCTCATTAACAGAGCTGCGTGAGGGAAGATCTTACTGGCGTATTATGACAGATCTCAACCCGAGCATTGTCAATATGGATGACCGAGAACGTTTTTATGAAGCACTACAAAATCTCAGCGGCATGTACTATGAAGAAGGCGTTGAACAGGGTGATAAATATTTTGCGATTCCCGCACTCAAACAGACACGCGGCGTTTCACACTTCTACCTGGAAAACTTCAAAACCGAAGATGCTGCGGCAGATATGCTCTTTGCACAAACATTTGGAGAGGGCATCATCGATGCCTATATTGAGATCATAGATGATGCGCTTGCCTCACGCAAAGAGATTTCCGAAGCGGACAGAGCCAAACAGCTTGCCTACCACACACTCTACCTCTTTCAGGTACTCACACTCGACCGTGGAACGACTGCAGGGCTTCTTGTGCATAACCAAAATGATGTCGGCATCATGGGCTCGCTGCCAAGCCATATAAACAAAGAACTTCTAGCTTCATGGATAGCAAAAGTACCACAACCGCAGGATGCTCTAGTCAGATCTCTTTTAGATGCTATAGATGATGACGGTGCAATTGACATCAATACAAAAGAAAAGCTCGCAGCTGTAGTGAGAGAGCACTATACAAAACATCCCGAAGCACTCAAAATGCAGGCAAGCGGCGACACTCTGCCGACAACGGTCGCCAACCACACAAAAGTTTAGACTTTTTCTAAACCTTTGTATGCAACCATGTTCTCGTAGAGTAGATTCTCCAATATATAATGCCTTTTATCAAAGTCTCCAGATTCATGATCGCAAAAATAACAACAATTCCAAAACCCATTTTATAAGCTATGTACGAAGGTATAAGACGAAATACCCAAAGTGAGAGAAGATTGACCTTAAGCGTAGTTTTTGTAGCCCCTGCCCCACGCAGTGAAGCAGAATAGACAAACATTATGGCAAGCGGAATCTGAGCGAGCCCGACAAGAATGAGATACTTTGATGCCACAGCGATCGTGAGGGCATCTTTTGTAAAGAAATGCACCAGATACTCAGGAAAGAGTATCATCACAAGCCCGACACTGCCCATAAAGACATAGGCGATGCGTCCGCTGATTATTCCCATATTGTAGGCTTTGTCAAAGTCTTTTTTACCGATATTCTGCCCGACCAATGCCATCGCAGCAATAGCAAAACCAAACCCCGGCATAAAAGCGATGCCTTCCACCCGAAGTCCAACCTGGTAACCGGCGAGTTCAGCCGTTCCGTAGGCTGTAATGATAGAGACGAAGAAAAGAAAACTCAGACTTGACACACCTCTGTCTATTGCCCCCGCATAACCGACTTTGAGCACCCGTTTAATATCTTTCCAACGAATTATCGGTAAAAAGTCCAGCTTCGCATTCATCTTTTTTATAAGAACATAATAAGCGACATTGTTAAAACTATAAGCGATGACCGTTGCAATCGCCGCTCCTTCTATGCCAAGCTCAGGAAATCCGAAATGTCCAAAAATCAAAAGATAGTTCAGCCCTGCATTGAGCGCTGATGAAGCGAGCTTGATATAGAGTGAACTTTTCGTATCACCGGCGGCTGAGAGCGCATTATAAAGCAGTGTATCGAGAAATATCACACTGATGCCAAGCGAGATGACCCGAAAGTAAGTGCCGCCTTCTTGGACAACCGCAGCTGTAGCACCCATCCAGCTGTAAAAATTATAGGCTCCGAAATATCCGGCAATGCTAATGACGACTGAGAGAGCCAAAGCCAAAAGAACAAGTGAAAAAAGTAGTGCAGAAGCTCTTTTTTTTCTACCTTGTCCTATAAAACGTGATATGAGCGCATTACCGCCGACAACAAAAAGCGTCATCAAGACATTGACAATCATCATGAACTGCATACTCATACCGACAGCCGCAAGTGCCGCAACGCTCACTGTCCCCACCATCAGCATATCTATGAGAACTTGCAGTATATCTACAAGATGTTTCAGAGCTGCCGGAAATGCTAAAGAGAGTACTTTCTTAGTGTCTTTTGAAATTATTTTTGAAAAAATTGTGCTACCTCTTGCATTCTCTCTATAAGTTCATCTTTTGTGGCAAACTCCAACACTTTTTTATCTCTGACATTTTCTCCCGGAGGCGTATAGTCAAAGACCAGTGCATAGTGCAGCAGTTTTACTTTATCGCCGTAGAGGTCGAACCACTCCAAGCTCATCTCCGCAATTTCCCCCTGCATATCAATGACAACTGCACCATAAAGCCGAACCAAATTATCTAAACGTATCTCTTCATCTTTGTACTTGTATACCACTACTTTTCATCCTCATTTAAACTTTTTCTCATTGCACCCTCTTTCATCTTCAAAAAGGCCAAAAGGCCAAACAGTGTCCCTACAATGATAAACCCCGCACCAATAAGGTCCTCTTTTTCAAATGCCATGATTATCCAACACAGATCGGCAAACATATAAACTATGACTGCCTGATAGATTTTGCCTTTATAAGTCAGATATGCACCAACATTCAAAAGGATCCCGCCAAGTATCGCAAAACTAAATATCATCTATTTTCTCTTTTTTAAGCACATAATTATAATACACCGCACCTATGATAAAGCCAAGTCCCATCAAAAAAGTGATATTTTCCAAAGAGTATTCAATAGTTGCCAGATATCCTATCATATAAGAGGTAAAAGCTGCCGAGCCTAAAAAAAGCATATCATTGTAAGCTACTATACGTCCATAATATTTTTTGTCTATGTTCTTTTGCAGCAGCGTATAGCTGTACGACCAGAGTGTCGTTGTGAAAAAACCGACAGTGATACTGGCTAAAATCGAAAGGTAAAAATTATGCATCCAGTATGCCCAGAGCCAGACTGCCAACCCCTGCGCTATAAAAACGTAAACAAGCCGTTTGTTGTTTATCCACTTTCCAAGTATGACAGGACCTATAACAAGCCCGATGGCACGAGCCGAGTGTAAAAGTCCCAAAGCCAAAGAAGCAGCAATGAGCGAGGCATAACATCTGTCTACCATTAAAGCCACCAAAGCATCAAAAGCTGTCAATCCCACAAAAGAGTGAATAATCATCAGATGAATCGCTTTTGGATTCTCACGCAGATATAAAAATGTATCAACCATCATTTTTAAAATGTTTTCTTCTATCTGTAGCACTTCATCTTTGAAATGAAGGTCGTACAACAGAAAAAAAGCGATGATGAACATCACTGCATCAAGTAAAAAAGCCGTTTTTATGCCAAGCCAGTAGACAACGAAGCCGCTTATTGCCATACCCAAAGTATAAGACAGTGACCAGATAATCGAGTGCAGTTCATTGGCTTTTTGCAGTTTGTCGCCATGCAAAATCTTCGGCAAAAGTGACATCTCTGTCGTAAAGTAAAATGATGCCGCCGCCATTTTTATAAAGATAAGAATATAGAGCAGATGCAAATCAGATAGCTGAGATATAAAGACCAATGCAGCCGTTGAAACAATTTCGACAGCTATCAGAAAAAGCATCAACTCTTTTGCCTTAAAACGGTCAATAATCGGACCTGAAAAAGGTGCCTGCACCACTCCTGCGAGAAAATGCAGCATGGCTACAAAGGCGACCACTTCTGCAGATGCATCAAGATGAATAAGGAGTGTATAGATAGCCACATTTGAGAACCATGCACCGAAATAACTAATAAGCTGAATAATCGAAAGCCGCCTTAAAACGACCTCTTCTCGCAATAAATCCATATAGAGTTTCATAGGTGAAAGGGTAGCATAAAAACGAGCATAAAAAAGAAATTTGAATTTTTTTCTATTTTTTTCTAAAGTTATCAGTTTTTGTGTCGATATTGTCATTAATAATTATATTATGTAGTACAGGAGTAGGTCATGGATGGCATAGCTAATGTTGCAAGACAGCAACAATCTCAAGTAAACACACAAGATACTCAAGGAAGAGTAGAACAACAGATACAAACGACACAGCAGGTTTCACAAACAAGAACGAGGCAGGACAATGTTGTCAAACAAATGCAGGACGCTTCATCTACTTCCAAAGAAAAAATAAACTCTCAAAAAGATGTTGAAGATCTTGTAAAAAAGCTCAATGATACAATGGCACCGTTGAGTACTGACATAAAATTTGGGGTTGATCAGCATGATATATTTTATGTAGCGGCAATTGATGCAAAAACCCATAAAATGATTCGAAGATTTCCGGCTGAACAGGCACAGGATTTCTTACCGAAAATGCAGGAAGTCACCGGCATCTTATTTGATTCCAAGGGGTAATGATTTTATGCTCTTATGAGCATAAACCTACTCCCTTTTTTAAAATTTACTTCATTTTTTCTTATTTACTCTTCTTATATACTTTCTTATAAGCAAAATATCACCTCTTTTTCGATATAATCGCGTCAATTATTTTAGAATTAGAAGGTTTGCAGATGAAAAAAAGTGTTAAAAAAGTAGTATTAGCCTACTCTGGAGGTCTTGATACGAGTGTTATTTTAAAATGGCTCCAAGATGAGTACCAATGTGAAGTTGTAACTTTTACGGCTGACCTCGGACAAGGTGAAGAGCTTGAACCTGCTCGCAAAAAAGCCCTTGAACTTGGCATCAAACCTGAAAATATTTTCATCGACGACTTACGTGAAGAGTTTGTAAAAGATTTTGTTTTCCCAATGTTTCGCGCCAATGCGATCTATGAAGGTGAATACCTGCTTGGGACTTCAATAGCTCGTCCGCTTATTGCAAAACGTCAGGCGGAGATTGCCAAGATAACCGGTGCCGATGGTGTCAGCCACGGTGCAACGGGAAAAGGAAACGATCAGGTGCGTTTTGAGATGGGTTACCTCGGTCAAGATGCAACACTTACTATCATCGCTCCATGGCGTGAGTGGGATCTTAATTCTCGTGAAAAACTTTTAGCATATGCTGCAAAACACGATATTCAGATCGAGAAAAAAGGCAAAAAATCTCCTTACTCGATGGATGCAAACCTGCTTCATATCTCTTATGAAGGCGGTATTTTAGAAGACCCTGCCGCAGAGCCAGAAGAGTCTATGTGGCTCTGGACAAACTCACCGGAGAGTGCACCGGATGAGGCTGAATATATAGAACTCGGCTACAAAAACGGCGATCCAATAACACTTAACGGTGAAGCATTAAGCCCGGCAACTATGCTGAAAACGCTCAATGAGCTCGGTGGGAAACACGGTATCGGGCGCGTAGATATCGTTGAAAATCGTTTTGTCGGAATGAAAGCACGTGGCTGCTATGAAACTCCGGGTGGAACTATCATGCTCAAAGCACACCGTGCCATCGAATCGATCACACTTGACCGTGAAGCTGCACACCTCAAAGATGAGATGATGCCTCGTTATGCGAAACTTATCTACAACGGATTCTGGTGGTCACCTGAGCGTGAAATGCTTCAGGCTGCCATTGACAAGACACAGGAGTGGGTAGAAGGAACAGTCCGCCTCAAACTTTACAAAGGCAATGTAACTGTTGTCGGAAGAAGTTCTGATGTATCACTCTTCAATCCTGAATACTCAACTTTCGAAGAAGATGAAGTCTACAACCAAAAAGATGCAGAAGGTTTCATCAAGCTCAATGCACTTCGTTTTATCATTGAAGGTAAAGCAAGAAAAAACAAACATAACAGAAGCTAAATAATAAGGAAAAAATATGAGTATGATTAAAATTGATATGAACTCTCCGGAGTTTCAGGCAGAGTTAGAAAAAACAATAAAATTTACAGATAAGGTTAATGCACAATTCGGCTGGGTATACAATCCGCAAGAAGATGTGAACGAAGGCGTTCAAATGGGTCTTGCCCGTAATAAAATGATGTACAAAAAACGTTTCTGCCCTTGTTTTATGGTCATTGAAGAAGATGGAAAACCAAAATCTGCAGATGACAGAATCTGTCCTTGTAAACCGGCTATTGAAAGAGAGATACCTGAAAATGGTGTTTGTCACTGTGGAATCTTTTGTACTCCGGAATTTGCTGAGAAAAAAAGAGTTGAACTCGGTATGGAAGAAGTGGCTCACACTCACTCTCGCGGTCTTTCAAAAGAAGAGTGTGAAATGCTTGTCAACAAAGATGAACTTGATGGTGACGAACTTGTTGCACTCCTTGAAGCACGTGAGCTTGGTATGGTAAAATTCACACTCGTTGATGTACGTGAGTATATGGAGTGGCAGATGGGTCACATCAAAGGAGCGGATAAACTTGTTCCGACAAGTTCATTCTTCCAGACATGGGAAGAGGCAAATCTTGGTAAAGATGAAAATATCATCGTTTATTGTCATGTAGGAAGCCGTTCTGCTCACGTAGCACGCATCTTGACTGATAACGGATACACTAAAATCGGCAACCTTACAAACGGTATCGTAGCCTACCCTGGTGAAATAGAAAGATAGAAAAAGCAAAGGATATATTTTCATGAAAGTACTTTTAATAAAAGATGTAAAAAGTTTAGGCAGCGCAGGTGAAGTCAAAGAGGTGAAACCTGGTTACGGTCAAAACTTTTTAATCAAAAAAGGTTTTGCAAAACCAGCAACTCCAGAGATTATCGCTGAGCATGAAGCAGAAATCAAAAGAAAAGCTGAAGAAGAAGCAGCTGAAATAGCTCGTCTTAAAGAATTAGCTGAAAAACTTGATAAGATCGAAATTATCATCACAAAGAAAATCGGTCAAAACGGTCACCTTTTCGGTGCTGTGACAAAAGAGGAAATCGCACAAGCGCTTCAAGAACAACACGGCATCGAGATAGATAAAAAACACATTACAGACAAAACTGCCATCAAAACAGTCGGTGAACATGATGTAGACCTTAAACTCGGCCACGGTATTCATGCGAAACTTCATGTTGATATTCAAGGAGAGTAGTTAAGAATGTTTGATGCAACTACCATACTGGCATATAAGGGTAAAAATAGAGCCGTTATCGGCGGTGATGGTCAGGTAACTTTTGGGGATTCTGTCCTCAAAAGCAATGCAACAAAGATTCGTACACTCTACCATGGTAAAATCCTTGCAGGTTTTGCCGGCAGCACTGCCGATGCATTTAATCTTTTTGATATGTTCGAAGAGTTCTTAGAGAATAAAAAAGGGGACTTACTCAAGTCCGTTATCGAGTTCTCTAAAGCCTGGCGAAAAGACAAAGTTCTACGTCGATTGGAAGCGATGATGATCGTTCTAAACAATGAACACATCTTCATATTAACAGGAAACGGTGATGTGGTGGAGCCTGAAGATGGAGAGATAGCATCCATCGGAAGCGGCGGTAATTTTGCCATATCTGCCGCACGTGCACTTAAAAAACATGCAGACCTTGACGAAGAAGAACTGGTAAAAGAGTCCTTGCATATCGCTGCCGATCTGTGCATCTATACCAATCATAACATTAAAACACTCTCATTAGAGGATTCAGAATAATGAATATGACACCAAAAGAGATCGTTGAATATCTTGACAAATATGTCATCAGTCAAAAAAACGCGAAAAAAACGATTGCCCTTGCCCTGCGAACCCGTTACAGACGTATGCAGCTATCAGAAGATATGCAGCAGGAGATCAAACCGAAAAATATTTTGATGATCGGTTCCACCGGTGTCGGTAAAACGGAGATCTCACGCAGACTTGCAAAAATGATGAAGGTGCCTTTTATCAAAGTCGAGGCAAGTAAATATACAGAGGTTGGTTTCGTCGGGCGTGATGTTGAGTCCATGATACGTGATCTTGTCGTCAATTCCATCTCCATCGTCAAAGCGGAACAGGAAGAAGCCAACAAAGTAAAAATAGAGAACTACATCATCAACCGTATTACGGAAAAACTCGTCCCTCCACTTCCTGCAGGAGCAAGTGAAAGTAAAAAAGATGATTATCAACGCCTGCTTGAAGCAACCGAGAAACGTGTCGAAACAGGTGAAATGGATGAAAAGATCATAGAACTCGACATAGAACAAAATATGAATGTCGAGTTCAATGACACGAACTTGCCGCCTGAAATGGCGAAGGTTCAAGAGAGCTTCTCAAAGGTCTTCTCATCACTCAGCAAAGAAAACAGCAAACGCGAAATTTCGGTAAAAGATGCAAAGATACTGCTCCGTCAGGAAGCGAGTGCAAAACTTTTAGATATGAACTCCGTTACGGCTGAAGCTCTTCGCCGTGCTGAGAACGGCGGCATTATCTTTCTTGATGAAATTGATAAGATCGCTCTTTCTGAAAAGAGTCAGGGAAGAAATGATCCTTCCAAAGAGGGTGTTCAGCGCGACCTGCTTCCAATAGTTGAAGGATCAAGTGTGGCTACAAAATATGGAACGATCAATACCGACCATATACTCTTCATAGCAGCCGGTGCGTTTCATGTAAGCAAACCAAGTGATCTGATTCCTGAACTTCAAGGACGTTTTCCGCTGCGAGTAGAGCTTGAGGCTCTTACAGAAGAAACGCTCTATCAGATCCTCACGCAGACAGAGAACTCACTGCTTAAGCAGTATGAAGCGCTGCTAAGTGTCGAAGGGATGCAGCTTGTCTTTGAAGATGAAGCCATCAAAACCATCGCAAAACTTGCCCATCGTGCCAATGAGATGGCAGAAGATATTGGGGCACGCCGCTTGCATACGGTACTTGAACGTATCTTAGAAGATATCAGCTTCCATGCCGATGAATACAAAGATAAAGAGTTCGTTGTAACAAGTGCGCTTGTGCATGAAAAACTCGATGAAGTCGTTGAAGATGACGACCTCTCACGCTATATATTATAAATTGAAGGTTACCAAGATGACAAAAGCCGGTTTTGTTTCACTTATTGGGCGTCCAAACGCTGGAAAAAGTACACTGATGAACTCACTATTAGGTGAAAAGATTGCAATGGTCAGCCAAAAGGCCAATGCAACAAGAAAACGCTCCAACGCAATTGTCATGCACGAAAATGCGCAGATCATTTTTGTCGATACTCCGGGTCTGCATGAAAAAGAGAAAGTACTCAATAAGTTTATGCTCGATGAAGCGCTCAAAGCAATGGGTGATTGTGATCTCATCGTCTATCTCGCACCTGTGACTGACTCAACAGAACATTATGAAAAGTTTTTAACACTTAACAAAAAAGCTATTCCTCATATTATTGTTCTCTCAAAGATCGATCAGGTCTCTCAGGAAAAACTCTTTAAAAAAATAGCAGCTTATAATAAATATGCCGATAAGTTCGAAGCCCTCATTCCTGTTGCCATCCCAAGAAAGGTTGGACATAAAGATCTACTAGACACAATTGCAAAACTTCTCCCTGAGTCACCTTTTCTATATGATCCTGAAGACCTTACAAGTGAACTTGTTCGTGACATCTATGCAGGTTTTATCCGCGAGGCAATTTTTGAAAATATATCCGATGAAGTGCCGTACGAATCTGATGTCATCATAGACTCCATAGAAGAGGATCACGGTATTGACAGGATCTATGCGACTATCATCATTGAAAAAGAGTCCCAAAAAGGCATCATCATTGGTAAAAAAGGCGAAGCCATAAAAAGAATCGGCAAAGCCGCCAGAGAAAAGATAGAAGCACTCAGCGGAAAAAAAGCCTATCTCAACCTTCAGGTTGTCGTCAAAAAAGGCTGGACCAAAGACAAACATTTTTTAAAAGAGATAGGGTATGACAACAATGTACAGTAATACTTTGCATAAATTTACTTTTGTACTATTGCTAACATTTTTAAGTACTTCATTATTTGCTGCAGATACAGACCTTTTAACACAATACAGAAAAAACGGCATTAAAAACATTGAAAAAATGCTTGACAAAGAGCTTACACAGGAAATATACTGGGAAAATTACCTTAAAAATGTAGATACTACTTTTGGTTATTTTGAATCCTATGATAATGTACTGGCATGTGATAAAACAAATTCAAAACTTTGCATTTACAAAAAAGATGACAATAACAGTTATCAACTCAAAAGAGAGTACAGTGCTTTTACAGGAAAGCTTCAGGGTGATAAAGAGAGAGAGGGAGACCTTCGTACTCCGATAGGCATCTATGATATCGTCAAAAAGATAACAAAAGTAGACTCATTTTACGGACCTATGGCTTTTGTCACTTCCTATCCAAATGTTTTTGACAAATACAAAGGAAAAACAGGACAAGGTATTTGGATACACGGTCTGCCAATGCATCAAGAGAGAGACTCCTTTACAAAAGGGTGTATCGCTATTGATAACACAAGCATTAAATGTCTGGATAAGAATATTGACATCAATAAAACTGTACTTATTATCGACAAAGAACTTCCCGAAAAACAGCATTCGAAAAAAGAATTTTCTACAATTCTTTCCAATCTTTTTGCATGGCGTTATGCATGGATATATAATGACATAGAGAGTTATCTTGGTTTTTATGCACCTGAATTTAAAAGATTTGACGGCATGGATATCGAAAAGTTTACAAAATACAAAAAAAGAATCTTTAACAAACAAGAGAAAAAAACAATTATATTTAATGACATCAACATTATCCCCTACCCTGAAACAGACAATGTCTTTAAAATCAAGTTTAAAGAGAAGTACCGATCACCAAGTTTTTCTTTCACGGGAGACAAAGTACTCATCGTAAAACTGGAAAAGAAACACCTTTATATAATCACAGAGAAATAGCATGAAACAACTCATAATTGTTTTCTTTTTTCTCTTGAATACTGCACTCTTTGCCCAAATCAAACTTATAAAAAAAGAGAATTCCGATTCAAACACTACTCTTTTAGTTATCGGCGGTATTCATGGTAATGAGCCTGGAGGCTACTTCGCTCCAGCAATTCTAGCCGAGCACTACAAGATTCTTTCTAAGAATGTATGGATCATTCCAAATCTCAATGAAGCGAGTATCATTGCAAACAAACGAGGTATTCATGGAGATATGAATCGTAAATTTGCAGCTATCGACAAGAATGATAAAGATAAAGAAATTGTAGATGAAATAAAAAAGATCATCTTATCTAAAAAAGTTTCTCTCATACTTAATCTTCACGACGGACATGGTTTTTACAGGGAAAAAGAGGAAAATAGGATCTACAATCCGAAAGCATGGGGACAAACATGTGTCATCGATCAATGTAAACTCTACAAAAACAACCAATTTGGCGAACTCAATGATATTGCGCTGCAGGTCAAAGAGAGTGTGAACAAAGAACTTCTCCATCAACATCATATCTTTAATGTAAAAAATACACAGACACAATACAAAGACAAAGAGATGCAGCTATCACTTACATATTTTGCAGTAAAACATAATAAACCTGCTTTTGCAATTGAGACAAGTAAAAGTCTTCCGACACTCTCTCAAAAAGTTTTTTATCAGCTGCGTGCTATTGAGGGATTCATGAAAGTTATGCATATCAAGTACTCACGCGACTTTAACCTTACACAAGATAATATTGAAAAAATAATTAAAAATTATGGAACTTTGGAAATAAATCACAATATTTTGTTAAATTTGAACAATATAAAAAAATCTTTAAGCTTCATTCCGCTAAAATCAAAAAGTAACGAATTTAACTTTTCCCATCCTTTGGGGTTTGTTAAAAAGAATAGGCTCGGTACATACGACATCTATATAGGCAATAAAAAGATTACGTCGCTGAGTCCGCAATATTTTAAAATGTCACATAACTGTCCTGATTTATACAGGGTTGAAGCAGATGGAAAGTCAGTTTCTTTGCCAAAAGCTTCAAAATTTCAGATAAGTGACGATTTTAAGGTTGTTAAAGGTAAAAATATTCGAGTAAATGTTATTGGTTATTACTCAAAAAACGCAAAAGATGAGAGTGGTATATCCATCTCAAGAAAAGATCTTGGAACAAGATATGCTGTTGATAGAGCTAATACCACATACAGAATCGAGTTTTACGATAACAATGGATTTTGTTCCATGTTAATGGTTAAATTTAAATAGGATTATAATTAATGAGTACGTCAGCACAACACTCTTTTTCAAGTGTACTATCTGTTAATCCATACAAAGATACTTACTTCAACAGTGTATCTAGTTTTATTACTGAATCAAAAACTCCAGAATTTTCAAAAGATCAATTTGTTATTTCGTATTTAAATACGAAAGAGTTCATTACTGCACAGATTGAAATTAGTAAAAACATTCCGGATGAAGACCTTTTTGATGCTATTAATAACAAAGCCTATGATGAACTGGCACTCGATCAAGCGGTCGAATACCAAATTCAGTATATAGAAACTTTCAATAGTTTAGACGAAGACAACAGACACTTCCATGTATTTATCGTTGATCCGCTTGATCTAACGACAACATTTGAAAAAGTTGTTGAGAAAGTAAAGTATATCGATGTCATCGTTCCTGCTCCGCTTCTTGTAAAATCTCTTTACTCCAAAGAGATACTCGATAGTAGCGGTGTACACTGTTTTATATATTTTCAGGAAAACGATGCATCTTTGACAATCTATGGTAATAAAGAGTTCATCTATACAAAATCAATCAAGTATTCATTTGTTGATATACATGAACGATTTTGTGAACTCTATGGTGAACGCATCACCTATGATGATTTTATGGATTTCTTTACGACAGTTAACCTCAAAGAGAGTGACAGTGAATACAAAGAGTACCTTATCAGACTCTATAAAGAGCTCATTGCAAATATCAATGATATTTTAACGTATGCAAAAAGAGCTTTTGAAATCGACAAATTTGAACATGTATATATAGGTACACAGGTTCAAACAGAGACAAAACTTCATGAAATGCTTGAAGTCGAACTCAATATTCATGCCAGTGAATTTGATTTTGACTACGGTTTTGAGACAAGTGAAGATGTCTATCTTGATCAGATGCATGCACTTATGCAGCTCTACACACTCGTACCGCCTGTAGAGAGATATGAATGTAACTTTACAGCATACAGACGTCCTCCAAGATTTATTCGCAGAGAGAGCGGTAAGCTCATTATTTTAACAGCGGCAGCATTTGCCCTTGCTTTTGCCTATCCAATCACATATTGGATTTTAACTTATGCTCAAGAACTTCAAGAAGATCTGTTAAAACAAAACTACAAAGAAGTTCACAACATAAAAATAACAAGAGAAGCTACTATAAAAAACAGATTGGCAGACAAAGAAAAAGCTTTGACACTGCTCGCTCAAGAGAAAAAAGAGTATAATGAAAAGAAAAACACGCTTATCAAGATTCATGAAGTAAAAGTAGATTATCCAATGAAAGCAAAATTAGTCGCTGCTTTTACAAAAGATATCAATAAGTTTAAAGTCAATGTCGAATCAATTCTCTATGCAGAAGATAAAAAAAGTGGAAAAGTATTGACACTCAATCTTGTTTCACCAAAAGACAGAGAGATTACAAAACTCGTAGAGTATCTTACAAAGACAAATGAAGGTAAATATGATTTTGATTTAGAAGAGATTAAATTCAATGATAAATTAAAAATTTACCAGAGTGAGTTGAAGGTGAAATTATTATGAAAATAAATATAGAAGATTACTTACATAAGATAGACAACTTTTTTAAGGGCAAAGAACAAAAAGAGATTTATATGACATACGGCATGATAGTTGCCGGTATCTTCGCTTTTGCATATCTCTTTTTCTGGGACAGCTCTTTTGAAAGTTTTGAGCGTACTCGTGCAAATGTTATGCGTCTTGAAAAGCAGATTGCCAGTGATAAGCAATATCTACAGAGAAATCCGGAGGCAAAGATCACACAGCTTGAAAGAGAAATTAAGAAAATCAACAATGAAATAGCTATGCACAAGAAGAATAATGCGTATATTAAAAGCAGAATTGAAACTATCTCTTCTCTTATTTATGATGAAAGAGCATGGGGTGAATACCTTGATTCTATTACGACGAATGCTCAAAAATATCATGTTAAAATCAACAACTTAACGAATAAGTATTCAAAAGTCGGCAGTTCATTTGGACATATTCTCGATATTACCGTCGATGCTGAAGGTAATTTCAAAAATACTATAAAATTCATCAACTCACTTGAACAAAGTGATCTGGTTGTGGATATCCACGACTTTGATATCAAGGCAGAAGATGATTTAACATCAAAGTTTAAAATCTCAGTATGGGGGATTAAATACTAATGAAAAAGTTAACTATAGCCTTACTACTGCTCGTATCTACACATTTAGTTGCCGGTGAGCTCGCATGGGTAGATGAACAGATAGAAGCAATTAAACCGCCAAGGAAAGGAATATCAATAAAAGATATTTCGAAACTGAAAGACCCTTTTATTTTTTTACATGCTAAAAAAGCAAAAAAAAGAGTTCGATCTCCATACAGAAGATATTCAAAATCGTCTTCTGGAAAAAGGAAAGTTCAAACATACTCTTCCAAACTTCAACTCGAAGCCATTTTAAATAAAACTGCGCTTATCAATGGAAGATGGTACAAAGAGGGTGAAAAAGTTTATGGATATAAACTTGAAAAAGTCAATCTTCAGTCTGTACTATTGACTCAAGGTAAAAAACAGATACTTCTCTCCACTGTGAGTAAAAGTAAAAATCTTAAATTCAATAATAAGTAGGAATGAAAAATGAAATTTATTAAAACATCGCTATGTGCAGCTATCTTAACAACCATGGTATCGACAAGCAGTTTTGCAGACTGTACCTATGAGCTTTTCAGTATCTCATCGGCAAAGAATACAAAAATTCTTGACTTTATCGATCAATTGAGTGATGAGTGTGGATTCAGCATCATCATTACAGATCCCTATGCAGAAAAATTTCTGCAGACAAAACTCAACAAAACAAACTTGAAGAACTTGACGATTGATGAAGTTCTCAATATTATTTTAACGGAGAACAACCTCTCCTATACATTGGAGAACAACCTACTTAAAATCTCTTATTTGGAAACAAAAGTATTTAATATTGACTATATACTTTCACAAAGAAAAAGTACAGGCAGCACCGATGTAACACTCAGTTCATCTAATAATGGCGGTCAGCAAAATGGCGCAGCAGCAGGTGCTACAGCAGGTGGCACAACAGGTGGTGCTGCCGGCAATGGTACTAATGCTACTGCAGATACAGGAATAAAAATAGAAAGCACTGATGAAGTAAAATTCTGGGAACAGCTTGAATCAGAATTTCAAAGCGTTCTTAACCGTCCGACAGACAAATATGTAGCTCCTGAACCTTTAATAAATAAAAATGCGGGACTCATTACTGTAACAGCAACAGAGCAACAGCTAAAAAGATTTGACAAATATCTTAAAAAACTACAGGATAAAGTGCAACTTCAAGTTCTCATAGATGTACAGCTTTTAGCGGTCACGATGAATGAAGGAAAAACTACCGGTATTGACTGGAAACAGCTTTATGCACTTCAAAATGTCAAATTCGGTATTAACACTTTAAAACTAAGAAATGTCAGTGAATTTGATACAACAGATCCACTCAATCCACAAATAACAAAGGCCACTATACCCGGTGCAGCAGGTATAGCAAAAATTGCAACCATTCAGGGTGGTGGTTCACTCAATGAAGTTATCAAGTTTTTAAAAACACAGGGAGATGTCAATGCACTCTCAAATCCGAAAGTACTGACACTGAACAACCAACCGGCACTTATCACAGCCGGTACTGAGTATTTTTATAAGATAAAATCATCAACAAATCAGCAGGGAACTGGCGGTGGTGTTGCTGCGACAACCCAAGATGAAGCAGTACAATCAGTTTTTGCAGGTGTTCTGCTAACAATCACACCGGAAATTTCTGATGATAAAACGATTACACTTAAAATCAATCCATCTCTCTCAGAGACTACGACAAACTTGGCAGGGACAGATAACTCAGGTCGAGATATGCCGCCTGACCTTACACGTCGTCAGCTTTCATCTGTTGTAACAGTTAAAGATGGAAACAGAATTATTCTCGGTGGGCTCATCAATACAAAAAATACAAATAAATCCAATAAAGTTCCTATTTTAGGTGATATTCCGATTCTTAGCTATCTCTTCAAATATGAAGAAAAAGTAAAATCAACACAAGAGTTAGTCATCATCATAGAACCACATATCATTCACAAGTCTAAGAACAGTGTTTCTCTATCTGACTTAGGATATGAAGGCTTAAGTAATGATCTGCTTGAACTCGAATCTGCTTCCAAAGGTGTAAAAAAAACACAAAATGCAGATGAAAACACATCAGCTGATGACAAATAGGGAAATAGTATATGGACAGTATCTTTGTAAATTCTAAAAATGTTTTCTTAGATACTGTCAATCCTAAAGATTATGTTCAACTAGACCGTGTTTCTACCATTTATCAATCATTGAAAGATTCTATAAAGAAGCCTTTAAAAATGATACTTCTTTATGGAAAACCGGGGACTGGGAAAAGTATGTTCCTTACAAAGCTCTCTTTGGATCTCGAATCCACGCAAAATGTCTTTCTTTATGAAACGCCTATTTTGGACGAGAGTGAATTTTATAAACGACTTGCCCAAGATATTTTTGAAACAAAATTTGGCGGTGAATTAAACTTTACCCAGTTTATGAAAATCGTGAAAGAAAAAAACTTTGATCAGGTGCCTGTAGTTTTACTCGATGAAGCGCAACTCTACTCCGAAGAGCTGATGGAGAAGATTAGACTCCTTTCTGATACTAGAACTATCAAGTTCGTTATAGCACTGCATAAAACAGAAAAAGAAGACCTTATAGCAAAAGAGCACTTTCAGACAAGAATTTGGGAGACGATTGAACTTGAGAACTCTTCAAATGCAGAACTGAAAATTTATATTCAAAAAAAACTGATGAAAGCAAACTGTTTTGATACTGCAAGTATGTTTAATTCAAAGGTAGTTAATAAAATATATAAATTTACCCACGGTAATTATAGAGATACAAATAAATTACTCTATGGACTTTTTGAAATTTATACAGCTTATGAAAAAAACAATCAGATATATGCTATCAATACAAATCAAATATCAGCTAAGCTTATAGAGATGGCAGCTATACATACGGGATTAATAGATGCTTAATATACGAGAGTTGGAAAAACGTTGGCTGCATTATAAGATTAAATCCTATATTCCACATACAGTTATTGCTGTAAGTCTTATAGTGATTATTCTTGTTACAGCTATAATAACAACTTCTACACCACAAAAAAAAGAACATAAACAAGTTACTTTGGACAAAACTCTTAAAAAGCCTGTAACACTGGCGACACCTACTATAGACAGCAAAAATTCTATACAAGAGACTAATATCACTCAGCAAAATACAAACCAAACCAATATAAAACTTGAGACAATTGCCAAAGCTAAAACAATTAACACAGATAAAGAACAGAAGCTTATCCTTGAACCTTCAATGCATTTTATGAAACACATTCAGAGTGAAGAGCAACAACCTTATTACAAGACTCTCAATGAAACAAAAACTGTCAAAAAAGAAAAAATAAAAAGAAATAAAATTGCGAAACAACAAAGTACTGTTGAAGAAGAGTATATGAATCTTGAAGGCAATAAAAAAACAAGAAACATACAACAGCCCGTTCAACAAGAACCTGCAAAAAAACAGCTTCTTACTATAAAAAGACGTGAATCACAAAATGACATTAAAGAGATAATAACACGATTCAAAAAGAATAACAATCCGGCGTTAAGTCTTTTTGTAGCAAAAAAATATTATGAAATAGGTAACTATGAACAAGCATATAATTATGCACTTATTACCAATGGTATCAATAATGACATTGAGGAGAGCTGGCTTATTTTTGCAAAATCACTTGCAAAATTAGGAAAAAGAGACATGGCTGTAAAAACATTGCGTGAGTATATAAATTATTCGCATTCAGGTAATGCAAAAATATTACTTAACGACATAGAATCCGGGAAATTCAGATGAGATTTTTAATACTAATATTTTTAATTGTAAACTTGTATGCCGATGTCAAACAAGAGATGTTCGGTCTTTATCAAAATAAAAAATATGATAAAGTCTGCAGTTTGGGATTTGATAATTTTAACAGATATAAAAGTGATGAAGAGTTTGTTTCACTCTATGCTTTTGCTTGTCTTAATTCAGACTATATTGACAGACTTGCCATTCCAACAGCAATGTTGAAATTTTCTCAAGAAGCACGTGCAAATTCTGCATATTTTTCTGTAATTTTAATGCAAAAGAAACTTTTATATCACTCTTTACTTGATGGCTATGAACTTTCAGAACTCAAACTGCCGACAACCAGCTATATCCTTTCAAAAGTTTTTGATCTTTATACAAAACTGGGCAAGCATGAAAAGCGGACATTTTACCTTTTTGAAGATCCAAAAGATAAAAAATTGACATATAAACTCTATCTTGCAAAAGATTATAAGATCACTAAAATGGTGATTGAGGAGTTTTATGATACAATGCTTATAAAACGACACATCTATTGGTAAGGAAAAGACGTGGATAGAATAACAACAGACTTACTTGCCAACGGTTCAATCATGAAAGGCCAAGTAGACAGGCTCCTTGCAAAAGGCATCAGTGAGAATCTTATTTTGCGAGATATTACACTCTCTGGATTTATGACAATGGACAGGCTTATACGCTATATTGTCAAACAGATACGTGAAGGTGTATATAATCTTTCTATTATTGATGATTATGACTATATACCAGAGAGTGCAGTACTGCAAAAATTGGCAGAAGAACTTGATCTAATGTTCGTCGACCTTGATTCGATTGACATGGACTACAACCTTACAGCAAATGTTCCTTTTGCACAGTTTCAAAAACATAATGCCATTCCAATCTCTCAGGATGATATGAGTGTCACTGTTGCTTTTAATGACCCGCTAGATATCGATGCCCAGGAAGCCATACAAAGACTTTTTCCAAGAAAAATACTCAAAATTGCACTGGCAACAAAAAAACAGATAGAGAATTATCTTTATAAGATCAGCTTAAAAGACAGCGTAAAAGATTTAGTACGTAAAATTCGTGAAGAGTTAAATTCAATTTCAACACTTGAAGAGCAACAAGAAGCTTCATCAATTCTCCTTCTCATTGACGTAGTCTTAAAGACCTGTATCAACGGTCGCTCTAGCGATATACATATTGAGCCGACAGAGAAGAACTGTGTTGTCCGTGGTCGTGTGGATGGGAAACTGACAGAGATGTTTATCTTTGAAAAGGATATTTATCCACCTTTGGCATCAAGACTGAAACTTTTGTCAAATCTGGACATTGCTGAAAAAAGAAAACCGCAAGATGGGCGTTTTTCTACAGCTGTCGGTGCCCGTGAATATGATTTTCGTATCTCTACTTTACCGATTTTATACGGTGAATCTATTGTTATGCGTGTGCTTGATAAACAAAAAGCACTTGTTAAACTTGAAGATGCAGGTATGGACAGTGTCAGTTATCATAAATTCTTAAAAGGGCTTGCCGCACCATACGGTATTATCCTTGTCACTGGTCCTACAGGTTCCGGTAAAACAACAACACTCTATGGTGCACTGAATGAGTTGAGAAATGTAGAGGACAAAGTCATTACGGTTGAAGATCCGGTTGAGTATAGAATGAACCTGATTCAACAGGTACAGGTTAATGCAAAGGTCGGTCTCTCTTTTGCCGATGCACTTCGCTCCATTCTGCGTCAGGATCCCGATAAAATTATGATCGGTGAAATTCGCGATCAGGAAACTTTGGAGATTGCCATTAAAGCAGCTTTGACTGGTCACTTGGTTATATCAACCCTGCATACGAATGATTCCATATCAGCTATTCCACGTATGGCTGATATGGGAATAGAACACTATCTCATCAGTGGAGCTCTTGTCGCCATTCAGGCACAAAGACTTGTACGGAAAATATGTGTACACTGTAAAGCTGAAGATGAACTCTCTGCCTCGGTATTAGAAGAGATAGAAGGAGTAGTTCCCGAAGGAACAACTTTTTATAAAGGCAAAGGCTGTAAAGAGTGCGGTGGAACCGGCTATATGGGACGAGAGATGATTTGTGAAGTTTTAAATATTTCAGAAGACCTCTCGACGCTCATTGCCAAAGGCGCATCAAAAGAAGCATTACTTGAAAAAGCGAAAGAAGAAGGATTTATCCCAATCTTTCAAAATGGTCTCCAAAAGGCTATTGACGGTATTACAAGTATTGAAGAAGTATTAAAGGTGGCAAAAGGATGAAGTATTTTCTAGTAACGGTATTAACCAAAGGTAAAAAAGAAAAGATCGGCTTATATGCTGAAGACAAGAAAGAAGCCAATAGTTACGCTAAGCTAAAGCTATCCGGTATTATCATTAAAGTGGAAGAAGCTGCTGAACCACTGGAAGACAAATTTAAGAGAATAAAAAACGATCTTTTAAAAAACATCAAAAAAAGAAAGATAAAGCCTGATGCACTTATTGCCGCGATCAGACAACTTGCTGTTATGACAAATGCCGGTATATCCATTCATGATTCACTGAGTGAGATTGCAAATGCCACAACAGATGAAGCTTTAGAAACTGTTTTTTCCAAAGTGGCCGATGATATCAACTCCGGTCATTCACTTTCTTCAGCAATGGAAAACTTTCGCTTTGAGGTTGGAAACCTTGTTATTGCCATGATCCAACTTGGAGAAAAAACAGGTAATCTTGATGAAGCACTCTACTCTCTGGCAGATATGCTTGAAGAGATTCGTGCCAATGTCATTAAATTTAAAAAAGCCATGGCTTATCCGAGAAATGTTATGATTGCTATGGCTATTGCTTTTACAATCCTTATCTCTTATGTTGTTCCGCAGTTTAAAGCAATTTTTGAAGAACTTCATGCCCAACTGCCATTACCGACAATCATCCTTCTAAAACTTGAATATCTCTTTAATAACTTCGGACCTTATCTGTTAGCCGGAATTGCCATTTTTTATTTTGTCTTTAACTATATGATTACAAATTATGAAGATATCAGATACAAATGGCATCAGTTGTTGCTAAGAACGTATTTGATCAAAAACATTATCAAATTCTCGACGCTCAGTCGTTTTACTCTGGTTTTTTCCGAGCTGATTCGTGCCGGTATTCCTATTGCAGAAGCTCTTGATACGGCTATTGATATGATAGACAACCTGCCGTTAAAAAGAAAACTGCAGTCTGTTATTTTAACAGTTGAGAAAGGTGGAGCACTCAATAAAGGACTTGAGGAGACAGGGCTGTTTGAGAATATGATTCTTCAAATGGTGCGTGCCGGAGAGGACAGTGGTACACTTGACACTATGATTCAAAAAGTTGCAGAGTACTATAAAATGCGCTTCGATGCTATTATTGATGGTCTTAGTGAAGCAATTGAGCCTATTATGCTTCTTATTATCGCTTCTATGGTTATTCTGCTTGCACTTGGTATATTCTTGCCTATGTGGGATATGGGTAATGCCGTCCAAGGCCGCCAGTAAATGTGGTCTTTTTAGCCGATCCCGGCGTTAGAATTTAGTTGCTTACTTTATGTAAGCTCAAAATTCTGCCTTGACCTTGGCTAAAAATCTTCACATTCCAGTCCCCTTTTTAATCTAAACTCATAAAATTTTTACTGTTCGTTTTACTTTTTTTAAGAAATTATCCATATTTTCCTGCGATGCTTTTATTTTGTATATAACGTTTGTATCAAACAACTTTTCTTCTACCGTAATCTCAAATACCTCACATTCATAATCAATAAAACGCACATCACTGTAAGGTAGTTCTATCGTTTTTACTATCTCTTGTTTATATTCTACAAATTCTGCACTCTCTATGGCAAGATTGACGGCATCGCTGTAAGCTCTGACCAATCCACCGGTGCCCAGTTTTGTGCCTCCAAAATAGCGCACGATTACAACGGCGACATTTATCAAGTCTTTGCCTTGCAATACCATAAGAGAAGGCTTTCCTGATGTTCCTTTCGGCTCACCATCATCACTTGAATGTTCAACTATCTGATTGTATTCATTGAGGTATCTGTAGGCTGTCACAAAATGTCTTGCTTTTGGATGTTCGAGTTTAAGTGCTTTTAACGTAGTTTCATAAAAGTTAAATGGAATAAGGTGAGCAATGAATTTTGATTGCTTCACCTCGAGCGTTGTCGTGAAATGCTCTTTTAAAGTCAGCATTGCTGCTTATGCTAAGTTTGTATAGACTTTTTGCACATCCTCATCGTCATCCAAACGTTCTAATATTTTATCGACATCGGCATGGTCTGCTTCACTGATTTCTATCGGCGTGTTTGCAATTCTTTCCAATGTCGCTTTTGTGATCTCGACACCAAGATTTTCAAGTGCTTCTGTCATAGTACCAAAAGATGTATAGTCAGCTGTTGCAAGGACAACACCTTCTTCCTCTTCTATCTCTTCAAGTCCGGCATCAATAAGTTCAAGTTCAAGTTCTTCAAGATCCATATCATCTTTTAGATTAAATTCAAAGATTGCTTTGCGTGAGAACATAAATTCCAATGAACCGTTCGTAAGCATCTCACCGCCGTTCTTGTTTAAGATACTCTTTACATTGGCAACGGTACGTGTATTGTTATCTGTTGCACATTCGATGAAAAGAAGAACACCATGCGGTGCTTTACCTTCAAAGTTCACCTCTTTCATATCAGCACTGTCTTTTGCTGCAGCACGTTTTATCGCTGCATCGATATTGTCCTTAGGCATATTCTCAGCTTTTGCATTTAAAATCGCCGTTCGAAGTTTTGGATTAAGGTCAGGATCCATCCCGCCCTCTTTTGCCGCCATTGTGATAACTTTTCCAAGTTTAGGGAACAGCTTGGACATCGCTCCCCATCGTTTTAGTTTTGATGCTTTTCTATATTCAAAGGCTCTACCCATAAAAATTCCTCAATTATATTTTCGAAATTATACCACTTTTTAAAAGAAGTCTATTATAATAACGCATAAGGAATATAAATGAGGCTCTCTTTTAGGATCAAACACCATTTTTTTAGTGCGTTTCGTGAAATCTTTGTTCATCATCACGGTTCTTTAGAGTTCCGTGCTAAAATCTTTGCACTCATTATTGCGGCAAATGAAAAACCAAAAGTCGAAAATTTCATTTTAGTCAAAGAGTTGGCATCCAAGATTTATGAAAAAGACATAGACCGGGCAAATCTATTGTTACTCACGACAAAAGAGCTTGTCGATAAAGTTAAAAAGCACAATGGCCTTGATCTCGATCTGCTTATAAACACTATTCAAAAAGAGTTAAAAATAGTACCGAGATATGCAAAAAAAATCGATATTGAAACACTGAAAAGTTTTTTAGATCTCAGTGAAGATGAAGATACTCTTTCATATCAAAAAAACATATTGGAATTTCTGCAGAAGCTCCAAGATGAAACACTTCAAGATACAAACCCAACAATAAAGGAATAATAGTTATGGATTTACAAACACTCGCTCTTCATGCAGGTTATGAAAAAGATTCTCAAGGAACAATGGCCGTACCTATATACCAGACAACAGCCTACGAATTCCGTGATGTAGAACACGCGGCAAATCTATTTGCTCTCAAAGAGCTTGGCAACATCTACACACGTCTGAACAATCCGACCACTGATGTCTTTGAAAAAAGATTTGCCACACTCGAAGGAGGCGAAGCCGCACTTGCCACATCATCAGGCATGAGTGCCATCTTTTACGCTTTTGCAAATGCAGCTGAAGTCGGTGACAACATTGTCTGTGCAAAACAACTCTACGGCGGTAGCCTCACGCAAGTTGCCCATACACTCAAACGTTTTGGCATTGAAGCAAGATTTTTCGATGTGCACAACCCTCTTGAACTTGAACAGCTCATCGATGAAAAGACAAAAGTGATCTTTTTCGAATCTTTAACAAATCCAAGCATTGACGTTGCAGATATTGAAGCCTTGACAGAAATAGCCAATGCACACAATATTTTGACAGTTGTTGATAACACAGTTGCAACACCTGTACTCTGCCGTCCTTTTGAATGGGGAGCGGACATTACTGTACACAGTGCTTCAAAATACACAACAGGACAGGGTCTTGCCATCGGCGGTATTTTAGTTGAGCGTAAAGGTTTAAATGATAAGCTCAAAGACAATCCTCTCTACGCTCATTTTAATGAACCAGATGCGTCATATCATGGTCTGGTATATACACAAACAGGACTGCCTGCATTTACTTTACGTGCACGCCTTTCACTCCTGCGTGACCTTGGTGCTGTCGTTTCTCCATTTAACTCCTGGCTCTTTATTCAGGGTATGGAACATTTAGCTCTTCGTATGAAAGAGCACTCACGCAATGCACTGATGCTAGCAGAGTTTTTAGAATCCCATCCGAAAGTCAAGAAAGTCAACTATCCAGGTCTGCAAAGCAATGCAAATTTTAAAAATGCTCAAAAATACTTTACTGACGGACTTTGTAGCGGACTGCTCAGTTTTGAAGTAGCAAGTCTTGAAGAAGCAGAAAAAATCGTCAATGCAACGAAACTCTACTCTTTGGTTGTCAACATTGGAGACTCAAAATCTATCATCACGCATCCCG